>NZ_JBYTED010000006.1:0-300662 GCF_058792175.1 Bacillus sp. EB106-02-03-XG38
TTATCTATATTCACTCTTTTATTAGTAACAGATTTTTCACCTCTCTTTTTTAGATTTTCAAATTTACGTGCTAAAGAGCGTTGTTCACGTTTTAACCGTTTTTCTATCTTTTTTACTTTTATTGTTTTGTTGATGTTTTCATGAACGATACCATCGCTACTTGTAGCAAAATCCTTCACTCCTAAATCAATCCCTAGACCTATTTTATTGAGTGCTAACTTTGTTGCCATTTCTTCCAATTCGCAAAGTACAGATACAAAATATCTTCCTGCTCTTTGATATACTGTGCCACTTTTTACAGTTGTATTTTCTCAATCCATATATTCTACACCTAAATACATGAATGATAGATATTAAATCCTGAACAAGGTCTTCTTGAATACCCATATATTCCTTATACTGTTCTTCTTTATAATATCTTCTTCCTTTTGGGTTTCGGTAAGCAGGTAACACACCTTGATTGTCCCACCTTTGCAATGTCTTAACAGAGACATTAAGCATTTCTGAAAATTCTTTTGGTTTATATTGTTTCATAATTACTTTTTTGCTATATATGCACACTTTTGTCTATGTTATTGTTTACTGTTTCTTTCTCCTGTATATAGAAACTTTATCCCGCTTGGTTAGGGATAATAGCCAGTGGGAATGGTTCCTTACTGATTAAAGATTTGCTTTATATATTATAAACGGCATACCCTTTTTCATAAAGGATATGCCGTTTCTTTTTTCTATACTAACTTACTTGCTTTTGTTTTTGTTTCGTTTTTGGACCTGTAAATAGTCGTTCATTTCCCATAAGTAAAATACAAATAATACTTAGTACAGCTGGGATAAGTGCCCAGAAGAATGTACTGGCAATAGATGTAGCGAGAGCCTCTTTAATACCAGTTAATATTTCAGGTGGCATCTTCTCGGTAGCACCTTGTGATAATAAGAAACTTGTGTCTCCGCCCTGTGGAGCTAATTTAGCTAGTTCAGGAGGGAACACCGTGCTTAATTTATTAGTAAAAATATGATTTTGAATGGTACCGAAAATTGTTACACCAAGAGTCATACCGAGTGAACGGAAGAATGAGTTTGTTGATGTAGCAGAACCACGGTCTCGCATTTCTAACTTGTGAATAGAAGACATACTTAAAACTGAGAACGAGAAACCAACTCCAAGTCCAGTGAGAACCATAAATAGTGTTACAAGTAGACGAGGTGTATCCATCGTTAAAGTGCTTAATAAATAAATACCAATTACAAAGAAAACGCCAGATACGATCATGATGTTACGATAACTTGTTCGTGAAGCTAACTGTCCACCTGTTTGACTTCCAATTACAGAGCCAACCATCATAGGTGTTAAAATTAATCCAGCATTAGAAGCTGAACCGCCGAGAACACCTTGAACGAAGATTGGAATATAAACTGTACAGATAATAAAAGCGGCACCATAGAAAAAGGCAACGCCTTGGCTAGCTGCGAATAAAGGTTTTTTAAAGAGATGGAAAGAAATGATAGGCTCCGTTGCTTTTCGTTCTACGAAGAAGAAAATAATGAGCATAATAACAACTGTTGTAAATAAACCGATAATTACAGTGGAATTCCATGCATATTCTTTACCACCAAGTTCTAAGGCGAACATTAAGCAAACGATACTAATAACAAGTGTAATAGCGCCAGCCCAATCAATTTTTTGTTTTCTAAATTCTAGAGATTCACTGTAGTATTTAGTAATGAAGAAGAAGGAGATAAGCCCTAATGGAATATTAATATAGAAGACCCAGTGCCAACTTATATAGTCTGTAATATAAGCACCTAATAAAGGACCGAACACACTAGATGTCCCGAAAACGGCACCGAATAGTCCTGTCATTTTTCCGCGTTTTTCTGGTGGGAATATATCGTACATAATTGTGAAGGCAATAGGCATAAGAGCCCCCCCGCCAATCCCTTGAATTGCTCTATAAATACTTAACTGCTCAATACTAGATGCTGTTCCGCAAAGCGCAGAACCGAATAAGAAAAGAATGAGGCCACCGATATAAAAACGTTTCCGTCCGTACATATCAGAAAGTTTTCCGAATATAGGCATACCTGCCATTGTTGCTACCATATATGCAGATGTGACCCAAACGAACTTGTCAAATCCTCCTAGGTCTCCAACGATCGTTGCCATTGCTGTTGCAACAATTGTATTATCCATTGCCGCCATTAAAATACCAAGTAGTAAACCAGCAACAACAAATTTTGTCTTGTTGGAGTCTTTTTTTGATAATTGAGATTCCAAATATAACCCTCCTTTAAAAATAAGTAAACTATATTAAGTTTTGAGTGCAGCGCATAAAAATGTAAAGGACAGTTCTTTCAAATCAATTTACACAAGTGCACAAGCCATAAAGAATATTATAGTCAAATTTGACTAAAAGGCAAACTTTTTCATCCGTCAAAATATTCTGTTGTATGGACTGCGAAAGAGTGAGTAATACTTAATATTGGTATAAAGTCAATGAAGGAAATTGTAAAAAAATATTTCAGTAAGAATACCTTCTGTTAGCAGATGAAAAATGGTTTTTTCTTTACATTGTCGAATAGGATAAAAGAAAGAGCAATAACTATATATCGTTTGTATTGGGTAGAGAGGCAGAATAAGGTCGTATGAATGATGCATCTGAAATGGGGTGAATATTATTATGAAAATATGGAAACGAATTTCGGATCAAGGAAGACGTTCAATACCGCTACAACCGGTATTATGGATTGATGGCTCAAAAAAGGAAAACGAATGTCCCAATGTAGCAGTTACATTGCAAATCCGTAGTATGTATAAAGAAAAATTTTCATATGAACTGACCTATGATGTAAACGACATACTTATTATTCGAATTGAAGTTGAAAATAAAGGAATAGAAATGATTTCACGGGTTGTAGTAAGTCATATGATTCGCGATTATTTTGCATATATCCCTAATTCATTAAAGGTAGATAAGGGGATAAGTGAGTTTCTATTCCAACTTGTAAGGTGGCGAATCGATAATTTATTACCGAATGAAAAGGTAGAATTAATTTGTAAAATAAAAGCAAATAAAGATAAAGCACTCAAAAACGCATTATTTCAGGCTACATATACATTTCAATATAACGGAGTATCATATGGTCCACTGCAAACAAATGAAGTTGTTGTGCGACAATGAAAAAAAGGAACCTATATGAAAGGTTCCTTTTTTTAGTGAAGGTTGTGCTTTTTGAGTACTTTTTTTTGCTCGATTCCTTTTTTACCTACATAATTATTTGTATAACCAAAATATAGAATGAACAGAAAGGAAGCAACATTTACAATAGCGTCTATTTGATCGTTGGTAATAAAGTTCACTCCGAAAGAATTAAACAGTAATTTTAACGATAACAGAAAACCGGCTAGTAAACGCATAATATCTGATAGATTTTCTTTTTGTAGCATATGGGTCACCACCTTTCTAAAACGATATATAGTATATATATGAAATAGAATAGAGATGGTAGACAAGCTTAAGCGGAAATGTACACTCAATATGTACATTTTTTATTTTGTAGAAAAACATAATTGTTATAGAAACATATATTGGTATAGAAAGGAGGGGAAATATGAAACATAAAGGGAAAATTAGTGGATTATTACTTGGGAATACAGTGGCAGTTACAGAATGGATTGCGCTTCAGGATGTAATTACAAAACTGGATTCGCGATCATTTTATACCGTCTTTATTATTTATATATTGCAAATGGTACTCAGTTATTATTTTGGGCATTGGTATGATAAAAGAGCGAGCGGGCGTACGGATACGGAAGGAGGAATGGCAAGTAATGATTTTGTAGTTGATTTCTTTGAGAAAGTAGCTGCTTTATCAGAACGAGATTCTCATAATATTACAGTGTACATTCTTTCTATGAAAGAATGGAAAGAACTAAAAGAAACGGTGCAAGAAAAAAAAATGGAGGTGTTAGTACAAAAATTGGAGAGTACGATTGTAAAGACAATTCGTAAAGGAGATGTCGTTACTAGATGGGATGAAAATAAGTATGTTATTGTAGCAATTGATAACGGACATGAAAAGTCGACAATAACAAACAGATTAATGAAAAATATTGAAAGTGAAATAGAAAATGGCTTGTTAAGTATGACTCTATTATTTGGAGCTGCTAGTTATCCAATAGAAGGGAAAACTTTTGAAGAATTGTTAAGAAAAGCACAAAATCAATTGTATCAGCATAGGGATTTGTAAGGAAATTAGTGAAACTTTGATTTCAAGAAATATGATATGAAGAAGTTTTTTAATGTAACATTCTTTTGACTTTTATTACAAAAATAACTTTTATTGTAATAAAAGTCTTTAAAAATATATGAAATAAGCATATAATTATGATGGATGTGTCAATGCATTTTGCACAATGTGTTTCATTTTTAAAGTGTAGAGGAAAGCATGCTCTACACTTTTCCTTTTTAGGAAATGAAAAGAGTATTTGTAAGTTGTTGCAAGGTAGCATTTATACTGTGTAAAATGAACAAAGGGATTATTTGATAGAAAGCAGGAAAGGGAATGATAGAATGATAGACGTGAGAAAACAACGAACATCTTTTATCAGGTGAATTATTACTGTTGTTCTTCAAATTATTATGGCTGTGATGAATTCCGCTGTACTTGAATGTAGCACATAGTGTGAACAAGTTTTAAGAAGTACTAAGTAAAGTCACGCTATTAAGATGGATATGAAACTGCTGGATAATTCAAAGAGAGTGATGTAAAACGTAATTTCAAGTAATAATTTTGTACAAACGTTATAAACAATAGGAATGATCTTCGTAAAAAGATGTGAGTGTGAATTGTATAGAAGGATACATAATTTTCATGGTTTTTTACACGATGATCGTATATAAGTAGGAGGAAAAAGATGTTGAAGTATAGTAAATTAGCAATTGTAACTGCATTATCAATGACTTTATTAGCCGGTTGTTTCGGGCCGAAACCAGAAGAAGAATTATATGTTGCGTTTGAAAATGCTGCAAAACAAGAAAAAACAATGTTCGAAGATGCAAAGAAACTTGAAACTTTAGAAAAAGAGGGACAAGAATTATATAACCAGATCGTTCAAGAAGGAAAAGATAATAATCAAACTGTTAAGGAAAAACTGAACAAAGCAGTGAAAAATACAGATGAACGAGAAAAGGTGCTTACAAAAGAAAAAGAATCTTTAAATAAGGCACAAGAAGAAGTGAAGTCAGCAGATAAATATGTGAAAAAAATTGAAGATAAGAAATTAAAAGATCAAGCGGATAAAGTGAAAAGCACATATGAGAAACGACATGATTCATTTAACAAGATGTATGATAGCTATAGTAAATCGTTAAAACAAGAAAAAGAATTATATACAATGCTACAAGATAAAGGTACAAAATTAAAAGATATTAGTGAAAAAGTAAAAACAGTAAATCAGTCTTATAAAGATATTGAATCAGAAAAAGACAAGTTTAATGAATTTACAAAATCTTATAATACAGAAAAAATAGCTTTTTATAAACAAGCAAATATTAAAATTAAAGAAGAGAAAAAATAAAACAGTTTGGCCTACAATGGGCCAAACTGTTTTATTTTTTTGTATACGTACGACTATACCACGGGACAGGTTCACTTAATTTTTTTTCTTGTTTCAGTGCTTCAGGACCAATATAATCTTGAAGTGTCTTTTTTGCTACTGTTAAAGATAAGGTTGTTTTCGGATTTCGATAGGAGGATTCAAGATGACCAAGGTGTGGTAGGATTCGAAAATCTTCTTTGGTAGGAGGAATATGGAAAAAATAATCACCTAAACGTATAAGAACATCGGATTGTTGTTGGCTAAAACGTGGATTTCTAGAAAAATGTAATCCTTCTTTAATAGCTTTTTTTTCAGCAATTAAGCGTTCTAAAGCCGTCTTTTTTAACCAGTATAAATACTTCGGATTAGTTGCAGCTTTAGCATGACGATTCACAACGAAAATAGATTGAGCTAGTCGATTAATAGAATGTTGGTTTTGTAATTGAGATTGTGGTTGTGAAGGTTTCATATTGAATCTCCTTTCAATTTTTCATTATTATACCATAAATAAAAGAGGTTTTTATTATATGCAAAAAGTGATTGTATATATTTTCAATATTAAAGCAATATTGTTACAAAAAACAACTATTTTGTATAATAGTAATGTGTTTTAGAAATTTGATAATGAAAGAGTGAGAATTTTGAAAGAAATATTAAAACAGCAATATGCCATTATAGATATTGGATCTAATACAATGCGTTTAGTTATTTATGAAAAACAAAACGGAGGTTTTTATAAAGAGATTGAAAATACGAAAGTGGTTGCGCGATTAAGGAATTACTTAATCGATGGTGTATTGATTGAAGAAGGAATAGAGGTATTGTTACAAACATTATTTCAATTTCAAGAAAGTACACGATTCCACCAGTTGCATCATGTACTTTGTGTCGCGACAGCAACAATTAGACAGGCTGAGAATCAAGAGGAAATTAAAAAACTTGTTGAAGGACGAACAGACTTTACTCTTAGAGTATTATCGGAATATGAAGAAGCGCGTTACGGCTATTTAGCAGTTATGAATTCAACTTCGTTCTCTGAAGGAATTACAGTAGATATTGGTGGAGGAAGTACGGAAGTTACATACTTTCGAAATAGGGAGATTTTAGAGTATCATAGCTTTCCTTTTGGAGCACTTTCTTTAAAGCAACAATTTATTAAAGAGGATATACCTACTAAAGAAGAGTTGGAAAAGATTCAAACGTACTTAGAATATCAATTTCGAACATTACCATGGTTAATTGACAAGAAATTTCCTCTTATTGCAATTGGTGGTAGTGCGAGGAACTTAGTGAAAATCCATCAAAATTTAATTTGTTATCCGATAGCAGGGGTACATTTATACAAGATGAAAGAAGAAGATATTAAAAATGTGAAAGAAGAATTGGAAGTATTGTCGTTTATGGAACTCCAAAAATTAGAAGGATTGGCAAAAGATCGAGCAGATACAATTCTTCCAGCAGTCGAAGTATTTCATACACTTGTTAATGTTATAGAGGCACCAGCATTTGTATTAAGTAGAAAAGGATTACGAGAAGGTGTTTTCTATGAAGAGTTGACAAAAGATTTGGGGATTTCATATTATCCGAACGTAGTCGAAGAAAGTTTGTATTTATTATCACATGAATATGAAATGGATATGGAATTTGTAATGCAGCTTATTAAACATGGAAGATTGATTTGTCAGCAGCTTGAAGAAACAGGGCTCATTTCTATGTCAGCAAAAGACTGGGAAGTATTCCATCAAGCAGCGAAAGTATTTAATATAGGTAAATATATAGACGAGGAAGCGAGTCGCTTACATACGTTTTATTTATTAGCGAATAAAACAATTGATGGTATGATGCATAAAGAACGAGTTAGATTAGCCCTTATTGCGTCTTATAAATCAAAAATGTTATTCAAACAACATTTGTCTCCATTTGAAGGATGGTTTGATAAGAACGAACAAAAAAAAATTCGCCTATTAGGGGCTGTTTTGCAATTTTCAGCAGCTCTAAATATAAGACAAAGATCGCTTGTTGAATCGATATCTATAATAGAAAGTAAAGAAGGATTAACGTTTACAATTGTATGTGAACAACCTGCATTAGCGGAAAAAGTGCAAGCTGAAAAACAAAAAAAACAGCTGGAAAGAGTATTGAAAACAACTATTAACTTATCCTTCGAAGCAAAACTTTAAGTTGTACGGACGTCTTTACAAAAAATTAACACTTTGGAATATTGTAATTTGCTAAAATGAAAGTAACTAAATTATAGTAAAAAAGTTTCAAGGGAAGTGTGAAGAGGATGGAATTATCTAAGGGGAATATAGTAAATTTAAATGATACAGCTTATTACAACAATAGAGAACTAAGTTGGTTAGCATTTAATGAACGTGTACTACAAGAAGCACAGGATGAAATGAATCCGCTCTTGGAAAGATTAAAGTTTATTAGCATTTTCAGCTCAAATTTGGATGAATTCTTTATGGTACGCGTGGCAGGATTGAAGGATCAAGTGAGTGCTGGGTTTAACCAACCCGAAAATAAGGCTGGATTAACACCAAAAAAGCAATTAAATAAAATTACGATAAAGGCTCATGAACTAATGACTGTACAATATGATACGTTTAAAAATTATGTATTGCCAGCACTGGAGCTAGAGGGAATTGAGCGTTTAACGTTCCATGATTTAACGAAAGAACAGAGAGAATTCATAGAAGAGTACTTTGACGAGCAGATTTTCCCAGTCTTAACACCTGTAGCTATTGATGCATATCGTCCATTTCCGATGTTATTAAATAAAAGTTTGAATTTAGCTACTCTTTTATATGATGAGAAACAAGTGGAGGAAGAAAACCGCACGAAGTTAGGGATTGTACAAGTTCCTTCATTACTTGAACGCTTCATATTTTTGCCGAGTGAAGGGCAAAAGCATAAATTTATTTTATTAGAAGATGTAATTAGTGGTTTTACTCATAAATTATTTACTGGATATAAAGTGTCGTCTGTTACTCGTTTCCGTATTACACGTAATGCGGATTTGACGATTCATGAAGAAGGTGCGAGGGATTTATTAAAGGTAATTGAAAAGGAATTAAAGAAGCGTAAGTGGGGAGCTGCTGTACGTTTAGAAGTTGGCAAAGAACATATTGATGAAAGAGTATTAGCATTATTATATGAGGTATTGGAAGTAAAAGATGAAGATGTATATATAATGGATGGACCGTTAGATTTAACATGTTTATTTTCCTTATATAAAAAACTAGCTCCTTTATATGAACATCTAGTATATCCGGCTCTTATTCCGCAACGCCCTCAAGACTTAGGGGATGCGGAAGATGTCTTTGAAAAAGTAATTGAACATGATATTTTATTACACCATCCGTTTGAATCGTTTCAGCCAGTAGTTGATTTTGTACGTGATGCGGCAGACGATCCGAATGTACTTGCAATTAAACAAACATTATACCGAGTAAGTGGAGATTCGCCGATTATTCAGGCATTAAAGGTAGCCGCTGAAAAAGGAAAACAAGTGACGGTATTAGTTGAATTAAAGGCAAGGTTTGATGAAGAAAATAATGTGCATTGGGCTAAAGAGTTAGAAAAGGCAGGCTGTCACGTTATTTACGGTGTAAGTCATTTGAAAACACATAGTAAAATTACGCTAGTTGTAAGAAGAAAAAACGGAAAAATCGAAAGGTTTGTACATCTTGGGACTGGAAATTATAATGATGCAACAGCAAAGTTATATACTGATTTCGGGTATATTACATCACGAAAAGACTTTGGGGTTGATGCAACAAATTTTTTTAATTATTTGAGTGGTTATACAACAAAGCCACATTTTCATCACTTATCGGTTGCGCCATTTGATATAAGAGAGCAATTTATCGATTTAATAGATGAAGAAATTCGTTACCATAGGCAATATGGAAATGGATATATTATCGCTAAGATGAATTCATTAACAGACAAACCATTAATAAAAAAAATGTATGAAGCATCACAAGCTGGGGTAAAGGTAGAGCTTATCGTTCGAGGAACATGTTGTTTAAGACCTGGTATTCCGAATGTAAGTGAAAATATTCGTGTAGTTAGTGTTGTCGGGAGATATTTAGAACATAGTAGAATTTATTATTTCCATCATAATGGAGAAGAGAAAATATACTTATCTTCAGCTGACTGGATGACGCGAAATATGGAGAAGCGGGTAGAAATATCTTTCCCAATATTAGATATTGAAATGAAGGCGAGAATTAAGGCAATTTTACAACTTACATTAGCTGATAATGTGAAAACACGTGAACAAAATAAAGACGGTGACTATTATTATGTTATTAATAATGGGGCAGAAGAAATTGATAGCCAAGTGAAGTTGTTTAAGATGGCGTATCAAAACACGGATGCCGAATAATGAGAACAAAGTAAAAAACCTCTTTTTTAAGAGGTTTTTTACTTTGTTCTCTACTTATTATATAGGATGCGTAGAGAGAATAGTTTTTATGGTAAGCATGTTAATGGATCATGAATCAGTTAAGAAAGGAAATAACATTAGTAGAATTGTTGCGGTACATTAATAATAGTATGGTTGTTGACAAGGTCCACCATAACAAGGATAAGGTGTTGGCGGTGGGAAAGGTGGTGGATATGGTGGGTAATACGGTCTAGGACCGAAAGCTAATGCTCCGCCGAGCAGTCCGCCAGCAATACCAGCTAGAAATGGGACGCCAAAAAACGGCAAAAAGCGTGAGTCGCCTACTGGACCAATAGGTGCTGAACGGACTGGGATTGGTTGATAATATGGATACATGAACAAACCTCCTTTATTGGACTCACTTTTATCATATGGTAAATGAAACATGGATGAGCGCGTACAAGAAAGGTTATGTAAGAAAATAGGCGAATTATTACGAATGCTGGAGCGTGAAAATCGTAATTTCAGGTTTTGACATAAATCGGAATGGGACACGTGTTCTGCCAAGGCCTCGATTGACATAGAGAGCTAAATCTTGAATCGTATAGAAACCTTCTACATAGTTTTTAGCAAGTGAGGGGGTAATAATTGCGCCTAAAAAAGGAATTTGTACTTGTCCACCATGGCTATGACCAGAAAGTTGTAAGTTCACTGGATATTGAGCAATTTTGGGTGCAATATCTGGCTCGTGAACAAGAACAATGTTATAAGTGTTTTGCTTCGCGTGACGTAGTGTCTCTTCTATTTTTGGTTTGCCTAGTAGTATATCATCAAGACCGAAAATTGAAATTTCACTATTATCCAGTAGACGAATTTTCTTTTCACTATTTAGTAGCAGTTCAAATCCAGATTCACGCATGATGTGTTCGTAGTACTCTGTTCCATATCCGCCGTGATCATGGTTACCATAAATAGAAAATTTACCGAAGGGTGCTTGTATATTTTTTAAAATAGATGCAACAAAAGGAGTGTCAGTATACGTTTGATAATTATCAATGAGATCACCGGTAAAAAGGACAATATCGGGTTTTACAGCATTAATTTTAGAAACGATTTGAGATAAATGGTGAAGAGAGAAATAGTATCCGAGATGTAAATCGCTAAATTGAAGAATCTTCATACCATGAAAACTTTTTGGTATGAGTTGTGATGTAAGTTTATGTTCTGTAAAAGAGAGTAGATGAGGCTCAATATATTTAGCATAATAGTACCCAATGCTAGTTGTTATAAATGAATATAGACAGGTGCGCATGCCAGTTTTTAAAAATTCTCTTCTTGTAATTTTCTTCATAAAAATATGAGTATACCTATTTGACTTATATTACATATGTTCGTTACATTTACAGGTTACTCAAATCTCCTTTCAGTTTATTTAAAATATATTTTAAATAATATAAAAGTAGTATAGATTACGAAAAAACGAATGAAAAGAAACCTCTTTACGTTAAAATATCAGAAAAATTTAAAAATATAAAGATTTCTATTAAATAAAATGATAAAATGAATGTGTATTCATTTTTGGGAGGGGATGTATGTGAAAGAAAAGGTAGTTATTATAACAGGTGGATCGAGCGGAATGGGGAAAGGAATGGCGACTCGCTTTGCAAAAGAAGGGGCACGAGTTGTTATTACAGGACGTACAAAGGAAAAGCTAGAGGAAACAAAGTTGGAAATTGAACAATTTCCAGGGCAAATATTACCTGTACAAATGGATGTAAGAAATACGGATGACATTCAGAAAATGATAGAACAGATTGATGAGAAGTTTGGTCGGATTGATGTTTTAATAAACAATGCAGCTGGAAACTTTATTTGTCCAGCAGAAGATTTATCTGTAAATGGCTGGAATTCAGTCATTAATATTGTGTTAAACGGTACATTTTACTGTAGTCATGCTGTCGGGAAATATTGGATTGAAAAAGGTATAAAAGGAAATATCATTAACATGGTAGCAACATATGCATGGGATGCAGGTCCGGGAGTTATTCATTCGGCTGCAGCAAAGGCTGGAGTATTAGCAATGACGAAGACACTCGCTGTTGAGTGGGGACGTAAATATGGAATACGAGTTAACGCAATTGCGCCAGGACCTATTGAACGTACGGGCGGTGCTGATAAATTATGGATTTCAGAAGAAATGGCTAAGCGTACGATACAAAGTGTTCCGCTTGGAAGACTGGGCACGCCAGAAGAAATTGCAGGTCTAGCTTATTATTTATGTTCAGATGAAGCTGCGTACATAAATGGAACTTGCATGACAATGGATGGAGGGCAACATTTACATCAATATCCATTTTAAAAGGGATGAGAAAATGAATGTTTGATTCATTTTTCGACGGTTAAATGTGACGGAATTGTGACATATGAAAGAAAAGTGTTTACAAGAGGTCATATATACGGTATATTTAAGACCTCTTTTTTCTTCATAGTAGAATTGCTAATTCCCCTTAGCATTTTACCCCTCTAATCCCTTCAGGAAAACTGAAGGGATTTTTTATTATTTTTCCGTAAATATCATGTTATAATTTTTGAAAAGTAAAGGAGGGAAGCACGTTGATAGATGCATTAGATGTAATGAGTAACTTGGATAAAGTCCTTCCTTATTATCAAGCTATTTTTAGTGCTGATGAGCATACTGTAATTGGATATGAAGTAGTAGGACGTATTCAAACAGAAGAAGGCATACAAAGTTTAGCTTCTTTCTTTCACGATGATTCTATTCCAAGTGAGTTTCAACTAGAAGCGGACAACATTATAGTAGAAAAAGCTTTAAATCGTTATTTGGAAAGTGATCAAAAACTATTATTATTTATACATCGGAATGCGAACGTATTAATGAACGATGATGATGAAAGTTTACTGCAACTTTTATTGATGTATGAAAAGCAAGGTTTAAATTTGAAACACATTGTTTTAGAGATTACAGAACATGAATGTAAAGAAGATATAGAGCAGTTTAATCATTTGCTTATGTATTATCGTACATATGGTATTCAAATTTCGATTAATAAAGTCGGAACGGGTACAAGTAATTTAGAACGTATTAGCGTGTTAGCACCGGATATTTTAAAAGTAGATTTAACAAACTTAAGGCAAACTGCACTTTTACAATCTTATCAAGATATTTTATATTCTTTATCATTACTTGCTAGAAGAATTGGTGCAACATTGTTATATGAAGAAATTGATGCTTTTTACCAATTGCAATACGCTTGGAAAAACGGTGGTAGATACTATCAAGGGAATTATTTGAAAGAATGCTTACCTGATTTTATTGAAACGAACGTTTTGAAAGAACGACTTGGTAATGAGTGTCATCAATTCATTCAACATGAGAAGAAGAAGTTACAAAAAATTTATAATTTAACAGAAATGTTACGTGACCGAATCGGTGATGTTTTAGCGAAACAGAAAAAGAATGAAGATATAAATGATTGGTTATTACAATTTAGCCAAAGTGTATCACAATGTAGTTTTCGCATATTTATTTGTAACGAAGATGGTTTTCAACAATCAGGAAACGTTATGAAAAAAGATGGGGAATGGATTGTGATGCCTGAGTATTATATGAAGAACTGGAGTTGGCGTCCGTATTTTCTAGAAAATATTATGAAAATGCGCTTTGAGAATAAGGCAAGACTTTCAGATTTATATGCTGATATTGAAACCGGTGAGATGGTACGAACATTTTCTTTCCCGATTGATGATGAAAACTTTTTATTTATAGATTTATCGTATGAATATTTATATGAAGAAGATGTTTTATTTTAATGCACGAAGAGATTCGTGCATTTTTTGTTTGTTTTTATCATAAATTGGTAATAGTGAAAATGGTGCTAAAAATGCTGTCTATCGTTGTAAAGATTTTGCGAACGAAATCAGCCCTTTCTTTGCATAATCATTGTTACAATGAATACTACAAAGACAAGTTTTCTTAAAAGGAAGGTGAAAAAATGAGGAAATATGGAATATGGTTAGTTCTATTTGTATGCGTTGCCTTTCTAGTTGGTTATAGTGTTACAACTGTTTTAGGAAAAGAGGAAGTGAAAGTCGATCGGAAAGAAGTGTATACAACGATACAAAAGGGCTATGAAACCCAATTTTCACTTCGTGGAAAGCATTTGCCGATGAATAAGATGATAGAAACGTTATCACCGTATTTTACAGAGAATTTCCTTCAAGTATTTACAGATGAAAATAGTAGAAGTGATAAACAAAGTGGTGAATATTTACTTCCAGCAAAAGAAGCACCATTTTCTTTTAATTCAGAAACGAAAATGTCATATGATGAAGAGCATAAAATTTTATATGTATATGAGCGGGCGAAAAGTGGACAATATCAAATTGTAACATTGCAAAGAGATCAAGGGAAATGGAAATTGGCTGGATACCATGAAAGCCAAGAACTCTTAAGTGAAATAAAAAGGTTACAACAATTATAAAGTAAAACTTTCATTAGTAGGGGACATATCAAGCAGATTATTAACCCGCCACAATTGGATGTTTACTTCCAAAAAATAGCGGGATGAAAATAGGAGTAGGTCTTTACCTATTCCTATTCTAGATTGAGAAGTTGTTGTAATTTTTCAATTTGAAAACCAGCAACAACTTCTCCGTCAATTACAACCGTTGGAGTTGAATAAGAATCATAGTCATATAAAAGACGATTGCGTGCAGCGGCGTCTTTTTTTACGTCAAATTCCTCGTATACAACGTCATTATGTTTTAAAAATTCTTTCACAATGACACACGGCGGACAATCAGGTTGTGTGTAAACCTCAATTTTTTTCATTGTAATTCCTCCTTTTTACTGTTTTTTATTATATTCTTCCAGTATAAAAATCGCAATAAAGAAGGGAAAAGATGTTCTTTCTGTTTTTTCCTTCGTATTTCGACAAATTTTTAGTTGAGTTTCTGGCCAATAACCTTTATCCTAGAGTGTGGAACATTTTTTCTGTTATGACGGATAGAATGAGTATAGCTGTAAAACCTATTGGTAGGAAGATCAGAGAAAGGAGAGATTTCATGTCTCTACTCCAAGGAATTTTAACTCGACTTGTTAGTCTACAAGAACAAGCTGAAAGCGGTGAAGTAGCACAACGCTATTTTGAAGTGAACGGTGAGCGCAAATGTAGCGTGAAATTTTTCGATAAAAGTGAAATGTATGAGTTAGAAGTGTATCAACAAGGTGAAAAACCTCAAGTGTATCAATTCGATAATATCGACATGGTTGCAATTGAGATTTACGATATCATTTCTTGATACATATAAAAAAGGTGTTGCCATACGGCAGCACCTTTTTTAGTTCTATTACTTTTTAGCATATATGTATAGGGATTTTTCATTTTTCCTACAATGGTAATAATGTGAAATTATAATCAGTAGAGATTCTTATTTCTATACTGATTAGTAGCGATCACCAATTTGGTGTTTACGGATAGTAAATAGGGAGATAAACATAATGAGGAGGTGTATGGAATGGAACGTTTACCAGTTGTCATTTGTCCTAATTGTCACAATACTGCTGAGATTATTCATGTATTAACGGCTCAATCAAATCAAAATGTAATTTATACGTGCCAAGTTTGCCAGTATGTAATTCGGAATATTGAAACGAATAAAGGGTAGGAAGTTATAATTTCTATTTTTGTCCCATACAATGAGAATACGAAAAGTCTGTCTAATTGAAAGGACGTGACTATATGGCCGGTGAACATAAATTTTATAATGTTTCAGAGAGACATTTAAATTTTGATATGGTCTTTACCCGTATTTGTAATTTCATTGAAAAGGATCCACGAAATTTATATCGCTTATCCATTGGGACAGACTCACAAGCACATCAAAAGGATACGAGATTTATTACGGCAATTCATATTCATCGCGTCGGAAAAGGAGCCTGGGGATGTTTACACCATCAATCAGTAAAAGATAAGCCAGCAACTTTACGTGAGAAGATATATTTAGAAACGCAGTTTAGTCAAGAAATCGCCTGCTTATTTACTCCCAATCATATACAAACAATATGGGAGTTATTGCATCCATACGCTCAAGAGGGGGCTGGATTTATAATGGAAATTCACTTAGATATCGGAAATGATGGTTTAACAAAAGAATTTATTCTAGATATGACAGCGAAAATTCAAGCGATGGGATTAACGGCAAAAATTAAGCCAGATGCTTATGCGGCGTTTAGTTATGCAAATCGATATACGAAATAAAAACAATTTTCATATATCTTTCACTAAAAACTGAATATTACATCTATTAAATAGGCTGAAAATTTTATATAATAGGAGTAACGATGCGAGTATAAGGAGAGGGGTATATGAAAAGGGAATTTGTTTTAACAGAAGAAGAGGAAAGTTTGTTACTAGATATTTTATTTCAGCAAAATTATGCGAGTGAAATTTTAGCTGTGGAACTTACAGATATTGAGAATGGTTTAAAAAAGACAGATGTGATGCAATATAAAAAAATCACAAGGTTATTTTACAGATTAAAAAATAAAGGGTATTAAGCGCTACCGGAATGGTAGTCTTTTTTTTGTGTTGTATGCTAAAATAGCTGTGTAATTTTGTTTTTTCCTGAAATAATGTAAGGACAAAATAATAATATGAAAACGCTGTCATAAAATGTGAATAGAGCCAGTGATTAAAAGCAGGAAAAAGGGAAAATGGGGGATGTAATATGATTAGTATTCCAAAAGACGAGTTTCAACAAATTTTTGTGAAAGATTTAATGATTTCATCCGAAAAAGTAGCACACGTCCAAATAGGGAATGGTTTAGAGCATGCTTTACTCGTACTTGTGAAATCTGGATATTCGGCGATACCTGTTTTAGACCCGATGTATAAATTACACGGGTTAATTAGTACTGCTATGATTTTAGATGGTATGCTAGGGTTAGAACGCATTGAGTTTGAAAGACTTGACGAAATGAAAGTAGAACAGGTGATGAAGGAAGATATTCCGGTTCTTAAGTTAGAAGATTCCTTTGCAAAAGCATTAGAAATGACAATTGATCATCCTTTTATTTGCGCTGTCAATGAAGAGGGATATTTTGAGGGGATTTTAACACGTCGAGCGATTTTAAAATTGTTGAATAAAAAAGTAAGACAACATAATCGATAATGTGAGAAAAGTGACTTCATAGAAGCGGAGAAGTCACTTTTTTTCGTGCATATCAGGTGTGTATGTATTATATTTAAAAAGATAAAAAATATAAGAGTATGTGGTTAAATTAAGGATGAAAAGCTTGTTGAGATAAGGTGTATGGAAGCTAAGGAAAGAGGGAGAAAGTTGCAAATTGATGATTTTCAAATGATGGTTGTGTTAGCACAGGAATCAAATATGAGAAAAGCGGCGGAACGTTTATTTGTTTCACAACCTGCGCTTAGTCAACGATTACAATCTATGGAGAAACAATGGGGAATGAAGTTTTTTATTCGTTCGCAAAAAGGATTGACAATTACACCTGAAGGGGAAAAAGTCGCAAATTATGCAAAAGAAATGCTACAAAAGGAAGAGGATATTAAAAGTGAGTTAGCTATTTTTAGAACAGAAACTCACGGAACGTTAAAAATAGCTGTTGCATCAGTTATTGGTCAATATTGGCTTCCTCCTGTTTTGAAGAAGTTCGTGCATAAATATCCTTCTGTGAAAATATCACTGTTTACTGGCTGGAGTAGTGAAGTACAAAAGCAGTTTTATGAAGGAGACGTACATGTTGCTATATTAAGGGGAACACAAGAATATAAAGGTCAGAAGCAACAATTATTTGAAGATGAACTTTATTTAGTGGATAAAGAAATAAAAGATATTTCGATGTTAAAAGAAACAAATAGACCTTTTATTCAATTTAAAAGTGATTCCACTTATTATGGACAAATACAAAATTGGTGGTATGGTTTATTTTCTAATCCACCTAAGAGAACAATTGTCGTTGATCAAATTGAGACTTGTAAACAACTCGTTTTAAATGGTATAGGTTATGCTCTTTTACCTTCTACTGTTTTAAAAGAAGTGCAGGAAAATATGTATAAAACACCTGTGCAATTAACGAGAGAAACATGGTTATTGACGAGTGAATCAGCTAGACAATTGAAGCAAGTACAAGCATTTTTAGAAATTATAGAAGAAATTCAAATGGAAAAATAGGATTATTATCTTGCTACTCGCTCTATCGTTTGGTAGAGTAACATTATAAATGGATTTAGGAGGCAACAAGAATGAAAATGATGGACGCTAACGAAATTATTTCGTTTATTCAAAAAAGTGAAAAGAAAACTCCTGTAAAGGTATACATAAAAGGGGATTTAAAAGAAGTAACATTCCCTGAAACGGTACAAGCATTTGTAAATAAAAAGTCTGGTGTGTTATTTGGAGAATGGTCTGAAATTAAGACAATTCTTGATGAAAAAAACAAGCACATCGTTGATTACGTTGTTGAAAATGACCGTCGTAATTCTGCAATTCCAATGCTTGATTTAAAAGGTATTAAAGCTCGTATTGAGCCAGGCGCGATCATTCGTGACCACGTTGAAATCGGCGACAACGCTGTTATTATGATGAATGCAACAATTAATATCGGTGCTGTAATTGGTGAAGGTTCTATGATCGACATGAACGCAGTACTTGGTGGACGTGCAACTGTTGGTAAGAACTGTCACGTAGGTGCTGGTGCAGTACTTGCAGGTGTTATTGAGCCACCTTCAGCAAAACCAGTTATCGTTGAAGATGATGTTGTAATTGGTGCTAACGTAGTTGTGTTAGAGGGAGTTACAGTAGGTAAAGGTGCAGTTGTAGCAGCAGGAGCTGTTGTAACAGAAGATGTACCTCCATATACAGTTGTTGCGGGTACTCCAGCACGTGTAATTAAAGAGATTGATGAGAAGACAAAAGCAAAAACTGAAATTAAACAAGAGCTTCGTCAATTAAACCCAGAGAAATAAAAACAAAAAGCGTAAGGGCATAAACGGGCTCTTACGCTTTTTATAGATAGAGGTGCAAAAATGGCAGTAAGCAAATTCATTCAAATTCGTAGAGACTTACACAAAATACCGGAAATTGGATTTAAAGAGTGGAAAACACAACAGTATATTTTAGATTATATAGGAACGCTTTCTAATGAACATGTGGAAGTGAAAGTATGGGAAACAGGTGTCATTGTTAAAGTAAATGGAAAAAATCCAGAAAAAATTATCGGTTATCGCGCAGATATAGATGGTTTACCAATTACAGAAGAAACTGGATATGAATTTGCTTCTATTCACGAAGGAATGATGCATGCATGTGGACACGATGTACATACAACAATCGGTTTAGGCCTTCTAACAGCAGCTGTAACAGAAAGAGTAGATGATGACCTAGTGTTTCTATTCCAACCAGCTGAAGAAGGGCCAGGAGGGGCTCTTCCTATGTTAGAGAGCGAAGAGTTAAAAGAATGGAAGCCGAATGTAATTCTAGGCCTTCATATTGCACCTGAATACCCTGTAGGAACAATCGCCACAAAAGAGGGGCTATTATTTGCGAATACATCAGAGTTATATGTTGATTTAAAAGGGAAAGGTGGACATGCAGCCTACCCTCATACTGCCAATGATATGATTGTTGCAGCAAGTCATCTTGTTACACAACTACAATCTGTTATTAGTCGTAATGTGAATCCTCTTGATAGTGCAGTAATTACAATCGGAAAAATAACAGGTGGTACAGTTCAAAATATCATAGCAGAAAAGTCCCGCTTAGAAGGAACGATTCGAACGTTATCAGTGGAATCAATGAGTCGTGTGAAAAGTAGAATTGAGGCAATTGTTGCAGGTATAGAAGCTTCCTTCCAATGTGAAGCGGTGATTGACTACGGAGCGATGTATCATCAAGTATATAACCATGAAGCATTAACGAGAGAGTTTATGCAGTTCGTAAGTGAACAAACTGATATGAATGTCATTACATGTACTGAGGCAATGACAGGTGAAGATTTTGGTTATATGCTTCAAGAGATTCCTGGATTTATGTTTTGGCTTGGGGTAAATTCAGAATATGGTTTACATCACGCAAAATTAAAACCAGATGAAGAGGCGATCGAGAAAGCTATCGTATTTTTAGATCAATATGTGAAGTGGAAGGGAACTAGAAAGTGAAATCGCTTGCCAACTTTGCAACAATTTAAAGTGGGTACTTGTTAGTTCAAGGATGGAAAGGTCTTTCACATTTGTTTTGGATGCACAGCGGCATACAAATGGATAAAATAATGAGCAGTGGTTTTGAGCCGCTGCTCATTATTCATTATCGCTTATTGAGAAGATGATTAGTTAACTAGCTTATATATGTTTACATTTCGTGTAGAAAGTGTGTAAAATCAAGGTGAAACATAGAAAAAAGGGTGGGGAATTACGTGCAAATTAGCAGTGCAATATTGTGTTTCGTCTTATATGCGTATGTGATTATTGCGGCGGTTTATTTTGGGATAAGTTTTTATGCTTACCGTTTAGTAGATAATCACGAATATGACGAGACATATAAATGGGTGAAGAGATATTTATCACCTGTATTAGAAATTATGAATGGGTTTGTGCTCTTTTTATTTATTGGGTTAATTGCTTTCTCAACGAGTTTAGTAGGGAATAAAACAACATTATTTGTACTAGGTATCATTATTTTTATGTTGTTAGGTATACGGATTGGTAACACCGTGTTTTGGAATGAAAGAAAAGTAGATGGTTGGACGGGAATGCTCATTCCATGCATGCTAGCTGCTATTGTGACGAATATAGAACATGAATATTACCAGTTACATTTTTGGCTCATTATTGTATTAACAATACTCTCCGTTTTGTATATAAGTACTGTTGTGCTAACATACATTGCAAATGAAAAAGGAGATGTAAAAGGTACGCGTTTCTTTAGAGGACGTGCATTGTTATGGAGCGTGCCGACAATGGCGGTTATAGGGATTATTGCGATATTAGTAAATGGATATCAATTTACTAATTGGCAACTGTTTTTAGAAAGTTGGTGGATTTTCATCATTTCGTTTATCGCTTTTTTAGGTGCGACGCATTATTTATTCCATCAACATCATTACATATTGGCATTGTTATTCGCGTTTATCCAACTATTATTTGCTTTCTTCGGACAAGAAACGTTATTATTCGTTTTTGAAACATTTAGTTCATTTGGAAACATATTTGTATTTGGTATGTTAATTTTCAGTATCGCATTTTATTTACAACAGTATTTTTATATGCAAAAACAAAAATAAGAATGACATACAAGTTTTTGTAGCAAATTTAAAGTATGTTACAATAAAAATACATAGTATTCGATGTTATTGGAGGAATTCCTGTGGGTGAAAAAGAGAAAGAATTTGCTGTCATCGGGCTTGGACGTTTTGGTGGAAGTATTTGCCGAGAACTCGCTCAATTAGGTATGGAAGTAATGGCAATTGATTCGGATGAGGATAAAATTAATGAGTTTGCAAATATAGCTTCACATGCTGTAATTGCAGATTCAACAGATGAGATGGTATTAAAAAGTCTTGGTATTCGTAATTTTGATCATGTAGTCGTTGCGATTGGAGATAATTTAAATTCAAGTATTTTAACAACATTAATTTTGAAAGAGTTAGGTGTAAAAAATATTACTGTAAAAGCTCAAAATGATTACCATGAAAAAGTGTTAAGTAAAATAGGGGCAGATCACATTGTGCACCCAGAACGTGATATGGGAAAAAGGATTGCTAATAATATTGCATCAAGTAATGTATTAGACTATCTTGAGCTGTCGGATGAGCATAGTATTGTAGAAATTATTGCAAATAAAAAAATTGATGGTCATTCTTTAATCGAATTAGATATTCGTGCGAAGTTTGGATTGAATATTGTAGCAATTAAACGTGGTAAAGAAGTAATTGTATCTCCTCGAGCTACGGAAAATATTCAAGCAGGAGATATATTAATTGTAATTGGTCATGACGATGAAGTAGATCGTTTTAAACACTTTTTAAGATAAGAGAAAAGGACAATACCATGAAGGTATTGTCCTTTTTCTTATATTTCCATAATGATTGGTAAAATCATTGGACGACGTTTCGTTTTTTCATATAGGAATGGTGCTAATGTGTCTGTAATTTCATTTTTAATTTCAGACCATTGTGTTGTTTTACGCTCCATTACTTTTTCTAAATGAGTTGTAATTAATGTTTGAGCATCATTAATTAAATCACTACTTTCGCGCATATACACGAAACCACGTGAGATAATATCAGGTCCTGCTGCAACTTTAAACTCTTTCATATCGATACTTACAACTACAATTACAAGTCCTTCTTCAGAAAGAATACGACGATCGCGTAATACGATATTACCGATATCTCCAATACCATTTCCATCAATATAGACAGAACCAGATGGGATTTTACCAGCTACGCTTGCTTCATCTGAACGAAGAGCAAGAACATCTCCATTATCCATGATGAAACAATTTTCTTCTGGAATACCACAATCATTTGCTAACTTCATATGCATGCGTTGCATACGATATTCACCATGAATTGGCATGAAATACTTCGGCTTGATTAAGCGAAGCATTAGTTTTTGTTCTTCTTGGCCGCCATGTCCACTCGTATGAATGTTTGACAGTTTTCCGTGGATTACATCAGCACCAGCACGATACAACATGTTAATTGTGCGGCTTACACTAATTGTATTACCAGGGATTGGTGAAGAAGAGAAAACAACTGTGTCGCCAGGAATGATTTGAATTTGACGATGCGTACCATTGGCAATACGTGAAAGTGCTGCCATTGGCTCACCTTGACTACCTGTACATAAAATAACAACTTTATTAGCCGGTAGGCGGTTTAGTTGAGCTGTATCTATGAATGTATCCTTCGGACAGCGAATATAACCGAGGTTTTGTCCGATTTCAATCGCTGCTTCCATACTTCGGCCAAACACAGCCACTTTACGATTGTTTTCAACAGCCGCTTCAACAACTTGTTGCAAGCGATGGATATTTGATGCAAAGGTTGCAAAGATAATACGACCTTCTACTTTGCGGAAAATATCTTGAATACTATCACCAACACGGCGCTCAGACATTGTAAAGTTTGGAACTTCACTGTTTGTACTGTCAGATAAGAGACAAAGTACACCGTCTTTTCCGATTTCAGCCATTTTTGTTAAGTCCGCTGGTTCACCAACTGGTGTGAAATCAAATTTGAAATCTCCAGTATGTACAACTTGTCCTTGAGGTGTTTTCACAACAACTCCGTATGAGTCTGGGATACTGTGAGTTGTACGGAAGAAGGAAACAGATGTCTTTTTAAATTTAATAACATCATCTTCTTGAATTTCATAAAGTTTTGCTTTACGAAGTAATCCGTGCTCTTCTAATTTGTTCTTGATTAGTGCAATTGCTAATTTTCCGCCATAAATCGGAATGTTTACTTGACGTAATAAGTAAGGAATTCCACCGATATGATCTTCGTGACCATGTGTAATGAATAATCCTTTAATTTTATCTTCGTTTCGCACAAAATAAGTGTAATCTGGTATTACATAATCGATTCCGAGGAGTTCGTCTTCTGGAAATTTAATTCCAGCATCAATAATAATAATTTCATCTTGAAATTGAACAGCATATGTATTTTTACCGATTTCACCAAGTCCACCTAAAGCAAAAACGGCTGCTTGATCATTCTTTAGAAATTTCATATGACTATACGATTTCCGCTAATGTTAAATCAGCGTTTTCTTTTTCATATTCAAGATGATTGCCAGTAACAGACTGAACGAACTCGATATTATATGCGAACTTATTTAATTTCTTACGAACATCCTTTTCAGACGTAGCCTCTAAATATAAAACTTTTGTATTTTCACGTACTGGAACCTCAGTCATTTTGTCTTGATAAAATACTTTAAAAATCATTTGGAAAACCTCTCCTTGTCTATGTTTTGCATTATCTGTTACTTATTATAAAGCAAACAGTCACGATTTTCATGTTTTTTCGAATGAGAATGAAGAAAAAGCCCGAAATGGGCACAATTTAAGCGATTGTCTTTTTACGGACTAGATCTTTTAAATAACGCTTGAGCTTTTTCTTCAGCTTCTTCAGCATGATTACTCCTTCCTTTCCTTATTTAAAACATGCATAGTACTAGTGAAAACGCCGTCTCTGATATAAGAAAGAAGACAAAAGTGAATGTTGAATCTTGTCTTTTCTCATACTGGGAAAGTTATTCTATAGTAACGATTAGTAGCCGTTAGTTATAGGTATAGTATGAGAAAAAATAGAAAAGAAAATTCATACGAACAAGTATCCACATTTTTTACTAATATATATATGCAGGTTTCATAAATAAGGTCAGAAAGTGAACGCTTTCTTCACAGATGTTTAATATGTTATACTTTTTTTTAGAATTTGAAAAGCGATAATCAAAATAGGAATATAGAGTAACAGAAAGGATTTTGACAAATGAATGATAAAATTGTCTTTTTTGATATTGATGGAACATTATTAGATCATGATAAAAAGATACCTCAATCTACAAGAGATGCAGTAAGACAGTTACAAGAAAAAGGTGTGCATGTAGCAATTGCGACAGGGCGTGCGCCATTTATGTTTGAAGATATTCGTAAGGAACTTAATATCCATAATTATGTTAGCTTTAATGGACAGTACGTTGTATTTGAAGACGAGGTAGTATTTAATAACCCATTACATCCAGCTGCTCTACATAAGTTTACTCAGTTTGCAAAGCAAGAAGGGTATCCACTTGTATATCTTGATCATCAAGAAATGAGGGCTTCAGTAGAATATCATGATTATGTGAAAGAAGGTTTTGGAAGCTTAAATTTTGAGCATCCGGCATATGAACCTGATTTTTATGATGGACGCAATATTTATCAAACGCTTCTTTTCTGTGAAGTGAATGAAGAGGAGAAGTTTATTAATCAGTACCCAGACTTTCATTTTATTCGCTGGCATGCGTATTCAATGGATATTATTCCAAATGGTGGTTCGAAGGCAAAAGGGATTGAGAAATTCATTGAAAAATTAGGATTTAATCGTGAACAAGTGTATGCATTTGGAGATGGCTTAAATGATTTAGAAATGATTGAAGCGGTTGGGACAGGTATTGTGATGGGGAATGGTCATGAAGACTTGAAAAAACTCGCAAATCATGTAACAAAGGATGTTACTGAAGACGGCATATACCATGGATTAAAATGGGCTGGATTACTATAAGTGAATATGGAACCCATTTCATATAATAAAAAGGCGGAAGATTAACTCCCGCCTTTTTTTATTATCGCTCGAGAGGCTTTGAATCGTCAGGAGCAGCAAATGGATTTTCTTTATTAATGTGGTCATAGAACATAACACCATTTAAATGGTCAATTTCATGCTGAAATACAATTGCTGGTAAACCTTTTAAACGTAATTTTACTTCTTCACCGTTAATAGATGTTGCTTTCACTGTAATTCTTGTATAACGAGGGACATAACCAGGTACTTCGCGGTCTACTGATAGACAGCCTTCCCCACTTTGTAAATATGTACGTTCAACAGAATGACTAATGATTTTTGGATTGAATAATGCATGACTATATAACGTACCGTCCGTATCAGTTACATGAACCGCAATCATCTTCTTTGAAATACCGATTTGCGGAGCCGCTAATCCAATTCCAGGACGTAAACTATATTTTTCAGCCATTTCAGGATCTTGGCTATTTATTACAAATTCAATCATTTCTTGAAGTGTATTTGTATCTTCTTCGCTCGCTGGTATTACTACCTCTTCTGCAACGTTTCGCAAAATAGGATCTCCTTCGCGAATGACATCTTTCATTGTAAGCATATGTAATCTCTCCTTTCCCCTTTAGTCTACCAAAGGAGATGAAAAAAGTCATCGACAAGTAGGGAAAGCGTTCTACTATAGAATATGTATGTAATAAAAAGAAAAGACGGCAGAGCCGTCTGTTTCTTTCCATAGTTGTTTCGTTTTACATTAGCGAATGCAAGCAGCACCAACGATAATTAAAAGAATAAACAACACAACGATTAAGGCGAAGCCGCGTCCAGACCCGCCACAAGAACCGCCATAACCGTAGGAAGGGGTTGAACAAGTTGGATAGCAATATGAGTATCCGTACATGAGATGACCTCCTTTATCATTTCCCGCTAATATTGCGGTTACTATAATGTATGGAGGGAAGAGTAGAAATGTATGGGTAATTACCTATAAAAGGAAGAAGAGTTTGTATATTTTTACTAAGAAGAGAGAAAAACTAAAGAGAATTAAATCGTTTACATATTATTCTAAGAGAAAAAACAAGTTAAAAAGGGAATAATATAACAGCGGGTTAATGCTTACTAATACAGATGTGAAAAATAAAAACACGTTTGTGTAGAAGAGACCTGCAGATTATTTATAAAAAAACGTATTCAAAGTAATTGACATCGTAATTAGAATAGTTGTAAACTAAAAAACGTGATCAAGATTGTATTAATATGTTTCTGAAAAAACATTAGTACAGATTGTTAGGTACACAAAATTATTCTCAACCGACAAATAAATTTGTTGGTTTACATTGTTGCGTTTTCAGTCTAGCCAATAGATAGTGAAAGCGTTTCAGAATATGGTTCAAGAGAGGAAGAGGTGAACGGAATGGGTACTAAAACAAAAAAGACCCTATTTAATGTTGATGAGCAAATGAAAGCTATCGCAGCTCAATTTGAGACATTACAAATTTTAAATGAAAAAGGCGAAGTTGTGAATGAAGCAGCTATGCCTGAATTATCTGATGATCAATTAAAAGAATTAATGCGCCGTATGGTGTATACTCGCGTACTAGATCAACGTTCTATTTCTTTAAACCGTCAAGGACGTTTAGGTTTCTACGCACCAACAGCTGGACAAGAGGCTTCTCAATTAGCAAGTCATTTCGCACTTGAAGCAGAAGATTTCATCTTACCAGGATATCGTGATGTGCCACAATTAGTATGGCACGGTTTACCATTATACCAAGCATTCTTATTCTCTCGTGGACATTTCATGGGTAACCAAATGCCTGAGAACGTAAATGCACTTGCTCCACAAATCATCATCGGTGCGCAAATCATCCAAACTGCTGGTGTTGCGTTAGGTATGAAACTACGTGGCAAAAAATCTGTTGCAATTACTTACACTGGTGACGGTGGTGCTTCACAAGGTGACTTCTACGAAGGTATGAACTTTGCGGGTGCATTCAAAGCTCCAGCAATCTTCGTTGTACAAAACAACCGTTATGCAATCTCTACTCCAGTAGAAAAGCAATCTGCAGCTAAAACTGTAGCTCAAAAAGCAGTAGCAGCAGGTATTTACGGAATTCAAGTAGACGGTATGGACCCATTAGCTGTATACGCAGCAACTGCTTTCGCTCGTGAGCGCGCAGTAAACGGCGAAGGCCCTACTTTAATCGAGACTTTAACATTCCGTTACGGTCCACATACAATGGCTGGTGATGACCCAACTCGTTACCGTACAAAAGATATCGAGAACGAATGGGAACAAAAAGATCCAATCGTACGCTTCCGTGCATTCTTAGAAAACAAAGGCCTATGGTCTCAAGAAGTTGAAGAGAAAGTAATCGAAGAAGCAAAAGAAGATATCAAACAAGCAATTGCTAAGGCTGACCAAGCTCCAAAACAAAAAGTTACTGATTTAATGGAAATCATGTACGAAAAAATGCCTTACAACTTAGCTGAACAATATGAAATTTACAAAGAAAAGGAGTCGAAGTAAGCCATGGCTCAAATGACAATGATTCAAGCAATCACTGATGCTTTACGCGTTGAAATGAAAAATGACCCTAACGTACTTGTGTTTGGTGAAGACGTTGGTGTAAACGGCGGTGTATTCCGTGCTACTGAAGGTTTACAAGCTGAATTCGGTGAAGATCGTGTAATGGATACTCCACTTGCAGAGTCTGGTATTGGTGGACTTGCAGTTGGACTTGCACTAGAAGGATTCCGTCCAGTTCCAGAAATCCAATTCTTCGGTTTCGTATATGAAGTAATGGATTCAATTTCTGGTCAATTAGCTCGTATGCGTTACCGTTCTGGTGGACGTTGGACTGCTCCAGTAACAGTTCGTTCTCCATTCGGTGGCGGTGTTCATACTCCTGAACTACATGCTGATAGCTTAGAAGGATTAGTGGCTCAACAACCTGGTCTAAAAGTTGTTATTCCATCTACTCCATATGATGCAAAAGGTCTTTTAATCTCTGCGATTCGTGACAACGATCCAGTTATCTACTTAGAGCATATGAAATTGTACCGTTCATTCCGTCAAGATGTACCAGAAGGCGAATACACAATTGATTTAGGTAAAGCTGATATCAAACGTGAAGGTACAGATGTATCTGTTATCGCTTACGGTGCTATGGTTCACGCTGCATTAAAAGCTGCTGAAGAACTTGAAAAAGAAGGTATCTCTTTAGAGGTTGTTGACTTACGTACAGTTCAACCATTAGATATCGAAACAATCATCGCTTCTGTTGAAAAAACAGGCCGCGTAGTTGTAGTTCAAGAAGCACAAAAACAAGCTGGTATTGCAGCTAACGTTGTAGCGGAAATTAACGACCGTGCAATCTTAAACTTAGAAGCTCCAGTTGTACGTGTTGCAGCTGCTGATACAGTATTCCCATTCTCTCAAGCTGAGAGCGTATGGTTACCAAACCATAAAGATATTGTTGAAGCTGTTAACAAAGTAATGAACTTCTAATTTTTAGCTTTTCATGTGCAAAAGAAATCAGCACATGCTGGTTTCTTTTGTACATATTCTATAATAATGAAATGAATCAGGGGGCTGAATTCCGTGGCATTTGAATTTAAACTACCAGATATCGGTGAAGGTATCCACGAAGGTGAAATCGTAAAATGGTTTATTAAACCAGGCGATGAAGTAAACGAAGACGATGTACTTCTTGAAGTACAAAATGATAAAGCAGTAGTAGAAATCCCTTCTCCAGTTAAAGGTAAAGTACTTGAAGTACTTGTAGAAGAAGGAACAGTTGCAATCGTAGGAGATACATTAATTAAATTTGATGCTCCTGGATACGAAAACCTTAAATTTAAAGGTGACGATCATGATGCAGCTCCAAAAGCTGAAGAAGCAGCAGTAGAAGCTCCAGCAGCGGAAGCTACTCCAGCAGCAACTGCAGAAGTGGTAAATGAGCGCGTAATCGCTATGCCATCTGTTCGTAAATATGCTCGTGAAAACGGCGTAGACATTCATAAAGTAGCTGGTTCTGGTAAGAACGGCCGTATCGTAAAAGCTGACATCGATGCATTTGCAAATGGTGGACAAGCAGTAGCAGCAACTGAGGCTCCAGCAGCAGTAGAAGCTACTCCAGCAGCAGCGAAAGAAGAAGCACCAAAAGCACAACCAATTCCAGCTGGTGAATATCCAGAAACTCGTGAGAAAATGAGTGGTATCCGTAAAGCGATTGCAAAAGCAATGGTTAACTCTAAGCACACAGCTCCTCACGTAACATTAATGGATGAAGTTGATGTAACTGAGCTTGTTGCTCACCGTAAGAAGTTCAAAGCTGTTGCAGCTGACAAAGGTATTAAATTAACTTACCTTCCATACGTTGTTAAAGCTTTAACATCTGCATTACGTGAATTCCCAATGTTGAATACTGCTTTAGACGATGCTTCTCAAGAAATCGTTCATAAACATTACTTCAACATCGGTATCGCAGCTGATACAGACAAAGGTCTATTAGTACCAGTTGTTAAAGATACAGATCGTAAATCAATCTTCACTATTTCTAACGAGATCAATGATCTTGCTGGTAAAGCACGTGAAGGTCGTTTAGCTCCGGCTGAAATGAAAGGTGCTTCTTGCACAATTACAAACATTGGTTCTGCAGGTGGACAATGGTTCACTCCAGTTATCAACCACCCAGAAGTAGCAATTCTTGGTATCGGCCGTATCGCTGAGAAGCCAGTTGTGAAAAACGGTGAGATTGTTGCAGCTCCAGTATTAGCATTATCTCTAAGCTTTGACCATCGTTTAATTGACGGCGCAACTGCTCAAAAAGCATTAAACCAAATTAAACGTCTATTGAATGACCCACAATTATTAGTAATGGAGGCGTAATAACAATGGTAGTAGGAGATTTCCCAATTGAATTAGATACAGTCGTTGTTGGTGCAGGTCCTGGTGGATACGTTGCGGCAATTCGTGCAGCACAATTAGGTCAAAAGGTAGCAATTATTGAAAAAGCTAACCTTGGTGGCGTATGCTTAAACGTTGGATGTATTCCTTCAAAAGCGTTAATCAATGCAGGTCATCGTTATGAGAATGCAATGCATTCTGATGACATGGGTATCACTGCAGAGAACGTAAAAGTTGACTTTACAAAAGTTCAAGAATGGAAAAACGGCGTAGTTAAGAAATTAACTGGCGGTGTTGAAGGCCTTCTTAAAGGTAACAAAGTTGAAATTATTCGCGGTGAAGCTTACTTCGTAGATGCTAACACATTACGCGTAATGACTGAAGATGCAGCTCAAACTTACACGTTTAAAAATGCTGTTCTTGCAACTGGTTCTACACCAATCGAAATTCCTGGATTCAAATACTCTAAACGTGTTATCAACTCTACAGGTGCTTTAAGCTTACCTGAAATTCCTAAAAAACTTGTTGTAATCGGCGGCGGTTACATCGGTATGGAATTAGGTACTGCATATGCTAACTTCGGTACAGAAGTTACTGTAGTAGAAGCTGGCGACGAAATCTTAGCTGGTTTCGAAAAAGCTATGAGCTCTGTTGTTAAACGTGCTCTTCAAAAGAAAGGTAACGTAAATATCCATACAAAAGCTATGGCTAAAGGCGTTGAAGAAACAGAAACTGGCGTAAAAGTTAGCTTCGAAGTTAAAGGTGAAATCCAAACTGTAGAAGCAGATTACGTATTAGTAACTGTAGGTCGTCGTCCAAACACTCAAGAAATCGGTCTTGAGCAAGTTGGAGTTAAAATGACTGACCGCGGCATCATCGAAATCGATGAGCAATGTCGTACAAACGTACCAAACATCTATGCAATCGGTGATATCGTTCCTGGACCACCATTAGCTCACAAAGCTTCTTACGAAGGTAAAGTAGCTGTTGAAGCAATCAGTGGCCATGCATCAGCAATCGATTACATCGGAATTCCTGCAGTATGCTTCACTGATCCAGAATTAGCATCTGTTGGTTACACTAAGAAACAAGCTGAAGAAGCAGGAATGACAGTAGCTGTATCTAAGTTCCCATTCGCTGCAAACGGTCGTGCGTTATCATTAAACAGCACTGACGGTTTCCTACAACTTGTAACACGTAAAGAAGATGGTCTTCTTGTAGGTGCTCAAGTTGCAGGTGCAGGCGCTTCTGATATTATCTCTGAGATTGGTTTAGCTATCGAAGCAGGAATGACTGCAGAAGATATCGCTCAAACAATCCATGCTCACCCAACATTAGGTGAAATCACAATGGAAGCAGCTGAAGTTGCTCTTGGAATGCCAATTCACATTGTAAAATAATTTAAGTAATGAAAATAGCCCATCTCTTATTTAAAGAGATGGGCTATTTTTTATTTTAATAAAAACGGCTTGCAAGGTCTTTATATGTAGTTGTCGAATGAATATATAATACTTTAATTGAATGATTAGAACATATATTAATTCAAAAGCTACATATGCTTTCGTATAATATGTAATTGATTCAAACATAATCCCATATATTAATAAAATAGAGCATGTCAAAGGAGAAGGTTCCATGAGAAGATTACATGTTATATTTTATCATTTTTTATTATGGAGTGGTTTTTCCGTTGTATTATCATTGTCAAATGGTGATAAGTTGCATTATAAAGTAATTCTATTTTTTGTGTTTCTTTATTTAGCATATGTAATCGCATATTTTGTATTGCAAATTAGAAAGCAGGCATTATTTCTTACGTGTTCAAATTGCATACTTTTCTTAATCATATTTTCTATTTTTTAAATTAACGTTTATAGAAATACATTGTTCTTCCATTAAATAATTGTAACTCTCCTTCTAATTTCTTCGCTAGAAAACGGCAAAATTCATTTGCTTTTCCTTTATCACCAAATGTCGCATTAGGTGGTAAAGAAACCTGAATAAAAGTTCGTTCCTTTTCTATACCGATACCAACATAAATGGAGTCATATCGATCGTGAGTAGATTGTAGTTTTAATGTTGTTTCTGATGTATCTAAAATTTCATAGGGAAAAGCGGTATTTGTATAAGCGTAATTAATTTGAACACCGGTTTTGGAAGTAACTGTTTGATAGTAATGAAAAAGTTGTTTTATATCATCTATTGAAACAGATTGTTGACTGGATTTAGGTACAAGCGTAATAAAGGCATGTTGCATATAAATTCCCCCTAACTTAGTAGAATACTATCATTCTACATCCTACTGAATTTTTTGACAATTAAAAGGAGTATTACTTTTTTTGTTTAATATACTAAATAAAAGGTGATGGAGAAAGGTGGAAATCAATGTTTGAAAAATTGTATGATGAGCATGAAAGTGTGAAGGTACGATTTTTGGGGTTTATGACACATGATACTCGTTATGATTTTGGTGTTATTTATACAAATATGTTTTTTGGAAAGCCACTCATTGTTTGCATGCAAACAGGAAGATCTACTTTACTTGGACGAGATGATGTAGAGAATGTTCAACATATACAGGAAATTTTTAAATTAGGATCAGAAGGTGAAGCAGCGGAGTTAGCTCAGTTTTTCTCATTTCTAGTTCCATCTACATCTTTGCATGCAGAATATGAAGAATAAATAATGTAAAACAGTCGTACGTATAAATATGGCTGTTTTTTTGTTTGAATATCGCATACTAATTTAAATTTAAAATATTTAATGTGTTATACTAAAAACCTATTGACGTAAAAAGTATAACATATTAAAATAAAGACAGAAAGTTAAGCGGTTACAAAAGTTTTTGGGATTATAAACTTAGGGGGAAATGAAAAATGGGAACGATCGTATGTCAAGATTGTGAAGGTACAATTGCACACTTCGAGGATGAAAAAGTAACGGTACTTTACGGGAAATGTGGATCTTGCGGATGTGATCACACAGAGCATACAAAAGCCCAATAATTAATAGGAAATGGACAGCTAAAAGTTTTTAGGACCATAAACTTAGGGGGAAATGAAAAATGGGAACAATCGTATGCCAAGTATGTGAAGGAACAATCGGACATTTTGAAGATGAAAAAACGACTGTGCTTTACGGGAAATGTGGTACAAATTGTGACTGTGCTAATAAAGATAAGGCGAAAGCTTAATTATAAATAAGTAGATTATTATTAAAACTCAGGGGGAAATAAAAATGGGAACAATCGTATGCCAAGTATGTGAAGGAACAATCGGACATTTTGAAGATGAAAAATCAACAGTACTTTACGGAAAATGTGGATCTCATTGCGAGTGTGACCATAAAGAACATGCAAAAGCTTAAATAAGAAAAAGCGCCTACATATGTAGGCGCTTTTTTAATAAATTGTAGTTGTATTGCCAACTGTTGCAACGATTGCATCATCTCGAATTGGAATAAACCCTATGGATGTCTGTGGAGCTTTAGGAGAAGCGTAGTGGCTCATGAGACGGCTATCAATACGGGTAATAGTATCGGTCAAAAAAGCTGAAATAAAAGCGTAAGGGATTCGTCGTTCATTTAACGAGTATATAATTTCCTCTTTTGTTTTTACACCTACGCCATGTCCGTAAAAAAAGAAATTTCCTAGATAGATAGTATTTTCTCCTTGCCACTCAATTGTAGCTGGATTCACTTGTGGATTTTTAAAATAAACGAGATCACCTGGTACAAGATCGCCACCCGTTTTTGTTATGAGTTTTAAATCTTGATCGTAGTCCCATGTATAAAGTAAAAGGTTTGCAAAGAGGTGGTTGAAAGTTTCTTCTTCGTACAATGATAGTAAAGCTTTGTAAAAAATAATAATCATTGCGGTGGCACATTCAGTTCCATATAGTTTTCCGTTTTTAAAAATATCTTGTATGGCAATGGAAGGGGGTATGTGTGGAAGGAGCTCGAATCCTCCAAGTGACGTTCTTTTCCAATACTGAGGGTTGCAAAAGGATTGTTGAAATGTGCGAAACTGAAATCCACTTTGAAACAGTTCTAGTGCAGAAGTAATAATATTAACGCGCAAGTTTAAATCAAAGCTGAGTTCATCAGATGTTCGGAAGGAATAGATTTCTTGATTTCCTGCCATTATAGATAAAATTTGTTGTTTCTCAGCTGCAAATGGCTCATATTCATTTGTGATATAAGGATGTACAATAGAACGGCCTATTACAATCATAATAGTATCCCCACCTATACGTTACATTACATAATATCGTATGAGAAAAGGGAAAAAGGGTGAAAGAAAAGCCTATCAACTGATAGGCTTGTACTCTTTAATCACACGTAATGTTTGTAATGTCATATCTTCAGGACCTTGTACAGGTAAACCTGCTTCTAAGTTTTTACGAATATACTCTAAGTTATCTTGCGTAATAATTTCCCCCGGAGTAAAGATTGGAATCCCTGGTGGATAAACCATAACGAAATCAGCTATAATACGACCGGCTGCATTTTCAAATGGAATGACTTCTGTTTCCGAATAAAAAGCATCTCGTGGAGAAAGTGCTAGCACTGGTATTTCTGGAATTTCTACTTGTATTTGAACACCTTTATCAGCTTTATTTCTAAATGTTGCTGCTAAATCTTGTAATGCTGCAATAAGTGTATTCGTCTCACTTTCTGTATCCCCGAAAGTGACAAGACATAGTATGTTGTATAAATCTGAGAGTTCTACTTCAATATTATATTGCTCTCTCAGCCATACTTCAGCTTGATGGCCTGTAATACCTAAATCTTTTACAGATACAATTATCTTTGTAGGATCATAGTTAAAAGTAGCATCCGTACCTAGCATTTCTTTACCAGGACAGTAAAGATGCTCAATATCATTTATAGCATTACGAACTTGTTCTGCTAATTGTATTGTTTGTTCTATGAGTGCAGTTCCTTCTGTAGCAAGACGTTTTCTAGCAACATCAAGAGATGCTAATAAGATGTAAGAAGTTGATGTAGTCGTAAGCATGCTAATAATAGATTGAACATGTTTTACGTTCACAAGGCCTTCTTTCACATTAAGAATAGAACTTTGCGTTAAAGATCCTCCTAATTTGTGAACACTTGTTGCCGCCATATCAGCCCCAGCTTGCATCGCTGACATCGGCAATTCATCGTGAAAATGAATATGAACACCATGAGCCTCATCAACGAGTACAGGGATATCGTAAGAATGTGCTAATTGTACAATCTGTTCTAAATCGGCAGCAAAGCCAAAGTATGTTGGGTTAATAACAAGTAAGCCCTTCGCATCTGGGTGCTCTTCAAGCGCCTTTTTGACAGATTTAATTGTAATTCCATGTGAAATACCGAGTTTTGGATCAATCTCAGGATGCATAAAAATCGGTTTTGCACCTGAGAAGATAATAGCTGACATTACTGATTTATGCACGTTTCTTGGTACTAGGATTTTGTCACCAGGACCGCAAACGCTCATCACCATTGTCATAATTGCACCACTTGTACCTTGAATGGAAAAAAAAGTATGGTCTGCACCGAATGCAGCGGCTGCTAAATCTTGTGCTTCTTTAATCATACCTTTTGGATGATGTAAATCATCAAGCGGCGCAATATTAATTAAATCAATTGCTAATGCATTATGCCCAATAAATTCGCGAAATGTAGGATCCATGCCTTGTCCTTTTTTATGACCTGGAATATGGAATTGAATTGGATTTCGCTTACTGTGCTCAACTAAAGCGGTAAACAATGGTGTTTCGTATTGGGACAATCTATACACCCCTTCTTCTTCTTAATATTTAGTGTAATTTGTTTTATATAATCCTGTTCTAAAAAAGTTAAGTCCTTTTTAGTATGAGGCTTGTTTTTCTGCCATTCACAAAAGTGTTTTTGAGATGGTAGGTTCACTATATTTTTTATAAAACAAAAGCATTATATCACCAATAATTATAGATGTATAGAAAAAAATATTTTTATAGTGGATAAGTTAAATAGTTATTTCGAACTTACGTACAGAGGAAGAGAATTCCATCATTAAGAATAAATAGTGTATAATGCAAAGTGGCTATAGTGAAGAAGAAAAAACCCTTTAAGATAGCATATTTAAAATAAGAAGAAATGATGAATGAGGTGCAAAAATGGAATATCAATATCCGTTAGATTATGATTGGTCAAATGAAGAAATGGTTGCAATTGTGAAGTTTTATGAAGCAATTGAGAAAGTATATGAAAAAGGGATTACAAGGGAAGAATTAATGGGATTATATCGTCGTTTTAAAGAGATTGTTCCATCGAAAGCAGAAGAAAAGAAAATTGATAAGGAGTTTCAAGAAGTAAGTGGGTATTCTATATACCGTGCGATTCAAAGGGCGAAAGATACTGAAGAACAAAAGCTTGTGAAAATGTAAAAAATATTTTGAAAAATAAAAACTGAAGTGATATAATGTGATAACAACTAAAAACGGACAATATAAATTGTCCGTTTTCTACTATCGATTACAAAGTGCATATAAAGGAAGGAGTGATTGCATCGTAGATTCAATCTTAGCAAGGAATTGTTCGTTGGTCATTGCTGAAAACTCCTCTGGTGATATATGGATACCAACTAATAATTCTGCCTTTTTTACAGTAGCTAGGCGTTCAATCATCTTTTGTAAGTCTTCTGTTTCAAGTGTTTTATGTGATTTTACACTTGGTTTAGTATGGTCAATGGACCAAACGAAGTCATTTGGAATATTTGTTTTTAAATCATTTAAATGTTCTAAGAAGGCGTGAGCCGTCTCCACTTTTTGTGGACACTCATAGATTAAACCAAAGTATATGAAGGCATGAGTACCCCATAATCCAATTTGGAAATGTGGCAGCATTTTATATCCTCGTTTATTTGTTGAAAAAGCAACCCAAGTATCGTTTGGTGGATTGACTTTACGACGTGCATGTTTCGCGACATGATAAAAAAAGTTCTCATCAGTTTGTTTTGATAAATATGCTGCAAACTGTTCCCCTAAAGCTTCTAGCTTAGGATGAATGTTCGTTTTAATTGCACTCATTCGTTCTTCGAGACCATCAACTGTAAAAACCTCAAAATCAGTTGATTTGAATGTTTGTAGTGTCATGATTGTTCCTCCAACTCCTATTTTGCTTTTATTTTAGCATAGCTTGTACTATTCATAAAAAAAACAGCACAAAAAAATTTAAATAAAAAAATATAATTTTGTTGCATAGATGATTTATCCAACATAGTATAGTATAAAACAAAAAATCAGAAAATTGAATCAATTCTAGTCCGAGGGCAAACGAATATTGGGAGGAGGCAAATAATATGAGACAGGTGATTAATGCGTTAAAGAGAACAGATGCTGAAAAGAGAATTCCGGTGCTACGTTTGGAGCTAGATTATGAATTAGCAACTTTATATGATGCGATGATGGAAGATGATAAACAGAAAAAAGAAGAGTGTGTACAAAAGTTAGAAGTGTTAAGACTTGAAATGATTCGTTTAGAAGCGTAATAATAGTATATGTATAAAAAATTAGTTGGTGCGAACCTTATAAAGGGTTCGTTTTTTCTGTGAACAGTATAGATCGGAGTGTTTAAACATGCAAGAAGTATGGAAAGACATCGATGCACACGCCAAACAGTGGATTCGAGATGCGGGAGAGCGTTTAATGGCATCAATGAAAAAAGCACTTATTATAGAAACGAAATCCAATGCAGCTGATTTAGTAACAAATATGGACCGAGAAATAGAACAGTTTTTAATTGGGAAAATTAAAGAGACATTCCCGAATCATAATATTTTAGGGGAAGAAGGTTATGGAGATGAGGTAACTTCTTCTGATGGGGTTGTTTGGTTAATTGATCCAATTGATGGCACGATGAACTTTGTTCATCAAAAGAGAAATTTTGCAATTTCAATTGGAATTTATGAGAACGGTATCGGAAAAATTGGACTTATTTATGATCCAGTTCATGATGAATTATATCATGCGCTAAAAGGGACTGGAGCATTTTGCAATGAAGTACCAATACCTTTATTAGAAAAAGGGACTGTAGAGCAAGGGATTGTAGCGTTAAATGCGATATGGCTTACCGACAATCCATTGCTTAATATGGAAAGTATGATGGCACTTGTTAAGAAAGCTAGGGGAACAAGATCATATGGCTGTGCAGCATTAGAGATGGTATACGTTGCAACAGGGAGAATAGATGCATATGTAACGCCGAGATTATCACCATGGGATTTTGGCGGGGGGCAGATAATAGTGGAGGAAGTTGGAGGCAAGGTGACAACATTCTCTGGAGCAACGCTTTCTATTGTAGAGAAGAGCAGCGTATTAGTTGCGAAACCAGGGGTGTATGAAGAAGTGTTATCGTTTATATCGGAGTAAAAAAAAGTAAGAGGCTGTATACACGCTTCTTACTTTTTGACGTTATTGCGATTTTCGCATTTTTCTTTTTGTTACAAAACCGTATCCAACTGTAACAAATGTGCCGATAATGCAAATAATAACACCGATTGGACTATTTTCAGCAACCATAATGCCGATACCGATTAAGAAGATAACACCGATAATTGCAGTTAATAAAAAGCGATATTGAATGTGTTCCATTTCTTCACCCTCCAATCTCATTTTACTTTCACAAAAGTAAGAATACAACTATATTTTCATTCTTGATTTTATTTTAATTGCTATTGTATCCCCTTCGCTCTTATAATAGAGAAGGATTAAAAAGACATTAGGAGTTGGACATGTTGAAAAAACGACAAGATTTACGTAATATAGCAATTATTGCCCACGTTGACCATGGTAAAACAACACTTGTTGACCAGTTATTACGTCAAGCGGGGACTTTCCGTGCAAACGAACACGTTGAAGAGCGCGCAATGGATTCAAATGATCTAGAAAGAGAACGCGGTATTACAATTTTAGCAAAAAATACAGCGATTCACTATGAAGATAAAAGAATTAACATTTTAGATACACCAGGTCACGCTGACTTCGGTGGAGAAGTAGAACGTATCATGAAAATGGTTGATGGTGTTTTACTTGTTGTTGATGCATATGAAGGTTGTATGCCACAAACACGATTTGTTTTAAAGAAAGCTCTTGAGCAAAACTTAACTCCAATCGTAGTTGTAAACAAAATTGACCGTGACTTCGCTCGTCCTGATGAAGTAGTTGATGAAGTAATCGATTTATTCATCGAACTTGGTGCAAACGAAGATCAATTAGAGTTCCCAGTTGTATTTGCATCAGCAATGAACGGAACAGCAAGCTTAGATTCAAACCCGGCAAATCAAGAAGAGAATATGAAATCATTATTTGATACAATTATTGAACATATTCCAGCGCCAATCGATAACAGCGAAGAGCCACTTCAATTCCAAGTAGCACTTCTTGATTACAATGACTATGTTGGACGTATTGGGGTTGGCCGTGTATTCCGCGGTACAATGAAAGTAGGACAACAAGTTGCTTTAATGAAAGTTGACGGAAGTGTAAAACAATTCCGTGTAACAAAATTATTCGGTTACATTGGATTAAAACGTCAAGAAATTGAAGAAGCAAAAGCTGGTGACTTAGTAGCCGTTTCAGGTATGGAAGACATTAACGTTGGTGAAACAGTATGTCCAGTTGAGCATGAAGATGCGTTACCATTATTACGTATTGATGAGCCAACACTACAAATGACGTTCCTTGTAAATAACAGTCCATTTGCAGGTCGTGAAGGTAAATACATCACATCTCGTAAAATTGAAGAGCGTCTTCGTTCACAATTAGAAACAGATGTAAGTTTACGTGTAGATAATACAGATTCTCCGGATGCTTGGATTGTATCTGGACGTGGAGAATTACACTTATCTATCCTAATTGAAAACATGCGTCGTGAAGGTTATGAACTACAAGTATCTAAGCCAGAAGTAATCATTAAAGAAGTTGATGGCGTAAGATGTGAGCCTGTAGAACGCGTACAAATCGATGTACCTGAAGAATACACTGGTTCTATTATGGAATCTATGGGTGCACGTAAAGGTGAAATGTTAGATATGGTGAATAACGGAAACGGTCAAGTTCGCCTTACTTTTATGGTCCCAGCACGTGGTTTAATTGGTTACACAACAGAATTCTTAACATTGACTCGTGGTTACGGTATTTTAAACCATACATTCGATTGCTACCAACCAGTACACGCTGGACAAGTTGGTGGACGTCGCCAAGGTGTTCTAGTTTCACTTGAAACAGGAAAAGCATCACAATACGGTATTATGCAAGTTGAAGACCGTGGTGTAATCTTCGTTGAACCAGGTACAGAAGTATATGCTGGTATGATTGTTGGAGAGCACACTCGTGAGAATGATTTAACAGTTAACGTTGTAAAAATGAAACAACAAACTAACATTCGTTCTGCAACGAAAGATCAAACTTCAACAATGAAAAAACCACGCTTAATGACTTTAGAAGAGTCATTAGAGTACTTAAACGATGACGAGTTCTGTGAAGTAACTCCAGAATCAATTCGTTTACGTAAAAAGATTCTTGATAAGAGCGAGCGCGAAAGAGCTGCTAAGAAAAAGAAATCTGTAGAAGCGTAAAATATTAGAACGGCTACCTCTGAGAGGTAGCTGTTTTTTTATTGTATTTATTTTTGGAATATTTACTCTTTTTTGTGGACAGTATTTTTTTTGCGGGTTACTCTTGTATTAAGTACATAAATAAAATTTGTAAGAAAGGGGGATAAATGATGTTAGAAAGGATGTCGTTTTTTGCGAAATTATGTAAAGTTGATGAAAATCCAGAACTAGGGATGTGGTTACTGTATGGCGTTATTATTATATTAAGTGCACTTGTGTATAATTTAGGTTTTGCAAGAAAACTATCAATAGTAAAAAATATAGTGATATATATATCGTTAGCGATTGGATGTACAGTTTTAACTTTCTTTGCAGTTTTTTTACCTGTTGGAGAGGGGCTTGTTGTAGCAGCAATTGTGCTTGGGATTTATAGGTTGCGATTACATCAAGCGAGACAACAAAAAGCAGGATGAAGGGGTGGAGTTTTATGCGTTCAGTGCAAGATGCATTATATAATTGGTTAACAATTAAAACAGTTGCCGAAGCACGTCCAGATGATAATGCAGCAAAAGAAACGTATATACTATTTCAAAACATGATATATGAAGAGCACAAATTAAAGAATGTGGAAGTTGAAAAGAACGAAGAAATGTATTTGATTTCATATGAAATCAATGGAGAAAGAAAATCTGCAAGGTTTCCATTAGAAGCTATTGATTGTTTCTTGGACCAAATGAATCGTGAACCAGAAAAATACAAATAAGTCCTTAATCATATAGATAAGGACTTATTTGAGTTTTACCAATCGTCTTCTACTTTTTTATCACGATATAATCGGAAATTACCACTCGCATGGCGTTCTATAGTACGCTCAGCAATTCGTTCCGAACATTCCATGCACATATATGTATGAATAGGGCGATTACGCAGTTTTTTTGCCATAGGATTTTCATCATCTAACATATCTTTTTTATCACAAATCATACATTTGACTCTCATTTCGTCACCTCAATACGAATTCTATCAGTACAAGTATATCATGGAAGTATAATGTTTTTGAATAATAGTGGGAAAAAATAATATTTTCGCAATTCAAAAAATAAGTTATGATAAGGATATATTAAGTATATTTGGAGGTGGAAATATGGCGAATGTAGTAGAGCCTACATTAACAGATGATTTGGTACAAACGTTACGTAAAGAGTGTATTGTTATGGTAGCAACAACAGATTTCGAAAAACAAGTTCCTAACGTAAGTGCTATTTCTTGGGTGTATGCAGTGAGTGAAACTAGTATTCGATTTGCAGTAGATCAACGTTCACGTATTGTGGAAAATATACGGCATAGTACTGGGGTGGTATTGACTATAATGGCGAATGAATCCGTATTTTCCATAAGTGGTGCAGGTGAAATTTTGACTGATAGAATGGAAGGCATTCCTCTAAAATTAACTGTAATAGAAGTAAATGTACAAGAAGTGCGTGATGTTATGTTTTATGGAGCGAAACTTGCAACTGAGCCAACGTATGAAAAAACATATGATATTCGTGCAGCGAAAAAGCTGGATAACCAAGTGTTAGTAGGGATAAAAGAATTATCAATGTGATAAATAAGAAAGTCAGTTAAAAACTTTTTTAATCAGTTATTGTGATTTTATGTTAATAATTATAATTAAAAGTAATATATTGAATAGAAATGAATAAAAAATAAATAAAAGGTTTAATGGCTATGAATTTCGATTCTACCTCGTTTATACGGTACATATAATTATAACAATGGTTCGTCCATATTTTATGGATGAAACCCTTGTTCTACAAATTTAAAAGTGGAGTCAGGGGGTAACAGGTTGGATAAAATTTATGTGTTAGATACGAATGTACTTTTGCAGGATCCTTTATCTATTTTTTCATTTGAAACCAATGAAGTAGTGATTCCAGCAGTTGTATTAGAAGAGGTTGATTCGAAAAAACGTTATATGGATGAAGTAGGACGAAACGCTCGTTATGTATCTAAGTTAATAGACAAATTTCGTGAAATAGGAAAGCTGCATGAAAGTATTCCGCTAGAAAACGGCGGTACATTTCGTATTGAATTAAATCATCGTTCATTTGTTCAACTACAAGATATTTTTGTAGAAAAGACAAATGATAATCGGATTTTAGCTGTAGCAAAAAATCTATCTTTAGAAGAACAAGAAAAAGAGGACGGGAAGTCTGTTATTTTAGTAAGTAAAGACGTGCTCGTAAGGGTAAAAGCCGATGCAATTGGTTTGAAAGCGGAAGATTATTTAAGCGATCGTGTAATTGAAGTAGACAATATATATTCAGGATTTTTAGAAGGGTATATATCAAAAGAGCAATTGGATTCTTTTTATGAAAAGGGTGAATTGCCTTTATCCGAAATTGCAAATCATCCTTTTTATCCAAATCAGTTTGTAGTAATGAAAGATGCATTAGGGGGATCTAGTTCAGCACTTGGCATTGTGGATCATTTAGGTAAGAAGGTAAAGAAACTTATTTTTCACAATGAACAAGTATGGGGAATACGACCACGAAATGTGCAGCAAATTATGGGATTAGAATTGTTGCTCCGTGAAGATATTCCGCTAGTAACGTTGACGGGGAAAGCTGGTACAGGAAAAACATTATTAGCTTTAGCTTCGGGACTCATGCAAACGGAAGATTTAGGGTTATATAAAAAGCTACTTGTTGCAAGGCCGATTGTTCCGGTCGGAAAAGATATCGGTTATTTACCAGGAGAAAAAGAAGAAAAGTTAAGACCGTGGATGCAACCGATTTTTGATAATCTAGAGTATTTATTTAATACGAAAAAGCCAGGAGAGTTAGATGCTATTTTAGCTGGAATGGGCTCGATTGAGGTAGAGGCCCTTACCTATATACGCGGAAGAAGTATTCCAGATCAGTTCATTATAATTGACGAAGCACAAAATTTAACGAAGCATGAAGTAAAAACGATATTAACAAGGGTAGGAGAAAAAAGTAAAATCGTATTAATGGGAGATCCTCAGCAAATTGATCATCCGTATTTGGATGAGTATAATAACGGTTTAACATATGTTGTAGAGAAGTTTAAAGAGCAACGTATTAGTGGTCATGTGAAATTTGTTAAAGGGGAGCGATCTAATTTAGCTCAACTAGCAGCAGATTTATTATAAAAAGGAGTGAGCCTTGGCTCACTCCTTTTTTCTTTCGCATGTACACGTTAAATAATGGTAAATTTACGAATGTTACGGATCGGGTTTTGTCTATTAGATCCATCATTGTAATATAGATGAACGGGTCCATCTTCTTTTAATGGTTTCCCTTCTTTTGAAAAACCAAGAATAGCATTTTTGACAGTTTCTAATGGAAGCGTTATTGTTTGATCTACTGTTTCAATATCGACATGCGTAGCGTCATCTAAAATCTCGGCGTTAGCAAGAAAAGGATGGAATGGTATACCGAATGTTCCAGTAATTAGCTGTTCTTTTTTATATTTCTTTACACTTTGTTGTATCGGTGGAAACGCAGCGCCATCACGAATTTCGCGATCCCAATGCTCTGAAGTATTTTTTAAATAAGTTTCTAGTTCTGATATGTTTTCTCTCGTTTCATCAAAGTAAGTTGTCAAATCTACTTTTCGATCATCAAAGATCCAAACGGTTGGATCGATAGTGATTGGAAAACGAACTTTTCCATTAATAAATAAAATTTCGCTCATTGTTGTTCCCCCATTTGTGTTATACTCCCACTTTTCAGTATAATAGTATTAGACACTATTGTCACAAAAAATGTTTCTATTGCAATTTATTAAAACTATCGCTAATATTAATAGATAGGAGAGAGTAGGACGGAAACGGAGGGAATCAATTTGGCGTCTGAGACAGTATCAAATCATCAGGAAAAGGCACTAGCCCTTCTACAAGCGGATGCGGAGAAGATTTTAAGACTTATTAAGGTGCAAATGGACCATCTTACAATGCCGCAATGTCCATTATATGAAGAAGTGTTAGACACACAAATGTTTGGACTATCCCGCGAGGTCGATTTTGCAGTTCGCCTTGGTCTTATTGCAGAAGAACAAGGGAAAGCAATGTTAGGAGAGCTTGAACGTGAGTTATCTGCACTTCATGAAGCATTTACAAACAAACAACAATAACGGGTTCAAATAAGGGGGCTCAAACTGAAAAAGTTTGGGCTTTTTATTTGTATAATAAAGCAGGAAGAATCAATGTACATATGGAATACAACAATAATTAAATTGAAACAGAGAGAGGAAATGAAATGAAAAGAGTATGGAAATCAATGGATTACTCATTGTTACTTCCTCTTGTTATCTTATGTGTGTTGGGAGTTATAATGGTATATAGTTCTAGTTCCATTGTCGCAATTTTGTCGAAATATAACTGGCCAGCAGATCACTTTTTTAAAAAACAATTAGTTGCTCTTGCTATTGGAACGGTAATGCTTGTGATTATTGTTATAATCCCTTACAAATTGTGGAGGAAAAAAATAGTTCTAACAGCGATGGGGCTAGGGAGTATTGTATTACTAACAGCAGCTCTCCTTTTCGGCAAGGAAATCAATGGTGCAAAAGGATGGATACTAGGTATACAACCAGCAGAGTTTGTAAAAATTGTAGTTATTATTACGCTAGCAAGTTTTTTTGCTAAGAAACAAGAGAGGCAAACACCTTTTTTTCAAGGGATAATACCTCCCCTATTTGTTGTCGGTGGAGCGGTGATATTAATTTTATTACAAAATGACTTAGGGACTGACATATTAATAGGTGGAACAGTGTTAATTATGTTCTTCTGTTCAGGAGTTAATGTTAATTTGTGGATAAAAAGATTTTTATTAACATCTGTCGTGTGGATTCCTGCGTTGTATTTTATTGGGGACTATAAATTAAGTAAATACCAAAAAGCGCGATTTTCAGTTTTTCTTGATCCATTTAGTGATCCTCAAAATGATGGATTTCAATTAGTTAATTCCTTTATTGGAATTGCTTCAGGTGGGTTAAATGGTAGAGGACTAGGAAACAGTATACAAAAGTATGGCTATTTACCAGAGCCGCAAACGGATTTTATTATGGCGATTATATCTGAAGAACTAGGGTTTATAGGAGTAGCTATCATTTTAATCTGTTTATTACTTATTATCATTCGGTCGTTTAGAGTGGCGCAAAAATGTAAAGATCCATTTGGGAGTTTAATTGCGATCGGAATTGCAAGTTTACTTGGGATACAAACCTTTGTTAATGTTGGTGGTATGTCTGGATTAATACCGCTTACTGGGGTGCCTTTACCGTTTATTAGTTATGGCGGTAGTTCTTTATTGGCTAATCTAATTGCGATGGGTATATTATTAAATATTGCTAGTCATGTAAAACGGCAAGAGAAACAGCAAAATGAGGAAATGAAAGAAAGAGAACAAGGTGGACCACGTCTTGTAGTTGTGAAATAAAAAACACATTGTGCTTTAAAGCGCGATGTGTTTTTTATTTTTTAAGAAATTTTAAATGTGATATATTAATTCGAATCAATACTAAAAAATATATCACATTTAATTTAATGTGATATACAATTAAGTTGTTAGAAAAGGAAGAGTTATGCTATACTATTTTTGTGAAACAAATTGATCAGAAAACTTATCATTTGTTAAAAAATAAGGTATGATGGATAAAAATAAAGTGAAGCTTTCTAAGTATAATATAATGTAGAAAGTGAAGAACTTCACGCTCTTTATGGTGTGTATATATTTTATCTCTAGAGTGGTAGGAAAGTAGAGGGGGAAAATCATGACAAAGCTGCAACGTATTCAAAAAGTATTGGTAGCTAACCGTGGAGAGATTGCAATTCGTGTGTTTCGAGCTTGTTCGGAACTTGGATTAAAAACAGTTGCAATCTACTCTAAAGAGGATAGTGGTTCTTATCATCGTTATAAAGCCGATGAGTCCTATTTAGTTGGGGAAGGGAAAAAGCCAATTGATGCTTATCTAGATATTGAGGGCATTATTGAGATTGCGAAAAGTAATCATGTAGATGCAATCCACCCTGGATATGGTTTCTTGTCAGAAAATATTCAATTCGCAAAACGTTGTGAAGAGGAAGGAATTATCTTTATTGGTCCAAAGAGTAAGCATTTAGATATGTTTGGAGATAAAGTGAAAGCAAGAACACAAGCGCAGCTAGCACAAATTCCAGTTATTCCTGGTAGTGATGGTCCAGTAGATTCAATAGAAGAAGTCGAAGAATTTGCTGAAAAGTATGATTACCCGATTATTATTAAAGCTTCCCTTGGCGGTGGCGGTCGTGGTATGCGTATTGTACGTACTAGTGAAGAATTAAGAGAATCGTATAATCGAGCGAAGTCAGAAGCAAAAGCAGCCTTTGGTAATGATGAAGTATACGTAGAAAAATTCGTTGAAAAACCTAAACATATAGAAGTTCAAATTTTAGCAGATGAAGAGGGTAATGTTGTTCATTTATACGAGCGAGACTGTTCTGTACAACGTCGTCATCAAAAAGTTGTAGAAATTGCACCTAGTGTGTCACTTTCAGATGATTTGCGTCAACGTATTTGTGACGCTGCTGTAAAGTTAACGAAAAATGTAAACTATTTAAACGCAGGAACTGTTGAATTCCTTGTAAAAGATGATAACTTCTATTTCATTGAAGTAAATCCACGTGTTCAAGTAGAACATACGATTACAGAAATGATTACAGGAGTAGACATCGTTCAATCACAAATTTTAATAGCTGATGGACATGCATTACATAGCAAAATAGTCGGTGTTCCAAAGCAAGAGGAAGTTGTTGTACATGGATTTGCAATACAATCACGTGTAACGACTGAGGATCCACTAAATAATTTCATGCCGGATACAGGAAAAATTATGGCATACCGATCAGGTGGTGGTTTCGGTGTTCGTCTTGATACAGGTAATAGTTTCCAAGGTGCTGTTATTACACCGTACTATGATTCTTTACTTGTAAAAGTTACAACATGGGCACTTACTTTTGAACAAGCTGCTGCGAAAATGGAACGTAACTTAAAAGAATTCCGTATTCGTGGTATTAAAACAAATATTCCATTCCTAGAGAATGTAGTAAAACATAAAAACTTCTTATCAGGAGAATATGACACTTCATTCATTGATGCGTCACCTGAATTATTCTTGTTCCCGAAACGTAAAGACCGCGGAACGAAAATGTTAAATTACATTGGGACAGTAACAGTAAATGGTTTCCCAGGAGTAGGGAAAAAAGAGAAACCAATTTTCCCAGATGCTCGTATACCGAATGTATTACATTCTGAGACAATCCAAAATGGAACGAAACAAATTTTGGATGAGCGTGGAGCGGACGGATTAGTAAAATGGGTACAAGATCAAAAACGTGTACTTTTAACGGATACAACATTCCGTGATGCACATCAGTCATTACTTGCAACTCGTATTCGTACAAAAGATTTACATCAAATTGCAGAGCCGACAGCGAGAATGTTACCGAACCTATTCTCAGCGGAAATGTGGGGCGGTGCAACGTTTGATGTTGCGTATCGTTTCTTAAAAGAAGATCCATGGGAACGATTACTAGATCTTCGTGAAAAAATGCCAAACGTTTTATTCCAAATGTTACTTCGTTCTTCAAATGCAGTTGGTTACAAAAATTATCCGGATAATTTAATTCAAAAGTTTGTGGAATGTTCTGCTCAAGCTGGAATTGATGTGTTCCGTATTTTTGATAGCTTAAACTGGGTAGAAGGTATGAGAGTCGCAATTGATGCTGTACGAGATACTGGTAAAATTGCAGAAGCAACTATGTGCTACACGGGAGATATTCATGATCCGTTACGTAGTAAATATGATTTAAATTACTATAAAAACTTAGCAAAAGAGTTAGAAGCATCAGGAGCTCACATTTTAGGTATTAAAGATATGGCGGGCTTACTAAAACCAAATGCAGCATATGATTTAGTTTCAGCATTAAAAGAGACGGTATCGATTCCGATTCACCTGCACACACACGATACGAGTGGGAACGGTATATTAACGTATACGAAAGCAATTGAAGCAGGTGTTGATATTGTCGATGTAGCAGTAAGTTCTATGGCTGGCCAAACGTCACAACCAAGTGCGAACACGCTATACTATGCGTTAGGTGGAAATGAAAGACAGCCAGACGTTAATATAGATTCATTAGAAAAACTATCTCATTACTGGGAAGATGTACGTAAATACTACGCACCGTTTGAAAGTGGTATGAATGCTCCTCATACAGAGGTATATATGCACGAAATGCCAGGCGGACAATATAGTAATTTACAACAACAAGCGAAAGCGGTTGGTTTAGGAGATCGCTTCGATGAAGTAAAAGTAATGTATCGCCGCGTGAATGACATGTTTGGTGATATTGTTAAAGTAACACCATCATCAAAAGTTGTCGGCGATATGGCATTATTTATGGTTCAAAATCACTTAACAGAACAAGATGTTTTAGAGCGTGGGCATTCTATGGACTTCCCGGGATCTGTTGTTGAAATGTTCTCAGGAGATTTAGGACAACCATATGGTGGTTTCCCGAAAAAGTTACAAGAAATTATTTTAAAAGGAAAAGAGCCATTAACAGTAAGACCAGGTGAATTATTAGAGCCAGTAGATTTCGATGCACTAAAAGAAGAACTATTCCATAAACTTGGACGCGAAGTGACGATTTTTGATGTAGTTGCATATGCATTATATCCAAAAGTGTTTATGGATTACGAAAAAGTTGCTGAGCTTTATGGAAATGTATCTGTGCTTGATACACCGACATTCTTCTATGGTATGAGACTTGGTGAAGAAATCGATGTGGAAATTGAACAAGGTAAAACGTTGATGGTTAAACTAGTATCAATTGGAGAGCCTCAGCCAGATGGAAATCGTGTTCTTTACTTGGAGTTTAACGGCCAACCACGTGAGATTGTTGTGAAAGACGAAAGTGTGAAAGCAACAGTGGCACAACGTGTGAAAGGAAACCGTGAAAATCCAAACCACATTAGCGCAACAATGCCAGGAACGGTTATTAAAGTAGTTGTAAAAGAAGGCGATGAAGTGAAAAAAGGCGATTCTATGGCAATTACAGAAGCGATGAAAATGGAAACGACAGTTCAAGCGCCGTTCAATGGTAAAGTGAAAAAAGTTTATGTTAACGATGGAGATGCAATTCAAACGGGTGACTTACTTATTGAATTAGATCACTAAAATAGGAAAGAGCTGTGTAAATGCAGCTCTTTTTCTTTATTATGAAAAAATACCTTGCCAATTCGGCAAGGTATTTTAATGTGGATTTATTTTGTTTGTTTAGAAGTTGATGCAGCTTCTTTTGCATTCACTTTACTTCTTGTACCTAACATAACTAAATAGCATAGTACTGCAAACAAGCAAGAAATGAATAGCGAATGTAATAATGCCATTGCTAAACTAGCATTTGTAAATACGACTAAAATTCCTACGATAGCTTGAAGTGTAACAAGGATAAATGAAATGATCCATCCCCAGTATACGACAGGCTGCTGCTTGTAATGACGAATAGCGAGAATCATCGCGTATAGTATCCAAGCGAAAATTAACATCGCTGCAACTCTATGTCCCATTTGAACCCATTCATGTAACTGAGTTGGCATAGGTCTATTTTTGCTACATAAAGGAAAGTCTGGACAGGCTAAGCTAGCTCGCTCGTGACGTACTAAAGCACCTGTGTAGACAACGAGATAACAGTAAATTGTTACACCGTAAATATGAAATTTCATTTTTTTGTCCATAATAAGTGAACGTGCATCAAATTTTTGGTCAATTTCAAAGATCAGACACGTTAATAAAATAACAGAAGCAAATGAAATTAAGGAAATACCGAAATGGATAGCAAGTACAGCTGGCATTTGGCCCCAAACAACTGCTGCGGCTCCCATTAATGCTTGTGCAACTAAAAATACGAAGGATAAAATTGCTAACGTTTTTGTTTCGCGCACATGTTTATAATATTTCCAGGACAAAATACAAAGGAGAGTGACAAGAATTCCTGCTGATCCTGATGTAAGGCGATGACTTAGTTCAATAATAGTTTCCATTGATAAATTAGATGGAACAAATTCACCGTTACAAAGTGGCCATGATTTACCGCATCCTTGACCAGAACCTGTTTTTGTAACTAAGGCGCCTCCTAATAAAACTATTAATAAATCAAGACTCGTAATGACTGCTAACCATTTAATAAAGCGTTGCAATCTCTTTCACCATCTTTCTGCTATGAAGTTATTGCGAAATATTTTCATTCCATTATGTATAGAATAAAACGCGCTAGTTCCTATGATATATAAAAAATAATAAAATAGCAAAGAAATGGCGGGTGGAGACAGGGGAGAGAAAATGGGTGTGGAAATAAGATATATAAGGAAATTTTTAGGTGAAAAATAGGCTATTTTGAAAAGAAATGGGGAGAATACGTGTTAAATATGACAAAAAAGTTTATGATAGAAGGTAACATCATGTTATGATATGGATAAGTAACAATTAAGTTTTTTACATTCGACACAAAAAGTTCATGTTTTCTTCACAAAATGTTCGGGAAATATGATTTAATATATTGGAGTATGGGCGTAGATTAGTAGTAGAATGGGTTAACAATGTTTCTACTGTAATAATATTGCTATATAGAAGCGAAATATTTCATTTGAAATAGGCGCAAAAAGAAAGATGAAAGTTTTAAGAGGGGGTTAAAGTGATGAACCATGCAACAAGTGAGCTGCATGATGAGTCTGCTGTTACAAGTGTACCGGAAACAACTCGGTTACAAGATTTAAAAGCACTCGTTAAAATGGGGATTGTAAACTCAAATACACTTACTGTATTTACAGGATTTTGGTTGGCATTACACTTTAATGGATTAAGTGTGATGGACAATCTGGATAAGTTATTCTTTACAATCGTTGGATCTGGATTAGTTATGGCAGGGGTATGTTGTTTGAACAACTACATTGATCGAGACATCGATCCATTAATGGAAAGAACAAAGACCCGTCCAACGGTTACTGGAAAGTATAAACCAGGATTTGCACTTACATTTGGATTAGTTATATTACTTCTTGGATTTGTATTTTTATTATTAACAACACCAATGGCAGTGTTAATGGGGTTTATTGGTGCTTTCACATATGTTGTTCTATATAGTTTATGGACAAAGAGAAAGTATACACTAAATACGGTTGTAGGTAGTATCTCTGGTGCAGTTCCACCTTTAATTGGATGGGCAGCAATCGATCCATCTTTAGGTCATCCAATTGCTTGGATGTTATTTTTAATTATGTTTATTTGGCAAATCCCACATTTCCTTGCATTAGCAATGAAACGTGTTGATGAATATCGAAATGCAGGAATTCCAATGCTTCCTGTAGTTCATGGATTTGAAATTACGAAACGCCAAATTATGATTTGGACAGTATGTTTATTACCACTACCATTTTATATGAGTGGACTAGGGATAACATTTATGGTAATTGCAACACTGCTTAACATCGGATGGATCGTTTTAGGATTTTATGGCTTCCGTAAGCAAGATGACATCAAATGGTCCGTACAAATGTTTGTTTATTCCCTAAATTATTTAACAATCTTATTTGTATCAATGATTGTAGTTACATTCTTCTAAGACAACGACATAATTGGATTTCTTTACGTTGAGATTTACTTTACTTAACTATAAAGTACAATCTAATTCACAAGGAAAGTGGGGGTTGTTTGTATGAAGAAACAGTGGCGACTGCTTTCGTTCGTTTCACTGCTGGCTTTACTGTTAGGGGGATGCGGTAAAGCCTTTCAATCTACTTTAATTCCGCAAGGAGAAGTAGCAAAAATGCAATATGATTTACTCTTACTAGCAAGTGCAATCATGGTAGGAGTAGTACTAGTAGTTACTATTATTTTCTTATATGTAATTGTGCGTTTCCGACAAAAGAAAGGTCAGGAAGATTATATTCCGGAGCAAGTTGAAGGGAATCACAAACTAGAAATTATATGGACAGTTATTCCGATTATTCTTTTGTTAATCTTAGCTGTTCCGACGGTTACATATACATTCAAACTTGCTGATGTAAGTGCGATGGAGAAAAAGAATATTGATAAAGATACTATCGTTGTTGATGTAACAGCGAATCTTTATTGGTGGGAATTTTCTTATAAATCAGAAAAGATAGTAACTTCTCAAGATTTAGTCATCCCCACAGGTAAGAAAGTGTATTTGAATTTGAAGGGTGCCGATATTAAACATTCGTTTTGGGTTCCATCTTTAGCTGGGAAAATGGATACAAACACAGATAATGTGAACAAAATGTGGTTAAAGGCAGATAAATCGGGCACTTATAATGGTTTTTGTACAGAATTTTGCGGCCCATCACATTCTTTAATGCAATTCAAAGTGAAAGCTTTAGATGAAAGCGAGTACAAACAGTGGCTTGCTGATATGAAGAAGATTGATGGGAAGAAAGAAGTAGCTTCAACGAAGGCGCAAGAAGGCCAAGAAATATTTAATAAAAGCTGTATTGGTTGTCACGCAGTTGGATCTAATGATAGTAGACCACCTTCCGCTCGTATCGCACCAAACTTAGCAAACTTTGCGGATCGCGATACAGTTGCCGGTATTGCCGAAAACAATGAAGAAAACTTAAAAAAATGGTTGAAAGATCCTGAAAATATGAAACCAGGAAATAAAATGACTGGTAAATATGGCAACTTAACGGATGATCAAATTGATGCATTAAATGCATACTTACAAACGTTAAAAGTTGAAAAGTAAAGAGGGATTATTCGCGAAGGGGAGGTTGAAAACGTGAGTTCTGTAGCAAAAAAACAGGGGATGGGTGCTGTCATATGGGATTATTTAACGACAGTAGACCATAAAAAGATTGCCATTCTCTATTTAATTGCAGGTGGATTGTTTTTTGTAATAGGCGGAATAGAAGCTCTATTTATTCGCCTTCAACTAGCGATTCCTAACAATGCTTTTCTTGTTGGGGATGCTTATAATCAAGTATTAACGATGCACGGTACAACAATGATTTTCCTCGCAGCTATGCCACTCGTGTTTGCATTTATGAACGCCGCTGTACCACTTCAAATTGGTGCACGTGATGTAGCGTTCCCGTTTTTGAATTCGCTTGGATTTTGGTTATTTTTCTTTGGTGGAGTATTTTTAAATTTAAGTTGGTTTTTAGGTGGAGCACCTGATGCAGGATGGACATCTTATGCATCTTTAGCTTTAGCTTCTAAAGGCCATGGTGTTGATTTTTATGTACTCGGCTTACAAATCTCCGGTATTGGTACATTAATTGGAGGTATTAACTTCCTTGTAACTATTATTAATATGCGTGCACCAGGGATGACGTATATGCGTATGCCGATGTTTACATGGACGACATTTGTAACATCTTCACTAATATTATTCGCTTTTCCGCCGTTAACTGTAGGGTTAGGACTTTTAATGTTAGATCGTTTATTTGGAACAAGTTTCTTTAATCCAGCATTGGGCGGCAATACGATTATATGGGAGCATTTATTCTGGATTTTCGGTCATCCAGAAGTATACATTCTTATACTCCCAGCTTTCGGAATATTCTCAGAAATCTTCGCGACATTTTCGAAAAAACGATTATTTGGTTATTCGTCGATGGTGTTCGCGACAGTATTAATTGGATTTTTAGGATTTATGGTATGGGCGCATCATATGTTTACTGTTGGGCTTGGGCCAGTTGCAAATGCTATCTTCTCAGTTGCAACAATGGCGATTGCAGTACCGACTGGTATTAAAATATTCAACTGGCTCTTTACAATGTGGGGAGGAAGTATTCGTTTTACGACACCGATGATGTGGGCGGTAGCTTTCATTCCATCATTCGTAATGGGGGGAGTTACAGGTGTTATGTTAGCATCTGCACCAGCGGATTATCAATTTCATGATAACTATTTCGTAGTAGCTCACTTTCATTATGTAATCGTCGGCGGTGTTGTATTTGGTTTACTTGCCGGAGCTCATTATTATTGGCCACTAATGTTTAATAAAGTATTGAATGAAACGTTAGGAAAGATAACATTTTGGCTATTCTTTATCGGTTTCCATTTAACGTTCTTTATTCAGCATTTCCTTGGGTTAATTGGTATGCCACGTCGTTACTACACATATCTTGAAGGCCAAGGGTTGGAAATGGGGAATATGATTAGTTCAATTGGAGCGATATTTATGGCTCTTGGAACGATCGTTCTTCTATTCAATGTAATTAAAACGACAGTTTCAAAAGAAAAGGCTGGTCGAGATCCGTGGGATGCGCGTACATTAGAATGGACAATGCCAGCACCTACACCAGAATATAACTTTAAACAATTACCATTTGTTCGCGGATTAGATCCGTTTTGGATTGAAAAACGTGAAGGGAATAAAGAGATGACAGCGGCGGAACCAGTTGGTGATATTCATATGCCGAATCCATCATTTTCACCATTTGTCATTTCTTTAGGATTGTTTATAGCGGCATTCGGTGCAATGTATATGCAGGGTGGAAAAGATAAGTTTTGGTTATTAGTAGCAATTATCGGTTTAATCATTACATTTGGCGCAATGTTCCTACGTTCAGTAATCGATGATCATGGATATCATATTCATAAGGAAGATTTAGAAGATAAGGGGGGCAAGGCATAATGCATGTAGATGAAAAATTAACGAATGAAACATTTCCAGCAGAGCCTGAAAAAGCAACCCTTGAGGGGAAAAATAAGTTTGTCGGTTTTTGGTTATTTCTTGGAGGCGAAACAGTATTGTTCGCTTCCTTATTTGGCACATATTTGGCGTTAAAGAATTCTACAAATGGTGGACCAACATCCCAAGAGATGTTCCAAATGCCACTCGTTTTCATTATGACGATGCTTTTACTAACGAGTAGTTTAACGAGCGTATATGCGATGTATCATATGAAAAACTTTAACTTTAAAAAAATGCAACTTTGGCTACTAGTAACAGTGCTGTTAGGTTTAGGTTTTTTAGGATTTGAGATATATGAGTTTTATCATTATACGCATGAATTTAAGCATACTATGAGAAGTAGTGCATTTGGTTCCGCGTTTTATGCTCTTGTTGGTACACATGGACTCCACGTATTGTTTGGATTATGTTGGATTTTAACATTAATCTTTAGAAATGCGAAGAGAGGTCTAAATTTATACAATGCACCGAAGTTTTATGTTGCATCAATTTATTGGCACTTTATTGACGTAGTGTGGGTGTTTATTTTCACTGTAGTATACTTGATGGGAATGGTGGGATAAACAATGGCGATAAAGCAAACGAATAATCCTAAAGTTGATCTTGTTTATCGGAAGAGAAAAAGTGCGGAGGAAATGAAGCATCAAGTTATTACATTTGCATTAATGATTTTTTTAACATTAGTTGCATTTGCGGCAGTAGCATATCCGAAAACTTTTAGTCCGACTTTCTCAGTACCATTTATTTTACTATTAGCGGTGGTACAAGTGATTTTTCAATTGTATTATTTTATGCATATGAGTCATAAAGGACATGAAGCAGCAAGTTTCTTTCTTTATTCTGGTCTGTTAATCGGGTTAATTACAATTTTAGCTTTTATGACAATTGTATGGATTTGAAAAGTGAAGAATAAGGGAGCTTGTGTCGTCACAGCTCCCTCTTCATGTTATGTGAAAGGGTAACCTTAAGAAGGTAGGTGTGACAATGAGTAACTTGTGGATATTCGGTTTTCAAGCTCTATGGAGTCCGATCTTTTTACTATTTATGCTTTCGATCCTTATTGGGTACTTTTTAATTATTGGGCCATATAGAATGCGATTTGCACATGCGACAAAGGTAAGTAAGAAGCAAGTTTTTTATTTTACGACCGGGATTGTTCTTTTGTATTTTGTAAAGGGAGGGCCTATTGATTTAATTGGTCATATTATATTTAGTGCACATATGTTTGAGATGGCAGTCATGTATATTGCCGTTCCGCCGTTATTGTTGCTTGGTATACCAGTTTGGTTATATCGTTATATTACTTCTTTTAAGTTCGTTCAAATTATATTGAAGATATTTGCTCAGCCACTTATTGCATTGTTTGTATTTAATGGCCTGTTTTCTTTTTATCATTTACCAGTTGTTTTTGATACAGTAAAACAAAGTCAAATTGCTCATCCTATTTGTCTCGCTATATTGTTCTTTACAGCAATCATGATGTGGTGGCCGATGTTAAATCCATTACCAGAATATCAAACGTTAAGTGATATAAAGAAACTTGGTTATATGTTCGCTAACGGTATATTATTAACGCCAGCTTGCGCGTTAATCATTTTTGCGACGGCGCCGTTATTTGCAACGTATACGGATCCGGCTGCTTGGATGAAGGCGATGGAACTATGTGTACCAGCGGGAACTTTATCTGATTTAAATATAACTGGACCGGAATTTTTACACTGGATGCCGGTCGTGCAAGATCAACAAACAGGCGGCATCATTATGAAAATTGTCCAGGAAATAGTGTACGGTACGATTATTGGCTATGTATTTTTTAGATGGGCACGTAGAGAGCGTGAAAAGGATAAAGAACAGTTGCAACAATTACCGCCGTATTTACAGACGAAATAAAAATGAGTGCATCAAGTATGATGCACTCGTTTTTATTTTATTCAATGATTTGGAATTCTTTTAACTCTTTTTCAACATTTTGTAGGAGTTGTTCGCTTTTTTGAAGTACATTCGTTGGGAACGTTTCACCATCACCATATTCAACGCCGTGAGGATAATAGTGTTTACCTAATAAGGGAGGAAGTAGCTTTATTTCAGCGTGTCTACTACCAACGTCACCCTCAACAGCTAAACCTTGTACGCGTAAATAATAAACATCGTTTAATATTTCGAATTTATAATCGTATGTAACTCGTTCATAATCCCATTGTCCAGCAAGTACAAAATGGTTTTTCTCCATAATCTCTGTTAATAGTGTTAAGTCAACGACTGCCCCATTAAATTTCGTATTTGTAAATTGCATATAATACCTCCTTGTTTAATGTTACGTTATTATTTTTATAATAGTATGAATAATAAGAAAGTGCAATTCATATTGAGAGAAAAGGGATAATCCAGACTTTTTTTGCGAAAATATGATATAGTGAAAAGAGTACGGTACACACAAAAAAAGGAAAGAAAAGGATTTGTGTATATCTCAATTTTATGTTTTGTGCAGGAGGTATATCGATTGAAGAAATTATTGCGTATCGTAATCATTACAGTTTTAATTTTAGCTGTTGATTTATACGGGAAATTACTCGTTTCACAATATATATTAACCCCATCTCAATCAAAGCAAGAAAATAAAATTGTGAAAAAGAAAAAGCAAGTAAATGAAGACTCTTCAAATACGGTTTTAAATATGATTGGCGGGGACTCTGAAAATTTATTAGCAAAATGGGGAGAACCTTCTCGAATAGAGCCGTCTGCTTACGGATACGAATGGTGGGTGTACAGCCAAGATTTAGCTCAGTATGTTCAATTTGGGGTTGCTGAACGCAAAGTTGTAACGGCGTATGTTGCTGGTGAAGAGGTTAAAGTACCGCCTTATTATATAAATGAAAAATATGAAGATGTATATAAAAAGAATCCGCTCTCTCATGAGATTTCGTTAAAAAGAGGGAAGAATAGTTATCAATTTGAGTTATCTGATACTGAAGTGATGGAACAACCATTAATACCTGTAGAAGATGGCTGGGCACAATTATATTTTGATCATTTTACACATGAGCTTGTTGGTGTTCGGTATATGGATGACGAAACGTTATTACGACAAAGACCGTATCAGCTTGTTTATTCAGGTGAATTACTAGCAGAACAACCATTAACCCCAGAGAAAATGAAACAAATAGAGAATGGAAATATGCAACAAATTTTTGATTTAACAAATATTATTCGAAGTCGTCATAAATTGCCGTTGTTAACATGGGATCAACAAACGGCAGATGTGGCTATTGGTCATAGTAAAGACATGAAGGATAATAATTACTTTTCACACGATTCACCTACACTAGGTACGCTAGGAGATCGTCTACAGCGCGGAAAAGTAGGGTTTCAACTTGCTGGTGAGAATATAGCTGCGCAACATAGTGATGGAATTGCGGCGGTGCAAGGTTGGTTAAATAGTGAAGGTCATAGAAAGAATTTGTTAAATGAACAATTCACAGGGTTAGGTGTCGGGGTATACGATAAATTTTACACACAAAACTTTATTCGAAAATAAAGTGGAGTTTAAACTAGAGGGATGTACAACGCTCGGCTAGTTACCCGTATTGTAGGTGGGAATGTTACCGCATGCAATTAGTAGAAAAAAGGTGCATGAATCGTCTAAAAATAGGCGAACCATGCGCCTTTTTTTTCTTATTATATAGTAGATATACATGAAGAGGTGAGGATTATGCCGACAACAAAAGGACCGTTACATCCATCGGTTCAACAGTTTAAAGAGTTTGTAAACCATCACCCTAAAATGGTTCATGAAGTTAGAAGTGGTCATAAAACTTGGCAACAGTTTTATGAAGAATGGTATTTACTTGGTGAAGAGGATCCGATATGGGCAACTTTTAGACCGGATGGAGCACCTGCTTTTTCTTCAGTAAAAGAAAAGAAAAAAGAAAAAAGAAAAGAAAAAGATACTCGAACTGAAGAAGAAAAAACTGCTGATGTGATGGGACAAATGCTGTCTTTCTTTAAAAAGCTAGACGTGGAACAAATGCAACATCATTTAGCCAATGTAACGAGTGCTATCGGTAGTGTGCAACAAGCTTTTCAACAATTTCAAGGGAAGCCCGCGCAGCAAGAAGAGAGTACTTCCGAAAATAATCCATTTTTCTTTCAGAAGGATTAGGGGGAAAGCGGATGAGAGCAGAAATTATGGAGTTTATAAAGGCTGATGAGGATTTATCTCGCTATATTAGGGAGCAACCGTACTGGTATAGAAAACTAACAAGAAACCCTGAAGAAAAAGAGGCGTTTGAGTTAGCGGCTATGCAACATTTCAAAAAAACGATACCAGATAAAGTTGAGAAATTCCAAAATCAATTAGCAGTTGCCTCCATTATGATCGATATGTTTCAGTATATGAAGCAGCAAAATACAACATAATTGGAAGGGAAAACTATGTCCGTCATGCGGAACTTTTGATACAATAGAAGCGGATTATTTAAAAAGGAGTTGCAGCATGAGCATGACGGAAATTTGTTTAGTACGACATGGACAAACTGATTGGAATTTTCAAGAGATCATTCAAGGACGTGAAGATATTCCGCTGAATGAAGTGGGGAAGAAGCAAGCGAGTCAAAGTGCAGCTGCTTTGCAAGCGGAGGCATGGGATGTAATTATTAGTAGCCCGTTAATTAGAGCGCACGAAACAGCTAAGGAAATTGCAGGGGCAACTGGATTACAATCAATTTTATTAGATGAGCGATTTGTTGAACGTAATTTTGGTGAAGCTTCTGGGAAGCCGGTTGCGACTGTTAGGGAATTAATTGCAGCAGGGGAAGTAGAAGGTATGGAGCAAGATGAAGAGATTGTAGCGCGTTGTTTTGCTGCTGTAAAAGATGTTGCAGAGGCTCATTCTGGCAAACGTATTATCATTGTAGCCCATTCACATGCGATAAAAGCAATTCTACATGCAATTGCCCCGGAAGATATTTCGTTTAAGACACCGTTAAAAAATGCATGTATTAGCTATGTGAACGAAAACAGTGGGAAATGGGATGTTCTTAAATATAATATTGCAGAACATATTAATGTATAAATTTGTGTGGACATTATATAAAAATAGTTAGAATGATATCTTTCTGTTTAGTGAGACACTTCAATTAGTAGTTCTATTCTAAATGTGGTATGATGAATACTCGGAGGTGTCACTCATGATTGTAGCGACGCTGGAAAGCGTATTAATATTAGATAAGGCAGAGCAGCTTGCAAAAGCGATTATCTGTTCAGATATAGCAGAAGATTATCGTAAGTGTTATAAAGAATTGCATGAAGATATGGAAGTTCAGGCGTTGATTCAGCAATTTACAGCGATGAAAGAACGATATGAGGAAGTGCAACGTTTCGGTAAATACCATCCTGACTATACTTTCGTTTCGACGAAAATGAGGGAGTTAAAACGTTCTGTAGACTTACATGATAAGATTGCAGCTTTTAAACGAGTAGAAACGGCTTTACAAAAGTTGTTAGATGAAGTTAGTGTAGCAATCGGTTCTGAGGTGTCCTCTTCCATCAAAGTTCCAACAGGAAATCCATTTTTTGATGCTGGTGGCTGTGGTGGCGGTTGTGGTACTGGTGGGGGTTGCGGCTGTAAAACGGGGTAAATCACCCCGTTTTTTAGAAGATAGAAGAAAACGTATACAGAGTTTGTCCTGTAATGTCATAAATTTCTGATTGGTTTTCATAAAATATAAAATATATGTTTTTAAAAGGAGAAGATGGAGAAGATTATGTTCGGGCAACGACAAAGTATGATTGTTTATTTACATTCATTGAAACATGCCAAGATTTTAAGGAAATATGGTAACATACATTACATATCAAAACGCTTAAAATATGCAGTAGTATATTGTGATATGGAACAAATTGAGCATATGATGCAAAAGTTGAACAAACTTCCTTTTGTGAAAAAGATAGAACAGTCGTACCGCCCGTATTTAAAAACGGAATTTGAAAATTCTCGTCCTGATCGGGCAAAAGAATACGATTATAGTTAATAGAAAAAATCCCCTGCTAATTTTAGCGGGGGATTTTTTCACTTAAAATAAAGTGTTATTTCATTGGAGGAATGAAATTATTCATTCGTAAAATACCAATTAAATGATTGAAAAACAGTTCTTTTTCTGGAAAAGTTGTGGATGGTTTTACTGTAAAGGTAGTCACTTTTTTTCCTAGTTGTTCTGCCGTTTCTTCAAATAATAGGACACGTTTACTTTTTTTATTTTCAAGTACAGGAATGCCTTCACGACATATGTATAATGGCTGGAAGTCACCAGTAGTAGTTGGTTTTAATATTACAACAAGTGAGCACACTTTTTTTTCATTTTTAATCGTTTCAAACTGTAACATATGTGTTATACGTTCTTGGTTTGCTTTGGCAATTTCAAGTAATTCATATAAGTCAGAGTAGCCTTCTCCAAGTTCTATAAAGCGTTGAATCATATTTTTTCCTCCTCTTTCTTTTACTGTACCATCTCACTTTTTAAATGAAAAGTAGACAACGAAAAAAAACCCTGCAAAGCAGGGCCCTTCTTATACTAGCATGTACTAGTAAGAAGGCAAAGGGAGAGGAGAAACCGGAGGAAGAACTTATGGGGAAACGTAAGTCTTCTCCGCGGTTGGCAACAACATCGAAGGTGATGTTGTTATAATTATTTATGTCCAATCTAAATGAAGATATACATCATGAAATTAAATTTTATGTTGGGCTTTTTATTTTTCTTTTTTTTATTTTATGATAGGATAAAAAAGATAAAGTGAACGAATAGTTCGTGTTAGCGAATAGTGAGATGAATACATAAAAATGCAGAGCAGTTATTTTAAACTAAGTTCTTCTAGTGTTCGTTGAAAGATGAATGGAATCGTATAGTTTGGTAGCGGTTACCGAATGGAGAAGGGTTTTCTATAATTGCTCGATAGATTGAAATAAAGGTAGTGACAACAGATGAGAGTAGTTTCAGGAAAATGTAAAGGACACCCACTTAAAGCGGTGCCAGGTAATACAACACGTCCAACGACAGATAAAGTAAAAGAATCGATTTTTAATATGATAGGCCCTTATTTTGATGGTGGTATCGCGCTTGATTTATTTGGCGGTAGTGGTGGTCTTGGAATTGAGGCTATAAGTAGAGGGATTGATAAAGCAATCTTTGTTGATCGAGATAATAAAGCGATAAAGGTAATTCATCAAAATTTAGAAAGTTGTAGAATACAGGAACAAGCTGAAGTATATCGAAATGATGCAGAACGTGCGGTAAAGGCTCTTATAAAACGTGAAATATCATTTGATCTTATATTAATTGATCCACCATATAAAGATCAAAAAATTGTATCTTTAATTAGTGTGATGGATCAACATGGATTGCTACATAGAGATGGATTAATTATGTCAGAGCATGGTAATGATGTAGTTTTACCTGATTCTATAGGAAGACTTGTAAAAGTGCGAGCTGAGAACTACGGTATTACAGCAATATCGATCTATAAGTATGAAGGTGAGGGGACAGAATGACTAGTATAGCTATTTCTTCGGGAAGTTTTGATCCAATTACCCTTGGGCATCTGGATATTATTAAAAGGGGAGCAAAAGTATTTGACGAAGTATACGTAGTAGTTTTAAACAACTCGTCAAAAAAACCGTTCTTTTCAGTTGAAGAGCGTTTAGACTTAATTCGAGAAGCAACAAAGGAAATTCCGAATGTAAAAGTAGATTCACATAGTGGGCTATTAGTGGAGTATGCGAAAATGCGAAATGCAAATGCAATTTTACGTGGGTTACGAGCGGTTTCTGATTTTGAATATGAGATGCAAATTACTTCTATGAATCGAAAATTAGATGAAAACATTGAAACCTTTTTTATTATGACAAATAACCAATATTCATTTTTAAGCTCGAGCATTGTGAAAGAAGTTGCGAGATATGGCGGAAGTGTAGTTGATCTTGTACCTCCCATTGTAGAACGTGCATTAAAAGAAAAGTTTCAAACCCCGTTAAAGTGAACGGGGTTTTTCTTTGTTGCTACGAAAAAATAATAAAATCACATATACATATAAACAAAATAAAGTAAATATCGGTCCGTAGTGTATAAAAGATGTCCAAATTTCATGCGGTATAGAAGAATTGGAAAAAAATACGGGAATATCTTTTTGCATAGGTGAAAAAGAGCTTACTTTCTCATAAAATGGTTTCCAAAATATAAAGGTGAAAATAGGAGCAAGAATACTTTGAATAATTCGTGCGAAAAAATAAGGTTTAAATCGTATGTCTGTTTCAGCTAATATGCTAGCAACTTGTGCCTGAATAGAAAGGCCACTAAATGCTAAAATAAAGCTTGTTACCATCGCCTGCTGCAGGAGGGGTGTTTCATTTATTTGACTAATCATTTGGCTCCCGAGTGTCATTTCGAAAATGCCTGATAATATCGGAATACTAAATTCGGTAGTTAGTTGGAAGAATGATAAAATATGTTGCATAATAAAAGAAAGAGCTGCTGTAATATGAAATACAGTAATCATTTTATTTAAAACAGAGAATAAAATAATAAATCCACCAATCATAAGTAGTGTTTGAATAGAAGAAACGATAGCATCCCCAAGTAATTTTCCTATTGGTCTTTTTTCTTGCATACGTGTTTCGTGTAGGATTGAAAATGGGTTTTGAAAATGGCGTTTTTTAGTAGTATGTTTATCATGCATGGAAATGTTGTTATTGCCGTAAAATCGCATCAGTAACCCGACGAAAAAGTTACTTAAATAATGTGCAGCAGCTAATACGATTCCTAATTTCGGATTATTGAAAAAACCGATAGAAACAGCTCCAAAAATAAAAAGTGGATTGGATGAGTTTGTAAAAGATACGAGGCGCTCTGCTTCGATTTGTGTTAGTTGATTGCTTTTACGCAGTCTAGCGCTTAATTTGGCACCAGCGGGGAATCCTGAGGCCATTCCCATTGCCCAAACAAATCCGCCTATTCCTGGCACGCGGAAAAGTGGCCGCATGAGTGGTTCTAATATCACGCCTATAAATTTTACAACACCTATACTAATGAGAAGTTCGGCAATGATGAAAAACGGTAAAAGTGAAGGGAATACAACTTCCCACCATATATTTAACCCTCGAATGGAAGCTTGCAAAGCAGCTTGGGGGTGAAGTACAAGAGAAAAGGTTAAAAACAGTGTTGATATGGTAAGGAAAGCCGTTTTCCATTTTTCATACATGTAAGTAAATCCCCCTTTGTCCCAAAAAACGTTCATTTCAGTATACGTGGATACGTAGTGAATTTAGACCATAAGTATGAAAAAGGAATGAAAAAAATTAAAGGGTGAGAAAAATGAAAGAACCGAAAATTGGTTTAGCACTTGGATCTGGGGGTGCAAAAGGTTTTGCTCATATTGGTGTTATAAAAGTTTTAAGGGAAAATAATATACCGATTCATATGATTGCAGGAAGTAGTATGGGGGCTCTAGTAGGCACATTTTATGCAGCTAGCTCTAACGTTGAAAGGCTATATAAACTGGCAAATGTTTTTAAAAGGAAATATTATTTAGACTTTACGGTTCCGAAAATGGGATTTATTGCTGGAAAACGTGTCAAAGATATGATTAAAATGTTTACATATAATAAAAATTTAGAAGAGTTAGATATTCCGACGGCTGTTGTGGCTACTGACATCTTGAAGGGGGAAAAAGTAGTTTTTACAAGCGGTCCCGTTGCAGAGGCGGTGAGAGCTAGCATATCTGTACCTGGAGTGTTTGTACCAGAGAAAATAGAAGGTAGATTATTGGTGGATGGTGGAGTGATTGATCGTATTCCAGTATCGGTTGTGAAAGAGTTAGGTGCCGATATTGTCATTGCTGTTGATGTATCCCCGATTAAAGTAAATGGTGAGGTTACGTCTATTTATGATGTGATTATGCAGAGTATTGAAATTATGCAACATGAGCTTGTAATGAACAGGCAAATTGCATCGGATTTAATGATGCGACCAGCTGTAGAACAATTTAGTTCCCGTGCTTTTACAAACATTGAAGACATTATTCGAGTTGGAGAAGTAGAAGCGGAAAAACATGTTGCAAATATTCATTTATTAATTGAGCAGTGGAAGGAGAAACATAATGTTTAAGCGTTTTCGGTTTATATATGCAATTTTAATAGGGGTTATACTGGCGATGTTACTTGTTTACGTGCGTTTACCGTATTATATAACAAAACCAGGAATGGCTGCCAAGTTAGAGCCTTACGTTCAAGTTGAAGGGGGAACGAAAGAATCTGGTGACTTTATGCTTGTTACTGTTTCGATGGGCCCAGCAAATGTGGTGAATTTAATAGCGGCGCAGTTTAATAAATATACACATATTTCAAAAGCGGAAGAAATATTGCAAAAAGGTGAAAGTGATGAAGAATATCAATTTCGCCAAAATTATGCGATGAAAGATTCGCAAAATGCAGCGATCTATAATGCTTACAAACGTGCAAATCGTACGGTTTCTTTTGAAAATAAAGGTGTATTGGTTGCAGGCGTAGCAAAAGGGATGCCGTCAGAAGGCAAGCTTAAACTTGGCGATGTTATCATAGCTGTCGACGGAAAAACATTTGAAAAGACGGAGCAATTTATTGAATATATGACAGGGAAAAAAGAAGGAGATACAGTAAGTATTGAGTACAAGAGGAATGGGAAACAGTTAAAAGAAAACTTAAATGTAAAGACCATTCCGAATGGAAATGGGCGTGTTGGGATAGGGGTTTCTATCGTTACGGAAAGAGAATTAGTGGTAGATCCGAAAGTGAAAATTGATTCTCATGAAATAGGCGGACCATCGGCAGGTCTAATGTTTACATTAGAAATATATAATCAACTGGTGGAAGAGGATTTAACAAGAGGTCATGAAATAGCTGGAACAGGTACGATTAATGAAAAGGGAGAAATTGGCCCGATTGGCGGTATTCAGCAAAAAGTGGTCGCTGCAAGTGATGCTGGTGCTGAAGTGTTCTTTGCACCAAATGAAAAAGGTGCTGAGAAATCGAATTATAAAGATGCACTTGAGGCTGCTAAAGATATTAAAACAAAAATGAAAGTTGTGCCAGTTGATACGCTGGAAGATGCATTAATGTATTTGGAAAAAATGGGCGAGAAAAAATAAACCTCTCTGGAAAAGAGAGGTTTTTTTATAGGAATTTTGAGGTTGTTTCATCATAACGAATTGGATGATGTGTTGCATCTTGTTTTAGTAGTTGTGTTCGTAACGGTTCTTGCATGATGGAGTAATATACAGAATTGGCTTTTCGCTCTATATGTAAAGTAGGATGGTCAAATGTTTTTGTATGGGTAAGAATTGGAAGCTCTATTTTTTTCTTGTTTTTTGAAAGGTAATTTTGTCCTTTTCGTGACATGCCTAGTAGACGGATGTACGGTGCATGCTGCTCTATATTTGCGTTATGTATTTCTTCTTTTGTTGTATTCGTTAAAATGTGTGTACAAGCTCTTTGTAATCTAGTCCACGTATAGCGTTTCGTTTTTAATGCTTCCATGAATGAATGGAAGGAGGAACTGGTTTGTATTTTTGATAAAATACGATGCTCTAAACCTTCTTCAATTTCATATATATGTCGTAAGTCGTCTGGAGACATCGTCATAAGTTTGTACTTAAAAAATGAAAAGTATTGTTCCCAATTATGTAATGTCCCGTAGTTTTGTTTGTAACTTGCTAAAAGAGAAGCAGTCGCTTTTGGGATAAAAGGCTCAATGTCTGTAAAGGAACTATTTTCGCTAAAAAGTTGTTTGCGAATACTTGTTGCGCTTGCAATATGTTGGTCGTTAAAAGTTTCATCATGATAATGAGATGCAAATCTTTTGATTGTTTGTGCTTGCATAGGACTATTTTGCGTCAAAATTGCTTTCATGTATTGGAAGCCTAAAATGTTATTCGGTTGTGACATGTCTATGTTTTTTTCAGAAGGTAAAATGTGTAGGAAAGCTTCAGATGTAGCTTTTGCGTAACTATTACCTGCGTTCATAAATTGCTTTACAAGACGATTATAAGTCTCTTCTTCATTTTTTTGTACAGAGATGGTGTTATAAAAACTTTCGATTTGTCCATCTTCACTACCAAAACAAATTTCAGAAGCGTGTAGTGCGCTTAAAATCGATATAGCGCCATTTGCAAAGGTTTCAGCCTTTTGTGTTGAAAAGGCATAGGGAAGCTCTACAACGAGGTCTACACCGCATGCTAAGGCCATTTTGGTGCGATACCATTTAGATACGAGTGCCGGCTCACCACGTTGTAAAAAAGGGCCACTCATAACAGCTATTGTAATATCAGCGTGTGTTAACTTTTTTGTTTGTTGCACATGATAATCATGACCGTTATGAAAAGGGTTATATTCAACGACAATACCGCTGGCTTTTATGGTAATCTCTCCTTTCGATGTAGCATCTTTTTGAAAAACGTGATACTCTATATAATATTTACTATGATGACTTCATTATAGTGTAAAGAAAAAACATTGACAAATATAAAATGGCTAGCTATAATTTTGTTTGTTGCCTTGAGGTGATATGATATGAAATGGTCCATCCATCAATTGAATAAATTGAGAAATAAAGGATTGACATTGGATGAGATGGTAGATGTAAGTGAGCTAAAAGAGGTCGAGAAAGATATTCGTGAAATTAATCCTGTTCATGTAACAGGAAGAGTTGATTTTGGCTCCGGTAAGTTTACGTTCCATCTACATATAACTGGAAGCATGGTTTTACCATGTTCTCGCTCTTTAGTAGATGTGACATTACCATTTGACATTAAAACAACTGAGGTGTTCCAAACTTCACAAGAAGAATTTGAAACTGAAGCTGAAATTCATTGTTTAGAAGGAGAAGTACTTGACTTACTGCCCGTAATCAAGGAAAATATACTTTTGGAGATTCCAATGCAAATTTTCAGTGATGATGTTTCTGGTGGAGCACCGATGCAAGGTCAAGACTGGCAAGTGATTTCGGAAGAAAACAAAGAAAAGACTGTTGATCCAAGATTAGCAGGACTTGCAAAGTTTTTTGACAAATAACTCGGAAGACTGGTTCAGGCCTTCATATGAAAATAACTATTTCTTTTAAGGAGGTGGGAAGAATGGCTGTACCTTTTAGAAGAACTTCTAAAACAGTAAAAAGAAAGCGTCGTACGCATTTCAAATTATCAGTACCTGGTATGGTAGAGTGCCCAAGCTGTGGTGAAGCGAAATTAGCTCACCGTGTATGTAAAGCATGCGGTACTTACAAAGGTAAAGAAGTAATCAGCAAGTAATTGCGGGAAATAAACGTAGAAGATATCTTCTACGTTTATTTTTTTTGTCTTATTCTTCATTTGATGTATTCTATCTTTTCTAGTAACTGCATATGTTTAATAAAAAATGCATAGGGAGGACTAGAGAGATGGCGACAACAAGACAAGATGCTTGGACTGATGATGAAGATTTGCTTCTGGCAGAAGTAGTACTCCGGCATATTCGAGAAGGCGGAACGCAATTATCTGCCTTTAAAGAAGTGGGAAGACATTTATCACGAACACCAGCAGCATGTGGTTTTAGATGGAATTCTTACGTTAGAAAGCAATACAAAGAACGTATTGAAGAAGCGAAGCAACTGCGTAAAGTGGAAAATTATGAAGTGAAAGAGACGAAGGTATTAGAGCCTACGTCAATTACATTGAATGATGTTATTGATTTCTTGCAAAATTATAAAGATGAAAACTCTTTAATGGTGTTGCAACAGCAAATTGAATCGTTACAAACAGAGAAAGAGAGTCTTTTGGAACGATTATCAGTATATGAGGAAGAATATAGAACATTGCTTGATTATATCGATCAAAAAAGAAGTGTAATGGTAGCAGAAAGAAATAGTGCTCGTTCGAATGGGAAATTAGAGAAGTTAAAGAAATAAAAAAACAGCTGCTATGTAGCTGTTTTTTTATTTCTTATGCAGACTCTTCGTTTGTAACCGCATTCAAATTTGTTTCTGGGTTCCAAACGTAAAAATCACCATCAGGTACTGATACAGGCTGGAAATTTAATTTATCCCAAAAACCAGCTGAATGGATACGTGCGATCGTTTTAATTGGAAACTGCAACCCTTTCGCATAATTTACAAGCATTTCTCCGAATCCTTGTTTTTGGAAAGTTGGTAGCACTTCAAGTTTATAGAGTTCTAGGTAAGTACCTGTAATTTCGAATGGTTCCCCACCGTTCCTTTTCATGTATAGACTCATACGTGCAATGAGTGATCCGCCGTAATAAATACCGTAAAATGGAGATTCACTATCGTTTTCAATAATGTTCGCTTGTAATTCTTCTAACATGGATAGTTCTTGAGCTCCGCAACCTTTAAATTTTTTAAACTCGTCTAATGTTTTATAATTGATGAGCAAGCGCTCAACTTTTGGGAATCCCATAACATCACATCCTTTTCTTGTCTCGTTGAATGCAGAAAAGTAAAAATATTTATAATAATATTATAACTCATTTTTTTATTTTTATGAAGATGATAGTATATTTCTTTTATTATTTTTTTGAGGATTTGCTAAACTAAGAGTAGGAGCATATTAATAAGTAGTATATACATATTGGAAGAAGAGGTGGCATTTGTTCATCTTTAGTTAATTATGATCCCGTATCAATTGGGTGTTTGCGGGATAAAAAGGGGAGGGGAAAAAGGGACTTATGTATCGTGTTCGAATGAGTTCCTTGTGTGATAATGAAAATCGGAGTTGTGGGACCAGGAGCTATCGGTCTATTATATGCGTTTTATTTACAAAAAAGTAATCAAGATGTTACGTTGTTTACAAGGACAGCTAAGCAGGCTGACGAATTGAATATAACGGGTGTAACTTGTATTAGGGAGGGGAAACGCGAAACGGTATTCCCGCCAGTTTTACCAATAGAAAGTATGTTAGACCAGCAGCTAGACTATATATTTATTGCTGTTAAACAATATCATATAACTGACATACTACCTTTTGTGCAAGGGAAATCCTCATTAATCTTTTTGCAAAACGGAATGTCACATCTTCATGCTATGCAGAAAATAGAGAATGAAAATATTGCAGTTGGAATTGTAGAGCATGGTGCAAAAAAAGAAGGAATACATACCGTTTATCATACTGGGATAGGTGTAACAAAGTTTGGAATTGTGCACGGTCGGTCTAAACATTTTGAAAAAATGTTTAACTGCTTTCCTTTTTCCCATTTTCCAATTCAAATAGAAGAGGATTGGAAGGGTGTTATGCACAAAAAATTAGTTGTTAATGTATGTATCAATCCATTAACAGCATTATTACAAGTCAAGAACGGAGATTTGATTACGAATCCATTTTTTTATCAGATGATGGAGCAAGTATTTCATGAAGTCGCTTTTCTTGTTAAAGAAGAAAAAGAAATAGTATGGGAACTGGTATGTCACGTATGTGAAAGAACGTCTCGTAATACATCATCTATGCTGGCAGATGTAAGAGCGAATAGACAAACGGAAATTGGTGCGATTGTTGGGTATGTATTAGAAGAAGCCGAGAAACAGCGAAGATCCGTTCCGACACTTCAATTTTTATTTGATGCAATAAAAGGATTAGAAGTAAAAGTATAAGTGTAATTCTTTGCTTTTACGTGCAACATTGACTACAATGTGGATTGGTGAGAGAACAGGATACGAAAGGAAGAATTATATGGAGATAAAAGAAATCTCTGTTCCGCAACAAGGTGTTGTAGCGGACTATATGAACGGTAAAAAAGAGATACAGTCGTGTTTTGATTATATGTTAACAGAAGATGCTTTTAAACAGCGTGTACAAGATTTGCGTGAGAGGGAATTTTTCCGCCAAGATTTAGTAGCGCATTTATTAGAATATAATACAAAATTACAAGCGGGAGAAACTACAATTCAAAATGTAAAATCGCTTGGAGATGAAAATACATATGTTGTAATAGCTGGGCAACAAGCTGGGTTATTAACAGGGCCGCTTTACACGATTCATAAAATTATTTCAGTTTTACAGCTTGCGAAGGAAAAGGAAGAAAGTTTAGGTGTTAAAGTCGTTCCTGTTTTCTGGATTGCTGGTGAAGACCATGATATGGATGAAATTAATCATACTTTTGTAACGAAGAATAAAAAAATAAAAAAAACTATTTTTCATGATCGTAATCCAAAAAAGGCGAGTGCTTCAGAGTCTGAGCTTTCTTTGGAAGACTGTAGAAAGTGGATTGAAGAAATTTTTAAAACATACCCTGAAACGAATTTTACAAAGGATGTACTTCAATTTATTGATGATTCTTTGGAGAAATCAAATACGTATGTAGATTTCTTTGGTCATCTTATTATGAAAATGTTCGTGAATTCTGGTTTAATTCTTGTCGATTCGCATCATCCTGAATTAAGGAAATTAGAAGTTCCGTTTTTTAAACAAATTGTAGGAAAGTATAAAGACGTACAAGAGGGGCTTCATAACCAACGGGAAGTAATTAAAGAATTAGGGTATAAACCAATTATTGAAACGAAGTCTAATGCAGTACATATATTCATGGAAATTGATAATGAGCGAGTGTTGCTTGAAGACAATCAAGGCAAGTTTGTTGGGAAGGATGGAGCGTATTCCTTTTCATATGAGGAATTGATTGATGAGATGGAAAGGAGCCCAGAGCGCTTTAGTAATAATGTTGTAACGCGCCCTCTTATGCAAGAGTATGTATTTCCTACATTGGCTTTTATTGGAGGTCCAGGAGAATTAGCTTACTGGAGTGAATTGCAACAAGTCTTCCATACGATCGGTTTCCGAATGCCGCCTGTCGTTCCGCGTATTACAATCACTTATATAGAGAGGGATATTGCGACAGATTTGCATGATTTACAATTGCAAGAGAGTGATCCGTTTTTAAATAACGTAGATAAGTTGCGTGATAATTGGTTGTCTAATCAAATAGAGGAACCGATAGATGACCGATTTGTAGAGGCGAAAAAAGAAATAATTGATATTCATACTTCATTACAACAATTTGTGAAGAAAATAGATCCTGGCTTAAGTGCATTTGCAGGGAAAAATGAATTCAAAATTAATGAACAAATTGAACTGCTGGAAAGAATGTTGAAAAGAAATGTTGAGAAAAAACATGAAGTGCAATTAAATAAATTCCGTCGCATACAATTTGCACTCCGCCCATCAGGAGCGCCGCAAGAGCGTGTGTGGAATGTATGTTACTATTTAAATCAGTACGGTTTAGATTTCGTTGATCGTGTAATGGAAACATCATTTTCTTGGAACGGAAAACATCATGTTATAAAACTATAGAATCTTGCTCTTAGGAGCAGGATTTTATTTTTATCTCGTTGAATTTACTGTGAAGTGAAATTTTTCTGAATTATTAATTTAAAAATGGTGAATATCGTAATTATGCAGGATACTTAAATATATGACAAAATAGCACAAAATGTAAACGTATTATTATCATTTTCGACAGTTTTTTATTTAAATTCCCGCAAAAGATGATAAAATTTAGTATATAATAAAAGAAAATAGCGATTTGTATAGTATGCTGCCTTTGTAGGCAAGTTAAATGAGTCGTTCTTTCATAGTATTTCGTTTTCTAATCGTGAATTATGCGTTTAGAGGAGGAGATACATTCAACATAATTAATTGGAAAAAGAGTAGGTGCAACAATGTTTAAACACGTAACAGTGCTTTTGAAGGAAACAGTAGACGGCTTAGATATAAAGCCAGATGGTACATATGTAGATTGTACACTGGGGGGAGGAGGACATAGTTCTTATTTATTATCCCAACTAACTGAAGGCGGAAGATTAATCGCGTTTGATCAAGATGAGGTAGCGATTCAAAATGCGAAAGAAAAATTCTCTTCATACGGTGAGCAATTCATAACAGTAAAGAGTAATTTCCGATATTTATCTGAAAAACTACAGGAATTAGGTATAACAGAAGTAGACGGTATTTTATTTGATTTAGGTGTTTCATCCCCACAATTAGATACACCAGAGCGTGGTTTTAGTTATCATCATGATGCACCGTTAGATATGCGAATGGATCAGGATGCCTCGTTAACAGCATATGATGTTGTAAATAGCTGGTCATATGAACAACTTGTAAGAATTTTCTTCCAGTATGGTGAAGAGAAATTTTCAAAACAAATAGCAAGAAAAATTGAAGCGTATCGTGAGAATAAAGCTATTGAAACGACAGCAGAATTAGTAGAGCTAATTAAAGAGGGTATCCCAGCTCCTGCTCGTAGAACGGGTGGACACCCTGCAAAGCGAGTGTTCCAAGCAATCCGTATTGCAGTAAATGATGAATTGAAAGTATTTGAAGAAGCGCTGGAATCTGCAATTGAGATGGTCAAGCCAGGCGGAAGAGTTAGTGTTATAACATTCCATTCTTTAGAAGACCGTATTTGTAAAACGACGTTTAAGCGAAATAGTACAACGCCACAATTACCACCAGGATTACCGATTATTCCTGATGAATTTAAGCCGAAACTAAAGCTTATTACGAGAAAACCGATTTTACCTTCTGATATTGAGTTAGAAGAAAATAATCGAGCGCGTTCTGCGAAATTGAGAATCGCTGAAAAAAGATAAAAAGGGGAGAGAGGTATGAGTAACTTAGCTGTAAAGTACAAACAACAAGCGCAAGAAGAGGTTCAGATTCAAACGCCCCCACAGCAGATGGTTCAGCCAAAAGCTAAAGCGAAGATTACAAGAATCGAAAAACTGTTGTATGTAGCGTTTATTGGCTTTTTATTGTATGCCTGTGTAGCGTTTATTGGAAATAAAGCAGGTCTTTATCAAGTTAATGTAGAAGCTGCGACGATAGAACAAAAAATTGTACAGCAGCAAAAAGAAAATCAAGAATTACAAGCTGAAGTAGAGAAGTTAAGTCGTTATGAACGCATCTCTGAAGTTGCGAAAAAACACGGGCTAGAAATTAATGCGAATAATGTGAAAGGCCTCAAATAAGGCAATAGGTGTGAAGGGAAAATGAAGAGAACTATGACTAAATTTCATACCAATAAGGGAGCAGGGTATTTTATGATTTTATTCCTCCTGCTCTTTTTGCTGTTATTAGCCCGATTTTTTTACATACAAGCAACAGGAACAGTGCATAATCAAGATTTGGATAAACTCGCTCAGCAAAAACATGGTAAAACAGGAGTTCTGGAAGCGAATCGCGGGACGATTTATGATCAAAACGGCCATGTATTAGCGCAAGATGCAAACTCTTATAAGCTTGTAGCGGAATTAAAAGGTGCGAATCAGGTTGAGAATAAAGAGGATACCGCAAAGAAAATTGCGGGAGTACTCGGAACAGATGAAAAGAAGATTTTAGCTACGTTAAATAAAGAAGGCAGAAGTCAAGTAGAATTCGGGAAATTAGGTAGGGGCTTGACGAAAGAACAGAAAGATCAAATAGAAGCATTAAAGTTGCCTGGAATATCTTTTATTACAGAAAATGCAAGGGTATATCCAAACGGTGATTTCGCATCTTATGTCGTAGGTCATGCGAGACCTGATGATAAGGGGATTGCTAAAGGGCAATTTGGTTTAGAAAAGAGTTTAGATAAGTATTTAGGAGCTTCTAACGGAAAAGTAGCTTATACAGGTGACCGTAAAGGTGTGTCTCTTGATGGTGGGAAAGTGAATGTAGAGGCACCTAAAAATGGAGATAATGTATATTTAACGCTTGACCAGCGTATTCAAAGTTATTTAGAAGACGCGATGAAAGAAGCGAGTAAACATTATGAACCAGAAAGTTTAATAGCAATTGTTGCAGATCCAAAAACAGGGAAAATATTAGGGATGTCTAGTAAGCCTAGTTATGATCCGAATCAAGAGAATAATAAGTATTTTTATAATGACGCAATTGCAAATGCATTTGAACCTGGATCAACAATGAAAATATTCACGCTAGCAGCAGCTATTAATGAAGGTGTGTATAAGGGACAAGATTATTATCAGTCTGGTACTTATCAAGTCGGAAACCGAAAAATAAAAGATCATAACGGCGGTGCTGGATGGGGATCTATCACGTTCGATGAAGGGGTAGAGCGTTCTTCCAACGTAGCGTTTGCGATTTTAGGGGATCAAAAACTTGGCCCAGAACGTTTCCGAAAATATATTCATAGTTTTGGATTAGATGAAAAAACGAACATTGATTTACCTGGTGAAGGGTCAAATACAATTATATTCGATCAGCAAATACAGCAAGTAACAACAGCTTTTGGACAAGGTTCTACTGTAACGCCAATCCAGCTTGTGCAAGCTGCAACAGCTATTGCAAATGATGGGAAAATGATGAAGCCTTATACAATTGATAAAATTGTAGATCCAATAACAGGCGAAGTAAAATTAGAACATAAGCCAGAAGAAGTAGGGAAACCTGTTACGAAAGCAACAGCGGCGCAAGTAAGACAGTTATTAGAACGTGTTGTTACATCGCCCAAAGGAACGGGAACTGCTTATAAAGTCGATGGATATTCAGTTGGTGGTAAAACAGGAACAGCGCAAATTCCGGATGGAAAAGGTGGCTATATGACAGGAAGAGAGAATTACATATTCTCTTTCTTAGGTATGGCACCTATGGATGACCCACAACTTGTTGTATATGTAGCTGTTAAAAAACCGAAGTTGAAAGATGATGAGAGTGGCGCACAACCTTTAGCTGATATTTTTAAATATGTAACGAAGAATAGTTTAGAGTATTTAAAGATTAAACCTAATGAAGTGAAAGATCCGAAGAAATATGTGAAAGAGCAGCAAACTGCTGTTCCAGATGTAACCGAAAAAACGATGGAAGAAGCGAAAAAAGCTATTGATAAAGCAAAACTTCGTCCAATCGTATTAGGTGAAGGGAAAGTACAGCAACAAGTACCGAAAGCGACAGAACAAACATTGAAGGGTGACCGAGTCTTCTTAGTGGGGGATAAACCTACAATGCCAAATATACAAGGCTGGGCGCTTCGCGATGTTATGAATTTAGCAAAAACATTAAAGCTTAACCTAAAACCTAATGGTACAGGATACGTAACTGAACAAAGTGTGCCAGAAGGAACGTTGTTGCAACCTGGTACAGAGTTAGGTGTAACACTTGTACCGCCACTTGAACCACAACAAGAAGCAGAAAAGCCAAGTTCTAATTAAATAAGTACAAGCATATATTGGAACAAGCTAGGCGTAAGGGAGGCTTGTTCCAATATGCGTGTATCAAATGTAACAGTTAGAAAAAGACTTATTTTTATACTCATATCAGGTATACTTATTTTCACTATCATCGATATTCGTCTTGGATATGTGCAATTTTTTCTTGGGAATATGTTAACGGATCGTGCGAAAGATTCATGGAGTCGTAATATTACTTTTGAACCTGAACGTGGGAAGATTTTAGACCGAAATGGTGTGGAACTTGCTACGAATAAAAGTGCTCCAACTGTCTTTGTTGTACCGAGGCAAATTGAAAAACCAGCAGAGACTGCAGAGAAGTTAGCTGCAGTATTAGGTGTGGAAAAAGATGAGATTTACAAGAGAATTACAAAAAAAGAATCAATTGTAAGGTTAGATAAAGGCGGAAGGAAAATATCGCATGATAAAGCGAAAGAGGTACGAGGATTAAGCTTGAAAGGTGTTTATATCGCAGAAGACTCTATCAGGTACTATCCATTTGGTAACTTTTTATCGCACGTATTAGGGTTTGCTGGTAGTGATAACCAAGGTCTTATGGGGCTAGAAAAATATTATGATAAAGAGCTAAATGGTGATGAAGGCCATGTGCGTTTTTTTGCAGATGCAAAAGGACAAAGGATGCCTAATGTTGGTGATGACTTCAAAAAACCAGAAGCTGGTTTGAATTTAGGTTTAACAATTGATGCACGTATTAATAGAATTATGGAAAGAGAAATGAATATTGCAGAGTCGACATATAATCCAGATGGTATGATTGCGATTGCGATGAATCCGAAAAATGGTGAAATTTTAGGTATGTCGAGTCGGCCGAGTTTTGATCCGGCAGATTTCCAAAGCGTTTCTCCAGAAGTGTACAATAGAAATTTACCAGTATGGAGTACGTATGAGCCTGGTTCAACATTTAAGATTATTACATTAGCTGCAGCTTTGAATGAAAATTTAGTAGACTTAGAGAAAGATACGTTTTATGATGATGGAGCAGCTGAAGTTGGTGGAGCAAGATTGAAATGCTGGAAAGCAGGAGGCCATGGTAGCCAAACGTTTTTAGAAGTAGTTCAAAACTCTTGTAACCCAGGATTTATTGAACTGGGTGATCGCCTTGGTAAAGACCGATTGTTTAAATACATTCGTAATTTTGGCTTTGGACAGAAGACTGGAATTGATCTGCAAGGTGAAGGTAGTGGGATTTTATTTAATTTAGATAAAGTCGGTCCAGTTGAGCAAGCAACAACTTCATTCGGTCAAGGTGTTTCTGTTACGCCAATCCAACAAGTAGCGGCAGTAGCAGCGGCTGTAAATGGTGGAACTTTGTATCAACCGTATATAGCTAAAGAATTTATTGATCCGAAAAACAATCAAGTTGTAAGCAAAAAGACACCTGTAGAAAAAAGAAAAGTTATTTCCAAGGAAACTTCAGAAAAAGTTCGGTATGCTTTAGAAAATGTTGTAGCAAAAGGATCTGGTAAAGGTGCTTTCATTGATGGGTATCGTGTAGGTGGAAAAACAGGTACGGCTCAAAAAGTGAAAGATGGTAAATATTTAGAGAATAATTATATTGTATCTTTTATCGGTTTTGCTCCAGCAGATGATCCGGAAATTGTTGTTTATGTTGCTGTTGATAATCCGAAAGGTGTAACGCAATTTGGTGGAGTAGTAGCAGCTCCAATTGTTGGGAATATTCTTCGGGATGCACTTCCTGTTATGGGAGTGAAACCGAGAACAGAACAAGTTGAGAGAGAATATAAATGGGGCGATATACCAACTGTGGAAGTTCCGAATTTAATTGGTATGAAAAAGAAAGACTTACAGACGCAACTCGTCGATTTGAAGCTTGATATAAGTGGAGACGGAGAGAAAGTCATTAAACAGTCCCCAGAAGCAGGAGCTAAAGTGAAAGAAGGCTCAAAAATTAGAATTTACTTCGGGAATTAAAGGTAACCTAGTACGTTTTATGGTACAATTGGTGGAAGTGAGTTCTCTATAGAAGAGTTACTTAATTTGAGACCGTAAGAGTTTCAATTATAAATAAGTCTATTTATTAGACACAGTAGCACTTACCTCCTATTTTACATAATTAGGAGGTAACGTGTTGCTTATTAAAAAAGAGATAAATACACAATGTAGAGAGGGTTTAGTGAAATGAAGTTGCATACACTTGTATCATGTTTGCATGATTTTCCAGTTGTTCCAAAAGAAAATCCAGAAATCACATCTATAGAAGCTGATTCACGTAAAGTGAAAGAAGGAAGCTTATTTGTATGTATGAAAGGGTATACGGTTGATAGCCATGATTTTGCTAAGCAAGCAGCGGCACAAGGAGCGGCTGCTATTGTTGCGGAAAGACCAATTGATGTTGACGTTCCAGTTGTACTTGTGAAAAACACTTTTCGTTCGTTAGCGGTTTTAGCTGATTATTTTTATGGTCAACCAACACACAAGTTACATTTAATCGGAATTACAGGTACAAATGGAAAGACAACAACATCGCATATTATGGATGAGATTATGCGCGCACATGGTCATAAAACGGGGCTAATTGGAACGATTAATATGAAAATCGGTGATGAAACATTTGAGGTGAAAAATACAACGCCAGATGCACTAACACTTCAACAAACATTTTCAAAAATGGTTGAACATGGTGTGGATAGCACAGTAATGGAAGTTTCGTCACATGCTTTAGATCTTGGTCGTGTACACGGATGTGATTACGATGTAGCAGTGTTTACAAATTTAACACAAGATCATTTAGACTATCATAAAACGATGGAAGAATATAAACATGCAAAAGGGTTGTTATTTGCACAACTTGGCAATAGTTATAATCATAATCGTGAAAAGTACGCGGTACTGAATAACGATGATGCTGTAACAGAGGAATATATGAGAAGTACTGCAGCAACTGTTGTAACATATGGAATTGATACAACAAGTGATATTATGGCCAAAGATATCGTTATGACGAGTGGTGGAACTACATTTACGCTTGTAACACCGTATGAAAGTGTAAATGTTACGATGAAATTGATTGGGAAATTTAATGTATATAACGTACTAGCGGCAACAGCGGCAGGACTTGTTTCTGGTGTAAGTTTAGAAACAATCCTTGATGTGATAAAGAAATTAGCTGGAGTTCCAGGACGTTTTGAAGTGGTTGATGGTGGACAGAATTATACAGTTATTGTTGATTATGCTCATACACCAGATAGTTTAGAGAATGTATTGAAAACAGCAAAGCAATTTGCAAAAGGTGATGTATATTGTATCGTCGGTTGTGGCGGCGATAGAGATCGAACGAAGAGACCGATCATGGCAAGTGTCGCAACAAAATATGCAACTCACGCAATTTATACGTCAGATAATCCAAGAAGTGAAGAACCAGGAGCTATATTAGATGATATGGTACAGGGCGCAAATGGGAATAATTATGAAGTAATTATTGATAGAAAAAAAGCGATATATCATGCAATTGCTAACGCGAAAGCTGAAGATATCATCATTGTTGCTGGTAAGGGTCATGAAACGTATCAAATTATTGGTAAAGACGTTCATCATTTTGACGATCGTGAAGTCGCTAAAGAAGCAATTACAGAGCGTTTAAACAACGAAGAGTAACAACGTGAGAGGAGGACTACATGTGCTTGAGCAAGGTTTATTAGTAACGGCTGGGGTAGCATTCTTAATTTCTGTTGCCCTTTCGCCATTGTTTATTCCATTTTTAAGAAAATTAAAGTTCGGACAGAGTATTCGTGATGAGGGACCAAAGTCACATCAAAAAAAATCAGGGACACCGACAATGGGCGGTATCGTCATATACGTATCTATGATGGTAACTTCACTTATTATGGCGATTAAGTTTAAACATTTAGGTGCAGAGGTTTCATTATTACTATTAGTGACGTTTGGTTACGGATTGATTGGATTTTTAGATGACTACATAAAGGTAGTTAAGAAGAGAAATCTTGGTTTAACATCAAAACAAAAATTAGTAGGTCAGCTTGTTATTGCTATTGCGTTCTTTTTAATTGGAAAAGGGCAAGCGTTCCACACATACATCATGATTCCGGGAACAGATGTTAAGTTTGAATTAGGTTGGGCATATTTTGTACTTGTACTATTTATGCTTATTGGTGGATCGAATGCAGTTAACTTAACTGACGGTTTAGATGGTTTATTATCAGGAACAGCTGCTATTGCATTTGGAGCGTTTAGTATTATTGCTGTAGCACAAGAGCAATTTGGAGTAGCGATATTCTGTATGGCGGTTGTAGGAGCTGTACTTGGATTTTTAGTATTCAATGCGAATCCAGCGAAAGTATTTATGGGAGACACAGGTTCTTTAGCTTTAGGTGGAGCCATTGCAGCTGTAGCAATTTTATTAAAGCAAGAATTGCTACTTGTAATCATTGGCGGAGTATTCGTAATGGAAACTTTATCTGTTATTATTCAAGTTATTTCATTTAAAACAACAGGAAAACGTGTCTTTAAAATGAGTCCATTACACCATCATTATGAATTATGTGGTTGGTCAGAATGGCGTGTTGTTGTGACGTTTTGGTCTGTAGGATTTTTATTAGCTGTGTTAGGAATTTATATCGGGGTGTGGATGTAATTGAAAACTGTAACTGAATTTCAAAATAAAAATATTCTTGTATTAGGCATTGCAAAAAGTGGTTATGCAGCAGCTACGTTGTTACAAAAATTAGGGGCAAATGTTATTGTGAATGACGGAAAGCCTTTAGCAGATAATGTACTTGCTGCAAAATTACAAGCAAAAGGAATGGACGTTGTATGTGGTGGTCATCCTTTAGAATTATTAGAGAGAAATATTTCTCTTGTAGTAAAAAATCCAGGAATCCCGTATTCTAATCCAATATTAGTTGCTGCGAAAGAAAAACAAATTCCGATTGTTACGGAAGTTGAATTAGCATATCGTATTTCGGAAGCGCCATTTGTTGGGATTACAGGGTCTAATGGTAAAACGACGACGACAATGCTTACATTTGAAATGCTAAAAGAAGGACAAAAGCATCCTGTAATTGCAGGAAACATTGGAACTGTAGCGTGTGAAGTAGCACAGGATGCAAAAGAAAATGAAGTTGTAGTTACAGAACTTTCATCGTTCCAATTGATGGGAGTAGAATTGTTCCAACCTAAAATTGCTGCGTTTTTAAATTTATTTGAGGCCCACTTAGATTATCATGGGACGAAGAAAGAATATGGTTTAGCGAAAGCAAATATTTTTAAAAACCAAACAGAAAATGACTATAGTGTAATAAATGCAGATGATACAGATGTGATGACTTTATCAGCTTATAGTAAAGGGCAAAAAGTACTATTTTCAACAACGAAAGAAATTGAAGATGGCGCGTGTATAAAAGATAATGCTCTTTATTTTAAAGGTGAAAAAGTTGTTGAAGTAGGCGATATCGTTTTACCTGGTCAACATAATTTGGAAAATATTTTAGCAGCGATGAGTATCGCGAAATTATTGGGTGTTTCTAATGAAGCGATTACGGCGGTGTTAAAACGATTTACAGGTGTTAAACATCGTCTAGAATATGTAACAACTATTAACAACCGTAAGGTTTATAATGACTCCAAAGCAACGAATATGTTAGCGACTGAGAAAGCTTTATCTGCGTTTACACAACCGATTGTGTTATTAGCAGGTGGCCTGGATCGTGGAAATGAATTTGATGATTTAATTCCATATTTCAAAAATGTAAAAGCAATTGTAACATTTGGACAAACAGCTCCCAAATTAGTAAGAGCTGCAGAAAAAGCGGGATTAGATACAATTGAAAGTGTCGATACTTTAGAGGAAGCGGTAGTGAAAGCTTACGCTCATTCTACAGATGGTGATGTAATTCTTCTTTCTCCAGCATGTGCAAGCTGGGATCAATTTAAAACATTTGAAGAAAGAGGAGACATTTTTATACAAGCTGTGCATAAACTTATATAAAGTAAATCAAAACATCAGTAGGCTAACACCTACTGATGTTTTGTTACATAGGGCAAAAGTTTCTGCCTAAAGAGGTGGTGTTTATGGGTAATGAAGAAAACGCCTGATTTTATTCTCATCATCGTTACACTTGCGTTGTTAACAATCGGAATGGTTATGGTGTATAGTGCAAGTGCGGTTTGGGCCTCTTATAAAATGGGGGACTCATTCTTTTTTGCAAAAAGGCAATTGCTATTTGCAGGTCTTGGTGTAGTGGCTATGTTTTTTATTATGAAAATTGATTATTGGGTGTGGCGTACGTACTCAAAAGTAATTTTGCTAGTTTGCTTTATTCTTCTTATTCTCGTTCTTATTCCTGGAGTAGGACTTGTTCGAGGTGGAGCGCGAAGTTGGATTGGAATCGGAGCATTTTCCATTCAACCGTCAGAATTTATGAAGTTTGCGATGATTATTTTCTTAGCAAAATTTTTAGCGGAACGACAAAAATTAATTACTTCTTTTAAACGTGGTTTACTACCAGCTCTAAGTTTTGTATTTCTTGCTTTCGGAATGATTATGTTACAACCAGATCTTGGTACAGGAACGGTAATGGTTGGGACATGTATCATTATGATATTTATCTCCGGAGCAAGGGTCTTTCACTTTGCAATGTTTGGTTTGATTGGTGTAGCAGGATTTGTAGGGTTAATTGCATCAGCACCGTATCGAATGAAACGTATAACATCATATTTAGATCCGTGGTCAGATCCGCTTGGGAGTGGATTTCAAATTATTCAATCGTTACTCGCAATTGGACCGGGTGGATTATTCGGGCTTGGACTTGGACAAAGTAGACAAAAGTTTCTTTATTTACCTGAACCGCAAACAGACTTTATATTTGCAATCTTATCCGAGGAATTAGGTTTTATTGGTGGTTCATTTGTGTTATTATTATTTAGTCTATTATTATGGCGTGGGATTCGTATAGCTTTAGGAGCGCCAGATTTATATGGTACGTTTTTAGCAGTAGGTATTGTGGCGATGATTGCGATTCAAGTAATGATTAATGTTGGTGTTGTAACAGGATTGATGCCTGTTACGGGTATTACTTTGCCGTTTTTAAGTTATGGTGGATCAAGTTTGACATTAATGTTAATGGCAGTAGGTGTATTATTAAATATAAGTCGCCATTCTCGCTACTAAACCCTGTTTTATAAGACAGGGTTTTTCGTATGTGTGCGAAGAAACAATATGTATATAGAAATGAATACGACTGAAATTAGAAACAGAGAAGCGGAGGAGTTAGTAGTGCGTGTATTAGTAAGTGGTGGGGGCACTGGAGGTCATATTTATCCGGCTCTTGCTTTAATAAGAGAAATAAAAAAATTAAATCCGGAAGCAAGGTTTTTATATATTGGAACGGAGAATGGATTAGAGAGCACAATCGTGCCAAAAGCAGGTATACCGTTTCAATCTATTGTTATAAGTGGATTTAAGCGTAAAATATCGTTAGATAACGTGAAAACAGTGATGCGTTTCCTAAAAGGTGTACAAGATAGTAAACGATATATTCGTCGTTTTAATCCGGATATTGTAATTGGAACGGGTGGATATGTATGTGGACCTGTTGTATATGCTGCGGCAAAATTAGGTATTCCAACTATTGTACATGAACAAAATAGTGTACCTGGTGTAACGAATAAGTTTTTAAGCCGCTATGTTGATAAAGTTGCGGTTTGTTTTGATGCAGCTGTAGAGCATTTTCCACAATCAAAAGTGGTCATGACAGGAAATCCACGAGCATCAGAAGTAATGGATCAAAATGGAATGAAAGGAAAACGTTCAGTAGGTTTATCTCTTCCTAAAAAATCCGTACTTATTTTTGGTGGAAGCCGTGGCGCTAGACCGATTAACGATGCTTTCGTAGAGGCAATTGAGCAGTTTGGAAATAAAAGTTACGAAATATTGTATGTAACAGGTGAAGTTCATTACGACAAAGTGATGGAAGCAGTAAAGCAAAAAGGGAATCCGAGTAATGTTATTATTAAACCTTTCATTCATAATATGCCAGAAGTACTTACAGGTGTAGATCTTGTTGTTTCAAGAGCTGGGGCAACAACACTTGCAGAATTAACAGCGTTAGGTAAGCCGAGTGTATTAATTCCAAGTCCTTACGTAACAAATAACCATCAGGAAAAAAATGCACGTTCTGTTGTCGATAAAGGAGCAGCAAAAATGTTGCTTGAAAAAGATTTAACAGCAGAAACACTTATTCGTGACATTGATGAGATTTTATTAGATACACAAACATTACAAAATATGAAGCTTGCTGCTGGGCAATTAGGTATTCCTGATGCAGCAAATAAGCTGTATGAAGTAATGAATAAGCTTGTAAAAAAATAACGTTAGGTGAAAGCCCTGCATACTACTGTAATAAGGATACTTAGTATGGGGGAGATTGTTTATGGAGCAATTAGTAAATGAGCTTATAGAAGCAAATGTTGGTCGCGTGTTAGTGGATGAACCGTTAGCTCGTTATACGACTATGAAAATAGGTGGACCAGCTGATATTTTAATTGTGCCAAAGCATGTTGCCGGTATTAAAAAAACGTTGCAGTTAGTAAAAAAGTATAAAACAAAGTGGACTGTAATTGGTCGCGGTTCGAATCTTCTTGTATCTGATTTAGGTATAGAAGGTGTCGTTATTCGTTTAGGAGAAGGATTAGACCACTTAGAAGTCGAAAAATACAAAGTAAGAGTTGGTGGTGGGTATCCCCTTATTAAATTATCAACTTTACTTAGTCGTCAAGGATTAGCCGGTCTGGAGTTTGCAAGTGGTATTCCAGGAAGTGTTGGTGGTGCAGTGTATATGAATGCAGGAGCACATAAATCGGATATATCAAATATAGTATCAAAAGTTCTTATTTTGTTTGAAGATGGAACAATTGACTGGTTAACGCATGAAGAAATGGAATTTTCCTACCGTACATCTGTATTGCAAACGAAACGACCTGGTATTGTTTTGGAAGCTGAGTTTCAATTACAGATAGGAGAGCGTGAAAGAATTGTAAGTGTCATGCAAAAGAATAAAGATTACCGCCGTGAAACACAGCCATGGAATCATCCTTGTGCAGGAAGTGTGTTCCGAAATCCAATTCCATACTTTGCAGGAGATTTAATAGAAAAAGCGGGGCTTCGTGGTTATCAATTAGGTGGAGCTCGAATTTCTGAAATGCATGGGAATTTTATTATTAATACTGGGGGAGCCAGTGCGCAAGATGTCTTATCTTTAATTGCATTCATAAAACAAACAATCAAGGATAAATTTGGCGTAGAAATGCATACAGAAGTAGAAATCATTGGAAGATAACGGTTATTCGTTCCGCTCATTATCATTTATGTTATAATAAGAAGATAAGAACGGCATGAGGAACATGCCGTTCTTTATGTTACGTAGGGGGATCGTACATGAAAAATAGTAAAGTGATTAAACTACAGGATCGTGTACCAAAGTTAAAAAATCAACAGAAAAAAAACAAGAAAAATGTTAATCATCGGTTGATTTTATACATATCAATTTTATTTTTATTAGTGCTCTTTTTGATTTATTTTCGGTCTCCGCTTAGCAATATAAAAAAGATAAGTGTGTTTGGAAATCATTATATGACAGATGAACAAGTAATGAAGGAATCAGGTGTGACATATGATACAAGTTATTTCCGAGTGACAGCACATAAAGCAGAAGAAAACTTAACGAAACGAAAAGAAATTAAAGCAGTAAATGTAAAAAAACGTTTTCCAAATAAAATTGATGTTCATATTGAAGAATATTTAACGATTGGTTATATAAACAAAGATGGGAAATTACAACCGTTATTAGAAAATGGGAAAACACTTGATGTACTTCCGAACGGAAAACTCCCTGTTGCAGCGCCAATTTTTGAACCTTTTAAAGAGGAGAAAATGAAGGAGTTAATTGCTGAGCTTGAAAAATTAACACCAACTATTTTAAGGTCTATTTCTGAAATTCGTTATTCGCCGACAAATGCGAATGAGGACCACCTTACTTTATATATGAATGAAGGGTATGAAGTGAGCACTACAATTCAAAATTTCGCAAAACGTATGGAAGCTTATCCACTTATATTAAAAACAATTGAGCCGGGTAAAAAGGTATTAATTGACTTAGAAGTAGGGGCATATACGAAAGAAATAGGAGCGGAAGAAAAAAAAGAATAGAACGATAGTTTTCACTACGTTATTGTAGAAAAAACGAAACGAACGTTCTACTTGGAGCATAGGAATTTATAAGAATGGTTCATTTGATGAAAAATATGTAAAAATTCTTAGATTCATACTAGGATTGGTACAAGTTTCACTTTTCTATGAGTACATCTTAGTGTAGACTTATACTTGGCGGTAATCTTTACAATTGAAATAGAATTATTTCAAGATAAGCAGTTATTCATAGTTTACTGCGATATTCTTAAATGAATGTTAAATAAAAATAAGAAAAATATAGGGTTAAAAAAGGGAAACGTATAAAGACGTTGAATATTTTTCTTATAAATAGTAAAGTTGCGATTGTTGTTCCATATATTGAGTTGTATGGTATAAATAAAGAAGGAGGTGCCAAAGAATGAACAGCAATGAAATATATGTTAGTCTTGACATCGGTACATCCAATGTTAAAGTCATCATTGGTGAAATGGTTAATGACAGCTTAAACATAATTGGTGTTGGAAATGTAAAATCAAATGGTTTGAAGAAAGGATCGATAGTTGATATAGATGAGACTGTTCGATCAATTAAAAAAGCAATTGAACAAGCTGAGCGCATGGTGGGAATCCACATTGAGCAAGTTGTAGTAGGTGTCAATGCAAACCAGGTACAGCTACTTCCTTGTCACGGAGTAGTCGCTGTTTCAAATGAAGATCGTGAAATCGGGAATGAAGATGTCTTACGCGTTCTAGATGCAGCACAAGTTGTGTCAATTGCTCCAGAACGTGAGTTTATTGATGTGGTACCTCGACAGTTCATTGTAGACGGTCTTGACGAGATTAACGATCCACGAGGGATGATCGGTGTAAGATTAGAAATGGAAGGTACACTTATTACAGGCTCGAGAACTTTACTACATAACCTACTTCGTTGTGTAGAAAAAGCAGGTCTTGAAATAGTTGATATTTGCCTTCAGCCTTTAGCAGCTGCTACAGTTGCTATATCTTCAGATGAAAAAAATAGAGGAGTAGCCCTTGTTGATATGGGGGGAGGATCTACAACTTTATCTATTTTTAAAGATGGAGAGTTACAAGCGACGAGTGTATTACCATTAGGTGGAGACCATATAACGAAGGATATTGCAATTGGGTTGAAAACTTCAACAGAAAATGCAGATCAAATTAAGTTGAAATATGGACATGCTTTTTATGATACAGCATCTGAAGAAGAGATGTTTACGGTTCCTATTATGGGAAGTGATCAAACAGAACAATATTCTCAATTGGAATTATCGGATATAATAGAGGCTCGTGTAGAGGAAATTTTAATGTTTGTTCAAGATGAAGTGCGTAAGTTAGGATTAAAGCAAGTAGCTTCTGGTTATGTACTAACTGGTGGAATTGCTTCTATGCCAGGTGTTCTTGATCTTGCATATGATATTTTACATGAAAATGTTCGTATAGCAACTCCTGATTATATTGGTGTGCGTGAGCCACAATATACAAGTGGAGTGGGATTAATTAAACATTCTTATCAAAAAGCTAAATTACGTGGAAAAAATGTGCAGGAAAAGCAAGAGCATTTTGAACCAGTACCAGCACCAGCTCCAACGCCGGTACAACAGCAACCTGCGAAACAAAAAACTCGTAATCAAAACAATAATAATCAAAATGATGACCGTATGATGTCAAAAGTAAAACGTGTATTCCGTTATTTATGGGATTAAAATTGGACACGAAAAATGAGGTTCTAGGGGGATTTCGACATGTTAGAGTTTGATACTACTCAAGATCAATTAGCGAATATAAAAGTTATCGGTGTCGGCGGTGGCGGAAACAATGCTGTAAACCGTATGATTGAACACGGTGTACAAGGTGTAGACTTTATCGCTGTAAATACTGATGCGCAAGCATTAAATCTATCAAAAGCTGAAACAAAAATGCAAATTGGTGGAAAATTAACACGTGGACTTGGTGCAGGTGCAAACCCTGAAGTAGGGAAAAAAGCTGCAGAAGAAAGCAAAGAACAGATCCAAGAAGCACTTCGTGGTGCTGATATGGTATTCGTAACTGCTGGTATGGGCGGCGGAACTGGAACTGGTGCGGCTCCAGTTGTTGCTCAAGTTGCAAAAGAATTAGGTGCATTAACAGTTGGTGTTGTAACACGTCCATTTACATTTGAAGGACGTAAGCGTGCAACACAAGCGGCATCTGGTATTGCTGCATTTAAAGAAAATGTAGATACGCTTATTGTAATTCCAAACGATCGCTTATTAGAGATTGTTGATAAAAACACGCCGATGTTAGAAGCATTCCGTGAAGCAGATAACGTATTACGTCAAGGTGTACAAGGTATTTCTGATTTAATTGCAACACCAGGTTTAATTAACTTAGACTTCGCAGACGTAAAAACAATTATGTCTAATAGAGGTTCTGCTTTAATGGGTATTGGTTCTGGTAATGGAGAAAATCGTGCTGCTGAAGCTGCGAAAAAAGCGATTTCTAGTCCATTATTAGAAACATCTATTGATGGAGCTCAAGGTGTTATCATGAACATTACGGGTGGAGCTAACTTAAGCTTATACGAAGTACAAGAAGCGGCAGACATTGTAGCTTCAGCTTCAGATCCAGAAGTAAATATGATTTTCGGTTCTGTTATTAACGAAGGGTTAAAAGATGATATCGTTGTAACTGTAATTGCAACTGGTTTTGATGATAGCATTGCAACTCAACCACCAAAACCAATCATTCGTCCGAATGTGAACCACACGCAACAACAGCAACAGCCAGTAGCTCAACCTCCAAAACAACGTGAAGTAAAACGTGAAATGAAGCGTGAAGAGCCGGTTGTACATGAGCGTCATTCAGATTCAGACGATATTGATATTCCAGCATTTTTACGTAACCGTCGTAGACGATAAAAGAAAAGGAGCTTTCAGGCTCCTTTTTTTGTTTTATACAGGAGAAAGATCTGCTAAGCAGGTCTTTTTTTATTTTATCCCACTTTAATGAGCAGTAAGACCCCCACCTCAAAATTCAGCGAAAGCAAAGAATTTAGGTGGGGGATTAACTGCCCATAAAAGTCCGATTGGTGAGGGCTAATAATCAGTGTGGGATGAAGAAAACCCCCACTGATTAAAGTTTCACTTTATACATTTCACTTTTTTATGTAAGTAAAAAAGCATAGTATTCTATGAAACATATACTTTTAATTTTTACCGACAGATTATGTCTAGAAAGCACAAAATAACAAAAAAACACCTCCGCAAATTGACACACTTTCCTATTGGATATGCATTATACTAGTCTCAACTTAAAAAAAGAGGTGAATTGTTTGGTTGTTTACGCCGACGTTGTTTGGTTGTTAAACGCCTGCATTGATTTTCTTTTACTTTTATTAACAGCCACCGTGTTAAAAAAGAAGATCAAAAGATGGAGGCTTGTGTTAGGGGCATTTATAGGGTCAACTATTGTTATTTTTGCCTTTACTCCTTTTGCTTCTATGATGACACATCCAATTATGAAACTACTGTACTCGTTACTTATTGTGTATACAGCATTTGGATTTACAACGTTTAGAAATTATGCACAAACTGTTTTTACTTTTTATTTTGTAACTTTTATGGTTGGCGGAGGGTTAATTGGCACTCATTTCTTTTTGCAAACGAATGAAATGGTAAATGGATTGGTTCAATCTCAATCTATTTCTTACGGTGATCCAATTAGCTGGTTGTTTGTGGTTTTTGGTTTTCCAGTAATCTATTATTTTTCTAAAAAGCGTATTGAAAGCGTAGAGGTTACAAAAATACACTATGATCAAATTGTGAAATTGAAAATTCAATTAGCTGAAGAGGAACTAGAACTCACAGGTTTGATTGATAGTGGGAACCAACTTTACGATCCGTTAACAAAAACACCTGTTATGATAATGCATATTTCATCATTAGAACATTGCTTGCCAGCTTGGTTAACAGAACAAGTTTATTCCAAAACAGAGATTCCTCAAATACCAGAAAATGATTCTGGGTGGGCGACAAAATTACGCTTAATTCCTTTCCGAGCAGTAGGAGTAGAGAGTCAATTTTTATGGGCCGTTAAGCCGGACAGTGTACACATTGATCATGAAGGTAGTTCTATTGTAGTCAGCAAAGTATTGATTGGGTTAAATACACAACAGTTGTCAACCAATGGAGAGTATCAATGTATTGTGCATCCGAAAATGTTAATTTCTCAAAAAATGGTAATTGCTTAATAATGGGAGGCGGGATAATATGATGAAATTAAAATTTTATTTAGTATACCTTTGGTATAAAGTATTGCTGAAATTAGGAATTAAGACCGATGAAATTTATTACATTGGTGGAAGTGAAGCGTTGCCACCACCGTTAACGAAAGAAGAAGAGGAAGTTCTTTTGAATAAATTACCAAAAGGAGATCAGGCAGCAAGATCGTTACTGATTGAACGCAACTTACGGCTAGTCGTATATATAGCAAGAAAGTTTGAAAATACAGGGATAAATATTGAAGATTTGATTAGTATTGGAACAATCGGCCTTATTAAAGCGGTGAATACATTTAATCCGGAAAAGAAAATAAAATTAGCAACATATGCCTCGCGTTGTATAGAAAATGAAATTTTAATGCATTTGCGCCGGAATAATAAAAATCGTTCAGAAGTTTCTTTTGATGAACCACTTAATATCGATTGGGACGGGAATGAACTTTTGTTATCAGATGTATTAGGTACAGACGATGACATTATTACAAAAGATTTAGAGGCTACTGTTGATCGTCATCTTCTAATGAAAGCATTACATCAATTAAATGATCGTGAAAAACAAATTATGGAACTTCGCTTCGGGCTGGCTGGAGGAGAAGAAAAGACGCAAAAAGATGTGGCGGATATGCTTGGGATTTCACAGTCATACATTTCGCGTTTAGAAAAAAGAATCATAAAAAGATTACGAAAAGAATTTAATAAAATGGTGTAAAGAATAAGATCAGCCTATATAACGGCTGGTCTTATTCTATTTAGTTGTATGAGGAAAGGCAACTAAAATGAAAAATGAAGAAAAAACCACATGCATAAAATCCCCTTCAAAGGAAATACTTTACACTGTACAGCAACTCCCGATAGGAGGGAACACTTTGACGAGAAACAAAGTAGAAATTTGCGGTGTTGATACAGCTAAACTTCCCGTACTAAAAAATGATGAAATGCGTAAATTATTTCGTGAAATGCAAAGTGGAGAGATAAGCGCAAGAGAGAAATTAGTGAATGGAAACTTACGTCTTGTACTGAGCGTCATCCAAAGATTTAATAACAGAGGAGAATATGTTGACGATTTATTTCAAGTTGGTTGTATCGGACTTATGAAATCCATTGATAACTTTGATTTAGGCCAAAATGTAAAATTTTCAACGTATGCTGTGCCGATGATTATTGGGGAAATACGCAGATATTTGCGTGATAATAATCCGATTCGCGTATCTCGCTCATTACGAGATATTGCGTATAAAGCGTTACAGGTAAGAGAAAAGTTGATTGCAGAAAATTCAAAAGAACCAACAGCGATGGATATTGCAAAAGTGCTAGAAGTAACTCATGAAGAAATTGTTTTCGCGTTAGATGCGATTCAAGATCCAGTTTCATTATTTGAGCCGATTTATAACGATGGGGGAGATCCTATCTTTGTTATGGATCAGTTAAGTGATGAAAAACAAAAGGACGAGCAGTGGGTTGAAGAGTTAGCACTAAAAGAAGGAATGAAGCGTTTAAATGATCGTGAGAAAATGATTATTCGAAAACGTTTCTTCCAAGGAAAAACACAAATGGAAGTTGCAGAAGAAATCGGGATTTCTCAAGCTCAAGTGTCACGTTTAGAGAAATCGGCTATTAAACAAATGAATAAGACGATTCAAGGATAAGGTTTCACCATTTATGGTGAAACCTTTTTATATGTAACATAGTTTGTTTTTGCTCATAGTAGGGAAAGGGTGTTCATATAATGAAAATAATATGGGGTTGATAAGAGGGTACTTCCTGTTAATTTAAGAAACAGCTTTTTTCAATTCGTCACATATAAGGGAGAGGATGAAAGTGATACGAATTTCGGAATTGCAGATGAAAGATATAATAAATGTTTCAGATGGAAAACGACTTGGGAATATTGGAGATATTGAAATTGATATGGATACAGGGAGGATCGGGTCTATTATTATTTCCAAACAGGCACGCATGTTAGGGATCTTTGGGAAAGATGTAGAAATTGTAATTCCTTGGAAAGAAATTGTGAAAATTGGGGAAGATGTCATACTTGTTAGAGTAAATACTGTTAATTCTGTAACAGAATCAATACAAACACCGACAATTTCATAAAGAATATTACAAATTCCTCTTTTTTTTCTGTTAGGATTATGAAAAAATAAAAGTATGGTAAAATAGACAGGAAGTACCATGCTTTTTTATGCTATTTTAATTAAAAAGGGGTCGCTTTGTTATGAGAGAACCATTTAAATATGTGGACGGTATACTGTATTTACAAGCGTGGAAAGAACTTGGAAACATTACTGCTGGATTTACGACAAAAGATGGTGGGATAAGTACGGGCTCCTTTCATGCGATGAATTTAGGATTACATGTGAATGATATCGTGGAGAACGTTCATGAAAACAGACGCATTTTAGCAAATAAGTTACAAAAACCATTAGAAAACTGGATTTGCTCTGAACAAGTTCATGATCATCATGTTGAAAAAGTAGGACAACAAGAAAAAGGAAGTGGCGTCTATTCATATGAAGACGGCATTTCAAAAACAGATGGCATTTATACGACTAATAATGATGTTCTTCTAACATCTTGTTACGCGGATTGTGTTCCACTCTATTTTTATGCGCCATCACATGGTATGATAGGACTTGCGCATGCTGGATGGAAAGGGACTGTAAAAGAGATTGCAAAGGAAATGATTCAAAAATGGAATGCAGAAGGCATTTCAAGCGACGAAATTCATGTTGCAATCGGACCAGCAATTGGATCTTGTTGTTACGTTGTTGATGATCGAGTGTTAACAGCAGCAGAGCAAGTAGTAAACGGTTCTGTCCCTTATAAAAAAATTTCTGATGGGCAGTACGCAATTAATTTAAAAGAAATTAATCGTATATTATGTGTACAAGCAGGTATAAAAGAAGAGAATATTGTAATGTCATCTCTTTGTACAAGCTGTGAAGAGCAACTATTTTTCTCTCATCGCCGTGATCAAGGTAAGACAGGAAGAATGTTGAGTTTCATAGGTTTTAAGGAGGAAGGAAGCAAGTGACAGTACAAAAAAATTTAACAACTGTAAACGAAGTTATTAAAGAATCTTGTTCACGAGCGGGACGTTCGTTGCAAGATATTAAACTCGTTGCGGTTACAAAAACGGTAGGAATTGAAAAAACAAACGAAGTAATTGAAGCTGGAATTATCGATTTAGGTGAAAATAGAAATGAAGGTTTCTTACAGAAGTACGAACATTTCGGTTCAAAAGTGAATTGGCATTTTATTGGATCATTACAAACGAGAAAAGTAAAAGAAATCATTAATGAAATTGATTACTTACATTCGTTAGATCGTCTTTCACTTGCAAAAGAAATTCAAAAACGTGCGAATAAGAAAGTGAAATGTTTTATTCAAGTGAAAACATCATCTGAAGAATCAAAGCAAGGATTGGCAATAGAAGAAACCATTCCTTTTATTCAAAGTTTGCAAGAATTGGATAAGATTGAAGTCGTGGGACTGATGACAATGGCTCCGTTTACAGAAGAAGAGGGAGAAATTAGACGCTGTTTTAAGGAGTTACGTATGCTACAAACAGAGGTGCAGGAGCTGGAATTATTGCATGCGCCATGTAAAGAATTATCAATGGGAATGTCTAATGATTACACGATTGCAATTGAAGAAGGCGCTACATATATTCGTTTGGGGACGATTTTAGTAGGAAAAGCGTAAAAGGAAGGAGAATCTTATTATGAGTTGGTCAAAAGTAAAATACTTCTTTTTTGATACACCAGAAGAAAAAGAAGCAGCTCAATATAGTTATGAAAAGGAGCAAACAGACATGAAGAAGCAGCAAGATCCGCCAGAACAACAAGATGTTACGTTTCCAAAAGCACAACCGAAACAAAATGTTGTGAGCATTGAAACGGCAAAGCAATCTTCAAAAGTTGTTTTATTAGAACCACGCACATATTCGGAAGCGCAAGGAATTGCGGACCATTTAAAAGGTAGACGAGCTGTTGTAATTAATTTACAACGAATGTCTACTGATCAAGCTGTACGTATCGTTGACTTTTTAAGTGGTACTGTATACGCTATAGGCGGGGACATTCAAAAAATAGGACCGAAAACATTTATGTGTACGCCTGAAAATGTAGATATTGTTGGTGCAATTTCAGAGTTGTTCGGTGAAGAAGAAGACACAAATATAAAGAGGTGGTAATACGCCATGGTAACAGTTTTAAACGTTTTAATTACTGCTATCGAGATTTACTCGTGGGCACTTATTATTTATATTCTTCTATCGTGGTTCCCTGGTGCAAAGGAATCAACTTTTGGAGAAATTCTTGCTCGTATTTGTGAACCGTATTTAGAACCATTTCGCAGATTTATTCCGCCGCTTGGTATGATTGATATCTCTCCACTCGTTGCGATTTTTGCGTTAAAGCTTGCTACGAATGGTTTAGTAAGTATATTCCGCTATTTCTTATAGTAAGAGGTTAAATACATGAGCATCTACGAACATTTCAGACCCGATGAAGAGGTCTTTGTGGATAAAGTGTTAGAGTGGAAGCGAGTAGCGGAGTACCATCAAGTGAAGTTAACAGACTTCCTTGATCCAAGACAACAACAAATTGTCACTATGGTAATAGGACAAGGGGATGTTGCTGTACAGTTTGATGGTGCAACGCCTCATGCAGAGCGTAAAAGAGCACTCATTTATCCGGACTATCTAGTAGTGAATGAAGAGGAATTTCAAGTAGAAGTATTGGAAATTGACTATCCTTCTAAGTTTTATACGCTAGAGCATAGGCAAATATTAGGTACATTTATGTCTCTCGGTTTAACGAGAGAAAAATGTGGTGATATTTTGCTTCAAGAAGATCGTGCCCAAATTGTAGTTGCGAAAGAAGTTGTATCTTATATTGAGATGAACTTACAATCGATAGGGAAAGTGAAGGTTTCCTTATCACCAGTGCAAGGAGAAAAAATTCTACAGATGCAAGAAACGTGGGGAGAGAAATCTGGAACGGTTTCTTCGCTTCGTTTAGATGTTATATTAGCAGAAATGTTACATATATCCAGACAAAAAGTACAACCTTTCATAAAAAATGGTTTAGTAAAAGTCAATTGGAAAACAGTGGAGCAAACCTCTTACGAATGTTATCCAGGAGATGTTTTTTCAGTGAGAGGATATGGACGAAGTAAATTGTTTTCTGTAGAAGGTAGAACAAAGCGCGACAAATGGAGAATTTTGTATGGTATACTAAAATGATTGGTTTTTTAGAAGGAAATCCTCCTATTTTGTCGAAGAAAAGATATAATTGAAAGAGGAAATTTAGATAACTACTTGGAGGTGGCGTTGTGCCGTTAACACCATTAGACATTCATAACAAAGAATTTGGTCGCGGATTCCGTGGCTATGATGAAGATCAAGTAAATGAGTTTCTTGATCAAATTATCAAAGATTATGAATTAGTCATTCGTGAGAAAAAAGCTTTAGAAGAAAAAGTTGCGCAATTAGAAGGAAAGTTAGATCATTTCTCTAATATTGAAGATACGTTAAACAAATCTATCGTCGTTGCACAAGAAGCAGCGGAAGAAGTAAAACGTAATGCGCAAAAAGAAGCAAAATTAATCGTACGTGAAGCTGAAAAGAATGCAGACCGTATTATTAACGAAGCGTTAGTAAAATCAAGAAAAGTTGCTTTTGATATTGAAGAGCTAAAGAAACAAGCGAAAGTATTCCGCACTCGTTTCCGTATGTTACTAGAAACGCAGCTTGAAATGTTAAACAACGATGATTGGGATAAACTAATTGAGTTAGAAGACGAAGTAGACGAGCTGTTGAAAAAAGAAGAAACAGTGTAAGCTTGACGTTTTTCTCATTATTACATATAATTTTAAACAACATATTTATTAAGAAAAACGAAGATAGGGATAAGTACCTTTTTCATGCCTTATATAGCGAACTGAGGATGGTGTAAGCTCAGGATAAGGAGATAATGGGAATATCACCCTGGAGTTCCGCGCTGAACAAATAGAGTAAGCGTAGGCGTATATTCGCGTTAAGAATATAAAGAGGATTGTATACATACGTATAGGATCTACTAGGGTGGTACCGCGGGAGACTTTCTCGTCCCTTTTTGGGATGAGAAGGTCTCTTTTTTATTCCGTTTTTTAAGTATTTCTTTTATACATGTAAGGAGGAATTGAGCATGGAGTACAAAAATACATTACTAATGCCAAAAACAGAGTTCCCAATGCGTGGGAATTTACCAAAACGTGAGCCTGCGATGCAAGAACAGTGGGCTGAAATGAATATTTATGAAAAGGTACAAGAACATACGAAAGGTCGTCCTTTATTTGTACTGCATGATGGACCTCCATATGCGAATGGTGACATTCATATGGGACATGCATTAAATAAAGTGTTAAAAGACTTTATCGTTCGTTATAAATCAATGACTGGTTACTGTGCACCATATGTGCCAGGCTGGGATACACACGGTTTACCAATTGAGCAAGCTTTAACAAATAAAGGTGTAAAGCGTAAAGAAATGACAGTTGCCGAGTTCCGTAAGTTATGTGCAGAGTATGCATATGAACAAGTAGAACGTCAACGTGAACAATTTAAGCGTTTAGGTGTACGTGCAGATTGGGATAACCCATACATCACTTTAGAGCCAGCTTATGAAGCACAACAAATTAAAGTGTTTGGTGATATGGCGAAAAAAGGTTATATCTATAAAGGACAAAAACCAGTTTATTGGTCTCCGACGAGTGAATCAGCTTTAGCAGAAGCTGAAATTGAATATCAAGATAAAAAATCAGCATCTATTTACGTAGCATTCCCTGTAAAAGACGGAAAGAACGTATTAGAAGGTGATGAGAAATTCATTATCTGGACAACAACACCTTGGACGTTACCTGCAAACTTAGGTATTTCTGTTCACCCAGAACTTGATTACGCTATTGTAAAAGTAAATGATGAAAAATATATTATTGCTTCTGAACTATTTGAGACAGTTGCAAAAACGTTAGAGTGGGAAAATACTGAAGTTGTGAAAACAGTAAAAGGTAGCGAACTTGAGTATACAGTTGCAAAACATCCATTCTACGATCGTGATTCATTAGTTATGCTAGGAGATCACGTAACAACAGATGCAGGTACAGGTTGTGTTCATACAGCACCAGGACACGGGGAAGATGACTTCGTTGTTGGTAAAAAGTATGGATTAGAAGTACTTTGTCCAGTTGATGATAAAGGTGTATTAACAAATGAAGCACCTGGATTTGAAGGCTTATTCTATGATAAAGCTAACAAGCCAATTACAGAAAAATTAGAAGAAGTAGGCGCGTTACTGAAACTAACATTCATTACGCATTCATACCCACATGATTGGAGAACGAAAAAACCAATTATTTTCCGTGCGACAGCACAGTGGTTTGCATCTATTGAAGCGTTCCGTAAAGAATTATTAGAAGCTGTTGCGGAAACAAAATGGGTACCAGCATGGGGAGAGACTCGCCTTCATAATATGGTTCGTGACCGTGGTGACTGGTGTATTTCTCGTCAGCGTGCATGGGGTGTGCCAATCCCTGTATTCTATGCAGAGAATGGCGATCCAATTATTACAGATGAAACAATTAACCACGTAGCAGACTTATTCCGTGAGCACGGTTCTAACGTATGGTTTGAGCGTGAAGCGAAAGACCTATTACCAGAAGGATTTACACATACAGGTAGTCCAAATGGTGAATTCCGTAAAGAAACAGATATCATGGATGTATGGTTCGACTCAGGTTCTTCTCACCAAGCGGTATTAGAAGAGCGCGATGATTTACAACGTCCAGCTGATTTATATTTAGAAGGATCTGACCAATATCGTGGTTGGTTTAACTCTTCATTATCAACAGCAGTTGCTGTAACAGGTAAAGCTCCATATAAAGGCGTACTAAGCCATGGTTTCGTATTAGATGGTGAAGGACGTAAAATGAGTAAGTCGATTGGAAACATCGTCGTACCGAAGAAAATTATGGATCAATTAGGCGGAGATATTTTACGCTTATGGGTATCTTCTGTTGACTATCAATCTGACGTGCGTATTTCAGATGATATTTTAAAACAAGTAGCAGAAGTATATCGTAAAATCCGTAACACATTCCGTTTCTTATTAGGAAACTTAGACGACTTTAAGCCAAGTGAAAATACAGTAGCTGTAGCTGAACTTCGTGAAGTAGATCGTTACATGTTAGTGAAATTAAATGACTTAATTACAAAAGTAAAAGAAGCATATGAGACATACGACTTCGCTGCTGTATATCATGCAATTCATAACTTCTGTACAATTGATTTAAGTTCATTCTACTTAGACTTTGCAAAAGACATTTTATACATTGAAGGTGCAAACCATGAAGATCGTCGTGCAATTCAAACTGTATTATATGATGTTCTTGTTGCATTGACGAAACTTGTAACACCAATCTTACCGCATACAGCTGATGAAGTATGGCCATACATTCCAGGTGTAACAGAAGAAAGTGTACAATTAACTGATATGCCAGAAGTTGTACAATTAGATGATGCGGAAGCATTAAAAACAAAATGGGATGCATTTATGACATTACGTGATGACGTATTAAAAGCGTTAGAAGTAGCTCGTAATGAAAAAGTAATCGGTAAGTCATTAAATGCAAGCATTACACTATATCCAACTGCAGAAATGAAAGCTATGTTAGAGTCTATTAATGAAGACTTAAAGCAATTATTCATCGTTTCTGAGTACAAACTTGGTGGCATGATGGAAGAAGCGCCAGCGGATGCACCGAAGTATGAGCATACAGCGGTTGTTGTTGCTCAAGCAACTGGTGAAACATGTGAACGTTGTTGGGTAGTTTCAGAAACAATTGGTAAAGATGCTGAACATGAAACATTATGTGAGCGTTGTGCAACAGTTGTTAAAGAAAACTACGTAAAATAATAAAAAACTGACTGCACTTACGTGCAGTCAGTTTTTTTATTGACGATATGTTAAAATAACTTTCACTCTCTTTCCTATGAAGGAAAAATGTGTGTGAGGTAAGCATAGAAATTTCGGACACACTAATCGTACATTGCAGCTGGGAGGAATGTACACGTGAATGAAATGTATATGGAAATCAAAGAAGAATTGCAATTGATGCGAAAAGAGATACAGGAGAGGCTAGCTAAAGAGGTCATGCACAAATATGATACAGAGTTTAGCGAAGAGCTTGGATATGAAATTAAGGAAGAGATAAAGAAAAAACTGTTATTACATGATATAAAAGAGGATTTAAAAGATGTAGAACGTGCATTATTCAAAATGGAAATAGATATGTATGGTATTTGTGAAGAAACAGGGAGAGTAATTTCGGTAAAACAAATGAAAACGATGCCAACTGCCCGTACTATACATGAATTTTTTTATGAAAAAGTAAATGTATGAATGTGCACAACGATATTATATTACCTTTTTTTAATTTATTTTATTCTTCTATAAAGGTTCATTGTGAAAAGGTTGCAGCTATGCTAAAATTTTGAGGTACACTGTCTTTGTGGGGGAAATGAAAATGATATATTATGTAATAGCGTTATTTGTCATTGCCATCGATCAAATATCGAAATGGCTAATTGTAAAGAACATGGAATTGGGTACGAGCATTCCGATTATCGATAATGTATTATACATAACATCACATCGAAATAGAGGAGCTGCCTGGGGCATTTTAGAAAATAAAATGTGGTTTTTCTACATTATTACAGTTGTCTTTGTAGTATTTATCGTAATGTATATGAAAAAATACGCAAAAACAGATAAGCTTCTAGGAATTTCATTGGGTCTAATTTTAGGCGGAGCAATTGGTAACTTTATTGATCGTGTATTTAGACAAGAAGTAGTGGATTTCATTCACGTGTATATTTTTTCGTACAACTATCCAGTATTCAATATAGCTGATTCAGCATTATGTATTGGTGTTGTATTAATTATTATTCAAACATTATTAGAAGGCAAGAAAACGAAGGAGTAATTGAATGAGTGAAGTAGTACAAGTAACAGTTGCAGAAGAACAAAAAAGCGAGCGAATTGATAAATTCGTTGCAGAAATAAACGGTGAATGGTCACGTTCACAAGTACAACAATGGATTAAAGATGATGTTGTAACAGTTAATGGGAAATCAGTAAAAGTAAATTATAAAGTGAAAGAAAATGATGAAATCACAGTAACGATTCCTGATCCGGAAGAGTTAGATATTCAAGCAGAAGATATGAACTTAGAAATTTATTATGAAGATGCAGATGTACTCGTTGTTAATAAGCCGCGTGGTATGGTTGTACATCCAGCACCAGGTCATACAAGTGGTACGCTTGTGAACGGTCTTATGCACCACTGTACAGACTTATCAGGCATTAACGGTGTAATGCGTCCAGGTATCGTGCATCGTATTGATAAAGATACATCAGGCCTATTAATGGTCGCTAAAAATGATATGGCACACGAATCACTTGTAAATCAACTTGTAGCAAGAACAGTAACAAGACGTTACAAAGCGATTGTACACGGTGTTATTCCGCACGATAAGGGAACAATTGATGCTCCGATTGCTCGTGATAAAAAAGAGCGTCAAAGTATGACGGTTGATGAGAATGGGAAGCATGCTGTTACGCATTTCCAAGTGTTAGAGCGATTCAAAGATTTCACACTTGTAGAATGTCGCTTAGAAACAGGACGTACACACCAAATTCGTGTTCATATGAAATATATTGGCTATCCACTTGCAGGAGATCCAAAGTATGGACCAAAGAAAACATTAGACATGAATGGACAAGCACTTCATGCAGGTATTTTAGGATTCGACCATCCTCGCACGGGTGAGTATATTCAGTTTGAGGCGCCGATTCCAGAAGTGTTTGAAGATGCATTAAATATTTTACGAAAGTAGTATTGACAAATCATAAAAAAACTGAGATACTGACAACAGTTAAATAATGATCCTTTAACACAGCCCCGTGAGGTTGAGAAGGTAACGGTTTGAAATACATAGGGTATGCTGTACCCTTTTTCAAAAGTCCTCTCGCACACGCTGAGAGGACTTTTTTTATACCATTACTCTCACGCAAGAAAAAAGCTTGGAGGTGTAGAGCATGCAAGAGAAAGCAGTTGTTTTAGATGACCAAATGATTCGTCGCGCTTTAACACGAATTAGTCATGAAATCGTGGAACGAAATAAAGGTGTCGATAATTGTGTTCTTGTCGGAATTAAAACTCGTGGAATTTTTATTGCACAACGTTTGGCAGAACGAATTGGTCAAATTGAAGGAAAAGAAATGAAAGTTGGAGAGCTAGATATTACGTTATATCGTGATGATCTAACACTACAATCGAAAAATGAAGAACCACTTGTAAAAGGTTCTGATATCCCTGTAGATATTACGAAGAAAAAAGTTATCCTTGTAGATGATGTATTATATACAGGAAGAACAGTTCGAGCAGCAATGGATGCTCTTATGGATTTAGGTAGACCATCACAAATCCAACTAGCGGTTCTTGTTGATAGAGGTCATCGTGAACTACCAATTCGCGCTGATTATGTAGGAAAGAACATTCCAACATCAAGTGAAGAGCGTATCGAAGTTGATTTGCAAGAGACAGATCAACAAGATCGAGTAAGCATATACGATAAGTAAAGCCCTTTTAAATGTAGTCCTGTGAGGCTGCCAAAGGGTCTTGGCTTTCATATGTCAAATTTGGCATACGAAAGTGTAGGACTCTTTGTGCACAGGCACAAAGAGTTTTTTTATTGCAAAGAAGTAAGCTGAAGGAGGATGTAACAATGGAACAAAAGCCAGTGTTAGACGTTAATGAAGTACCGAAACCGGGAAAATGGTTATTTTTAAGTATACAACATTTGTTCGCGATGTTTGGATCAACAGTGCTTGTTCCGTTTTTAACAGGATTGAATCCGTCAGTAGCATTAATATCAAGTGGATTAGGAACGCTAGCGTTTCTTCTTATAACGAAAGGTCAAGTACCTGCCTATCTAGGGTCATCATTCGCCTTTATCGCACCGATAATAACAGCGAAAACAGCAGGTGGACCTGGAGCAGCAATGCTCGGTGGTTTGCTAGCAGGACTTGTGTACATCTTAATCTCACTCGGAATTAAGAAGTCAGGATCAGAGTGGATTATGAAATTACTTCCGCCAATCGTAGTTGGTCCAGTAGTAATGGTAATCGGTCTAGCTTTAGCACATACAGCAGTTAACATGGCGATGAACGGTGCGGATGGCAAATATAGCTTTACTCACTTTTCAGTAGCGTTAGTAACGTTAGCAATTACAATTATCTGCTCTATATTCGGAAGAGGGTTTTTCAGTATCATACCAGTGTTACTAGGGATTATCGGCGGATATATCTTTGCTTACTTCCAAGGGCTAGTAGACTTAAAGCCGGTAGCTGAGGCAAAATGGTTTGTTATACCAGATTTCACAGTACCATTTGTAACATATACGCCGGAGTTTTCGTGGAAGATTGTACTCCTGATGGTACCAGTTGCACTAGTAACAATTTCAGAGCATATCGGACATCAAATTGTACTTGGAAATGTTATTAAAAGAGATTTAATTGAAAAACCAGGTTTACACCGTTCAATCTTCGGTGATGGAGTAGCGACATTAATCGCGTCACTAATCGGTGGACCGCCGAATACAACGTATGGTGAAAACATCGGTGTGCTAGCAATTACGAGAGCATACAGTGTATACTTATTCATCGGTTCAGCAGTGTTCGCAATCATGTTCGGGTTTATCGGTAAGATTTCTGCACTGATTCATTCGATCCCAACACCGGTTATGGGTGGTGTATCAATCCTACTATTCGGTGTAATCGCATCAAGCGGATTACGAATGATGGTAGATGATAAAACAGACCTAAGTGACAAACGAAACTTAATGATTGCATCAGTAATACTAGTAATCGGTATTGGTGGAGCGGTACTTCACGTAGGAGAATCGTTCCAAGTAGAAGGAATGGCACTAGCAGCAATTGTAGGTGTACTATTAAATCTACTACTACCAGAAACGAAACAAATAAAGCAAACTAAACAGATTGCATCATAATAATAACCTTTTAATTCAGTCCTGTGAGACCGGAAAGGGTGGCTTCTTTCTTGCACCCTAGTCTCACATGACTAGGGTATTTTTATGCAGAGGTTGTTATAAAAATACAAAAGTGGTAACATAAAAATCAGAAAGATGAGGGATGACGATGAGCCATTTGTTAACGATGAGTGAATTATCGGAAGTAGAAATTTCAGAAATCCTAAAAGACGCAGAAGATTTTGCGAATGGAAAAGAAAGCAAAACGACAGAGCAAACTTTTGTTGCGAACTTGTTCTTTGAGAATAGTACGAGAACGAGATTTAGCTTTGAGGTTGCTGAGAAGAGATTAGGACTTGATGTTTTAAACTTTTCAGCTGATGCATCTAGCGTACAAAAAGGAGAAACATTATACGATACGATAAGAACATTAGAATCAATCGGAACAAAAGCGGTAATCGTCCGCCATGAGCAAGATCGCTACTTCGATGAACTAAAAGATCAGGTAAGTATCCCAATCTTAAATGCTGGAGATGGATGTGGAAACCACCCAACGCAGTGCCTACTCGATCTCCTTACAATTAAACAAGAGTTTGGAAGATTTGAAGGATTAAAGATTGCGATAGTAGGAGATGTTCGTCATAGCCGAGTAGCGCGTTCGAATGCAGAAGCATTAACGAAACTGGGTGCAACAATTTACTTTGCAAGCCCAGAAGAGTGGAAAGATGAAGATAGCACATTTGGAACATATAAACCATTAGATGAACTTGTTCCAGAAGTGGATGTAATGATGTTACTTCGTGTACAACATGAGCGTCATGATCATTATGAAACAGACATTATGAAAGAGTATCATGAGAAACACGGATTAACAGTGGAAAGAGAAAAGCGTATGAAAGAAGGAAGCATTATTATGCATCCAGCTCCTGTAAACCGTGATGTTGAAATTGCAAGTGAACTTGTTGAGTGTGAGCGTTCACGCATATTTAAACAAATGGAAAATGGAGTTTACGTAAGAATGGCTGTACTAAAACGCGCCTTACCAAATGTATTAGGAGGAATGAAACATGAATTACTTGTTTAAAAATGGTCGTTATATGAATGAAGAAGGAAAAATCGTAGCAACAGATCTTCTCGTACAAGACGGTAAAATCGCTAAGGTAGCAGAAAATATTACGGCAGATAATGCTGAAGTAATCGATGTGAACGGAAAGTTAATCGCACCTGGATTAGTAGATGTACACGTACATCTTCGTGAACCAGGTGGTGAACATAAAGAAACAATTGAAACGGGTACACTAGCAGCGGCAAAAGGTGGATTCACTACAATTTGTGCAATGCCAAATACACGCCCAGTACCAGATTGCAGAGAACATATGGAAGACTTGCAAAATCGTATTAAAGAGAAAGCGCATGTTAACGTACTACCATACGGAGCAATTACAGTACGCCAAGCGGGTTCTGAAATGACAGATTTCGAAACATTAAAAGAACTTGGAGCATTTGCTTTCACTGATGACGGTGTAGGCGTACAAGATGCTAGCATGATGTTAGCAGCTATGAAGCGTGCAGCGAAATTAAATATGGCAGTAGTTGCACACTGTGAAGAGAATACTCTTATTAATAAAGGTTGTGTACATGAAGGGAAGTTTTCTGAGAAACACGGATTAAACGGTATCCCATCAGTATGTGAATCTGTACATATTGCAAGGGATATATTGCTTGCTGAAGCGGCAGATTGTCACTATCACGTATGCCACGTAAGTACGAAAGGCTCTGTACGCGTAATTCGTGATGCAAAGCGTGCTGGAATTAAAGTAACAGCAGAAGTAACACCTCATCACTTAGTGTTATGTGAAGATGATATCCCATCAGCTGATCCTAACTTTAAAATGAACCCACCGCTTCGTGGAAAAGAAGATCACGCAGCACTAATTGAAGGTTTACTAGATGGAACAATCGATATGATTGCAACTGATCATGCACCGCATACAGCGGAAGAGAAGGAACAAGGAATTGAAAGAGCACCATTCGGAATTACTGGTTTTGAAACAGCATTCCCGCTTTTATACACAAACCTTGTGAAAAAAGGAATTATTACATTAGAACAATTAATTCAATTCTTAACAGAAAAGCCAGCTGATACATTCGGCTTAGAGGCAGGTCGCCTGAAAGAAGGTAGAACAGCTGATATTACAATCATTGATTTAGAACAAGAAGAAGAGATTGATCCAACAACATTCTTATCAAAAGGAAAAAATACACCATTCGCAGGTTGGAAGTGCCAAGGATGGCCGGTAATGACAATCGTTGGTGGTAAGATCGCATGGCAAAAGGAGAGTGCATTAGTATGAAAAGACAACTTATCTTAGAAGATGGAACAGTATTAATTGGAAAAGGTTTCGGAGGAGAAATCGAAAAGTCAGGTGAGGTTGTATTTACAACAGGAATGACTGGATATCAAGAAACATTATCTGATCCATCATATTGCGGTCAAATCGTAACATTCACGTACCCATTAATCGGAAACTACGGCATCAACCGTGACGATTTTGAATCGATTCACCCTTCTGTAAATGGTTTAATCGTAAACGAAATTTGTGATCACCCATCAAACTTCCGTAATGAAATTTCGTTAAATGACTACTTAAAAGAAAGAAACATCCCAGGATTAGCAGGGATTGATACGAGAAAATTAACAAGAAAAATTCGTCAATACGGTACATTACGCGGACGTCTTTGTAACATGGATGCAGATGTAGAATATATCGTGAGCCAATTAAAAGCGACAGTATTTACAGATCATGTAAAACGTGTATCAACGAAAGACCCATACCCAAGCCCAGGCCGCGGACATCGCGTTGTACTTGTAGACTTCGGTATGAAACATGGTATTTTACGAGAATTAAATAAACGTGACTGTGATGTAATTGTAGTTCCTTACAACACAACAGCAGAAGAGATTTTACGACTTAGCCCAGATGGAATTATGTTAAGTAACGGACCTGGGGATCCAAAAGATGTACCAGAAGCAATTGAAATGTTAAAAGACATTATCGGTAAAGTTCCTTTATTCGGAATTTGCCTAGGACATCAATTGTTCGCGCTAGCATCTGGTGCGAATACAAGTAAATTGAAATTCGGTCACCGTGGTTTAAACCATCCAGTAAAACATCTTGCAACTGGAAAAGTAGCAATTACATCTCAAAACCATGGTTACGCAGTAGAAGAAGAGTCAGTTAAAAATACAGAACTTGAAATTACACATGTCGCTTTAAATGATGGAACAGTAGAAGGTCTTCGTCATACGAAGTTCCCAGCATTTACAGTACAATATCATCCAGAAGCTTCAGCAGGACCAGAAGATGCAAACGATTTATTCGAAGATTTCTTAGCAATGATTGAAAACTTCAAGAAAGAAGGGGAAGAGTTATGCCAAAACGCCTAGACATTAACACAATTTTAGTAATCGGATCGGGACCAATTGTAATTGGGCAAGCAGCGGAGTTTGACTACTCTGGTACACAAGCTTGTCAATCTCTTAGAGAAGAAGGTTACAAAGTAATCCTTGTTAACTCTAACCCAGCAACAATTATGACAGATACTGCAACAGCAGATAAAGTATATATAGAACCATTAACACTAGAATTCGTAAGCCGTATCATTCGTAAAGAACGTCCAGATGCAATCTTACCAACATTAGGTGGTCAAACAGGTTTAAACATGGCTGTTGAACTTGCGAAATCAGGCATACTTGAAGAGTGTGGAGTTGAAATTTTAGGAACAAAATTATCAGCAATTGAGCAAGCAGAAGATCGTGATTTATTCCGTACATTAATGCAGGAATTAAATGAACCAATTCCATCTAGTACAATTATTCATACGCTAGAAGAAGCACATGAATTTGTAAAAGAAATTGGATATCCAGTTATTGTTCGCCCAGCATTTACAATGGGTGGAACAGGTGGCGGAATCTGTAGTAATGAAGAAGAACTAATTGAAATCGTATCAGGTGGATTAAAACATAGTCCGGTAACACAATGTTTATTAGAGAAAAGTATTGCTGGTTGTAAGGAAATTGAATATGAAGTAATGCGTGATTCAAATGATAACGCGATTGTAGTATGTAACATGGAAAATATCGATCCAGTTGGAGTTCACACAGGTGATTCTATCGTTGTAGCACCAAGCCAAACATTAAGTGACCGTGAATACCAAATGTTACGTAACACTTCATTACGAATTATTCGTGCATTAGGAATTGAAGGTGGATGTAACGTTCAGCTGGCACTTGATCCACATAGCTTCCAATACTATGTAATTGAAGTAAACCCACGTGTAAGTCGTTCATCTGCACTAGCATCTAAAGCAACTGGATATCCAATTGCAAAGCTAGCGGCAAAAATTGCAGTCGGTTTAACGTTAGATGAAATTATAAATCCAGTAACACAAAAAACATATGCTTGTTTCGAACCAGCATTAGACTATGTTGTTTCAAAAATTCCCCGCTGGCCATTTGATAAGTTTGAATCAGCGAACAGAACACTTGGAACGCAAATGAAAGCAACTGGTGAAGTTATGTCAATCGGACGTAACTTAGAAGAATCATTATTAAAAGCGGTTCGTTCTTTAGAGCTTGGTATTTATCACCTAGAATTAGACCACTTAAAAGAACTTGATAAAGAAACAATGAAAAAACGCATTGTAAAAGCTGATGATGAGCGACTGTTTATCGTAGCAGAAGCAATTCGTCAAGGTGTAACGAAAGAAGAAATCAACGATTGGTGTGAAATGGACTTCTTCTTCTTACAAAAAGTAGAAAATATCGTAAACATGGAACGCGAAGTAAAAGCGAATGTAGGAAATATGGAAGTACTACAAACTGCGAAAGAAATGGGCTTCAGTGACCATTACATCGCTAATGCTTGGAAGAAAACAGAGCGTGAAATTTACGATATGCGTAAAGAAAGCAATATAACTCCGGTTTATAAAATGGTAGATACTTGTGCGGCAGAGTTTGAATCTGCAACACCATACTACTACAGCACATATGGTGACGAGAATGAATCGGTTAGAACAGATCGTAAGAGTGTAGTAGTTCTAGGGTCTGGTCCGATCCGTATCGGTCAAGGTGTTGAGTTTGACTATGCAACAGTTCACTCAGTATGGGCAATTAAAGAAGCTGGATATGAGGCAATCATTGTTAATAACAACCCAGAAACAGTTTCAACAGACTTCAGTATTTCTGACAAATTATACTTTGAACCATTAACGATTGAAGATGTAATGCACATTATCGATTTAGAAAAACCAGAAGGTGTTATCGTTCAGTTCGGTGGACAAACGGCAATTAACTTAGCTGCTAAATTAGAAGCTCACGGTGTGAAAATCTTAGGAACATCACTTGAAGATTTAGATCGCGCAGAAGATCGTGATAAGTTTGAAGCAGCGCTAACACAGCTTGGTATCCCGCAACCAGTCGGTAAAACAGCAACGACTGTAGAGCAAGCAGTAGCAATCGCTGACAAAATTGGTTACCCAGTATTAGTAAGACCATCTTACGTACTAGGTGGACGCGCGATGGAAATCGTATATCGTCAAGAAGAACTGTTGCACTACATGAAAAATGCAGTTAAAGTTCACGCTGATCACCCGGTATTAATCGACCGTTATATGGTTGGTAAAGAAATTGAAGTAGATGCAATTTCAGACGGTGAGAATGTATTCATTCCAGGTATTATGGAACATATTGAACGTGCTGGAGTTCACTCTGGTGACTCAATTGGAGTATACCCACCACAAAGCTTATCTGACAAATTAAAAGAACAAATTATTGAACATACAATTGCACTTGGAAAAGGATTAAACATTGTTGGATTACTAAATATCCAGTTTGTAGTATTCGAAGATCAAGTGTATGTAATCGAAGTAAACCCACGTGCGAGCCGTACAGTACCATTCTTAAGTAAAATTACAGGTGTACCAATGGCGAACGTTGCAACGAAAGTTATTTTAGGGCAAGACCTAGTAGCGCAAGGATACGGAACTGGTTATCACCCAGAAGAAAAAGAAGTATATGTAAAAGCTCCGGTATTCTCATTCGCGAAACTACGCTCAGTTGATACAACATTAGGACCTGAAATGAAATCAACAGGGGAAGTAATGGGTAAAGACTTAACGCTTGAAAAAGCATTATACAAAGGATTAGTTGCTTCTGGAATTAACATCCCAACGCACGGATCAGTAATCATTACTGTAGCAGATAAAGATAAAGAAGAGGCAATGGAAATTGCAAAACGTTTCCACGAAATCGGTTATAACTTATTAGCAACAGCTGGAACAGCACAATCGTTAGCAGAGCAAAATATCCCAGTACAAGTTGTAAACAAAATTGATTCTGAAGACTACAACTTACTAGATATTATCCGTCAAGGAAAAGCACAGTTTGTAATCAATACGCTAACAAAAGGTAAACAACCAGCGCGTGATGGTTTCCGCATTCGCCGTGAATCAGTAGAAAATGGTGTAGCTTGCTTAACATCACTTGATACAACGAGAGCAATCTTACGAGTATTAGAATCTATGACATTCTCAGCTCATTCAATGAAAGAAATTACGCAAACAAAGCGTCACGAGGTGGTACATGCATGATGCAAAAGCAAAATATGATCGTCGTTAATCAAAAAGAAATCGCAAAAAACATTTACGAATTAGTGCTTCAAGGAACGTTAGTACAGCAAATGAACGAACCAGGGCAGTTTGTACACATTAAGGTAGCAGAGGGCATTGCGCCCCTTCTGCGCCGCCCGATTAGTATTTGTAATGTAGATCAAGAGAAGAACGAATTTACAATGCTATACCGTGCGGAAGGACAAGGGACAAAAACATTAGCAACTAGAAAACAAGGTGAATTGGTAGACGTACTAGGACCATTAGGACACGGTTTTCCTGTAGAAGAAGCAGAAGCTGGTCAAACAGCTTTACTAGTAGGCGGGGGAATTGGTGTACCACCACTTTATGAATTATCACAGCGCCTTGTTGCAAAAGGAGTACGCGTAATTCACATCCTAGGTTTTCAAACGAAAGATGTAGTTTTCTATGAAGAAAAATTTGCAGAACTTGGTGATACTTACGTTGCGACAGTAGACGGTACACACGGTACAAAAGGATTTGTCACAGATGTAATTGATAATTACGGAATTGACTTTGATATTCTTTATTCATGTGGTCCGTTAGCGATGCTTCGTGCATTAGAAGGACGTTACAAAGAGAAAAAAGCTTATATTTCTTTAGAAGAACGTATGGGCTGTGGTATTGGAGCTTGTTTCGCATGTGTATGCCACTTACAAGAAGATCCAAGTGGACATTCTTACAAGAAGGTGTGTAGCGACGGACCAGTATTTCCAATCGGGGAGGTTGTACTATGAACAGATTGCAAGTTGAATTACCAGGATTATCATTAAAAAATCCAATTATACCGGCATCTGGATGCTTTGGATTTGGTCGTGAATATGCACAGTTTTACGATTTAAGTGTACTAGGATCAATCATGATTAAAGCGACGACAGAACAACCACGTTATGGAAATCCAACGCCTCGTGTTGCTGAAACACCGGGCGGTATGTTAAATGCAATCGGACTTCAAAACCCAGGGTTAGAAAAAGTAATGAATTCTGAATTACCATGGTTAGAACAATTTGATCTTCCAATCATTGCGAACGTTGCAGGCTCACAAGCTGAGGATTACGTAGCGGTTGCAAAAGAAATTTCTAAAGCGCCTAATGTCCATGCACTAGAATTAAATATTTCTTGTCCGAACGTAAAAACAGGTGGTATCGCCTTTGGTACAAATCCTGAAATTGCTGCTGATTTAACGAAGCGAGTAAAAGAGGTTTCTGAAGTACCTGTATACGTGAAGTTGTCACCGAACGTGGCAAACATTGTGGAAATTGCAAAAGCGATTGAAAATGCAGGTGCAGATGGTTTAACGATGATTAATACATTGCTTGGTATGCGTCTAGATTTAAAAACAGCTAAACCAATTTTAGCAAACCGTACAGGTGGATTATCAGGTCCTGCGATTAAGCCAGTAGCAATTCGTATGGTACATGAAGTAAGCCAAGCGGTAAACATTCCGATTATCGGAATGGGTGGTATTGAGACAGCGGAAGATGTAATTGAATTCTTCTATGCTGGCGCAAGCGCAGTTGCAGTAGGTACAGCGAACTTTATTGATCCGTTCGTATGTCCGACAATTATTGAAGAGTTACCAGCATTACTAGATGAATTAGGATTTGATCACATTTCGGAATGCCAAGGAAGGAGCTGGAAGCAAACATGTCACAGTCGTTAATCGTTGCACTAGATTTTCCAGGGAAACAAGATGTAGAACAATTCTTGCGCCACTTTGAAGGGGAAGAGCTATTTGTCAAAGTTGGTATGGAGTTATTTTATAAAGAAGGTCCTGCGATTATTACGTACTTAAAAGAAAAAGGACATAAGATCTTTCTAGATTTAAAACTTCATGATATTCCGAATACAGTAAAAAGCGCTATGCGTAGCCTAGCTAGTCTAGATGTTGACATGGTAAATGTTCATGCTGCTGGGGGAAGCAGTATGATGAAAGCTGCGATTGAGGGATTAGAGGAAGGTAAGCAGGAAGGAAAAGAGAGACCGATTTGTATTGCAGTTACACAACTAACAAGCACTTCGGAAGCTATGATGAAAAAAGAGATTGGCATTGAGAAAACGTTAGAAGAAGCGGTTGCTCATTATGCAAAACTAACGAAAGAAAGTGGACTTGATGGCGTTGTTTGTTCAACACTTGAAGTTCCAAAATTACGTGAAGTATGCGGAAATGAATTTGTAACAGTAACACCGGGGATTCGTCTTGCAAGCGATGATGTAAATGACCAGGTGCGCGTAGCAACACCGAAACGTGCGAGGGAACTTGGCTCAAGCTATATCGTAGTTGGACGTAGTATTACAAAAGCAGAAAATCCGCTTGAAGCTTATAAAACAGTAAAACAACAGTGGGAAGGTGTAACAGTATGAAAAAAGAAATCGCATCGCATTTATTAGAAATTGGAGCAGTATTTTTACAACCGAACGATCCATTCACTTGGTCTTCAGGTATGAAATCACCAATTTATTGTGATAACCGTTTAACTTTATCTTATCCAAAAGTACGTCAAGCGATTGCAGCTGGATTAGAAGAGTTAATTAAAGAGCACTTCCCAACTGTAGAAGTTATTGCAGGAACAGCAACTGCTGGTATTGCGCACGCTGCATGGGTAAGTGATCGTATGGATTTACCAATGTGCTACGTACGTAGTAAAGCAAAAGGTCACGGTAAAGGGAACCAAATCGAAGGAAAAGCTGAAAAAGGTCAAAAGGTAGTAGTAGTAGAGGACCTAATTTCAACTGGCGGTAGTGCAATTACATGTGTAGAAGCACTTCGCGAAGCTGGCTGTGAAGTATTAGGAATCGTATCAATCTTCACATACGAGCTTGAAGCAGGAAAAGAAAAGCTAGAAGCAGCTAACGTAGCATCATACTCTTTAAGCGACTACAGTGCATTAACTGAAGTAGCGGCAGAAAAAGGTATGATCGGACAAGCTGAAACGAAAAAATTACAAGAGTGGCGTAAAAATCCAGCTAACGAAGCTTGGATCACAGCGTAACACGAAAAAAACGACCGTGGGGGAACGCGGTCGTTTTTTATATTATTGTTAAAGCTTCAAGTAAAGTTCCATCAATATCAAAGAAAATCATATGATAATCTCCTTGCTAACAACTACTTAGCGTTTTCCGCAACTTCATATCCTCTCACAAACAATAAAGTCATATAAGAAACAATAAATGAGAAGATGCTATACATGCCAACCCAAAAGAAGAATTTTGGAGTAAAGGCGATAACACCTATTATTAAAAAACTAGCAAACGTTACAATCGGCATTACGTAATACGTTTTCGTTCGACGTGTTCCAATAACAGAAACGATAAAGATAAGTAACGGACAAATTAATAAGACGAAAATCAATTCATTCATAGTTATGTCCCCTTTTCTAATGGAAGTAATCTGTTTCTCGTAAACGTTTTTTTAAAATACTCTCTTAATATAACTTCGCTAACATGTAAATAATTCCTTTTGAAAGTCAGTAATAAATGCTGGATTTCAAAGTAAAAAGCGTAAGCAAGAGAAAACTTGCTTACGCTATAGAATAAACATCGCAACGATCGTGGTGACAATTAAGCCAATTACAACTGGTAAAAAGTTTCGGCGTGCGAGTTCAAATGGATCCACTTTACAAATGGCAGCGGCAGGAATAAGTGCCCAAGGAATTAAAGTTCCTCCTCCGGTCCATATGGCAGCAATTTGCCCGAGTGCTGTTAATGTAGCTGTTCCATGTCCAAGCGCTGTTCCAAAAAGATTGGCGATTGAGCCAGCAAGCGATATACCGGAAAAACCAGATCCATCTAATCCTGTTATGACACCAACGATAGTTAATGTTCCCGCTGATACATATTGATTTAAAGGAACTGTTTGAGACAAAGCGATTCCTAAGTCGTTAATGATTCCGTGTGAACCTTTCGGTAAATAGTCTCCAATAATTTTTACAAAACCGCTATCTCCTAAATAAAAGAGTGCAGCAATTGGGATAACTGGACCGAAGATTTTAAATCCAAACTGGAGCCCTTCTATAAAATAATCGGTCGTTTTATTTAGTCCATTTCCTTTGTAGGCGATGAGAGAAATGATGATAATCATAATAACAGTCGTCCCGCCGATCAGTGCAGTTGCATCGCTTCCTTGTAGTTTAAATTGAATCATGCAAAGGATATCGATGGCATATACGATCGGGATGCAAATAGCGAGCCATTTTTTTGTCCGAGAAGATAATGAAGTGAGCGATTTAGAAGACGCGGTTGATGGAATAGATTCTTGCATCGATAAGTCTGTATGAAATTCTTTTCGTAAGAAGAAAAATGCGACGGAAGTTGTCACAATGCCCATAACAATTACGAGCGGAACACTGGCGGAAACAACGCTGGAAACAGGAAGACCAGCAGCATCCGCAGTCAATTTCGGTGCACCTTGAATAACGAAGTCACCTGATAAGGCGATGCCGTGCCCGAATAAGTTCATAGCAATGGCAACTCCAATTGGCGGAAGGCCGACGCGTACAGCGACGGGTAATAAAATAGCTCCCATTAAAGCGACAGCTGGAGAAGGCCAAAAGAAGAAAGAAATTGTCATCATTAAAAGGCCGATAATCCAATAGGCGAGGGTAGGGGTACGAATCATCTTTGTAAACGGTGAAATCATCGTGTCATTTATACCAGTATGAACGAGTAGATTGCTCATTGATACGATAATGGAGATGATTAATATAGTTGGTAATAGTTCAGTAATAGCATAAATGAAACTCTGAAAAATACCGCTAATGGCAAGAGGGATAGAACTTGTTGCAGTTAATGCTAATAAAAAAATAAAAACGATACAAATAATCGTCGTATCTTTCCGGAGAATAAAAAAGGTAATAATAGTGAGTAAACAAAGAATATAGAGAGCATGTAACAGCGTTAATTCAACTCCCATAACATTCACATCCTTTAGGCGTTCGTGTAGTTTATTGTATGAAAGCAGTGAAAGTATGTGAGTATAGGAAACAGAAAAAAGTGAAATTTCATGTACTGTAAGGGTAAGAATGATAAATGGATGTTACAATACAATTAATCCTAAAAATGGAATTGAAGGAGGGCTTATGCGCAAAAAAATTGGATTTTGGGGATTCATCCTCTCTTGTGGTCTATTAATCATTTTAAATCTATTTACAAACAATGAATGGATTAGTATCATACCTGTTTTCGGATTTGTTTTTGTACTGCTATATAACTGGGAAGATATGAAACAAAATAGTAAGAAAAGTATCGGAATTATGATAGGTACCATTGTTGTTTGCTCATTTTTTATAGGGGTTATTTTAATAGAAGGGCAGAAACGAATGGAGAAAATGTCTATTTTTCAAGAATGGATGTCGTCTGCAAAAGGTCTTTATCTTGTAATTGTCGTTGTTATTTTTCTAAAAATTGTTATAAGCATAGCAAGCTACATATTAAAGGAGAAGTAGAATGGGGGAGTATGAATGAGAGAGAAAATAGGGTATTATGGCACGCTTGTTTGTTTACTATTATCAGTTATTTCAGGGCAATTTCTTAAAAGTGAATGGATACCGATTATATTATGTATAGGAGTATTGATTTTTGCACCTATGTATCGCTGGAATGAATGGAAAGCATATAGCCGAAAGAAGAAAATTGTTTTCAGCATTGAGTTTGTCATTATCATTAGCACAATTCCGTTTTTATTATTGAAAGGGAATGAGATCATAGACGGAATTGTAATGTTTCAAGGGTGGTTATTTATTGCGAAATTGCTATATTTAATATGTATATGAGTGTCGGTAGCGGTAATCGCTAAAAAAATAAACGAAAAGTTATTCGTTAATGAATAAAAGAAAATGCCACCTTATTCGGTGGCATTTTCTCATTTTACTGAATGAGCTTTTTGCATCTTTTTAACTAAACGAATTTGTCCGCGATGGTTAATCTCATCTTCAAATACGTGAAACCACTTAAAATAGTTGTTTGCTGGTTTGTCATACCAAAAATCTGTCGTTTTAAATAGCCATTCATCAGGTAACGATTGAAAAGTCTCAATCGTCTTGGAACGTACTTCTTGTAATGTGTTTATGTAAAATTCAATAGTGTTTCCTTTTATTTTCTCGCGTCCAAGATCTCCTAACTCAATAGCAGGTAACCACCGCTCTAATTCAGATTCCGTTGGTTCACGGTCTTCAAAAGTATGAATCTGGTAGTAAAATTCAATAGCGGCCATATGATACAATAACATGCCAATTGAATTTGCATCTTCATCATATAAATAATCAAGTTCTTCAATTGTTAAACCTTCCACCGCTTGCATTGTTGTATAGCGAGCGTAATTCATCATGGAAACAAGTTTTGAAAATTCAGGCTGTAAACCATCTATCTTATCAATTACAAAATTCAATTTAAATTCCCCCTCTTTAAACGATGACTCCAGAGAAAGGATTCTATGTGCAACGAAAAACTCCTTTAAAAAAGGTCGTGATTTCAACAAGGAATAACAATTAGTTCTCGATTTGATTTTGTAATCACTTCATATCCATCTTTTGTAATGACGATATCGTCTTCAATTCTACAACCGCCCCAGTTCGGAATGTAAATACCAGGTTCAACTGTAACAACCATACCTTCTTCTAAAGTAGCCTTACTTTCTTGGGATAAGCGAAGAGGTTCATGTATTTCTAACCCAAGACCATGACCAGTAGAGTGTCCAAAATATTGGCCGTATCCATGCTCAGTAATGTAATCTCTCGTTATATCATCGATACTTTTCGCCGTTTCCCCAGGTTTAATTGCTTCCGTTCCACGTTTTAACGCTTCTCGTACAACATTGTATATTTTTTTGAATTCTTCTGATGGTTCCCCGATTGCTACAGTACGAGTTATATCAGAACAATATCCATCGTAAAGTGCACCGAAATCTAATGTAACGACGTCGCCTCGTTCGATTATTTTATTTGATGCAACTCCATGAGGAAGAGAAGAACGAACGCCAGAAGCTACAATGATTTGGAATGAAGAGGATGTAGCCCCTTTTTTTCGCATGAAAAATTCTAATTCATCTCGTACATCATTTTCACTTATTCCTGGTTTTAGAAACGTAAGGATGTGGTGAAATGCTTCGTCAGCAATATTAGCTGCGATTTTCATTGTTTCTATTTCAGGCGTGTCTTTAATGATACGAATATTTTCGATGATTTCGCACACTTGAACCATTTCTACATGTACGTATTTTTGTAAGTTCTTATATTGTTGCAATGTCATGTTGTTTTCTTCAATTCCGAGTTTTTGAATGTTTAATTTCAATACTTGATTTGCAATTTCTTTTTCTAAATTTCCTTCATGCATAATAATTTCAGCACCTTTTATTTGTGATTTCGCTTGATCAACATAGCGAAAATCAGTTATAAAAACAGCTTTATCCGCAGAGAGTAAGACGACGCCAGCGCTACCTGTAAAGCCAGTTGCATATTGGCGGTTTTCTTTTTTTGTAATAAGCAATCCGTCGATTTCATAGTTTTGTAGTTGATTTTGGATTTTATTAATTTTTAAAGTCATGTTAATTCCCCCTATTCACAGTATTGAATAAAGCAAATAGTGTGCCAAGATGTATATTTGAAGAAAGTATGGTAGGGGCAACATATATTTTAGGGGAGATAAAAATATTGATTGGAGTTGCACTTGTACGTTATTTACATGTTGTAAAAAATTTTATACAAATGTGAAATGAAACTGTCAATTTTTTTGACAATATGGAATGGATATAGCAACTAAATTGAAAACATATAAAAAATGCGTTGCTTATAAGCAACGCATTTTTTTATTTACGCTTTTAATTTCATTACTGTATCAGCATCGGGTGTTACATAAACAGTTTGCTGATTGTCGTACGTAACAAAACCAAGTTTTGCACCACTCGGTTTTTTGACATGGCGTATTTTGGTGAAATCAACAGGTACAGAGCTAGACTCTTTTGCTTTACTGTAGTAGGCAGCAATTTTGGCAGCTTCTAGTAAAGTTTCTTCAGCCGGTTCTAAAGAACGAATGACAACGTGAGAACCAGGTATGTCTTTCGTGTGTAACCAAATTTCATCACGGCGGGCAAATTTCGTTGTTAAGTAATCATTTTGTTTATTGTTTTTTCCAACGAAAATCTCTGTGCCATCACTTGCTACATATTTATCTAATACTGGTTTAGTAGGCTTTTTCTTTGCGTTTTTCGTTTTACGATTGCGCATATAACCTTCTTCAGCTAATTCCTCACGAATTTCTTCTATATCTTTTGAAGAAGCAGCTTCCATTTGTTGAAGTAAGCTATCAAAATAAAGAATTTCTTCATTTGTTTTTTCGATTTGTTCTTCTACAACAACAACTGAATTTTTCGCCTTTTGATACTTTTGAAAATAGCGTTGCGCATTGTCAGAAGGCGTTTTTAAAGGATCTAATGCGATCTTTACAGTTCCGCCATTTTCATCGTAATAGTTAACGACTTCAATATCTTTATCACCTTTTTTCAAAGCGTACATATTGGCTGTAAGTAGTTCGCCAAATAGTTGATATTTATCTGCTTTTCCAGCATCTTGTAATGTTTTTTCTAGTTTAATGAGTTTTTTCTCATTTTTATTTTTTTCGTTTTGCATAAAGCGCTCTAAATCATAAGCTTGTTGTTTTACACGGTCGCGCTCTGCTTTTCCGAAAAAGAAACGGTCTAGCAATTCACTAACAGATGAGAACGTCTTGTCTGCTCCTTGCAAGTGTGCAAGAGGGAAAAGGTAGAAGAATTCTTTCCCATTTGAAGTAGTCATCGTTGGTGAATATGTATGAGTTAGTAATGGTCGTTGTATGGAGAAAAATGCATCAGCTAATGCTTTTTCATTTACCATACCTGCTTTTTTCACTACTTCCTTCGCGAATAATGGTGATATTCCCGTAAAGGTGCCGACAAGCTGTTTATCCATGTTTCCAGATAGAAAGTCTAGTGGTCTAATAAATTCCTCATTTGTTTCAATCTGAAGTGGATTAATTTTATGTTGTGCTGGTGGTGCAACATATTCAGCTCCAGCGTATACCGTTCGATGTCGGTTTACGGCTAAAGAAACGTGTTTTAAGCTATCTAAAATATTGTTTGTTTTTGTGTCTACTAAAATGATGTTACTGTGTCGTCCCATTATTTCAATCACTAATGTTTTTAGTGATTCATCACCAATTTCATTTCTGCTTCGCACAGTAATTTGAATAATACGCTCTAAATCAATTTGTTCAATTTTTTCAATGAATCCACCTTCTAAATGCTTACGAAGAAGCATGCAAAACATTGGCGGAAGTGCAGGTGAATCGTAATTTTGATTTGTTAAGTGTAAACGTGCATATGTCGGATGAGCGGAAAGAATCAGTTTTTGATTTTTTCCGTTTGCTCGAATATGTAATAAAATCTCATATTTTGAAGGTTGATATATTTTTGAAATTCTCCCCGTGTAAAGAGAATTTGCAATTTCATGTGTAATTGCTCTTGTAAATAATCCATCGAATGCCATAAAAAACACTCCTTTCTAACTAAAAGTTAATTATAGCATTTTTTTGGACGAGGCTGAATAAGCTTTGAATAGAGTATGTCTGGAATCAGGAGGTCGATGGCAGGATGAACTGGTATGGAATGCGCGCACATGAAGTGGAAGAAAGAACAAATACGAATGTGAAGGTTGGACTGACAGAGAAAGAAGCAGAAGGGCGAATAAAGAAATTTGGTACAAATGAATTAGATGAAGCGAAAAGGCCTTCTGCACTAATGGTCTTTTTAGCGCAATTTAAAGATTTCATGGTACTTGTTTTGTTTGGTGCAACAATCGTTTCAGCTTTTTTAGGGGAATACATTGATTCGATTGCAATTGTTGCAATTGTTATTATCAATGGTATTCTCGGCTTTTTCCAAGAAAGAAAGGCAGAAAAGTCATTGGAAGCTTTAAAAGAGCTAGCCGCCCCGCAAGTTACTGTAATGCGGAATGGAAAGTGGGTAAAGGCACCGTCTAAAGCACTCGTTTTAGGTGATGTTATTAAATTTTCTAGTGGCGATCGAATTGGTGCTGATGTACGTCTTGTTGAGGCATCGAGTTTATATATCGAAGAATCAGCTTTGACAGGAGAGTCAGTACCGGTGCAGAAAAAAGTAGAAGCATTGCAAGGGCAAGATGTTTCAATTGGTGATCAAAAAAATATGGCTTTTATGGGTACCATGATTACACGAGGAGCTGGAACAGGAGTCGTTGTAGCAACGGGTATGAATACAGCGATGGGTCAAATTGCAAATATGTTACAAAATGCAGAGCAAATGGAAACACCACTGCAAAGAAGGTTAGAGCAACTTGGAAAAATATTAATTATAGTGGCACTTGTTTTGACAGCGCTTGTTGTATTAGCTGGTGTGTATCAAGGGAATGAAGTATATCATATGTTTTTAGCTGGCGTGTCGCTAGCTGTTGCTGCTATTCCAGAAGGATTACCAGCAATCGTTACAGTAGCTTTATCGCTTGGTGTACAGCGTATGATTAAAAAGAGAGCAATTGTAAGGAAGTTGCCAGCGGTAGAAACGTTAGGTTGTGCTTCCGTTATATGCTCTGATAAAACAGGAACGATGACGCAAAACAAAATGATGGTAACACATATGTGGTCAGGTGGAGAGTTGTGGAAAGTAACAGGTCAAGGGTATGAACCTAATGGCTCTTTTGTGAAAGGTGAAAAAGAAATTAATCCAGCTAAGACGAAATCGCTTTATCAACTACTTACATTTGGTTCACTATGTAATAACGCAAATATTATTCAAAAGAAAAAGGCATATGTATTAGATGGAGATCCAACTGAAGGAGCGCTTGTAGCTGCAGCAATGAAAGCGGGGATAACGCGTGAGGCACTGAAAGGGAAATTTGAAATTATTCGTGAGTTTCCATTTGATTCAACTCGAAAAATGATGAGTGTTATTGTGCGAGATAGAGAAGGGAAAAAGTTTCTTGTTACGAAGGGAGCACCAGATGTCCTCTTGCAAATGAGCCAAACAATTTTGTGGGGGGATAAGCAACAACCGTTAAGTGAGTTGTATAGAAAAGAAGTGCAGGCGGCTATTCATAGCTTAGGTAGTCAAGCGCTTCGAACAATTGCAGTTGCCTTTAAGCCATTAAAAATAACAGACTCTATTGAACATGAAAGAGACGTTGAAAAAGATTTTATGTTGGTCGGGATACAAGGAATGATTGATCCCCCAAGACCAGAGGTAGAGCAGGCTGTAAAAGAGTGCAGAGAAGCAGGTATCCGAACAGTTATGATTACAGGGGACCATAAAGTGACTGCAATGGCGATTGCCGAACAATTAGGGGTTTTACCACCAGGTGGACGTGTTGTTGAAGGAGTAGAACTTGCAAATATGGATGTAGAAGAATTAGAAAATGTTGTAGAAGATACGTATGTATTTGCTCGTGTATCACCAGAACATAAATTGAAAATTGTTAAAGCGCTGCAAAATAAAGGGCATATAGTAGCGATGACAGGCGATGGTGTGAACGATGCTCCAGCTATAAAAACAGCGGATATTGGGATAGCGATGGGAATTACGGGGACAGACGTTGCGAAAGAAGCTTCTTCTCTTGTATTGCTGGACGACAATTTTGCTACGATTAAATCAGCAATTAAAGAAGGTAGAAATATATACGAGAACATACGTAAGTTTATTCGTTATTTATTAGCATCGAACGTAGGAGAAATTTTAGTCATGTTATTTGCAATGTTACTTGCATTACCGCTGCCGATGGTTCCAATTCAAATTTTATGGGTGAACTTAGTTACGGATGGTTTACCGGCGATGGCATTAGGTTTAGATAAGGCTGAGGGAGACGTGATGAAGAGAACGCCGCGTCATCCGAAAGAAGGGGTATTTGCTAGAGGGCTTGCCTGGAAAATTATAAGTCGTGGTTTTCTAATAGGAGCAGTGACTTTAGTAGCGTTTATAATTGCATATAATCAACATCCAAATGAACTGAAATATGCACAAACTGTAGCGTTTGCGACGCTGGTACTTGCTCAGCTTATTCATGTATTTGATTGTCGAAGTGAGCATTCTGTTTTCCATCGTAATCCGTTTGGAAATGTGTATTTGGTTGGAGCGGTTATCATTTCATTACTACTCATGCTAGTGGTTATATATTATCCACCGCTACAACCGATCTTTAGTACGATGCCAATACAAGCAAGAGATTGGTTGTTAATTGGCGGTTTATCATCAATTCCGACCTTCTTACTAGTAGGTTCTTTGTTAACGGGGAAAAAGGGGAAGAAGGAAAAGCCAGTATTATATAAGAAGGGATTAAACTTGAAATAGTCAATGATATGAAAATGTGATATAATTTACAGAAGGTAGTAGAGCCTTGTCTCTATTACCTTTTTCATTGAGTTATTTCATGGCTTGGATGTGATAAAAATGATTTGTAGTATGACAGGATTTGGAAGGTCGAAAGTAGAAACTGATACTTTTCAAATTACAGTAGAAATGAAATCGGTGAACCACCGTTTTCTAGAGATGAGTATTCGCCTTCCGAAGCAGATGATGGTATTTGAAGACAAAATTCGTAAAATAATTGCAGAACAAGTTCGACGTGGACGCATTGAAGTGTCTATTAGTATAACGGGTGAAGGGCTTGTCGAAAGAAAATTAAGTGTGAATTGGTCGCTTCTTGAGCAGTACCAATCGATTATGAAAGATATAAAAGGAAAATTTCAATTACAAGATTCTATTACACTTCAGCAATTAATGGCAATGCCAGAAGTAACAGCGATTGAAGAAGTAGAAAATGTAAATGAACAATTTGAGAACAGTTTATATGAGGCTGTTCGCCAAGCTGCTCATATGTTAAAAACGATGAGAGATGGCGAAGGAGAACGATTACATAAAGATATAGCGTATCGTTTACAAGAGATTCACAATTGTGTAAATGCAATTATTCCGCATGCACCAATTGTTACACAAAAATATCGTGAACGATTAGAAAATCGCTTAAAAGAATTACATAATCAAGAGTTAGATGAACAAAGATTGTTAACAGAAGTTGCAATCTTTACTGAGCGTTGTGATATTCACGAAGAGTTAGTTCGTTTGCAAAGTCATTTAGAGCAATTTCGTGAAACACTGCAGATTGAAGAACCTGTTGGAAGAAAAATGGATTTCATCGTGCAAGAGATGCATAGAGAAATTAATACGATTGGTTCTAAGGCAAATGACTTAACAATTTCAAAATATGTTGTAGAAATGAAAAATAACCTTGAAAAAATTCGTGAACAAGTACAAAATATTGAGTAGCTTTCAAAAAATATATAAAGTTATACGTGGTGGAGAAATCGGATAGACTTACTAGGAGGCGCAAACTATGGCCATGCGGTTTTTAAATATTGGATACGGAAATATTGTATCTGCTCATCGAATTATTGCTATTGTAAGTCCGGAGTCAGCTCCTATTAAACGAACAGTACAGGAAGCACGCGAACATAATGCTTTGCTTGATGCTACGTATGGGAGAAAAACAAGGGCGGTTATTGTTATGGATGATGGGCATGTAGTATTAAGTCCAATTCAGCCAGAGACGATTGCACATCGTTTGAATAATAAAGAAGATTTAAGTGAGGAAGGGTAGGTTTTACATATTTATGAGAAGTAGAAGAGGATTGCTCATCGTTCTTTCAGGACCTTCTGGGGTTGGTAAAGGAACGGTTCGAAAAGAGCTGTTTAGTCATGAGGATACACGTTTTCAGTACTCCATTTCAGTAACGACACGTAAGCCACGTGAAGGTGAAGTGGATGGTGTAGATTATTTCTTTAAAGAGAGAGAAGAGTTTGAGGAAATGATTCGTAATGAAAAATTACTTGAGTGGGCTGAGTTCGTAGGTAATTATTACGGAACACCGATTGACTATGTTGAAAAAACATTACAAGAAGGAAAAGATGTATTCTTAGAAATTGAAGTGCAAGGAGCAATTCAAGTTAAGAAAGCTTTCCCGGAAGGTGTATTCATTTTCTTAGCACCTCCAAGTTTATCTGAACTAAAGAACCGAATTGTCGGTCGTGGTACAGAAACTGAAGATGTTATTGAAAATCGTTTAACGGTAGCGAAAGAAGAAATTGAAATGATGGACGCTTACGACTACGTTGTAGAAAACGATCAAGTTGAATTAGCTTGTGAAAGAATTAAAGCAATTGTGGTTGGCGAACATTGCCGCCGCGAAAGAGTAGCAAAATATTATAAAGAAATGACGGAGGGTCTATAATTATGTTAAATCCATCAATTGATTCATTATTAACAAAAATCGATTCTAAATATACACTTGTAACAGTAGCTGCAAAACGTGCGCGTGAAATGCAACTTGCTAATAACTGTGTTATCGAACAACCTGTTTCTCATAAATGTGTAGGTAAAGCATTGGAAGAAATCGATGTAGAAGTGTTAAGCTACGTACCAAGTGAAGACAAAGTAACTGACTAAGACTTTGTCTTCGACAATTCAAAACATAGACTTTATAATTTTCTATGTAACGGTAACAACCTATTTACAAGTAGGTTGTTATTTTTTTACGGTAGGGAAGAAATATTGGTACTGATGAGCTGAGAATATTGTTTCAGTATGATAAGTTTGAAAAAGAAAGAGGACGAGCCATATGCTAAAAGGGAAAAAGATACTTCTATGTGTAACAGGAGGCATTGCGGTCTTTAAAGCGGCTGCGTTAACGAGTAAATTGACACAAGCTGGGGCCATTGTAAAAGTGATGATGAGTGAGTCGGCAATGAAGTTTGTTACACCTCTTACATTCCAAGCGCTTTCTCGCCATGATGTATATACGGATACATTCGATGAGAAAGATTCAGCTGTTATTGCTCATATCGATTTAGCAGATTGGGCAGACGTTGTACTTGTTGCACCTGCTACAGCCAATTGTATTGGAAAGTTAGCTAACGGTATTGCAGATGATATGATTACAACTACTTTGTTAGCTACTACAGCTCCAGTGTGGATTGCACCTGCTATGAATGTGCATATGTATGAAAATAAAATTGTTCAAAAAAATATGATGACGCTAAAAACGTTAGGATATACATTTATTGAGCCTGGAGAAGGTTTTTTAGCGTGTGGTTATGTAGCGAAGGGAAGATTAGAAGAACCTGAAGCGATCATTGCACGGTTAGAAGAGGCTTTTTCAGAACAAAAGCCATTGCAAGGAAAAAGAATATTAATAACGGCTGGTCCAACTCGTGAAAAGATTGATCCAGTACGTTTTATGACCAATTTTTCTTCGGGAAAAATGGGATATGCGATCGCGGAAGTGGCAGCGAACTTAGGGGCTGATGTCATACTCGTTTCGGGACCGACAGCGTTAAATCCACCATTACATGTAACTACAGTGCAAGTGGAATCTGCACAACATATGTTAGAGGCAGTTCTGCAACATTATCCAAACGTAGATGTTGTTATTAAAACAGCAGCAGTTGCAGATTATCGCCCGAAATATGTACATGATAATAAAATGAAAAAGAAAAATGGTGATGCTGTAATTGAACTCGAGAGAACAGTAGATATTTTAAAAACGTTAGGTGAGATGAAGGACAAACAGTTACTTATCGGTTTTGCAGCTGAAACGACAAACGTAGAGGAATATGCAACGAAAAAATTACGTGAGAAAAATGCGAATATGATTGTTGCAAATGATGTAAAGGCGCAAGGAGCTGGATTTGGTACAGATACCAACATTGTAACAATGTATAAAAAAGATGGAGAAGCTATAGAGTTGCCACTTTTAACGAAGAAAGAGGTTGCTCGTGAAATATTAAAGCAAATTGAAATGATGTTAGAAGATGATCGTCTATGAAATTTGCAAGTGTAATTGTTGATGTACCCGCACGTCAGACAGATCGACCATTTGATTATATTATCCCTAAAAAGTGGGAAGATATTGTCCAGACAGGCATGCGTGTAGTAGTTCCATTTGGTCCAAGGAAATTGCAAGGTTTTATTATTGGGATCAAAGATTCGGCTGAAGTAGAAAGTAAAAAGTTAAAGGCAATCCATGAAATATTAGATGTAACACCGGTTATAAACGAGGAGTTATTAAAGCTTGGGTATTGGCTTACGAGCGAAACGTTATGTTATATGATTTCAGCTTTTCAAGTCATGCTTCCAACGGCGATAAAAGCAACGTATAAAAAGCGTCTACAACTTCGCAAGCAAGAAGAAGTAGCACCTGAACTACTGTTTTTATTTCAGGACAAAGAAGCGATAGATTGGGAAGCGATTGAGACGCAGCCACATCTATATCGTACGATTCAACAAGAAATTAAACATGGTACGATTGAAGTTGTTTATCAAGTAAAAGATAAAGTGCAAAAGAAGAAACAAAGAGTTGTGCAACCGGAGTTGCCAGAAGATAAATTAGAATTAGCAGCATTTGAACTGAAAAGTAAAAAACAACAAGATGTACTCTATTATTTTGTGGAAAATTATAAAAGTGTGCCGTTGAAAGTGATAACAGAAGAGTTGCAAATAACTGATGCTCCGATTAAAGCACTTGTTAAAAAGGGGCTAATTTCAGAAAAATATGTGGAAGTATATCGGAATCCGTATGACGATGATGATTTCGAACAAACGAAACCATTCCCGCTTACGGAGGAACAAAAGCGAGTTATTGCACCAATTTTATCATCAATTACAAATGAAACTTACAATCCATTTTTACTATATGGTGTTACAGGAAGTGGAAAAACAGAAGTGTACTTACAATCTATAGCAGAGGTGCTCAAGAAAGGAAAAGAAGCTATTGTACTTGTTCCTGAAATTGCGCTAACGCCTCAGATGGTAGATCGTTTTAAAGGTAGATTTGGCTCGCAAGTTGCAGTTCTTCATAGTGCGCTGTCTGTTGGAGAAAAATATGATGAATGGCGTAAGATTTTAAGAAAAGAAGTAAAAGTCGTAGTTGGTGCACGTTCAGCTGTATTTGCTCCTTTTGAAAATTTAGGGATTATTATTATCGATGAGGAACATGAATCGAGCTATAAGCAAGAAGATAATCCGAGATATCATGCAAGGGATGTAGCTGTGTGGAGGGGGCAATATCATAAATGTCCTATCGTTCTTGGTAGTGCAACACCGACACTTGAATCGTTTGCAAGAGCGAAAAAAGGTGTGTATGGATTACTGACGATGGAAAAGCGTATGAATGAACAAGCTTTACCGACAGTAGAGATTGTTGATATGCGTGAAGAACTTCGTGACGGGAATCGTTCTATGTTTTCAAAGGCACTGCATGAAAAAATAGCAGATCGGTTAGAAAAGAAAGAACAAATGGTGCTCTTTTTAAATAGAAGAGGTCATTCTACATTTGTTATGTGTCGTGATTGTGGGTATGTTGTACAATGTCCACATTGTGATATCTCGCTGACATATCATAAAATGAACCATCGTTTAAAATGTCATTATTGCAGCTACGAAGAAAATATGCCGACTGCGTGTCCTGCATGTCAAAGTACATATATTCGTTTCTTTGGTACAGGTACACAAAAGGTAGAAGAAGAAATTACAAAACTATTTCCAGAGGCACGAGTCATTCGAATGGATGTAGATACAACAAGTCGTAAAGGGATGCATGAAAAATTATTAAAGGCATTCGGGGAAGAAAAAGCAGATATATTACTTGGAACCCAAATGATTGCGAAAGGATTAGATTTTCCTAAAGTAACGCTTGTCGGGGTTTTAACTGCAGATACAATGCTTCATTTACCTGATTTTCGAGCGAGTGAAAAGACTTATCAGCTATTGACGCAAGTAAGCGGACGAGCAGGCAGGCATGAATTACCAGGGGAAGTTATAATTCAAACATATACGCCAGAACATTACAGTATAGAGTTAGCAAAGAACCAACAATATAATGTGTTTTTTGACCAAGAAATGCAAATGAGACGAACAAGGCAATATCCACCTTATTACTATGTTGTACTTGTAACGGTATCTCACCCGGAATTATTAAAGGCAGTACAAGTCACGGAAAAAATTGTCGGTCATTTACGGTCGCACTGCTCAAAGCAAACAATGGTGTTAGGACCAGTTGCTTCAGCAATTCCAAGGATAAAAGATAGATATCGTTATCAATGCATGATAAAATACAAACGGGAACCAAACTTAAAGAACGTGCTCAAAATGGTAAATAAACATTATCAAGCAGAAATGCAAAAAGAGCTACAAATCTCAATTGATTTTAATCCAACAATGTTAATGTAGCGGAGGGAAATATGGCAGTTTTAGAAATAGTAAAGCATCCAAATGAAGTGTTAGAAACACCGTGTGAAAGAGTAATTAACTTTGATAAAAAGTTAGTGAAATTGTTGAAAGATATGCATGAAACAATGTTAATTGCGGACGGAGTCGGTTTAGCTGCACCTCAAGTAGGTGTAAGCTTGCAAGTGGCGGTAGTTGATATCGGTGATGATGATAGTGGGAAAATCGAGTTAATCAATCCATCGATACTAGAAAAACGTGGTGAACAAGTAGGTCCCGAAGGCTGTTTAAGCTTCCCGGGACTTTATGGTGAAGTGGAACGTGCGGATTATATTAAAGTACGTGCGCAAAATCGCCGAGGTAAAGTATTTTTACTAGAAGCAGAAGGATTTTTAGCGCGTGCAATTCAACATGAAATCGATCATTTACACGGTGTGTTATTTACATCGAAAGTGACGAGATATTATGAGGAAAACGAATTAGAATAGGTATTAAAAGGAGCGGTTTTTAAATGATAAAAGTAGTATTTATGGGAACACCGGACTTTTCAGTGCCGGTGCTTCGTCGTCTTATCGAAGATGGCTATGATGTAATAGGTGTTGTGACGCAACCAGATCGTCCGGTAGGTAGAAAAAAGGTATTAACACCTACACCTGTTAAAGTGGAAGCAGAAAAACATGGTATTCCAGTGTTACAGCCGTTAAGAATTCGTGAAAAAGACGAATATGAAAAAGTATTGGCATTAGAGCCAGATTTAATTGTAACAGCTGCGTTCGGTCAGATTGTACCAAATGAAATTTTAGAGGCACCGAAGTATGGATGTATTAACGTCCACGCTTCTTTACTTCCTGAACTTCGTGGTGGTGCACCGATCCATTATGCAATTATGGAAGGTAAAGAAAAAACAGGTATTACAATTATGTATATGGTAGAGAAATTGGATGCTGGTGATATCTTAACGCAAGTGGAAGTAGAAATTGAAGAGCGTGAAACGACAGGCTCGTTATTTGATAAGTTAAGCGAAGCAGGGGCACATCTTTTATCTAAAACAGTACCTTTACTAATTCAAGGTAAGTTAGAACCAATTAAACAAAATGAAGAAGAAGTAACGTTTGCATATAATATAAAACGTGAGCAAGAGAAAATTGATTGGACAAAAACAGGTGAAGAAGTATACAATCACATTCGCGGATTGAATCCATGGCCAGTTGCTTATACAACTTTAGCAGGACAAGTTGTTAAAGTATGGTGGGGAGAAAAAGTACCTGTAACGAAATCAGCTGAAGCAGGTACGATTGTTGCGATCGAAGAAGATGGTTTTGTTGTAGCAACAGGTAATGAAACAGGTGTTAAAGTTACTGAATTGCAACCTTCTGGTAAAAAGCGTATGAGTTGTTCGCAATTTTTACGTGGCACAAAACCTGAAATTGGAACGAAGTTAGGAGAAAATGCATGAGACAAAATGTTCGTGAATTAGCTCTTGATGGTTTAATTCAAGTAGAAAAAAGTGGTGCATACAGTAACTTACTTTTAAATAATCTAATTGAAAAAAGTACAATTGATAGAAAAGATATTGGTTTATTAACTGAAATTGTATATGGAACGATTCAACGTCGTGACACATTAGATTATTATTTACAGCCTTTTTTAAAAAAGAAGGTTGAGGCGTGGGTAAGAGTATTGCTTCGCTTATCTTTATATCAAATGATTTATTTAGACCGAGTGCCCGAAAGAGCCGTTATTCATGAAGCGGTTGAGATTGCAAAGCGTCGCGGGCATAAAGGTATTGCTGGTATGGTGAACGGTGTATTACGTTCGATTCAAAGAGAAGGTGTACCTTCTGTAGATGAAATCAAAGATCCCGTAGAACGTTTGGCAATTGCAACAAGTCATCCAATTTGGCTTGTCCAAGAGTGGACTTCAGTATATGGTTTAGAAACTGCTGAGAAAATGTGTGAAGTGAACATGTTACCGCCTGTACCAACAGCGCGTGTAAATGTTGATAAAATAACAGTAGAAGAAGCAATTAAATTATTGGCTAGTGAAGGTATAGAAGCGAAGCGTGGCGATTTATCAGATGATGCAATTCAAATTGAAAGAGGGAATGTAGCGCATACAGATGCGTTTAAAAAAGGTTTTCTTTCTATTCAAGATGAGAGTTCTATGCTGGTAGCACGCGCTCTAGAACCGGATGAGGGAGACGTAGTTCTGGATAGTTGTGCTGCTCCAGGCGGAAAAACAACGCATATTGCAGAGCGATTAAAAGGAACTGGTCAAGTCATGTCCCTTGATTTACATGCACACAAAGTACGTTTAATTAAACAACAAGCAGAGCGACTTGGTCTAGAAAACGTTGAAACAAAGGCATTAGATGCTAGAAAAGTGCAAGAGCACTTTGCAAATGAAACGTTTGATAAAATATTAGTAGATGCCCCGTGCTCAGGGTTTGGTGTAATTAGACGTAAGCCTGATATTAAGTTAGGTAAAGATAAAGGCGATAGTGAAAGATTATCGACGATTCAACTTGCAATACTAGAAAAAATCGCACCGTTATTAAAACAAGGTGGTCGCCTTGTTTATAGTACGTGCACAATTGAGAAAATAGAAAATGAACAAGTAATAGAGCGATTTTTACAAGAGCATCCTGAATTTGAGTGGGATACTACGATAAAAGAGCGTATGCCAGAAAAGCTAAGTCCGTATATTGATGAAGGTCAAGTACAAATTTTACCGCATTATTTTGCAACAGATGGCTTTTATATTGCTTGTTTAAGGAAGAAGGTGTAGCATCGTGGAAACGACTGTGAGAAAACAAAAGAAAAATTTAGAAACGAAAAAACCATCAATTTACTCTTTACAACTTCATGAAATGCAAGATTGGTTAAAAGAGCAAGGAGAGCCAAAGTTCCGTGCTGGACAAATTTTTGACTGGCTATATAAAAAACGTGTAAAAAATTATGAGGATATGTCAAACCTTTCTAAAGGATTGCGTGATAAATTGTCGAATTCCTTTGATATTACTACTTTAAACACGTTAGTAAAACAAACGTCTTCAGATGGAACAATTAAATTCTTATTCCAGCTATATGATGGATACTCTATTGAAACGGTACTAATGCGACATGAATATGGAAATTCAATTTGTGTAACAACGCAAGTAGGTTGTCGTATTGGATGTACATTCTGTGCTTCAACGCTTGGTGGTTTAAAACGAAACCTAGAAGCTGGAGAAATTGTAGCACAAGTAGTAGAAGTTCAGCGTGCACTTGATGAATCAGAAGAGCGTGTAAGTTCTCTTGTTGTTATGGGAATTGGAGAGCCATTTGATAACTACGATAATTTAATGGGATTCTTACGTATTATTAACCATGAAAAAGGACTTCATATTGGTGCGAGACATATGACAGTTTCGACAAGTGGAATTATCCCGAAAATTTATAAGTTCGCTGAAGAAGACTTACAAATTAATTTTGCGATTTCACTGCATGCTCCAAACTCAGAATTACGTTCAAAATTAATGCCGATTAACCGTGCTTATAAGCTTCCTGATTTAATGGAAGCTATTAAATACTATGTAAATAGAACAGGGCGTCGTATTACTTTTGAATATGGACTATTTGGAGGAGAAAATGACCAAGTTGAGCACGCTGAAGAGCTTGCTGCGCTCTTAAAAGGTGTAAAATGTCATGTGAACTTAATTCCGGTAAACTATGTACCAGAACGTGATTATGTACGTACGCCACGTGAACAAATTTTCTTATTTGAAAAGACGTTAAAAGATCGTGGAGTAAATGTAACGATTCGCCGTGAACAAGGTCATGATATTGATGCAGCCTGCGGTCAGTTGCGTGCGAAGGAGCGCAAAGAAGAGACGAGGTGACGAGATGAAAGCCGTGTTTCTATCAGATAAAGGAAAAGTTCGTCAACATAATGAAGATAGTGCAGGAGTTTTTCACAATTTAGATGGAAATATTTTAGCGGTAGTAGCAGATGGAATGGGAGGTCATCGAGCTGGTGATGTTGCTAGCTCGATGACCATTCAATTATTTCATGATTATTGGAAGCAAACACATAATATGAATGAGCCAAAAAAATTAGAAGAGTGGTTACATACTAGTGTTGGGATTATTAATGAGCGTATATATGAATACTCTAAGCAACATGTAGAATGTAACGGCATGGGAACAACACTTATAATAGCGATTTGTACACCAAACTTTGTGACGATAGGTCATATAGGGGATAGTCGTTGTTATATGGTATCAGAGGGGAAAATCTCGCTTGTAACGGAAGATCATTCACTTGTCAATGAACTTGTGAGACATGGTGAGATTTCAAAAGAAGACGCAGAATATCACCCGAAAAAGAATGTTTTGTTAAGAGCATTAGGAACAGAAGAAACAGTCGGATTAGATGTGAAAACATTGATACTTGAGGAAGATGATCAGTTACTTCTTTGCTCTGATGGATTATCTAATAAAGTTTCTACTGCTGATATGCAACAAGTTTTACAGTTAAATGAACAGCTAGAAACTAAGGGGCAACGTCTCATTCAATTGGCGAATGATCGTGGCGGGGAAGATAATATCACCCTTGTTCTTATTGATTATGCGGGTTCGACAAACGAAAGTAGGTGAAGTGCAACGTGCTGATTGGAAAACGCTTAAATGACCGTTATAAGCTACTGAAAATGATTGGTGGCGGTGGAATGGCCAATGTGTATTTAGCTCATGATGATATACTAGGCCGAGATGTAGCGGTGAAAATATTAAGACTCGACTATTCAAATAACGAAGAGTTTATTAAACGTTTCCATCGAGAAGCGCAGTCTGTTACAACGTTGTCGCATCCAAATATTGTGAATATGTATGATGTCGGAGAAGAAGATGGTATATATTATCTTGTAATGGAGTATGTACCAGGACAAACATTGAAGCAATACATAATTGAGCGAGGGATGTTACCGATAGGAGAAGCTCTTGATATTATGGAGCAGTTAACATCCGCCATGGCGCACGCCCATCATTTTGAAATTGTGCACCGCGATATTAAACCGCACAATATTTTAATTCGAGCTGATGGAGTAATAAAAGTAACAGATTTTGGAATTGCGACAGCTACAAGTGCAACAACAATTACACATACAAATTCAGTACTCGGTTCGGTGCATTATTTATCACCAGAACAAGCACGCGGCGGGATAGCAAATAAACAATCAGATATTTATTCCCTAGGGATTGTTATGTTTGAGTTGTTAACAGGAAGACAACCATTTTCTGGCGAATCTGCTGTTGCTATAGCTTTAAAACATTTACAAAGTGAAATTCCGTCTCCGAGAAGATGGAATGAACATATTCCCCAAAGTGTTGAAAATATTATATTGAAGGCAACCGCGAAAGATCCATTTCATCGATACCAATCTGCCAATGCGATGAAACGAGATATTGAAACTGCGCTTTATCCAGAGAGGATAAATGAGCAGCCATTTTACATACCGGAAGATATGGAAGCGACGAAAGCGATTCCGATTATTCAACAAGAACAATTATTCGAAAATATAACTGATGAAACAATTGTTTTAAAAGGAAGTAAAGTGGATGAACAGAAAAGAAAAGAAGAAGTAGAATTAAATAAGAAGAAAAAACGAAGTAATAAATGGCTCAAAATTTTAATTACAACATTTTTACTTTTAGCGATTGGAATAACATTAGCGCTTACTGTTATTCCAGGGTTCTTTATTCCAAAAGATGTAAAAGTCCCTGATGTGGCTGGTATGAAATATACGACTGCAGTAAATACATTAGTTGAAAAGGGTTTTGAGGTTACGGAACCTAATATTGTATATACAGATGATGTAGAGGTCGGTGGTGTTCTAAAAACGGATCCTGCGGCCGGAAGAGTCGTGAAAGAGAACTCTAAAATTACTATCTATCAATCGGGTGGGAAAAAGAAAAATAAGATGAGTGATCTCACAGGAAAAGATTTTGAGAGTATAAGGAATGAATTAGAAGAAAAATATAAACAAGTTACAATAAATTATATTGAAAATGATAGGCCAAAAGGTGAAATCGTTGAGCAAATTCCAACGCCGGATCAAATGGTAGTGGAAGCGGAACAAGATTTAAAAATTTGGGTAAGTAAGGGTCCATATCAAATTAGACCAGGTGATTTTTCAGGATGGACTGAAAATAGCATAAATGGTTATTTGAATGAGAGAAAACTAACGCCAGATATAAAACGAGAGTATTCCGATACTGTTGATAAAGGACTTGTAATTTCCCAATCTCCAAAACCAGGAACACCGTTAAAAGAAGGAGATAAAGTGACGATTATCATCTCAGAGGGCCCTAAGCCGAAAGTAACGAAAACAGTGAAAGTGGATAATATTTCTATTCCTTATGAGTCTTCTATAATAGGTGAGAAAAAACCGCAAACGATAGAAATTTATAAAGAAGACATGCAACAAAAAATGGATAGACCAATTGAAACTAGAACAATTTCAGAGTCGGCAACTATTTCTTTAGAATTTATAATTCAAGAAGGTACAAAAGGACATTATAAAATTGTACGAGATGGTGTAACGATTATCGATAAAGAAGTACCATATCCAACTCAATAATAATGAATTCTATTTTCTTTTTGAAGAAGATGGAATGTATGACTCTTGCCTGTTATGCTCTCTACAAATAGTGGACTGTATAACAGGCAAAAATATATGATTCAAAAAGCTATAAAAGTGATACTGTTATAAATAATATTTTAAATTTGATGGTAGATTAACTATATTAACTTTTGTATATGACGGATTTTGAAATCATTATGTAAAGGATTTTAATCCATTCAATATGAATTACAGCTTCACTTTATATAAAATAAAGGAGAATTATATGCCAGAAGGAAAAATTGTAAAAGCTCTAAGTGGGTTTTATTATGTGCAGCATGAAGAAGGGGTTACACAATGTCGCGGGCGTGGTGTGTTTAGAAAAAATAAAATTACACCATTGGTAGGAGACCAAGTTGTCTTTCAAGCAGATAATCCAAGTGAAGGATACGTGCTTGAAGTATTTGATCGAAAAAATGAACTTGTTAGACCTCCTATTGCTAATGTTGATCAAGCAATTCTCGTTTTTTCTGCAGTAGAACCAGATTTTAATCCGGGACTATTAGATCGATTTTTAGTGCTGATTGAATATCATAATATTAAGCCGATTATTTGCATTAGTAAGATGGATTTAGTGGATGAAAAAATGAGAGCGACTGTCGAATCTTATGCAAGTGACTATCGTGAGATGGGATATGATGTATTATTTACTTCTATCAACACTTCGGAAAGTATTGATATTTTAAAGCCATTCTTAGAAGGTTGTGTTTCTGTCGTTGCAGGACAATCTGGTGTTGGGAAATCTTCTATGCTGAACGTTTTACGTCCAGAATTAGAACTGAAAACGAATGATATTTCCTCGCATTTAGGACGCGGAAAACATACGACAAGACACGTGGAATTAATTGCGATTGGAAGTGGACTAGTTGCAGATACACCTGGTTTTAGTTCACTTGATTTCATAGATATTGAAGTAGAAGATCTTACATATTGTTTTCCAGAGTTGAAAGAAGCGAGCCAATACTGTAAATTTAGAGGGTGTACACATCTTTCTGAACCGAAATGTGCTGTGAAGGCAGCGGTTGAAGAAGGGAAGATTACAGAATATCGTTATAAGAATTACAAACAATTCGTAGAAGAAATTAGAGAGAGAAAGCCGAGGTATTAGTTATGATTAAAATTGCACCATCGATTTTATCAGCAGATTTTTCAAAATTAGGGGAAGAGATTAAAGATGTAGAAAAAGGCGGAGCGGATTACATTCACGTCGATGTAATGGATGGACATTTCGTACCAAATATTACGATTGGACCATTAATTGTAGAGGCGATCCGCCCGATTACATCGTTACCGTTAGATGTACATTTAATGATTGAAAATCCTGATAACTATATTCCAACTTTCGCAAAAGCGGGAGCAGATATTATTACTGTTCATGTAGAGGCGTGCCCTCATCTGCATCGTACAATTCAGTTAATTAAATCTCATGGCATTAAAGCGGGAGTTGTATTAAATCCGCATACGCCAGTTTCAACGATTGAGCATGTATTAGAGGATATCGATATGGTATTACTTATGACAGTAAACCCTGGATTTGGCGGACAGAAATTTATTCATTCTGTATTGCCGAAAATTAAACAAGTTGCAGAAATGGTTAAAGAGCGCAATCTAGACGTAGAAATTGAAGTTGATGGTGGTGTAAACGCTGAAACAGCAAGACTTTGTGTGGAAGCAGGAGCAAATGTACTTGTAGCTGGATCAGCAGTATACAATCAAAAAGACCGCGGTGAAGCAATTCGTGTCATTCGTGGATAATGAATGAGCGAGTCTTTATCCCAGTGAATCTTCTAGTGTAGTAAGTTTTCACTATTTATTAAGGATAGAGAAAAAATATGTAAAAAGGCAATCTACCGAATGGCAGATTGCCTTTTTACAATAGAAGGGGAAGGAAACATGATTATTCATATTTTAGCGGGAGGTCCTGCGGAATATTGTGCAGATTTTTCTCGATATGAAAATGAGAAAGTAGTGTGGGCGGCAGTTGATAGAGGAGTATATCGTTTATTAAAAGGCGGAATTACTCCAACTGTTGCGTTTGGAGATTACGACTCGGTTACTGAAGAGGAATTAGTATGGATGGGGCAGCAAACAAATGACTTACATATTGTTCCTCGTGAAAAAGATCAAACGGATTTAGAAATTGCGATTAACTGGGCGTTAGAACAAAATCCGACATTGATTCGTATTTTTGGTGCTACCGGCGGAAGGTTAGATCACGGTTTAGCAAATATACAGATGCTTTTAAAAGGATTAGAAGTCGAGATAGAAATGTGCATTGTCGACAATAAAAATGAAATAAGCGTAAAAAAAGTGGGTACACATATAATTGAAGAAAATAAAAATTTCCCTTATGTATCTTTCGTGCCAGTTACTGAAATAGTGGAAGGGATTACATTACTTGGTTTTAAGTATCCGCTAACTAACAAAACAATAGAGTGGGGATCGACACTTTGTATTAGTAACGAACTCGTTAAGGAAAAAGGTACTTTTTCATTTACTTCTGGCATATTAATGGTGATAAGAAGCACTGATTAAAGAAACAATTTTGCTCCTTACATCATATAGTGAACAAGTGGAGTAATGGGGATTAGGAGGGAAACCATGAGATTTTATACAATTAAGTTACCTAAATTTCTTGGTGGAATTGTTCGTGCCATGTTAAATACCTTCAAAAAAGATTAAAAAAAGCACCTATTACCGGTGCTTTTTTCATTGGTATAGTAAAAAAAGAGCCTAGCGGCTCTTTTTTTTATTATTAAACACGTTCGATTTTGCCAGATTTTAATGCTCTAGCAGAAACGTAAACACGTTGAACTTTTCCGTCGATGCGTACGCGAACTTTTTGAAGGTTAGCGCCCCACTTACGTTTTGTAGCGTTCATTGCGTGAGAACGAGAGTTACCAGAACGAGCTTTTCTTCCAGTAATAGCACAAACACGAGCCATTTATATTTCCCTCCCTTGATACCTTACCATACGTAATTTTTCAATGTTAGTCTTTTATGCGATGCTAAAAACACTACTATAATTTAACACAACTAAAAAGAGAATGCAACACTGTAGAAAAAAGAAATCAAGAAAAATTACTTGACACTATATGTCAATGAAGAAAAGTTGAAATCAAGAAAAATTGCTTGACATATTATAGTGATACATGTTGTATAATAACAATGGACTATTTTGCTCATCATAAAAAATGTGATTTAAAACATAAAATATGAGAGTGAAAAGAAAGAACGATGGAATTTTCTTTAAAAAGATTATATGATAGTAACTAAAGTAGTCTAACTCACTTTCACCATTTATGAAGGGGGAAAACGAGATGTCAATTGAAATTAAAACGAAGTACGGTCAAATTGATATTAGTACAGATGTAATTGCAACAATTGCTGGAGGTGCCGCGGTAGATTGCTACGGTATCGTAGGTATGGCATCAAAAAATCAGTTAAAAGATGGATTAACAGACATTTTACGAAAAGAAAACTTCACTAGAGGTGTTATCGTTCGTAAAGATGAAGATGAAGTACATATTGATATGTATATTATTGTGAGCTATGGTACGAAAATTTCAGAAGTAGCACATAACGTGCAGACGAAAGTGAAATATACATTAGATCAAACTGTAGGACTAGCAGTAGATTCTGTAAACATCTACGTACAAGGAGTTAAAGTAATAAACTTGTAATGTGCATTAAGGAGGAAAATCTGTGTCAATTCAAAAAATTGATGGAAAACGTTTATCACAAATGATCATTCAAGGAGCGAATAATTTAACAAATAATGTTCAGCTTGTTGATGCATTAAACGTATTTCCAGTTCCAGATGGCGATACCGGTACAAACATGAACTTATCTATGACTTCAGGCGCACGTGAAGTGAAAGCAAATCCTTCACAACATGCTGGTAAAGTCGGCGTAAGTTTAGCCAAAGGATTATTAATGGGAGCTCGTGGTAACTCTGGAGTTATTTTATCTCAGTTATTCCGTGGTTTCTCAAAATCCATTGAACAAAAAGAAGAATTAACAACAGTTGATTTTGCTGCAGCTTTAGAAGCTGGAGTAGAGGCGGCTTACAAAGCGGTTATGAAACCGATTGAAGGAACGATTTTAACGGTTGCAAGAGAAACGGGTAAATATGCAGTAACAGTTGCGAAAAAACAGCGCGACTTTGTTTTGTTTATGGAAGACGTTGTGAAAGAAGCGAATGCATCGTTAAATCGTACGCCAGATTTATTACCTGTATTAAAACAAGTTGGCGTTGTAGATAGCGGTGGTAAAGGTCTTGTAGTAGTATACGAAGGATTTTTAGCTGACTTAAAAGGAGAAACGATTTCTTCTGATGCACCTGCCCAACCATCTATGAATGAGATGGTACGAGCAGAACATCACCGTAGTGTACAAAGCCAATTGAGTACAGAAGATATTAAGTATGGATATTGTACGGAGTTCATGGTGAAATTAGAGGCTGAAAAAGTGAAAGAGCATAATTTCTCTGAACAAAAATTCCGTGAAGATATTAGTGTGTATGGTGATTCTCTATTAGTTGTATCTGATGATGAAATTGTAAAAGTTCATATCCATGCAGAGCATCCTGGAGACGCTATGAACTACGGACAACGTTACGGTAGTTTAATCAAGATTAAAGTAGAGAATATGCGTGAACAGCATACTGCTTTATTAGATGAGCCTGCTATGATGCCTGAGCCAATTAGCCAGTCAAAAGAGAAGCAACCATATGGTATCGTAACTGTAGCTATGGGATCTGGTATTAAAACTCTATTTGAGAGCATTGGCGCGACGAAAGTTATCGAAGGTGGCCAAACGATGAATCCAAGTACGGAGGATATTGTGAAGGCGATTGAAGAAGCGAACGCTGAAAAAATCATTATTTTACCGAATAACGGAAATATCGTGATGGCCGCAGAACAAGCAGCGTCAGTTGTGGATCAAGAAGTGATTGTAGTTCGTTCAAAAACAGTTCCTCAAGGTATGGCTGCAATGTTAGCATTTAATCCAGTTGGAACGTTAGAAGAAAATGAAGAAAACATGAAAGAAGCTTTATCTCATGTGAAAACTGGTCAAATTACGTATGCTGTACGTGATACGGAAATTGATGGTGTAGCAATTCAAAAAGATGACTTCATGTGTATTGCAGATGGAAAAATCGTATCAACAAATGCAGACAAAGTAGGAGCTGCAAAGCAATTACTAGAAGCACTTATTGATGAAGATTCTGAAATCGTGACGATTCTACAAGGTGAAGATGCAACTGATGAAGAAGTAGCTGAGTTAGTTGAATTTGTAGAAGAGAAATTTGAAGATGCAGAAGTAGAAGTACATGCTGGAAACCAACCGGTATATTCTTTCATCTTCTCTGTAGAATAAGAAAAATTCGTTTTGAAAATAAATGGATTAATTACTTGCTAATGGATAAGAAGTAGTAATATGAAGTTTATTACTAGTTTTTATTCAAAAGGCTAGCATATTGAAGATAAAAAAGAGCCTTGCTGCTAATAGTGAGGCTCTTTTCTTTCGTGTTGCTTATGAGGTATTTGAGTAGTTTCTCTTAGAATGCCTATGATAGAATATATAAGGTGAAAGAGAGCGATTACAGATGTCAATCGTGTTAATTGATAAAGTATCGAAGAAAATAATGTGACGGAGCGTGAGAATTTTGAATGAAGTTGTACAAGTTCCTGTTACGGATGTAAAGGGAATCGGAGGAGAAACATCTGAATTACTACACGAGATGGGAATTTATACAGTTTCTCATCTATTAGAACATTTTCCGTACCGTTATGAAGATTATGCGATGAAAGATCTTGCTGAAGTCAAGCATGATGAACGTGTAACAGTTGAGGGGAAAGTTCATAGTGCTCCTTTACTGCAATATTATGGGAAGAAAAAGTCGCGACTTACGGTTCGTGTCCTCGTCGGTCGCTATTTAATTACAGCTGTATGTTTTAATAGACCGTATTATAAGCAGAAGTTAACTTTAGATGAAACGGTAACGATAACAGGTAAATGGGATCAGCACCGTCAAACGATTGCGGTATCTGAGCTTCATTTTGGACCTGTTGTACGTCAACAAGAAGTTGAACCTGTATACTCAGTGAAGGGGAAACTTACAGTAAAACAGATGCGCCGCTTTATCGCACAAGCGTTAAAGGAGTATGGAGACTCTATAGTCGAAGTGTTGCCTGATGGATTGTTAAGTCGATATAAATTACTGCCACGTTATGAAGCGCTCAAGGCGTTGCATTTCCCGGCAGGGCAGGAAGATTTAAAACAAGCGCGTCGCCGTTTTGTATATGAGGAATTTTTCTTATTTCAGTTGAAAATGCAAACATTACGGAAAATGGAGAGGGAAAATTCGAAGGGGATGAAAAAAGAAATTCCTTTAGCAAAATTGCAAGAGTTTATCGATGCACTTCCGTTTCCGTTAACTGGCGCGCAACGCCGTGTTGTGGATGAAATTATGAAAGATATGACATCTCCTTATCGAATGAATCGTTTGTTACAAGGTGATGTAGGTTCTGGTAAAACGGTGGTTGCAGCAATTGGTCTTTATGCAGCGAAATTAGCACATTATCAAGGTGCTTTAATGGTTCCTACAGAAATTTTAGCAGAACAACATTATCAATCGCTTGCAGAGACGTTCTCGCACTTTGGTATGAAAGTTGAATTATTAACAAGTTCAGTTAAAGGCGCGAGACGTCGAGAGATTTTGGCGAAATTAGAACAAGGAGAAATAGATGTCCTTGTTGGAACACATGCTTTAATTCAAGATGAAGTTATCTTTCATAGGTTAGGTCTCGTTATTACTGATGAACAACATCGATTTGGTGTAGCGCAGCGACGAGTTTTAAGGGAAAAAGGTGAAAGTCCAGACGTATTATTTATGACAGCAACACCAATTCCACGTACGCTAGCAATTACTGCATTTGGAGAGATGGATGTTTCTATAATCGATGAGATGCCAGCTGGTAGAAAGGTAATTGAAACATACTGGGCAAAACATGATATGTTAGATCGAGTTCTCGGTTTTGTGGAGAAGGAGATAAAAAAAGGAAGACAAGCATATGTTATTTGTCCCCTTATTGAAGAATCAGAGAAACTTGATGTGCAAAATGCAATCGACTTACATAGCATGCTGACTCATCATTATCAAGGGAAATGTCAAGTTGGATTAATGCATGGGAGATTATCATCTCAAGAAAAAGAAGAGATAATGGGACAATTTAGTGAAAATAAAGTGCAAATTCTTGTATCGACAACAGTTGTTGAAGTAGGTGTGAACGTACCGAATGCGACTGTAATGGTTATTTATGATGCGGAGCGTTTCGGTTTATCGCAGCTTCATCAGCTGAGAGGGCGTGTTGGTCGTGGTAGTGAACAGTCGTATTGCTTATTAATCGCGGATCCAAAATCGGAAACGGGAAAAGAGCGAATGCGTATTATGACCGAAACGAATGATGGATTTGTATTGTCAGAAAAAGATTTAGAGTTAAGAGGTCCTGGAGATTTCTTTGGAAGTAAGCAAAGTGGTTTACCAGAATTTAAGGTTGCTGATATGGTACATGATTATCGAGCGTTAGAAACAGCTAGACAAGATGCGGCGTTACTAGTAGATTCAGAAGCGTTTTGGCATAATGATCAATATGCTTCGCTGCGTACGTATCTAGACGGAACGGGTGTGTTCCAGGGAGAGAAGCTCGATTAAAGGGAGGCAACGAAAGTTTTTGTTGCATTCTACTTTTAATGATTATATACTACTGTTAGTACCTAGTCATAAAAATGGATGGTGCGGTATGAAAAAAAGAAGAAGTAAAAAAGAAAGACAAGAATTATTACAACAAACTATAGAAACGAATCCTTTTATTACGGATGAAGATTTAGCAGAAACATTTCAAGTGAGTATACAAACTGTACGTCTTGATCGTATGGAATTATCTATTCCTGAATTAAGAGAAAGAATTAAACATGTAGCTACAAAGCAACATGAAGAAGATGTGAAATCTTTACCGTTAGAAGAGGTTGTCGGAGAAATTATCGATATAGAATTAGATAGACATGCGATTTCTATCTTTGAAGTGAAGGTAGAACACGTATTTAAAAGAAATCAAATTGCTCGTGGGCATCATTTGTTTGCACAAGCAAACTCACTAGCTGTTGCGGTTATTGATGAAGAATTAGCTTTAACTGCAAAGTCTACCATTCGATACATTCGTCCTGTAAAATTAGGGGAGCGTGTCGTTGCGAAAGCGCGCGTTGAAGATGTAGAGAATGATAAAGGACGGACGGTTGTCAAAGTGCGAAGCTTTGTTGGAGAAGAACTTGTTTTTACAGGCACTTTTGAAATGTATCGATCTAGTAATTATAGTGAGGAAGGTAACAACTTATGAAAATCGCAATAGATGCAATGGGCGGCGATCATGCTCCGAAGGCTGTCGTACTAGGAGCAATGAAAGCTATTAAGGAATATTCTGATTTACATATTACGTTAGTAGGGAAAGAAGAGGAAATTCGTCAATACTTAACGAGTGAAGAGCGAATTACAATACTTCATACAGATGAAAAAATCGAATCGACAGATGAACCAGTAAGAGCGGTTCGTCGAAAAAAACAAGCTTCAATGGTACTAGCGGCGCAGCAAGTGAAAGACGGTGTAGCGGATGCTTGTATATCAGCTGGTAGTACAGGAGCTTTAATGGCGGCTGGATTGTTTGTTGTAGGTCGTATGGAAGGAATTGAGCGACCAGCTTTATCCCCTACAATGCCAACTGTTGATGGAGAAGGTTTTGTTATGTTAGATGTTGGAGCGAACGTTGATGCAAAACCAATTCATTTATATCAATATGCAGTAATGGGATCTGTATACGCAGAGAAAGTAAGAGGAATTAAAAATCCTCGTGTTGGACTTTTAAACGTTGGAACAGAGGACGGCAAAGGGAATGAACTTTCAAAACAAGTCTTTGCAATGCTTAAGGATGCCCCGATTAATTTTGTTGGGAACGTTGAATCAAGAGATTTATTACAAGGTGTAGCAGATGTTGTTGTATGTGATGGTTTTACAGGCAATGTAGCGCTGAAATCATTAGAAGGAACAGCGCTTGCATTATTCTCTATGTTAAAAGAGCAGTTAATGAGTTCGTTTACGAGCAAATTAGCAGCAGCGGTATTAAAACCAAAACTTATGGTATTAAAAGATAAAATGGATTATTCGGAGTATGGAGGGGCGGCATTATTTGGATTGAAAGCTCCTGTCATTAAGGCTCACGGTTCTTCCAATGATCAATCGATATTTAGTGCGATTCGTCAAACGAGAGAAATGGTAGCGAAAGAAGTTATTCCTACTATTTCAAGCGTAATGGAGAAAGAGCCACTCCAATAAGAGGAGGATTTGAAATGGGAAAACTAGCATTTCTTTTTCCGGGCCAAGGTTCACAGGCAGTTGGAATGGGTAAACAGTTAGCAGAGAATAATAAAGAGGTTGCAAATGTATTTGCAAAAGCAGATGAGGTGTTGCAAGATTCACTTTCGGAAGTGATTTTTGAAGGACCGCAGGAAAAGCTTACGTTAACGACAAATGCGCAGCCTGCCTTATTAACAACGAGTTTTGCTATTTTGACAGCTTTGAAAGAGTATGATATTACACCAGACTTTGTCGCAGGACATAGTTTAGGTGAATATAGCGCTCTTGTGGCAGCGGGTGCAATAACTTTTGAAGATGCTGTATATGCTGTAAGGAAACGTGGGGAATATATGGAAGAAGCTGTTCCTGGCGGAGAAGGTGCAATGGCGGCTATTTTAGGTGCTGATCCACATATGCTGAAACAAGTTACAGAAGAAGTAACAAGTGAAGGATATGCAGTACAAATTGCTAATATGAATAGTACGAAGCAAATTGTGATTTCTGGAACAAAGCAAGGAGTCGAGATTGCTTCTCAAAGAGCGAAAGAAAATGGTGCAAAGAGAGCTGTTCCGCTCAAGGTAAGTGGACCGTTCCATTCTTCGCTTATGAAGCCAGCGGCGGAGAAATTCCAAAGTGTCTTAAATGAAATTACAATTCAAGATACGAATATTCCGGTTATTGCAAATGTAACAGCGGACGTTATTACAAGTGGTGCACATATTCAAGAAAAGTTAATCGAGCAGCTCTATTCGCCTGTCTTATGGTACCCATCTATTGAATATATGGTGAATCAAGGGGTAGATACATTTATTGAGATTGGACCTGGGAAAGTACTTGCTGGACTTATGAAGTCGATTGATTCATCAGTGAAAGCATATGCGATATACGATGAAGAAACATTGAAAGATACCATTTCAAATTTGAGAGGAGAAAACTGATGTTAAAAGGGAAAGTAGCATTAGTAACGGGTGCTTCACGTGGAATTGGTCGTGCGATTGCGATTGATTTAGCGAAACAAGGGGCAAATGTTGTAGTAAATTATGCAGGTAATGAGCAAAAGGCAAATGAAGTAGTTGATGAAATCAAGAAATTAGGTTCGGATGCAATTGCAGTAAGAGCAGATGTTGCAAATGCTGAAGACGTTACAAATATGGTGAAACAAACTGTAGATACATTTGGACAAGTTGATATTCTTGTAAATAATGCAGGTGTAACAAAAGATAATGTATTAATGCGTATGAAAGAAGAAGAATGGGATACAGTTATTAATACAAACTTAAAAGGTGTATTCTTATGTACGAAGGCAGTATCTCGATATATGATGCGTCAACGTCATGGACGTATTGTTAATATCGCTTCTGTTGTTGGGGTAACGGGTAATCCAGGACAAGCAAACTATGTTGCTGCTAAAGCAGGTGTAATTGGATTAACAAAAACATCAGCAAAAGAGTTAGCGAGCCGTAATATTACTGTAAATGCAATTGCTCCTGGATTTATTGCGACAGATATGACAGACGTATTAGATGAAAATATAAAAGCTGAAATGTTAAAATTAATTCCTGCAGCTCAGTTTGGTGAAGCGCAAGATATCGCGAATGCTGTAACGTTTTTTGCTTCTGATCAAAGCAAATATATTACAGGTCAAACGTTAAATGTTGATGGCGGTATGGTAATGTAATAAAAGAATTGATTTCAACTAGTTTTTTTGGCTAATATTTAATATAATATTTGAGGGGAGGTGAATGGAATGGCAGATGTTTTAGAGCGTGTAACAAAAATCATCGTTGATCGTTTAGGTGTAGAAGAAACTGAAGTAGTACCAGCTGCGAGCTTTAAAGAAGATTTAGGTGCAGACTCCCTAGATGTAGTAGAACTTGTAATGCAATTGGAAGATGAATTCGAAATGGAAATTTCTGATGAAGATGCTGAAAAGATTGCTACTGTTGGCGATGCTGTGACTTACATAGAGAGTCATCTATAATGCTTAAGTGAAGTCCCGTTTTTTAGCGGGGCTTCTCGGCTTATATCTGGAGGGACCTATGCCGTACCGAAAACATAGAGAAAAAAAATACGAAACAAAATATCGTGAAGCGTTTAAAGTATTTCAAGAAGAGATAGGTATTACGTTTTCAGATGAAAAATTATTGATTCAAGCATTTACGCATTCATCGTATGTGAATGAGCATCGAAAAAAACCACATGAAGACAATGAGCGTCTCGAATTTCTTGGAGATGCAGTATTGGAACTTACTGTGTCGCAGTATCTGTTTCAAAAATATCCGACAATGAGCGAAGGAGAGTTAACAAAACTACGAGCAGCTATTGTATGTGAACCATCTCTTGTTCGTTTTGCAAACGAGTTGTCATTTGGTAGCCTTGTTTTATTAGGGAAAGGTGAGGAAATGACAGGTGGACGTGAACGACCAGCTTTATTAGCGGATGTCTTTGAAGCGTTTATTGGTGCCCTTTATCTTGATCAAGGGTTAGAAACAGTATGGGGCTTCTTAAAAGAAATTGTATACCCTAAAATTAATGAAGGTGCTTTTTCTCATGTGATGGATTATAAGAGTCAATTACAAGAGTTGATTCAGCGTGATGGTAGTGGCAATATTGAGTATCAAATTTTGCAAGAAAAAGGACCAGCTCACAATCGAGAATTTGTGTCACGTGTTACGTTAAATAACGTGGCTTTAGGTCTTGGTAGTGGCAAGTCGAAAAAAGAAGCAGAGCAACAAGCTGCTGCAGAAGCGTTGAAAAAGTTAAAAGAACAACTATAAGGAATCCCCCTTTGAATGAGGGGGATTCCTTGTGCATAGAATGAAACTTTCCTTTCGTTTGTAAATGAAAGGAAAGGAAATCCGTATAATAGTTTGTTTTTGTATAAACAACATTTATGGCAACGGAGAATAGGAGGAAGGCCTTTCGTGTTTTTAAAAAGATTAGAAATAGCAGGATTTAAGTCTTTTGCTGAGCGTGTATCTGTTGATTTCGTCCCAGGTGTAACGTCTGTAGTAGGACCTAATGGAAGCGGGAAAAGTAATATTACTGATGCCATTCGCTGGGTACTTGGTGAACAATCGGCAAAATCATTACGTGGTGCAAAGATGGAAGATATTATTTTTGCAGGTAGTGATACGAGGAGAGCAGTTAATGTTGCTGAAGTAACGATAACTTTAAATAATGAAGATCAACGTTTGCCGATTGAATATAATGAGGTGTGTGTAACGCGTCGTGTATCTCGTTCTGGTGATAGTGATTTTTATATTAATAAACAATCATGTAGATTGAAAGATATTATCGATTTATTTATGGACTCTGGTATGGGAAGAGAAGCTTTCTCGATTATTAGCCAGGGGAAAGTTGAAGAGATTTTAAGTAGTAAATCGGAAGAACGTCGTGGTGTATTTGAGGAAGCGGCAGGAGTGCTGAAATACAAACTTCGTAAAAAGAAAGCTGAAGGGAAATTAGCAGACACACAAGAAAACTTAAATCGTGTACAAGATATAATTCACGAATTAAGTAGTCAAGTAGAGCCTTTAGAAAGACAAGCTTCTATTGCGAAAGATTATCTGGAGAAGAAAGAAGAGTTAGAGAAAGTAGAAGCGGCGCTTATTGTACATGAAATTGAAGAATTACATGAGAAATGGGAAGCGCTTCGAAATCAGTTTGGGCATAATAAAGACGAAGAAGCGAAAATGTCAACGCATTTACAAAAAGATGAAGAAGAGCTAGAGGAATTACGAGGTCAATTGCAAGCAGTAGATGAGTCTGTAGATTCCTTGCAAGAAGTACTTCTTCTTTCTAGTAAAGAACTAGAAAAGTTAGAAGGGCAGCGTGAACTATTAAAAGAGAGAAAGCAAAATGCAACGACGCATTGTGCGCAACTCGAACAGTTAATTGTTGAATTAACAGCGAAAGCTACAAGTTATGATGGTGAAATAGAATCAAGTACAGAAGTGTTGATGCAGTTTGTAAATCAAGTAAAAGAGTTGGAAACGAAATTGCATGATAATGAGCAATTGCTTGCAACGTTTGCTGACAATTTAGAGGAACAAATTGAGAATTTAAAAGGTGACTATATTGAACTTTTAAATCAACAAGCTAGTCATCGTAATGAATTATCTATGATTGAAGAACAATCTAAACAACAAAACTCTAAAAATGAACGCCTCGATGAAGAAAATGCGAAATATGTAGAAATGCGTATGGAAATTACAGCGAAAAAGACGAAACTTGTGGAAAGTTATGAACAAGTGAAAGAAAAAGTAGCTGGAATCCTTTCGCATATACAAAAGACAGAAGCAGCACTTGGGAAATGCAAGACGCAGTATAGTGAAAACGAAACAAAACTGTATCAAGCGTATCAATTTGTACAACAGGCACGTTCTCGAAAAGAAATGCTAGAAGAGATGCAAGAAGATTACTCTGGTTTCTATCAAGGGGTACGTGAAGTATTAAAAGCTAGAGAAAATAGGTTGCAAGGTATCGAGGGTGCTGTTGCAGAACTGCTAACGGTACCGAAAGAATATGAAGTTGCAATGGAAATTGCTCTAGGTGCAGCGATGCAACATATTGTCGTACAAAAAGAAGAGAATGCTCGTAATGCAATTGCATTTTTAAAACAAAATAAACATGGACGAGCAACGTTTTTACCACAAGCTGTTATTAAAGGTAGATCGTTATCATTTGAGCAATTGCGTATTGTAAATCAACATCCATCGTTTGTAGGTGTAGCAGCAGAACTTGTGCAATATAACAATAAATATGAAAATGTAGTTTCGAATTTATTAGGTACTGTTATTGTTGCAAAAGATTTACGCGGGGCAAATGAGTTGGCGAAACAACTACAATACCGTTATCGCATTGTGACAATCGAAGGTGATGTAGTAAACCCTGGCGGTTCTATGACAGGTGGAGCAGTAAAACAGGCGAAATCTTCTTTATTAGGGCGTCAACGTGAGTTAGAAGAGTGGACGAATAAGTTAAATGATATGGAAGAAAAAACGACGAAGTTAGAAAACTTTGTTAAAGCAGTAAAGCAAGAAATTCAAGAAAAAGAAGTGCAAATACGCGAACTAAGACAAAGTGTAGAGGTAGAGCGTGTAGATGAACAGAAATTAAGAGAAGAAATTAGCCGCTTGGAATTAGAAGAACATCGTATTAATGATCGTTTATCTATTTATGATTTAGAGATTGAAGGGTTCTTGCAAGATCAAGTGAAAATGCAAGGGCGTAAAGAAGAATTAGAAAAGATTTTAGCGACTCTTCAAGCTGAGATTACGGAATTAGATGGCAAAATTGCAGCTTTAACAAAACAAAAAAGCGAGCAGCATTCTTCAAAAGAAAAAGTTCAAAAAGAAATGACTGAGTTAAAAGTGTTGGCAGCTGAAAAGCAACAACGCTTATCTAATCAAAAAGAAAAAGTAGAACGATTGACGAAGGAAAAAGAAGAAACGGATGCAACGCTTCTCAAAACAAAAGAGGATTTAGCATTCTTAAAACAAGAAATGACATCGAATTCAAGTGGTGAAGAGCAAATTACGAATATGATTGAGAAGAAAGCATATGATCGTAATCAAACTTCAGAGTTAATTCGCTCTCGTCGAGAACAACGTGTATCGTTACAAGAGAGAGTAGAACATTTAGAGCGTAATTTGAAAGAAACGACAGGTAAACATAAATATATTCTTGAAATGTTGAAAGATCAAGAAGTAAAAATTAACCGACTTGATGTAGAGTTAGAAAATAGATTACAACATTTACGTGAAACATATACAATTTCATTTGAAGCGGCAAAACTGAAGTATACAATGGTGATGCCTGCCGAGGATGCGCGTAAAAAGGTGAAACTAATTAAACTATCCATCGAAGAGCTAGGCACAGTAAATCTAGGCGCAATTGAAGAGTATGAGCGTGTAGCAGAGCGTCATACGTTCTTACTAGAGCAAAAAGAAGACCTAGAAGAAGCGAAAACGACATTGCACCAACTGATTACTGAAATGGATGAAGAAATGAAAAAACGCTTCTCTACAACGTTTGAAGGAATTCGAATGGAGTTTCAATCGGTATTCTCTGAATTATTCGGAGGCGGTAGAGCGGATTTAGTCATGACAAATCCAGAGGACTTATTAAATACGGGTATTGATATCGTAGCACAACCGCCAGGAAAGAAACTGCAAAATTTAGGTTTACTTTCAGGGGGAGAGCGTGCTTTAACAGCAATTGCGCTTTTATTTGGTATTTTAAAAGTGCGCCCAGTCCCATTCTGTGTACTAGATGAGGTAGAGGCTGCTCTTGACGAGGCAAATGTTGCCCGTTTTGCCCAGTATTTAAAGAAATTTAGTGATGAGACACAGTTTATTGTAATTACACATAGAAAAGGTACAATGGAAGAGTCTGACGTATTGTACGGCGTAACGATGCAAGAGTCAGGGGTATCTAAACTTGTCTCGGTTCGTTTAGATGATGGAGAAGAACTAGTTGCAAGCAAATAGGAAGGATGGGACAGTATGAGCTTTTTTAAAAAACTAAAAGAAAAAATTTCAAAACAAACAGATACGGTAACAGAGAAGTTTAAACAAGGATTAGAAAAAACGAGAAATTCATTTGCGGATAAAGTAAATGATTTAGTCTTTCGTTACCGTAAAGTAGATGAAGATTTCTTCGAAGAACTAGAAGAAATTTTAATCGGCGCGGATGTTGGCGTTTCAACAGTGATGGAATTAATCGATCAATTGAAAGAAGAAGTGCAACGCCGTAACATTCAAGATCCAAGAGAAGTACAAGCTGTTATCTCAGAAAAACTAATAGAAATTTATAAAGGCGACAGCGATTTTACTAATGAAATTAATATGCAAAAAGATGGCTTGACAGTTGTTTTATTTGTTGGTGTTAATGGTGTAGGTAAAACGACGACAATTGGTAAGATGGCTCATAAGTTTAAATCAGAAGGTAAGTCTGTCTTATTAGCAGCAGGAGATACGTTCCGTGCTGGAGCGATTGAACAATTAGAAGTATGGGGCGATCGCGTTGGTGTAGACGTGATTAAACAAGGATCAGGGTCTGATCCAGCAGCAGTTATGTATGATGCTGTACAAGCTGCAAAAGCACGTAACGTAGACGTATTACTATGTGATACAGCAGGACGTTTACAAAATAAAGTGAACTTAATGAAAGAGTTAGAGAAAGTAAAGCGTGTAATTGAGCGTGAAGTACCAGGGGCTCCTCATGAAGTATTACTTGTTATTGATGCTACAACAGGACAAAACGGTTTAAGTCAAGCGAAAACATTCCGTGAAGCAACGAATGTTACTGGTATTGTTTTAACGAAGTTAGATGGAACTGCTAAAGGTGGTATTGTAGTAGCGATTCGTAACGAAATGGATGTACCAGTGAAATTTGTTGGATTAGGAGAGCAAATGGATGATCTGCAACAGTTCGATCCAGAACAATATGTGTATGGTTTATTTGCGAACTTAGTAGAAACAGAAGAAGTATAAGTGAAAGAAGCGGTATTTTCCGCTTCTTTTTCTATAAAAATATGTGATGTTAAGAAAAAAACTTGACACTCTTTTGTACTCCATGTAAACTAATTCATGTAAAGGGAAATCACTTAACAAAGGATGATCCAACATGCTCGAAAAAACAACGAGAATGAACTATTTATTTGATTTTTATCAATCGTTGTTAACGCAAAAACAAAGAAGTTATATGTCGCTTTATTATCTAGATGATTTATCTCTTGGTGAAATTGCGGAAGAATTTGATGTAAGTCGCCAAGCCGTGTATGATAACATTAAACGGACTGAAGCGATGCTTGAAGAATATGAAGAAAAATTAGTATTACTTCAAAAGTTTCAAGAGCGACAGCGACTTGTTGCAAAGCTAAAACAGCTAATCAGCGAAGAAGAGCATGTGAATAAAGAAATGAAACAAGTTGTTGAAGCTATCGAAAAATTAGATTAGGAGGGCGGCAATATGGCATTTGAAGGATTAGCCGACCGACTTCAACAGACGATGCAAAAAATCCGCGGCAAAGGAAAAGTTTCTGAAGCCGATGTGAAAGAAATGATGAGAGAAGTTCGTCTAGCTCTTTTAGAAGCAGACGTTAACTTTAAAGTAGTAAAAGATTTTGTAAAGCGTGTGTCTGAACGTGCTGTCGGACAAGATGTAATGAAAAGTTTGACACCTGGACAACAAGTAATTAAAGTTGTACAGGAAGAACTTACAGAACTTATGGGCGGAGAGCAAAGCAAAATTGCTGTTGCTAATAAGCCACCGACTGTTATTATGATGGTTGGTCTGCAAGGTGCAGGTAAAACAACGACGACAGGTAAGCTTGCGAATTTGCTTCGTAAAAAGCATAATCGTAAACCAATGCTTGTTGCAGCGGATATTTACCGTCCTGCAGCGATTAAACAGCTTGAAACATTAGGGAAGCAATTGGACATGCCTGTATTCTCTTTAGGAGATCAAGTAAGTCCTGTTGAAATTGCGAAACAAGCGATTGCAAAAGCAAAAGAAGATCATCACGATTATGTTTTAATCGATACAGCAGGTCGCCTGCATATTGATGAAGAACTAATGGATGAATTAGCGAAAGTGAAAGAAATTGCGAAACCGGATGAAATTTTCCTTGTTGTCGATGCGATGACGGGACAAGACGCGGTAAATGTTGCACAAAGTTTCCATGAACAGTTAGGTTTAACTGGGGTTGTATTAACGAAATTAGATGGTGACACGCGCGGTGGTGCGGCATTATCTATTAAAGCTGTTACAAATACACCAATTAAATTTGCTGGTATGGGTGAAAAACTAGATGCACTTGAAGCGTTCCATCCAGAACGTATGGCATCCCGTATTTTAGGGATGGGAGACGTCTTAACATTAATTGAAAAAGCGCAAGCTACAGTTGATGAAGAGAAAGCAAAAGAACTTGAGCAAAAAATGCGTACGCTTTCGTTTACGCTTGACGATTTCCTAGAACAACTTGGACAAGTGCGTCAACTTGGACCGCTTGATGAATTGTTAGGAATGCTTCCTGGTGCAAATAAAATTAAAGGGCTGAAAAATGCGCAAGTTGATGAAAAACAAATTGGGCATATTGAGGCAATTATTCGTTCTATGACTAAATTAGAGCGAGAACAACCGGAAATAATCAATGCTAGTCGCAAAAAGCGCATTGCCAAAGGTAGCGGTACAACCGTACAAGAAATCAATCGTTTAATCAAGCAATTTGATGATATGAAAAAGATGATGAAAACGATGACTGGAATGCAAAAAGGTAAGAAAAAAGGACTAGGTGGATTGAAGTTTCCATTCATGTAAGGAAAAAAGATGGCTCTGTTAAGAAAAAATACTTTACAAAGCAATAGTCTTTTTGCTAATATAATTATCTGTGTGAAATAAATTCGGAGGTGCTTTATAAATGGCAGTTAAAATTCGTTTAAAACGTATGGGAGCTAAAAAAACTCCTTTCTATCGTGTAGTTGTTGCAGATTCTCGTTCTCCTCGTGACGGACGTTTCATTGAGGAAATCGGTACTTACAATCCGGTTGCTCAACCAGCTGAAGTTAAGATCAACGAAGAAGCAGCATTAAAATGGTTAGGAAATGGTGCTAAACCATCTGATACAGTTCGTAACTTATTCTCTAACCAAGGTATCATGGAGAAATTCCACTTATCTAAACAAGGTAAGTAATTGAGGCAATGACTATGAAGAAGTTAGTCGAGACGATTGTCAAGCCTCTTGTCGATCATCCTGAAGATGTAAATGTTACACAGGAACTTTACAACGGAGAGATCAAGTATCGATTAACTGTACATCCTGAGGATGTTGGAAAAGTCATTGGAAAGCAAGGGAAAGTTGCGAAAGCAATTCGAATGCTCTTGTATTCAGTGGGACATCATAATGATGAAAAAGTAACACTGGAAATTCAATAAACGTAAAAAGGGCGAGGAGTTATTCCTCTCCCTTTTTTAACATTTAAAGAGAAGTTGCATGTTCCATATGTGAAATGGAGATGCTTAATTTATATAGAAACCAGGGGTGACATACTATTTATGACAAAATGGTTTAACGTAGGGAAAATTGTAAATACTCATGGCGTAAGAGGAGAAATTCGTGTTATTTCTCGTACTGATTTTCCAGAAGAGCGATATAAAGTAGGAAACACGTTATACATAAGCAATGAGAAAGGTACAGATTATCTTCCGGTAAAGGTAACATCTCATCGCAAACATAAGACATTTGATTTATTAACACTTGAAGGATACAACAATGTAGATGAAGTAGAGAAGTTCAAAGGTTCTTTAATAAAAGTACCAGAAGAGCAGTTAGGCGAACTAGCTGAAGGCGAATACTACTACCATGAAATTATTGGATGCAGCGTTGTAACGGAAGAAGGAGAAGCGTTAGGAACGATAAAAGAAATTTTATCTCCTGGTGCCAATGATGTTTGGGTAATTAAACGTCCAAAAGGTCAAGATCTGTTAATTCCTTATATTGATGATGTTGTACTTCAAGTTAATATTGAGAATAAATTAGTAACCATTCATGTAATGGAAGGGCTGCTATAATGAAGATTGACATTTTAACATTGTTTCCAGATATGTTTACAGGTGTGTTTGGATCTTCAATTTTAAAGAAAGCACAAGAAAAAGAAGCGGTAGAGCTTCGTGTTGTTAATTTCCGCGACTATACAACGAGTAAGCATAATAGCGTAGATGATTATCCGTATGGTGGTGGTGCTGGGATGGTACTAACCCCTCAGCCTATCTTTGATGCAGTGGAAGAGTTAACGAAGGAAACAGAACGTAAACCGAGAGTTGTCTTAATGTGTCCACAAGGAGAGCGTTTTACGCAGAAGAAGGCAGAAGAGCTTGCTGAAGAAGAGCATGTTATTTTTGTATGTGGTCATTATGAAGGGTACGATGAACGAATTCGTGAACATCTCGTAACAGATGAAATTTCTATCGGCGACTACGTATTAACGGGTGGAGAGTTAGCCTCTATGGTTATCACTGATAGTGTCGTACGTCTCTTGCCAGGGGTACTAGGAAATCATGCTTCACAAGTCGAGGATTCGTTTAGTACAGGTTTATTAGAGCACCCTCATTATACACGTCCAGCTGATTTTCGTGGAATGAAGGTACCGGATGTATTAATGTCAGGAAATCATAAAAATATTGATGAATGGCGCCATAAAGAATCACTACGTCGTACGTACACGCGTAGACCGGATTTACTGGAAGAACGAGAATTGTCTAAGCAAGAAAAGAAATGGCTAGAACAGATTAAAGAAGGCAAATAAGGGCTTGATATATTTTCTATTGCAACAGTCCTAGCAATATGCTATTATAACACTTGTGCTGCTGAAATCAGTGGCCGTATTAACGATGTTCCGCTGTAATTTATTAAGACTTTATAAGAGCATCTGTTTAAAGGAGAGAATTTAATATGCAACAATTAATCGCAGAAATTACAAAAGGCCAATTAAAAACTGACCTTCCTTCATTCCGTCCTGGAGACACTTTACGTGTACACGTAAAAGTAGTTGAGGGAACTCGTGAAAGAATTCAGCTTTTCGAAGGTGTTGTAATTAAACGTCGTGGTGGCGGAATCAGTGAAACATTCACAGTTCGTAAGATTTCTTACGGTGTAGGTGTTGAGCGTACATTCCCAGTTCACACGCCAAGAATCGCGAAAATCGAAGTACTTCGCCGTGGTAAAGTACGTCGTGCTAAGTTATACTACTTACGTAACCTTCGCGGTAAAAAAGCACGTATTAAAGAAATTCGATAAGACATGTATGGGAGCTTGTAAATGCACAAGCTCCCTTTTTCCAATCTATATAAAATTTTGATATAATACGAGCAGCTTACATAATCGTGTGGAGGAGAAAAGCATGAAGAAAGAAAAGAGTTCACTTTGGGAATGGATCAAGGCAATTTTGATTGCTGTTGTATTAGCAGGTGTTATTAGACAGTTTTTCTTTGCGCCAATTCTCGTAGATGGAGTATCGATGGCATCTACTTTACATGATCGCGATCGAATGATTGTCAATAAAATTGGTTATCACATAGGAGACCCGAAACGATTTGATATTATTGTATTCCGAGCAACGGAAGATAAGGATTATATTAAGCGTATTATCGGCCTTCCAGGCGATGAAATAGAGTATCGTAATGATAAACTGTATGTAAACGGAAAGGCTTATGAGGAGCCGTATTTAGACAAGCAGAAAAAGCAACTTGCTGATGGGCCGCTTACATATGATTTTACTCTTGAAGAAATGACAGGGAAGAAAACTGTTCCAGAAGGTCAGTTATTTGTTTTAGGTGATAATCGTCGTTTTAGTAAAGATAGCCGTTCGATTGGTACAATTTCAATGGACCAAGTAATCGGAAAAGCAAATATACTATATTGGCCGTTAAAAGACGCTCGTATTGTGAAATAAAAGAAAAAGAAGGTGGCAACATGGTAATTCAATGGTTCCCGGGACATATGGCAAAGGCTAGACGCCAAGTAACAGAAAAATTAAAGTTAATTGATGTTGTAATTGAGCTTGTAGATGCTCGATTACCTTTATCTTCTCGAAATCCTATGATTGATGAGATTATTACACATAAGCCGAGGCTTGTTGTTTTAAATAAAGCAGATATGGCAGATGATCGTTTAACAAAGCAATGGATCGCATATTTTAAAGAAAAAGGCCATATGGCAATTTCAATTAACGCACAAGCCGGACAAGGTATGAAGGAAATTGCGGCGGCTTGTAAAGTGTTAGTGAAAGAGAAATTTGATAAAATGGTTGCAAAAGGTATTAGACCGAGAGCGATTCGTGCATTAATCGTAGGTATACCGAATGTTGGTAAATCTACATTAATTAATAAATTAGCAAAGAAAAATATTGCTAAAACAGGAGATCGTCCTGGTGTGACAACAGCTCAACAATGGATTAAAGTTGGGAAAGAAATGGAACTGTTAGATACACCTGGTATTTTATGGCCTAAATTTGAAGATCAATTAGTGGGTCTTCGATTAGCGACAACAGGCGCAATTAAAGATTCAATTTTAAATTTGCAAGATGTTGCTGTTTACGCACTACGTTTTATGGAGAAACATTATCCAGAACGTTTGAAAGAGCGATATAATTTAAATGAGATTCCGGAAGATATTGTGGAGTTATTCGATGCAATTGGAAAAAATAGAGGCTGTTTAATGGGCGGCGGAATGATTGATTATGATAAAACATCTGAACTTGTACTTCGTGAGCTTCGTGGTGGAAAACTTGGAAAAATGACGTTTGAAACACCAGAAGAGTTTGCAGAGCAAACAGAAGATGCAGAAAAAGTAGAAGAAGTATAAGACGTGCGTTTGTACGTCTTTTCTTTTTTGTATATAAAAGGGAGTGGCATGAATGCAAAAAGTGACTATTCAAGAAGCGGAACATTTACTGCAAGAAATTATAAGTGAAGAGGACGACCGTTTTCGAAGTTTAATGAAAGATGAGCGAAAAGGGGTGCAAAAGCTCATTTTGAAGTGGTATAAACAAAAAGAGTTAGCGCAAAAGGAAAAAGAAAAATTTTTAGAAATGTCTAAGTATGAAAATGCGTTACGTGAAAAAGGTCTCACATATATCGCAGGTATAGATGAAGTAGGTCGTGGACCGCTAGCTGGGCCTGTTGTGACGGCAGCTGTTGTCCTTCCGGAAGATTTTTATATTCCAGGGTTAAATGATTCGAAAAAGCTGAGTGAGGCGAAGCGAGAGCGTTTTTATGATGAGATTAAAGCACAAGCAATTGCCATTGGAGTTGGAATTGTATCACCGCAAGTGATTGATGAGATAAACATTTATCAAGCGACGAAACAAGCGATGTTAGATGCTGTTGCGAATTTATCTTGTACACCAGAATATTTATTAATTGATGCGATGAAACTCCCTACACCAATTCCGCAAACATCTATCATTAAAGGTGATGCGAAAAGCATTTCTATTTCAGCTGCATCCATTATTGCGAAAGTAACGAGAGATCGTATGATGAAAGAGCTTGGAGAAAAGTATCCTACATATGGATTTGAACAACATATGGGATATGGCACAAAACAACATTTAGAAGCGATTGAAGCGCATGGAATATTAGAAGAACATCGAAAATCGTTTGCGCCAATTAAAGATATGATTCAAGAATAAGCTGCGAATATGCAGCTTATTTTTTTATTTTGGTATATGAACATTACTATTTTCAAAAAAGAATAAAGCGATTTCAGTTTTCTGACACTTTATTGTAGACAGCGTGCCAATCATCTTATACAATGGCAATGTAATGTTTTTTAAACATTAAAAAACTTTTCGAGTAAAACAGGAAAACAGGGGAGGATGGGACCATGAATATCCATGAGTACCAAGGTAAGGCAGTCCTTAGAAGCTATGGGGTTAGCGTTCCGAATGGGAAGGTTGCATTTACAGTAGAAGAAGCTGTAGAAGCAGCAAAAGAATTAGGAACGGATGTATGTGTAGTAAAAGCACAAATTCACGCTGGTGGACGCGGCAAAGCTGGCGGAGTAAAAGTTGCAAAAAATTTAGATGAAGTTCGTACATATGCAGAGAGCATTTTAGGAACTACACTTGTGACACATCAAACAGGTCCTGAAGGTAAGGAAGTAAAACGCTTACTTATCGAAGAAGGTTGCGATATTAAAAAAGAATATTATGTAGGTCTTGTATTAGACCGTGCAACTTCTCAAGTTGTTTTAATGGCGTCTGAAGAAGGCGGAACAGAAATTGAAGAAGTAGCAGAAAAAACACCTGAAAAAATCTTTAAAGAATATATCGATCCAGCAGTAGGCTTACAAGGCTTCCAAGCGCGCCGAATCGCATTTAACATCAATATTCCAAAAGAGCTTGTAGGACAAGCTGTGAAGTTTATGATGGGCTTATACCGTGCATTTATCGAAAAAGATTGCTCTATCGCAGAGATTAATCCACTTGTAACAACAGGTGACGGTAAAGTTATGGCATTAGATGCGAAATTAAACTTTGATTCTAATGCGTTATATCGCCATAAAGATATTTTAGAACTTCGCGATCTTGATGAAGAAGATGCAAAAGAGATTGAAGCTTCTAAATATGACTTAAACTACATTCCTTTAGATGGAAATATCGGTTGTATGGTTAATGGTGCAGGTTTAGCAATGGCTACAATGGATATTATTAAACATTACCATGGTGACCCAGCTAACTTCTTAGATGTTGGTGGCGGTGCAACAGCTGAAAAAGTTACAGAAGCATTCAAAATTATCCTTTCTGACAAAAATGTAAAAGGTATCTTCGTTAACATTTTTGGTGGCATTATGAAGTGTGATGTTATCGCAGAAGGTGTTATTGAAGCAACGAAACAAGTAGGTCTTGAATTACCTTTAGTTGTACGTCTTGAAGGTACAAACGTAGAGTTAGGTAAGAAAATTTTAAATGAGTCTGGTTTAAATATTGTTGCAGCAGAATCTATGGCAGACGGTGCACAAAAAATTGTTTCACTAGTGGGCTAATAGAAAGCGGGGGAGAAAAATGAGCGTATTAGTTAATAAAGATACAAAAGTTATTGTTCAAGGTATTACAGGTTCTCAAGGGTTATTCCATACAAAACAAATGATTGAATACGGTACGAAAATTGTCGGTGGTGTAACGCCAGGTAAAGGTGGCACTGATATTGAAGGTGTACCAGTATTTGACACTGTAGAAGATGCAGTGAAAGCAACAGGCGCAAACGCTTCAGTTGTATACGTTCCACCCGCTTTTGCGGCTGATGCAATTATGGAAGCAGTTGATGCAGAAATTGATTTAGTAGTATGTATTACTGAAGGGATTCCTGTATTAGATATGGTAAACGTAAAGAGATATATGGCTGGTAAACATACACGTTTACTTGGACCAAACTGCCCAGGTGTTATCACACCTGATGAATGTAAAATCGGTATTATGCCAGGATACATTCATAAAAAAGGTCATGTAGGTATCGTATCTCGCTCTGGTACATTAACGTATGAGGCTGTACACCAGTTAACACAAGAAGGTATTGGTCAATCTACGGCTGTAGGTATCGGCGGGGACCCTGTTAACGGTACAGACTTTATTGATGCGTTAAAAGCATTTAATGAAGATGAAGAAACACATGCTGTAATTATGATTGGTGAAATCGGTGGTACAGCGGAAGAAGAGGCAGCTGAATGGGTGAAAGCTAATATGACAAAACCTGTTGTAGGCTTCATTGGCGGCCAAACAGCGCCTGCTGGTAAGCGTATGGGCCATGCTGGTGCAATCATTTCTGGCGGTAAAGGAACTGCTGCAGAAAAGATTAAAACGATGGAAGCTTGTGGTATTAAAGTAGCGGAAACTCCAGCAGTTATGGGTGAAACACTAATCTCTGTCTTAAAAGAAAAAGGTCTATTTGAGACTTGTAAAAACTACTAATCTTTTGAAAGGCACCTTCTTGTTTGAGGGTGTCTTTTTACACACTTCTTGTTTACATAATAAAAATTATGGGTAAGGAGAATTATAATGAAAAGAGAACGATTATTGCATCTTCACTACTTATTAGCGGATCATTGGAAAGCGATTGAGAAGCTATTATATGTCGATCCAGAATTGAAGGGAATATACACTTTTAATGCAAAACAAATGGAATGCTACACCGGAATATCCTCGAAAAAATCTTCAGAATTAGTAAAATTTCTTCAGAGTTCAAATCTCCCGCAATATATATCTTATTTAGAGAAAAATCGAATCTTTTACATGACTATATGGGATGAGGAGTATCCCCCATTATTACGTGAAATACAAGATCCCCCTTTTGTAATATATGGAAAAGGAGAGAAGGGTTTTCTTAATAAATCTAATAAATTAGCGGTTGTGGGAACGAGAGAACCGACTTTATATGGACATGAAAGTTTACAATTTATTTTACACCCATTATTAGAAAAGGAATGGCTTATTGTAAGTGGTTTTGCAAGAGGAATAGATACGATGTCTCATGAAATTACAGTAAGACAGCATTGCCCGACTATTGCGATACTAGGACACGGATTATCGTATATATATCCAAAAGAGAATCGATATTTATATGAAGCATGGAATGAATATATATTGTTATTAACAGAGTATCCTCCGCACTATGCACCGAAAAAATGGTATTTTCCAAAAAGGAATCGGATTATTAGTGGTATAAGTAAAGGTGTTTTAGTTGTAGAAGCGAAATCGAGAAGTGGAACACTGATTACCGCGGACCTTGCTTTAGAGCAAAATAGAGAGGTATTTGCACTTCCTGGACCTATATTTATAGATAGTGCATCAGGAACAAATCATCTAATTCAACAAGGAGCGAAACTAGTAAGAAATGCAGAAGATATACTAGAAGAGATTTTAAATTAACCTTATATTTTTATGTTTTTATTAAACAATTATTGACAAATGGTAGATAGGCACTGTATGGTATATTCATTCTTGATTGACAAAAACAAGAGAAATCAATAAGATTAATGAAGACTTGAATCCACCTCTTAAGGAGGCACTAGCATGTCAGATTACCTCGTAATCGTGGAGTCGCCTTCTAAGGCGAAGACCATTGAGAAATATTTAGGGAAAAAATACAAAGTTGTCGCGTCTATGGGACACGTTCGCGATTTACCTAAAAGCCAAATGGGGATAGAAGTAAAGAATAACTTCACCCCGAAGTATATTACCATTCGTGGTAAAGGTCCCGTCTTAAAAGATTTAAAATCAGCGGCAAAAAAAGCAAAGAAAGTCTATCTCGCGGCCGATCCAGATCGCGAAGGAGAAGCAATTGCTTGGCATTTAGCCAATACGTTAAATGTGGACGTAGAATCAGATTGTCGAGTTGTGTTTAATGAGATTACAAAAGATGCAATCAAAGAATCATTTAAACATCCTCGTGCAATTAATATGGATTTAGTAGATGCACAACAAGCAAGACGTATACTAGATCGTCTTGTTGGTTACAATATTAGTCCTTTATTATGGAAGAAAGTAAAAAAAGGATTAAGTGCAGGTCGCGTACAATCTGTAGCAGTTCGTTTAATTATCGAACGTGAAAGAGAAATTCAAAGTTTTGAGCCTGAAGAATTCTGGACAATTAAGACAGAATTTGTGAAAGGGAAAGACACATTTGAAGCAAGCTTTTACGGTGTAGATGGTGAAAAAATTCAATTAACGAATGAAACGCAAGTGAATGAAATAATTGAACAGATGAAAGATAATGCATTCTCAGTTGAAAATGTAGCGCGTAAAGAGCGAAAACGTAATCCTGCATTACCGTTTACAACATCTTCCTTGCAACAAGAGGCAGCGCGTAAGTTAAACATGCGAGCAAAGAAAACGATGATGCTTGCGCAGCAATTGTATGAAGGAATTGATCTTGGAAAACAAGGAACGGTCGGTCTTATTACGTATATGAGAACTGATTCAACACGTATATCAGAAACAGCTCAAACAGAGGCGCGTACTTTCATTACAGAGGCGTTTGGTACGGAATACATAGGAACAGAAAAGAAGAAAGAAACGAAAAAATCGAACGCGCAAGATGCGCATGAGGCAATTCGTCCTACTTCGGTAATGAGAAAGCCAGAGGAACTAAAGAGTTTCTTAAGTCGTGATCAACTTCGATTATATAAATTGATTTGGGAGCGATTTGTTGCAAGTCAAATGGCGTCTGCTATAATGGATACTGTGACAGCGAGACTCATTAATAACAATGTTCAGTTCCGTGCAAGTGGATCAGTTGTAAAGTTCCCAGGATTTATGAAAGTGTATGTAGAGTCGAAAGATGACGGTGCTGAAGAAAAAGATAAGATGTTACCACCTTTAGAGGTAGGGGAAACAGTATTTTCGAAGGATTTAGAACCGAAGCAACACTTTACACAACCGCCGCCGCGCTATACAGAGGCTCGTTTAGTAAGAACACTTGAAGAGCTTGGAATTGGAAGACCATCGACTTACGTACCGACACTTGAAACGATTCAAAAACGTGGATACGTAGGTTTGGATAATAAACGCTTTGTTCCAACTGAACTTGGTGAAATAGTAATTGAACTTATTTTAGAGTTTTTCCCAGAAATTATTAACATTGAATTTACTGCTAACATGGAGCAAAGCCTCGATGAAGTAGAAGAAGGAAATGCGAATTGGGTAAAAATTGTTGATGATTTCTACGTAGGCTTTGAACCGCGTTTAGAAAAAGCGGAAAAAGAAATGCGTGAAGTGGAAATTAAAGATGAACCAGCTGGGGAAGACTGTGAATTATGTGAGCACCCAATGGTCTTTAAAATGGGTAAATACGGGAAATTTATGGCTTGTTCGAATTTCCCAGATTGTCGTAATACAAAACCGATTGTGAAAGAAATCGGTGTTACTTGTCCGAAATGTGATAAAGGTCAAATTATCGAACGTCGTAGTAATAAAAAGAAACGTCTTTTCTATGGTTGCGGTACGTATCCAGAGTGTGACTTTGTATCTTGGGATAAGCCGATTGGCCGCAAATGTCCAAAGTGCGAAGGTATGCTAGTAGAGAAGAAGTTGAAAAAAGGCGTGCAAGTACAATGTATTTCGTGTGATTATGAAGAAGAACAACAAATGTGAGCGTAACTGCTCACATTTTTTTCGGGAAGAAAAGGAAAGGTGATAAATATATGACAACACAAGTAGTAAACGTCATTGGCGCAGGTCTTGCAGGAAGTGAAGCAGCTTACCAAATTGCAAAACGTGGTGTCCAAGTAAGATTATATGAAATGAGACCGGTAAGACAAACACCAGCTCATCACACAGATAAATTTGCAGAGCTAGTATGTAGTAACTCGCTTCGTGCAAACACATTAACAAATGCTGTAGGTGTTATTAAAGAAGAAATGCGCTTAATGGATTCTGTTATTATTCGTGCAGCTGATGAGTGCTCTGTACCAGCTGGAGGAGCTTTAGCTGTAGATCGTCATGAATTTGCGGCAAAAGTAACGGAATATGTGAAGAACCATCCGAACGTAACTGTGATGAATGAAGAAATCACTGAAATTCCAGAAGGTCCTACTGTTATCGCGACAGGCCCACTTACGTCTCCTGATCTTTCGGCGCAATTAAAAGAATTAACAGGTGAAGACTATTTTTATTTCTATGATGCTGCAGCACCAATTGTTGAGAAAGACAGCATTGATATGAATAAAGTGTATTTAAAGTCTCGTTACGATAAAGGTGAAGCGGCATATTTAAACTGCCCAATGACGGAAGAGGAATTTGACCGTTTTTATGAGGCTTTAATCGCTGCTGAAACAGTACCTTTAAAAGAATTTGAAAAAGAGATTTTCTTTGAAGGTTGTATGCCGGTAGAGGTTATGGCAAGTAGAGGAAGACAGACACTAGTATTTGGACCAATGAAGCCTGTTGGGTTAGAAGATCCGAAAACTGGGAAAACACCATATGCTGTTGTTCAGTTACGTCAAGACGATGCAGCGGGAACGTTATACAATATCGTAGGTTTCCAAACGCATTTAAAATGGGGACCACAAAAAGAAGTGTTACAGTTGATTCCAGGACTGGAAAACGCAGAGATTGTACGTTATGGTGTAATGCATCGTAATACGTTTATTAATTCACCTAACTTACTTCGTCCAACATACCAATATAAACAACGTGATGATTTATTCTTCGCTGGTCAAATGACTGGAGTTGAGGGATATGTTGAATCGGCGGCTTCAGGATTGCTAGCAGGTATTAACGCTGCTCGACTTGTAAAAGGCGAAGAGCCGGTTGTATTACCGCCTGTAACTGCAATGGGAAGTATGGCAAATTATATTACTGCGACAAACGCGAAAAACTTCCAACCAATGAATGCAAACTTCGGATTGTTTGCACCACTAGAGAAGAAAATTAAGAAAAAAGCAGAACGTAATGAAGCCTATGCAACACGCGCTTTAGAAACAATTCAAAATTTTGTAAATATTTAGTTAAATTTCTTGCAAAGGCTACTAAGTTGTGATACGATTTAGTAGCCTTTATTGAGGTGAATTGTGTGAATGTGAAGAAATTGTTACAATTATTCGTTGGATATTTACAAATTGAAAGAAATTATTCAAAATATACAATTGCAAGTTATCAAAATGATTTAGAACATTTTGTGCAATTTATGGAGCGAGAAGGCATATCCTCTTTTTTAGATATTACATACGCGGATGTTCGTTTGTACTTAACTACGTTGCACGATGAAAAGTTAGCCCGTAAATCTGTCGCAAGAAAAGTATCAAGCTTACGAAGTTTATATCGTTTTTTGATGCGTGAAGGTTATCGGAAAGATAATCCGTTTGCACTTGCGTCACTCCCCAAAAAAGAATTGTCAATCCCAAAGTTTTTATATGCTGAAGAATTAGAGGAATTATTTGAAGTTTCTGACACAGAAACACCCCTAGGTCAAAGGAATCAAGCTTTATTAGAGTTGATGTATGCGACTGGGATCCGTGTGAGTGAATGTGTCAATTTACAACTTACCGATATTGACTTCGCGGTGGGAACAATTTTAGTTATGGGAAAAGGAAAAAAACAAAGGTATATTCCGTTCGGAAGCTACGCACAAGATGCTTTAATTACTTATATAGAGAACGGGAGAAAACAGTTAGCTCACAAAACTGAAGAACACTCTCATATGGTATTTTTAAATGCGAAAGGCACGCCGCTAACGAGTCGAGGAGTACGCTATGTATTAAACGAACTCATTAAGAAGGCTTCACTGACAATGCGGATAAGTCCCCATATGTTAAGGCATACATTTGCTACACATATGTTAGATGAAGGGGCAGATTTACGTACTGTACAGGAGTTACTCGGTCATGAGAATTTGTCGACGACACAAATTTATACGCATGTCTCTAAAGAAAGATTGCGTTCTGTCTACATGAAGCATCACCCACGGGCATAAATTGCTTTTAAAGCTATAAAAACATATAAAGGAGTTTTTTCTATGGGAAATTTCCACGCTACAACGATATTTGCAGTTCATCATAATGGAGAATGTGCAATGGCTGGAGATGGCCAAGTGACAATGGGAAATGCTGTTGTAATGAAACATACAGCTCGTAAAGTTCGTAAACTTTTCCAAGGGAAAGTTTTAGCTGGTTTTGCGGGTTCGGTTGCTGACGCATTTACTCTTTTTGAAATGTTTGAAGGGAAGTTAGAAGAGTACAATGGGAACTTACAGCGTGCTGCAGTTGAGATGGCAAAACAATGGCGTGGCGACAAAATGTTACGTCAGCTAGAAGCGATGCTCATTGTCATGGATAAAACAACGATGCTCCTTGTTTCAGGTACAGGAGAAGTGATTGAACCGGATGATGGTATTTTAGCAATTGGATCTGGTGGAAATTATGCGCTTTCTGCAGGTCGTGCTTTAAAGCAATATGCAAGTGAACATTTAACAGCGAAGCAAATTGCGAAAGCGAGTTTAGACATTGCTGGCGATATTTGTGTTTATACAAACCACAATATAATTGTGGAAGAATTGTAGAATCGTAAGGGAGGCATTTTATATGCATTTACATTTTACTCCGCGTCAAATTGTGGAAAAATTAGATCAATACATTATCGGTCAAAAAGATGCAAAGAAAGCGGTTGCTGTAGCTTTAAGAAATCGATACCGCCGAAGTAAATTAGCTGAAAATCTACGTGATGAAATTGCGCCTAAAAATATTTTAATGATTGGACCGACAGGTGTTGGTAAAACAGAGGTAGCACGACGAATGGCGAAACTCGTTGGAGCACCTTTTATTAAGGTTGAAGCTACGAAATTTACAGAAGTTGGATATGTAGGTAGAGATGTAGAATCGATGGTACGTGACCTTGTGGAAACGTCAGTTCGCATCGTGAAAGAAGAAATGGTAGTTAAAGTGCAAGACAAAGCAGAAGAACAAGCGAATCAACGACTTGTTGAAATTTTAGTACCAAGTCCAGAGAAACAATCTGGATTTAAAAACCCATTAGAAATGTTATTTGGTGGTGCTCAAAATTCGAATCAAACATCTGATGCAGAAGAAGATGTGGAAATCGAAAAGAAACGTCAAGATGTAGAAAGAAAGCTTGCTGCAGGACTTCTTGAAGATGAAATTGTATCGATTGAGGTGACTGAGCAACAGTCTTCTATGTTCGATATGTTACAAGGAACTGGCATGGAACAAATGGGAATGAATTTCCAAGATGCGTTAGGAAGTTTTATGCCGAAAAAAACAAAAAAACGTAAACTTTCTGTAAAAGAAGCAAGAAAACTCTTGACAAATGAGGAAGCACAGCGCTTAATTGATATGGATGAAGTTACACAAGAGGCTGTTTATCGTGCTGAACAGCTCGGGATTATTTTTATCGATGAAATTGACAAAATTGCTGGTAAGCAGTCGAATAGCGTAGATGTATCACGTGAAGGTGTGCAACGTGACATTCTGCCGATTGTAGAAGGATCGAATGTTGCGACAAAATACGGATCAGTAAAAACGGATTATATTTTATTCGTTGCAGCTGGAGCGTTTCATATGTCTAAACCGTCGGATTTAATTCCGGAATTACAAGGGAGATTTCCGATTCGAGTAGAATTAACAAAATTATCGACTGATGATTTTGTTAAAATATTAATCGAGCCTGACAATGCGTTAATTAAACAATATATGGCTTTATTAGCGACTGAAGGTATAGAAATTGAATTTTCAGACGAAGCTATTCGTAAGATTGCTGAGATTGCTTATCAAGTTAATCAGGATACAGATAACATTGGAGCAAGAAGACTTCATACGATTATGGAGAAGCTCCTTGAAGATTTATCGTTTGAAGCATCTGAAATTACGTTAGAGAAAATAACGATAACACCTCAATACGTTGAGGAGAAATTAGCAACGATTGCTAAAAATAAAGATGTGAGCCAGTTTATTTTGTAATAGTGTCATCAGGTGACTCGCCCTAGTTTCCAAGTGATGAAAAAATATGTGAGTAACATGTAGGAGGAACTTTTGAAATGGAATTATTAGCAAAAACAAGAAAATTAAATGCGTTATTACAGAGCGCAGCAGGAAAGCCTGTAAACTTTAGAGAAATGTCTGACACAATGTGTGAAGTAATCGAAGCGAACGTATTCGTAGTAAGCCGTCGTGGTAAATTACTAGGTTATGCAATTCACCAACAAATTGAGAATGAGCGTATGAAACAAATGCTTGCAGAGCGTCAATTCCCAGAAGAGTACACACAAAGCTTATTCAACATTACAGAAACATCTTCAAACTTAGATGTAAACAGTGCTTACACAGCATTCCCAGTAGAAAATAAAGAATTATTCGGTCAAGGTTTAACTACAATCGTACCAATCGTTGGTGGCGGTGAGCGTCTAGGTACACTAGTGTTAGCTCGTCTTGGTCAAGAGTTCTTAGACGATGATTTAATTCTTGCTGAGTACAGCTCGACTGTTGTAGGTATGGAAATTTTACGTGAAAAAGCAGAAGAAATCGAAGAAGAAGCACGTAGTAAAGCTGTTGTTCAAATGGCGATCAGCTCATTATCTTACAGTGAGTTAGAAGCAATCGAGCACATCTTCGAAGAGTTAAATGGAACAGAAGGTTTACTTGTTGCAAGTAAAATCGCTGACCGCGTAGGAATCACTCGTTCTGTAATCGTAAATGCACTTCGTAAATTAGAGAGTGCTGGTGTAATTGAGTCGCGTTCTTTAGGTATGAAAGGAACATACATTAAAGTATTAAACGACAAATTCTTACATGAACTTGCTAAATTAAAAACAAACTAATTTATAAAACTCTCCTCATTTTTTGAGGGGAGTTTTTTGTGTATAAAAGATTGATGTTGTTTGTAAATAGCGTCATAATCGTATTTTTTGGAAAAGCTATGAATTGAATTTCGCTTTTTTGCTTAAAAGAAATACAGGTTGGTAATACTAGAATTCGAGTATGAGCAAAGAAAGTTTTACATTGTTCGCATTTTCGACTTGCTTGTAATATTTCAGTATGATATAGTAAGCAGTGGTGTCAGTACAAAGTACACACGTTTACTGATTTAAGTGTTGGTGCTACGTTTGTAGTTTCGCTTAGAGATGAAGTAAACGGAGGATATCAAAAACCATTTAGGAGGAACTATATTATGTCAGTAATTTCTATGAAGCAATTGCTTGAAGCTGGTGTTCATTTCGGACATCAAACTCGTCGTTGGAACCCAAAAATGAAGCGTTACATTTTCACAGAGCGTAACGGTATCTACATCATCGACTTACAAAAAACTGTGAAAAAAGTTGAGGAAGCTTACAGAACGATGCGCGACATCGCTGCTGAAGGCGGAGACATCTTATTCGTAGGTACTAAAAAACAAGCACAAGAAGCTATTAAAGAAGAAGCAACTCGTGCTGGTATGTACTTCGTTAACCAACGTTGGTTAGGTGGAACTTTAACAAACTTCCAAACAATCCAAAAGCGTATCAAGCGTCTTAAAGACATCGAAAGAATGCAAGAAGATGGTACTTTCGAAGTACTTCCTAAGAAAGAAGTTGTTCAACTTAAAAAAGAGTTAGAGCGTCTTGAGAAATTCTTAGGCGGTATTAAAGATATGAAAGGTCTTCCAAGTGCATTATTCGTAGTAGACCCTCGTAAAGAGCGTATTGCAGTTGCTGAAGCACGCAAATTACACATTCCAATCATCGGTATCGTTGATACAAACTGTGATCCAGACGAAATCGATCACGTTATCCCAGCAAACGATGATGCAATTCGTGCTGTAAAACTTCTTACATCTAAAATGGCAGACGCGATCCTTGAAGCAAAACAAGGTGAAGAAACTGTTACTGCGTAACAAAGTTGGAAAGGTGATAAGGGGTTCGGCCTTTTATCACCTTTTTTAAGGTATAAACACCTTTATTAAAGGTATAAATACATATTTTAGGAGGATGAAAACTATGGCAATCACTGCACAAATGGTAAAAGAATTACGTGAAAAAACTGGCGCAGGTATGATGGACTGCAAAAAAGCTTTAACAGAAACTAATGGCGACATGGAGAAGGCAATTGACTTCTTACGTGAAAAAGGTATCGCGAAAGCTGCTAAAAAAGCAGACCGCATCGCTGCTGAAGGTTTAACTTTCATCGAAACAAACGGTAACGACGGTTTAATCTTAGAATTAAACTCTGAAACTGATTTCGTTGCGAAAAACGAAGGTTTCCAAACATTAATTAAAGAATTAGCTGCTCACTTATTAGCTAACAAACCAGCTAACGTTGAAGAAGCTATGGCTCAAACAATGGAAAACGGCAAAAAAGTAGAAGAGCACATCAACGAAGCAATCGCTAAAATTGGTGAAAAACTTACACTTCGTCGTTTCGAAATCGTAACAAAAACTGATGCAGATGCATTCGGTGCTTACCTACACATGGGTGGACGCATTGGTGTTCTAACAGTTCTTGAAGGTTCTACTGATGAAGCAGCTGCTAAAGATGTTGCAATGCACATCGCTGCAGTTAACCCTAAATACATCGACCGCGATGCTGTAACAGCTGAAGAAGTTGAGCATGAGCGTCAAGTATTAACACAACAAGCATTAAACGAAGGCAAGCCTGAAAAAATCGTTGCAAAAATGGTTGAAGGCCGTCTTGGCAAATTCTTCGAAGAAATTTGCTTACTTGACCAAGCATTCGTTAAAAACCCTGATATGAAAGTTCGTCAGTTCGTTGAGTCTAAAGGCGGAACATTAAAAGGATTCGTTCGCTACGCTGTTGGTGAAGGAATCGAAAAACGCGAAGACAACTTTGCTGAAGAAGTAATGAACCAAGTAAAAGGTAGTAACTAATACAGATTAGGGAACACATTGTGTTCCCTTTTTTAAAATAAAGATGTAAGCAATTGGAGGTTCATTATGAGTAAACCGAAATATAATCGTGTCGTTTTAAAGCTGAGTGGAGAAGCTTTAGCTGGCGAGCAAGGATTTGGAATTAACCCAGCTGTTATTAAATCAGTTGCGGAACAAGTGAAAGAAATTGCAGAACTTGATGTAGAGGTTGCTGTTGTTGTTGGTGGCGGTAACATTTGGCGTGGGAAAATTGGAAGTGAGATGGGCATGGATCGTGCAGGAGCAGATTACATGGGCATGTTAGCGACAGTTATGAATTCATTAGCTCTTCAAGATAGCTTAGAGAACATCGGAATTCAAACTCGCGTACAAACTTCAATCGAAATGCGTCAAGTGGCAGAGCCTTACATTCGTCGTAAAGCAGTTCGTCACTTAGAGAAGAAACGTGTTGTAATCTTTGCAGCAGGTACAGGTAATCCATACTTCTCTACAGATACAACAGCAGCATTACGTGCGGCAGAAATTGAAGCAGACGTAATTTTAATGGCGAAAAATAATGTAGATGGCGTATACAATGCGGACCCATCTATTGATCCAACAGCTACGAAATACGAAACGCTTACTTACTTGGATGTATTAAAAGAAGGTTTAGGTGTAATGGATTCTACAGCTTCTTCTCTATGTATGGATAATGACATTCCATTAATTGTATTCTCAGTTATGGAAAAAGGTAATATTAAACGTGCCGTTTTAGGCGAAAATATCGGAACAGTTGTAAGGGGGAAATAAATATGGGACAACAAGTATTGAAGTCTTCAAATGAAAAAATGGAAAAAGCAGTTGCTGCTTATTCTCGTGAATTAGCAACAGTTCGTGCTGGCCGTGCAAATGCGTCAGTATTAGATAAAGTACAAGTTGATTACTATGGTGCACCAACACCAGTTGTGCAATTAGCGAACATTACAGTTCCAGAAGCACGTTTACTTGTAATTCAACCTTATGATAAAACTTCTATCGGTGATATCGAAAAAGCAATTTTAAAAGCAGATTTAGGCTTAAACCCTTCTAATGACGGAACTGTAATTCGTATTGCATTCCCTGCATTAACTGAAGAGCGTCGTCGTGATCTTGTTAAAGTTGTGAAAAAATATGCTGAAGAAGCAAAAGTTGCTGTTCGTAACGTACGTCGTGACGGTAACGATGATCTTAAGAAGCTTGAAAAAGCTGGCGAGATTACAGAAGATGATTTAAGAGGATATACTGAAGATATCCAAAAAGAAACAGATAAATATATTGCAAAAGTTGACGAAATCGCAAAAAACAAAGAAAAAGAAATCATGGAAGTGTAATAGCGATACTTTCGCAAATATGACCCTCTTCTTAAGGGGGTCTTTTTACACTTTTAGGCATACGTCTGCTTGCTGGAGGGTATGAATGATGTTTAAAAACTTTCCTTTTTTTAAAGGTAAAAAGGACACATCGTTTGATCATCTCGTTGAAGAAGTGAAAAAAGGATACATCCCAGAACATATTGCTATCATTATGGATGGTAATGGAAGATGGGCAAAGAGGAGAGCGATGCCTCGTATTGCGGGACATCATGAAGGCATGCAAGTTGTAAAGAAAATTACAAAATTTGCAAGCAAACTTAATGTGAAAGTATTAACTCTTTATGCTTTTTCAACTGAGAACTGGAAAAGACCGAAAAAGGAAGTTGATTATTTAATGAGGCTTCCGGAAGAATTTTTAGGTACATTTTTACCAGAATTGATTGAAGAGAACGTACAAGTCCGAGTAATAGGGCAACAAGATCGTCTCCCTACGCATACACGCAGAGCGATGGAGAAGGCCATGGAAGATACGAAAGAGAATACGGGATTAATTCTGAATTTCGCGTTAAACTATGGAAGTCGAGATGAAATCGTTTCTGCTGTGCAACATATGGTGAAAGATAGTGAGGAAGGGAAAATTCGTGTTGAAGATGTAAGTGAAGAAATGCTTTCTTCCTACTTAATGACGAGTTCTTTACCTGACCCAGAGTTGTTAATCCGTACGAGCGGAGAGCTACGTATTAGTAATTTCATGTTATGGCAAATTGCATATTCGGAATTTTGGTTTACAGATGTGTATTGGCCAGATTTTACCGAGGAACATTTGCTAAATGCGATTACAGAATTTCAACATAGAGGGCGCAGATTCGGAGGCGTGTAGAAAGAGAGGGTTTGGTAGTGAAACAGAGAATTATTACTGGAGTGGTTGCTGCCGCGCTATTCATTCCCATCGTAATTTACGGTGGCGTGCCTTTTACGGTTTTAGTGTATGCACTTGCTTCTATAGGTTTATATGAATTAATTCGTATGAATAAGCTTACGCTTATTTCAGTACCAACAGTTTTAGCTGCAGTATTATTATGGGTTATTTTAATTCCAAGTAGTGCATCACAACTGTTTACTTGGATTGGATTAGGTAAATTAGAAATCACATTTGTGATTGTTTTATTACTTTTATCATATACAGTCCTTTCTAAGAATACATTTACTTTTGACCATGCTTCCTTTTTACTAATGGCAACAACATATGTTGCAATGGGATTCCTATATTTGAATGAAACGAGAATTTTAGGAATTAAATATGTGTTTTGCGCATTATTTGTTATATGGGCTACTGATTCAGGCGCATATTTCGTAGGGAAAGCATTAGGAAAAAGAAAATTATGGCCAGAAATTAGTCCAAATAAAACGATTGAAGGTTCATTAGGCGGTATCGTTTGTGGGATTGTTGTAGCACTTGTTTACAATATGTTCTTCCCAGTTGAGGCTAATGTAGGGATTTTAATTGTGTTGACAATTATCATTTCTATTTTTGGACAAATTGGTGATTTAGTACAATCTGCATTTAAACGTCATTATGGCGTAAAGGATTCAGGTACAATTTTACCTGGACATGGTGGTATATTAGATCGAACAGATAGTTGGTTATTCGTTTTACCAATTCTCTACTTCTTATTACAATACAATTAATGAATGAACGAGGGGTTGGAGTCATGAAAAACATTAGTTTATTAGGTGCAAGCGGATCAATTGGTACACAAACATTAGATGTATTACGCTCGCACCCAGACCAATTCCGTCTCGTTGCTTTTTCTGTAGGGAAAAATATTGACTACGCAGTAAAGGTAATTCAAGAATTTTCTCCGCAAATCGTCTCTGTGCAAAGAGAGGAAGATGTTTTAAAACTACAAGCTGTTTCTGGTAATACAAAAGTTGTATATGGTAGTGAAGGGCTTTTAGAAGTAGCATTACATCCAGATGCGGAGATTGTAGTAAATGCTGTTGTAGGTAGCGTAGGGTTGTTACCAACACTTCGTGCAATTGAGGCGAAAAAAACAATTGGAATTGCAAACAAAGAAACGTTAGTAACTGCAGGGCATCTTGTAATGGAAGCAGCGCGAAAACATAATGTTTCGTTACTTCCAGTAGACAGTGAACATTCAGCTATTTTTCAATGCTTGAATGGTGAAAATGAAAAAAGAATTTCTCGACTAATTATTACGGCTTCTGGAGGAAGTTTCCGTGATAAAACGAGAGATGAATTGCATCATGTGACCGTAGAAGATGCGCTTCGACATCCAAACTGGTCAATGGGTTCGAAAATTACAATTGATTCTGCTACAATGATGAATAAGGGGCTAGAAGTAATTGAAGCACATTGGCTTTTTGGTATCCCTTATGAGCAAATCGATGTTGTTTTACATAAAGAAAGTATTATTCATTCTATGGTTGAATTTGAAGATCGTAGTGTGATGGCACAGCTTGGCTCACCTGATATGCGAGTACCAATTCAATACGCACTTACATATCCTGATCGATTACCTCTTTCAGACACAAAGCAGTTAAATTTATGGGAAATGGGTACATTGCATTTTGAGAAAATGAACCAAGAACGTTTCCGTTGCTTGCGCTTTGCGTATGAAGCTGGAAAAGCAGGCGGAAGTATGCCAGCTGTAATGAATGCAGCGAATGAAGTAGCTGTTGAAGCTTTTTTACAAAAGAGAATTGGTTTCTTAACAGTTGAAGACCTCATTGAAAAAGCAATGAACCATCACAATGTCATTGCACGTCCGAGCTTAGAGGAAATTCTGGAAATTGATGCAGCCACAAGACGGTTTGTGATGGAACAAATTTAGCAAAGGTGGTATGGAATTGAATACAGCGATTGCCTTTATATTAATTTTCGGTGCACTCGTATTTTTCCATGAGCTAGGACATCTATATTTCGCAAAAAGAGCAGGTATTTTATGCCGGGAGTTTGCGATTGGTTTTGGTCCGAAAATATTCTCATTTGAAAAGAATGAAACGGTGTATACGATTCGATTACTGCCCCTTGGTGGCTATGTAAGAATGGCTGGCGAGGATGCAGATACAGTTGAGTTAAAGCCTGGGAAAAAGGTTGGCCTTGTATTAAATGAAAAAGATGAAGTTGCCAAATTAGTTTTTGATGGATATGAAAAGTATCCAAATGTTCGCGTTATTGAAGTGGAACAAGCTGATTTAGAACATAATTTAAAAATTTCGGGCTACGAAGAGTACGAGGAAGAGCTTCAAACATTCCGAGTGAATGAAAAGGCTCGTATTATTACTGCTGGTGAAGAAATTCAAATTGCTCCGTATAATAGGCAGTTTGGCTCTAAGAAATTAGGTCAACGTGCCTTAACAATCTTTGCAGGTCCTGCAATGAACTTTATTTTAGCATTTGTTATTTTTGTGATTCTTGGATTTGTACAAGGTGTACCTGTTGACAAGCCAATGGTCGGAAAAGTAATGGAGAATAGTGCAGCAGAGCAAGCTGGATTAAAAGAAAATGATACAATTCAAGCAATTGATGGGAAAAACACAAGTACATGGAAAGATGTTGTTACCATTGTACGTGAAAACCCGAATAAGGAAATTACGTTACAAGTAAAGCGTGAAAGTGAACAGTTTAATGTGAAGGTAACGCCAACGCTTGATAAAGAAGGTAAAGAAGAGGTTGGTAGAATTGGTGTTTACTCTCCAGTAGAGAAAACGGTAATGGGTTCTATTAAATCAGGTTTTGAACAAACATACCAATGGACGAAACTAATTTTTGAGTCTCTTGTGAAATTAGTAACTGGTCAATTCTCTATTAATGAGTTGTCAGGTCCAGTAGGAATTTATAATCTAACAGATCAAGTTGTAGATTATGGATTTACGCGTGTATTAAGTTTAGCAGCAGTATTAAGTATTAACCTTGGTTTATTTAATCTACTACCAGTTCCAGCTTTAGACGGCGGACGTTTGTTCTTCTTCTTAATTGAAGCATTACGAGGGAAACCAATTGACCGTCAAAAAGAAGGAATGGTTCACTTTATTGGTTTTGCATTATTAATGTTACTTATGTTAGTTGTAACTTGGAATGACATTCGTAAGTTTTTCTTGTAAAATAAAGTGAAACTTATAATGAAATAGAGCTCGTAGAATAAAATCCCTCACCTAACTCGAGGTGAGGGGTTTTACTGCGTGTAAGAGTAAAATGAAGAGGTGCGAATAGATGAAACAAAGTATGGTATTCAGTCCTACATTACGTGAAGTTCCAGCTGATGCGGAGATTAAGAGTCATCAGTTATTACTTCGTGCAGGTTTTATGCGTCAAAATGCTTCTGGTATTTATAGTTTTCTACCATTTGGTTTAAAAGTACTACACAAAGTAGAACGTATCGTTCGAGAAGAAATGGAGCGCGCAGGTGCTGTAGAATTATTAATGCCAGCGATGCAAGCTGCAGAATTATGGCAAGAATCAGGCCGTTGGTATTCTTACGGATCTGAATTAATGCGTATGAAAGATCGTAACGCTCGTGAATTCGCATTAGGAGCGACACACGAGGAAGTAATTACGGATCTTGTACGTGATGAAGTGAAATCATATAAAAAATTACCGTTAACATTATACCAAATTCAAACAAAATTCCGTGACGAACAAAGACCTCGTTTCGGTTTATTACGCGGAAGAGAGTTTCTAATGAAAGATGCATACTCTTTCCATGCTACACAAGAGAGCTTAGATGAAGTGTACGATCGCTTATACAAAGCATACTCTAACATTTTTGCTCGTTGTGGTTTGAATTTCCGTGCGGTTATTGCTGATTCTGGTGCAATGGGCGGAAAAGATACACATGAATTTATGGTATTATCTGATGTTGGTGAAGATACAATTGCATACTCTGATACATCTGATTATGCAGCAAATATCGAAATGGCTCCTGTTGTAGCTGCGTATACAAAGAGTGACGAAGCAGAAAAAGAACTTGAAAAAGTAGCAACACCAGACCAAAAAGCAATTGAAGAAGTATCTGCATTCTTAAACATTGAAGCTGACAAGTGCATTAAGTCTATGGTATTTAAAGTAGATGAGAAATTAGTAGTTGTACTTGTTCGTGGTGATCATGAAGTAAACGATGTCAAAGTGAAAAATGTATACGGCGCTTCAGTTGTTGAGCTTGCTTCTCATGAAGAAGTAAAAGAACTATTAAATTGTGAAGTTGGTTCATTAGGACCGATTGGTGTAACAGGTGATATCGAAATTATCGCTGACCATGCTGTAGCATCAATTGTTAACGGATGTTCAGGAGCGAATGAAGAAGGATTCCATTATGTAAATGTAAATCCAGAACGTGACTTTAAAGTAAGTCAGTATACAGATTTACGTTTCATTCAAGAAGGAGACCAATCTCCAGATGGAAACGGAACAATTCTTTTTGCACGCGGAATTGAAGTTGGTCATGTATTCAAATTAGGAACTCGTTATAGTGAAGCAATGAACGCAACATTCCTAGATGAAAACGGAAAAACACAACCACTTATTATGGGTTGTTACGGTATCGGGGTATCTCGTACAGTGGCAGCAATTGCAGAGCAGTTTAATGATGAGAATGGTTTAGTTTGGCCAAAAGCTGTTGCACCTTTCCATGTGCATGTAATTCCAGTAAATATGAAATCCGATGCACAACGTGAAACGGGTGAAAACATCTACAACTCATTACAAGAGCAAGGATATGAAGTATTACTAGACGATCGTGCAGAACGTGCAGGTGTTAAATTTGCAGATGCAGATTTATTCGGCCTTCCGGTTCGCGTGACAGTTGGTAAAAAAGCAGACGAAGGTATTGTAGAAGTGAAAGTACGCGCTACAGGCGAGTCTGAAGAAGTGAAAGTAGAAGAACTTCAAACATATATTGCTAATATTTTAAAATAAGAAGAGGTACCTCGTAATGGGGTACCTTCTCTTTCTTTGTAAACGTATTTTGTAAAAGAAGAAGGGAGAAATCTTTCTTTGTAGTACGTTTCAATTTATAATAGCAAATGGAAGGAGAGTGCTTATGTCTTTAACAAATGAACAACAAGAGCGATTTCAAATTTTGCTCCAGCAGTTGCAAATACCAGACGACCTAATAAATCAATATTTACAAGGCGGTGGTATTGAAAGGCTCGTTATTGATAAAGCAAATAAAAGTTGGCATTTTAATTTACAAGTGCCACGTATTTTGCCTACAGAATTATATGAATTGCTAGAAACAAAGCTTAAGCAATCATTTTCTCATATTGCAAGAACAACATTTGCATTAGAAACAGAGAACAAACAATTTACAGAAGAAGAAGTGAGGGCGTATTGGCCACTTTGTACGGAGCGAATTACATTTTCACCTATGTTTGCTTACTTAAAGAAGCAGCTTCCGCAGGTGAATGGCGTGAAGTTGCTTATAAATGTGAATAATGATTTGGAATCTACTGCTTTAAAGAAAAACGTTGCGAAACCAGTAGGGGATCAATACGAAGCCTTTGGATTCCCGCGTTTCCAGTTAGACACACATATACAGCAAAATACGGAAGAAATGCAAAAGTTCCGTGAGCAAACGCAGCAAGAGGACCGTGAACGTGTTATACAAGCTATGGAAGAAATGGCGAAGAAGCAAGCTGAAGAAAGTAGCGTCGTGCATGAAGGACCGATTACACTTGGGTATCTTATTAAGCCGGACGAAGAGATTACACCGATGCGAGAAATTCAAGATGAAGAAAGAAGAAAAACGGTTCAAGGATATGTCTTCCACGTAGAAACGAAAGAGCTTCGTAGCGGACGTACGTTATTAACTTTAAAAATAACGGATTATACAGATTCTATTATGATCAAAATGTTCTCGCGTGACAAAGAAGATATTCCAATGCTGCAGTCCTTGAAAAAAGGAATGTGGGTAAAAGCGCGTGGTTCTGTTCAAAATGATACATTTGTTCGAGATTTAGTAATGATCGCAAATGATATTAATGAAATAACAGGACCGTCTCGTAAAGATAAAGCACCAGAAGGTGAAAAGCGTGTAGAGTTGCATCTTCATACACCGATGAGCCAAATGGACGCAGTTACTCCTGTTTCTAGACTTGTGGCTCAAGCGGGTAAATGGGGGCATGAGGCTATTGCGGTAACAGACCATGCTGTTGCACAGTCTTTCCCAGAAGCATATTCTGCAGGTAAAAAGGCTGGGATTAAAGTCATATACGGTGTCGAGGCAAATTTAGTTAATGATGGTGTACCGATTGCATATAACGAAGCACATCGACTACTTGCAGATGAAACATATGTTGTCTTTGACGTTGAGACAACAGGCTTATCTGCTGTGTATGACACTGTTATTGAGTTAGCTGCTGTAAAAGTACAAGGTGGCGAAATTATTGACCGCTTTGAATCTTTTGCAAATCCGCATCAACCATTATCGGCAACGATTATTGAATTAACAGGTATTACAGATGATATGTTAACTGATGCACCAGAAGTGGACGAGGTGTTTAAAAAGTTTGAGGAATGGATGGGCGACCATACACTAGTTGCTCATAACGCAAGTTTCGATATGGGCTTTATTAACGTAGGATTTAAAAAAGCTGGTTTAGAAAAAACGAAAAATCCAGTAATAGATACGTTAGAACTTGCACGATTCTTATTCCCAGAAATGAAAAACCATCGATTAAATACGATGTGTAAAAAGCTTGATATTGAATTAACGCAACATCACCGTGCGATTTATGATACAGAAGCAACGGGATATTTACTTGTGAAAATGTTAAAAGATGTGATTGAAAAAGGATTTGAATATCACGATCAATTAAATGATAGTATGGGGCAAGGGGATGCTTATAAGCGCGGGCGTCCAAGTCATATGACATTACTTGCTACATCAGATGTTGGATTGAAAAATTTATATAAACTTGTTTCATACTCTCACTTAAATTACTTTTACCGTGTACCACGAGTACCGAGGTCACTATTAAAAAAATACCGTGAAGGAATTTTAGTAGGAACGGCTTGTGATAAAGGTGAAGTGTTTGAGGCAATGATGCAAAAAGCACCAGAAGAGGTAGAAGAAATTGCGCAGTTCTATGATTACATTGAAGTCATGCCGCCAGACGTGTTACGTCATTTAGTAGAGCGTGAACTCGTTCGAGATGAAGGGCAATTAAAAACAATTATTTCTAACTTAGTTAAACTAGGTGAGACGTTAGATAAACCCGTTGTCGCTACCGGAAACGTGCATTACTTAGATCCAGAAGATGCAATGTATCGTAAAATTTTAGTTAGTTCGCAGGGCGGAGCCAATCCGTTAAATCGACATTCATTACCACCTGTACATTTCCGTACCACAGATGAAATGTTAGAGTGTTTCTCATTCTTAGGTGAAGACGTAGCGAAAGAAATTGTCGTAACGAATACACAAAAGGTTGCATCATTAATTGGCGATGTTCATCCAGTAAAAGATGATTTATATACTCCGAAAATTGAAGGTGCAGATGATGAAACGCGTGATATGAGCTATGAAATGGCGCGTAGCATTTATGGTGAAGAGTTACCTGAAATTGTAGAAGCGCGTTTAGAAAAAGAGTTAAAAAGTATTATTGGGCATGGATTCGCCGTAATTTATTTAATTTCACATAAACTTGTAAAAAAATCGTTAGTAGATGGATATTTAGTAGGTTCGCGTGGATCGGTAGGTTCATCATTCGTAGCAACGATGATGGAAATTACAGAAGTAAATCCATTACCACCACACTATGTATGTCCAAAGTGTAAGCAATCAGAATTCTTTAATGATGGTTCTGTAGGTTCTGGTTTTGACTTACCAGATAAAGATTGTCCTACATGTAATGTTCCATACGTAAAAGATGGACATGATATTCCGTTCGAAACGTTCCTTGGATTTAAAGGAGATAAAGTACCCGATATCGATTTGAATTTCTCCGGGGAATATCAACCACGTGCCCATAACTATACGAAAGTACTGTTCGGTGAGGATTACGTATATCGTGCAGGAACGATTGGTACAGTTGCGGAAAAAACTGCTTATGGATATGTAAAAGGTTATGCAAATGATCATAACTTAACGATTCGAAATGCAGAGATTGACCGTTTAGTAGCAGGATGTACCGGTGTAAAACGTACAACCGGACAGCATCCAGGTGGTATTATCGTTGTGCCAGATTATATGGACATCTTTGATTTCTCACCAATACAGTTTCCGGCAGATTCAATAGGGGCTGAGTGGCGAACGACACACTTTGATTTCCACTCAATTCATGATAATTTATTGAAACTCGATATACTAGGACACGATGATCCGACTGTTATTCGTATGTTACAAGATTTAAGTGGTATTGATCCGAAAACAATCCCAACGGACGATCCAGAAGTAATGAAAATTTTCTCAGGTCCAGAATCATTAGGGGTAACGGAAGAACAAATTAACTGTAAAACAGGTACGCTTGGTATACCAGAGTTTGGTACGAAATTCGTAAGGCAGATGTTAGAAGAGACGAAACCGACGACATTCTCAGAGTTAGTCCAAATTTCTGGACTATCGCATGGTACGGACGTATGGCTTGGTAATGCAAACGAGTTAATTTATAACGGTACATGCACGCTAAGTGAAGTTATCGGTTGTCGTGATGACATCATGGTATATTTAATCTATCAAGGTTTAGACCCATCATTAGCTTTCAAAATCATGGAGTCGGTTCGTAAAGGTAAAGGTGTACCAGAAGAATGGGAAGAGGACATGAAAACTAATAATGTACCTGGTTGGTATATTGATTCATGTAAGAAGATTAAATACATGTTCCCTAAAGCCCATGCGGCTGCGTACGTACTTATGGCCGTGCGTATTGCATACTTTAAAGTACATTTCGCGCTTCTATTCTATGCCGCATACTTTACGGTTCGTGCAGATGACTTCGACGTAGAGGCAATGGCGAAAGGTTCAGCATCTATACGTGCAAGAATTGATGAAATTGCGCAAAAAGGTTTGGATGCAGCGCCGAAAGAGAAGAGTTTATTAACGGTACTAGAAATGACACTTGAAATGTGTGAGCGTGGATACTCATTCCAAAAAGTTGATTTATATCGCTCACATGCGACAGACTTTATTATTGATGGGGATACTTTAATTCCTCCATTTAATGCAGTGCCTGGTCTAGGTACAAACGCAGCTTTAAGTATTGTAGAAGCACGCAAAAATGGAGATTTCTTATCAAAAGAAGATCTGCAGCAGCGCAGTAAGGTTTCAAAAACAATTATTGAGTATTTAGATAGTCAAGGTTGTCTAGGAGATTTACCTGATCAAAACCAGTTATCACTGTTCTAGTAGGTAGGAAAAGTCTTTGCAAATCAATATTTGCTATGGTATACTATTAACCGAGATAACCATGTCATGTATATTGTGTGAAAAAAAGAGTGGGGAAACCCACTCTTTCGTGTTACTATCTACATTTTATTGATGTGGAAAGGTAAGAAATTTCTGTCGTATATACATATTTTGTTACAAGTTTTACTTCTTAAATTTGGTAATACTAAGACAGATATTCCCTGCTTAACGGCAGGGGCTTTTGTTAGCTAACGAGAAAGAATAAGATAGACCGTTCTATGGACGGAGTCTTTTCTTGTAAATGGTACATGGCGGCAGGAAGGAGGCTGTTTATGGATAAGAAAGTCACAGAAGTTGTAGAAGCATTTGCGCAGCCAATCGTTGAAGAGTTAAATCTTGAACTTGTAGATGTAGAGTATGTGAAAGAAGGACAAGACTGGTTCTTACGCGTATTCATCGATTCTGAAAAGGGAGTCGACATTGAAGAATGCGGTGCGGTGAGTGAACGTTTAAGCGAAGCTTTAGATAAAGAGGATCCAATTCCTCATCTTTACTTTTTGGATGTGTCATCTCCTGGAGCAGAACGCCCATTAAAGAAAGAGAAAGACTTCCAGCAAGCGGTAGGAAAACAAGTGGCAATTAAAACATATGAGCCGATTGATGGCGAAAAGATGTTTGAAGGAAAAATGCTTTCCTACGATGGTACTACAATTACACTATTATTAACAATTAAAACACGTAAAAAAGAAATCCAAATTCCAATGGATAAAGTTGCAAATGCGCGACTTGCTGTTACGTTTTAGTTAGAAGGGGGATCTTCATGAGCACTGAGTTGTTAGATGCCTTGCTCGTATTAGAGTCAGAAAAAGGAATTAGCAAAGATATTATTATTGATGCGATTGAAGCAGCGTTAATCTCTGCTTATAAACGCAATTTTAACCAAGCACAAAACGTTCGTGTGAGCTTTAACCCAGAAGTGGGAACAATCCAAGTTTTAGCACGTAAAGACGTTGTTGATAATGTGTTTGATCCACGTCTTGAAATTTCTGTTGAAGAAGCAAGACAAATTAATCCGAACTATCAAGATGGTGACGTACTAGAAATTGAAGTAACGCCAAAAGATTTCGGCCGTATTGCAGCACAAACTGCAAAACAAGTTGTAACACAACGAGTGCGTGAAGCAGAGCGTGGTGTTATTTATTCTGAGTTTAGTGACCGTGAAGAAGATATCATGGTTGGTATCGTACAACGTCAAGATGCTCGTTTCATCTATGTAAGCTTAGGGAAAGTAGAAGCTTTATTACCTGTAAGTGAGCAAATGCCGAACGAACAGTACAAACCGCATGATCGTATTCGCGTATTCATTACGAAAGTAGAAAAAACAACAAAAGGACCACAAATTTACGTATCACGTACACATCCTGGTCTTTTAAAACGTTTATTCGAAATGGAAGTTCCTGAAATTTATGATGGAACTGTTGAAATTCGTTCTGTAGCACGTGAAGCAGGCGATCGTTCTAAAATCTCTGTACATGCAGAGAACATTGATGTTGATCCAGTAGGTTCTTGTGTAGGACCGAAAGGACAACGTGTACAACGCATTGTAGACGAACTAAAAGGCGAAAAGATTGACATCGTTCGCTGGTCAAATGATCCAGTAGAATATGTTGCTAATGCTTTAAGCCCATCACAAGTTGTTAAAGTACTTGTAGATGAAGAGGAAAAAGCAACAACTGTTGTTGTTCCAGACCACCAACTGTCATTAGCTATTGGTAAACGTGGACAAAATGCACGTTTAGCAGCTAAATTAACAGGTTGGAAAATTGATATTAAGAGTGAGTCTGATGCGAAACAACTTGGTATTGTAACAGAAGAAGATAGCGTAATCGCATTCGGATTCGATTCAGTTGAAGACGAAATCGAATAGAGGTGATGAGTATGAGCAATCGAAAAGTTCCGTTACGAAAATGTGTTGCAACGCAAGAAATGAAATCAAAACGAGAGCTCGTTCGCATTGTTCGTTCCAAAGAGGGAGAAGTGTCTATTGATTTAACTGGAAAGAAATCAGGACGAGGTGCTTATTTATCAAAAGATAAAGAAAGCATTCTTCAAGCTCAAAAGAAAAATGTATTGGAACATCATCTAAAAGCGAAAATCGACAGTTCTCTTTATGAAGAGCTTCTTGAGCTTGTTGAGAAGGAGTCGAAATAAGTGTCCGATTGGAAATCGTTTTTAGGACTAGCAAACCGGGCTCGAAAAATTATTTCGGGTGAAGAACTCGTTTTAAAAGAAGTACGAAGTGGCAAGGCAAAACTTGTTTTGCTATCTGAGGACGCGTCAGCAAATACTGCAAAGCGTATTACGGATAAAACGACGTATTACAACGTACCAATGAGAAAGGTCGAAAATCGACAACAATTAGGGCATGCGATTGGGAGAGATGAGCGAGTCGTTGTAGCTGTGTTAGATGAAGGCTTTGCGAAAAAGCTGCGTAGCATGCTCGATACAAATTACCGGGGGTGAAGGTAAATGAGTAAAATTCGAGTGCATGAATATGCAAAACAACATAATATCTCAAGTAAAGATCTTATGACAAAACTAAAAGAAATGAATATCGAGGTTTCGAATCATATGACAATGTTAGACGATGAAGTAGTAAACAAATTAGATAATGAGTATCAAGCTGAAAAACCTTCTGTTGCAGATGAGTTTGAAGTAGAAGAAAAAGTTGTTCGTAGTAAAAAGAACAGCAATAAGAAAAAGAAAAAAGGCAAAGGAAACGAAGACAAACGTCAAGATAACTTTGCTGGAAGACAACAAACACAAACTGTAGAAACACCAGATAAAATTACTTTCTCTGGAAGTCTTACAGTTGGTGAACTTGCTAAGAAATTAAGCAAAGAGCCGTCTGAAATTATTAAGAAGCTCTTCATGCTTGGAATTATGGCAACAATTAACCAAGACTTAGATAAAGATACAATTGAATTAATTGCTACTGATTATGGTATTGAAGTAGAAGAAGAAGTAATTGTGAGCGAGACTGAGTTTGAAACATTCATCGATGAGCAAGATGATGAAGAGAACTTAAAAGAGCGTCCAGCTGTAGTTACAATCATGGGACACGTTGACCATGGTAAAACAACTTTACTTGACTCTATCCGTAATTCAAAAGTAACTGCTGGCGAAGCAGGTGGAATTACTCAACATATTGGTGCATACCAAGTTGAAGTAAATGACAAGAAGATTACATTCTTAGATACACCTGGTCACGCGGCATTTACAACGATGCGTGCTCGTGGTGCGCAAGTAACCGATATTACAATCCTTGTTGTTGCAGCTGATGACGGTGTTATGCCACAAACGGTTGAAGCAATTAGCCATGCGAAAGCAGCAGGAGTACCAATTATTGTTGCTGTGAATAAAATGGATAAACCAGCTGCGAATCCTGATCGCGTAATGCAAGAACTAACAGAATATGAATTAGTTCCGGAAGCATGGGGTGGAGATACTATCTTCGTACCAATCTCTGCGATTCAAGGCGAAGGTATTGACAACTTACTAGAAATGATTCTTCTTGTAAGTGAAGTAGAAGAATATAAAGCAAATCCAAACCGCTATGCAACTGGTACTGTAATTGAAGCACAGCTTGATAAAGGTAAAGGAACTATCGCGACATTACTTGTTCAAAACGGTACACTTCGAGTTGGAGATCCAATCGTTGTTGGTACTTCATTCGGACGTGTTCGTGCAATGGTAAGTGATATTGGTCGTCGTGTAAAAGTTGCTGGTCCATCAACTCCTGTTGAAATTACAGGTTTAAACGAAGTACCACAAGCGGGAGATCGTTTCATGGCATTCGCTGATGAGAAGAAAGCTCGTCAAATCGGTGAATCACGTGCACAAGAAGCGTTACTAGCTCAACGTGGTGAGAAATCTAAATTAAGCCTTGAAGATTTATTCCAACAAATCCAAGAGGGCGATGTAAAAGAAATTAACTTAATTGTGAAAGCAGACGTACAAGGTTCTGTAGAAGCAATGGCAGCATCACTTCGTAAAATTGATGTTGAAGGTGTTAAAGTTAAAATTATCCATACAGGCGTAGGTGCGATCACAGAATCTGATATCATTTTAGCTTCTGCATCTAATGCAATTGTAATTGGATTTAACGTACGCCCAGATGTGAATGCGAAGCGTACAGCTGAATTAGAGAACGTTGATGTTCGTTTACACCGTATTATTTATAAAGTAATCGAAGAAATCGAATCAGCAATGCAAGGTATGTTGGATCCAGAATTCGAAGAAAAAGTAATCGGTCAAGCAGAAGTACGTCAAACGTTTAAAGTAACAAAAGTTGGAACAATCGCAGGTTGTTACGTAACAGACGGTAAAATTACACGTGATAGTGGCGTGCGTATTATCCGTGATGGCGTAGTAATCTTCGAAGGACAACTTGATACGTTAAAACGTTTCAAAGACGACGTAAAAGAAGTTGCACAAAACTATGAGTGTGGTATTACAATTGAACGATATAATGATCTTAAAGAAGGGGACATCATTGAAGCGTACATTATGGAAGAAGTGAAGCGATGATTATCGCTTCACTCTCATTCGAGTGTATGATTTACGATGTGCATTCTTTAAAAGAGAAACGAGCAATTTTGCAACGGGTGCTAACTCGTGTGAAACAGCGTTATAACGTAGCTGTTTCAGAAGTAGGGCATCAAGATGTATGGCAACGTACAGAAATTGCAATTGTTTCTGTATCCTCCAGTCGTGTTATTTGTGAAAAAGAAATGAATCGTGTACTTGAGTACATCGATTCATTTCCTGAAATTGAACGTACGATAACACAATTGGAATGGTATTGAATGAGGTGAAGAGTTATGAAATTACGTGCAAACCGTGTAGGCGAGCAAATGAAAAAAGAATTAGGCGACATTATCAGTCGTAAAATTAAAGATCCACGTGTCGGATTTGTTACTGTAACAGATGTACAAGTGAGTGGAGATTTACAAATTGCTACAGTGTATATTTCTGTTTTAGGTGATGAAGAACAGAAAGAAAGTACATTAAAAGGTTTAGCGAAGGCAAAAGGCTTCATTCGTTCAGAAATTGGCCAACGTATTCGTCTTCGTAAAACGCCGGAAATTTCCTTTGAGTTTGATGAGTCTATCGGATATGGTCATCGAATTGATACACTTTTACATCAAATTAATAAAGACGATAAACGTGAAGAATAATGGATAGACATTTGTCTATCCATTTTTTCAATGCAAATAAATTTTGGATAATTACTATGAAAGAATTATGATGAGGTGAACATATATGGAAGGTGTAGTATTATTACATAAGCCAAAAGGCATGACATCACACGATTGTGTATTTAAATTAAGAAAGATATTGCGTGAGAAACGAATTGGTCATACAGGAACATTAGATCCGGATGTAACAGGAGTATTACCTATTTGTGTGGGACGAGCAACGAAGATTGCACAATTTTTAACAAGCGAAACGAAAACATATGAAGGTGAAGTAACATTAGGGTTTTCAACAACAACTGAAGATGCTTCTGGTGAAGTTGTGGAAACGAAACATGTAGATCGTGTTATTACTCGTAAGGAAGTGGAAGAGGCGCTTGCGGCATTAACAGGTACGATTGAGCAAATGCCTCCGATGTTTTCGGCTGTAAAAGTTAACGGGAAAAAATTATATGAATACGCAAGAGCCGGACAAGAGGTTGAACGTCCAGTGCGTACAATTACAATTCATGAATTTGTATTACTAGATGACCGTGAAGTATTTGAAAGCGAAAATATTTCATTCCGTTTCCGTGTAACGTGTAGTAAAGGAACATATGTAAGAACATTAGCGGTAATGATCGGTGAAAAGCTTGGTTTTCCATCACATATGTCTCACCTTGTAAGAACGGCTTCTGGTGAATTTTTATTAGAAGATTGCATATCATTTGAAGAAATTGAAGAAAACGTGCAAAATGGAACAGTAGAGTCTATCTTCATATCAATTGATGAAGCGTTAAGTAAGTTCCCGAAAATGGTTGTAGATGAAAAGCAGGCAGAAAAAATAAAGAATGGTATGTTCTTAAAAAATGAATTGCAAATAACGGCGCCATTTATAACAGTATTTGATAAAAACGATCGCTGCCTTGCAATTTATGAGCACCATCCAAAACATCCTGGTATGCTAAAGCCGATGAAAGTACTTGTGAATAATCAAGAACTAAAGCTATAATGAATTATTGGAAGGATTATTACAGAAAAAGGTGAATTCAAGCGTGAAACTTATTCATTTAACTCATCCACATGAACAAAATAAATTAGAATTACCACCTACTGTAATGGCATTAGGATTTTTTGATGGCATTCATTTAGGACATCAATGTGTGATTCGAACTGCGAAACAAATAGCGGATGAACGAGGATATAAAAGTGCAGTGATGACATTTTATCCACATCCATCTGTTGTTTTAGGTAAAAAAGAAGCGCATGCCGAGTATATTACACCGATGTGTGATAAAAAAAACATAGTCGAGGACTTAGGAATCGATATATTATATGTTGTTAAATTTGATGAATCATTTGCAGGTTTATTACCACAACAATTTGTTGATGATTATATTATTGGTTTAAATGTAAAGCATGTAGTAGCAGGGTTTGATTATTCATATGGACGTTTAGGAAAAGGAAAGATGGAGACTTTACCATTTCATGCAAGAGGGGAGTTTACACAGACTGTGATTGAAAAAGTTGAATTTCAAGACGAGAAAGTAAGTTCTACAGCATTACGAAAGTTAATTCGAAATGGCGAAATGGAACAAATTCCATCTATTTTAGGTAGAGCATATACAGTAGGGGGAACGGTTGTACACGGTGATAAACGTGGACGTCAAATTGGTTTCCCGACAGCGAATGTAGGTTTAAGTGAGGAGTATCTATTACCACCTGTAGGTGTTTATGCAGTGAGATTAAAAGTTCACGATGAATGGTACGATGGTGTATGTAATATTGGATATAAACCAACTTTTAAAGAAGATGAGCGTCAACTTTCTATTGAAGTGCACTTATTTGAATTTAACAAAGACATATATGATCAAAATGTTACAGTAGAGTGGCATATGCGTATAAGAGAAGAGAAGAAATTCAATGGCATCGACGAGTTAGTTGAACAAATTGCAAAAGATAAGAAAACAGCACAAGAATATTTTGCGAACGAAAAGAATATACTTGCTTTTTCAAATGAAAAGTAGTATTCTATGTTATGTACTTTATGACAACCATTGCTTGGCATTGCGACTCACCGACGCTTGCTAGGTAATCGGGGGTTTAATTAATAGGAGGTGAAATAGGATGGCTTTAACACAAGAGCGTAAAAATGAAATCATTGCACAATTTAGAACTCATGAGACTGATACTGGTTCTCCAGAGGTTCAAATTGCTGTCCTAACGGAGCAAATTAACACTCTAAACGAGCACTTACGTACTCACAAGAAAGATCATCATTCACGTCGTGGTCTATTAAAGATGGTTGGTAAACGTCGTAACTTACTAACTTACCTTCGTAATAGCGATATCACACGTTACCGTGAATTAATCACAAAGCTTGGCTTACGTCGATAGTCAAAGAAGCGGGAATATTCCCGCTTTTTTGTTAGGTAAAAATATATCTTCTACTCTTTATATCTTACTGAATTTTCGGTAATACTAGAGGTAGAATATTGTGATATACTATCCATTTACATAGAAGAATTGAATACTTTAAATTGAGAGGGGTACTTAAATGAGTCAAGAAAAGCAAGTCTTCTCGATAGATTTAGCTGGTCGCCAGCTAACAGTTGAAACAGGTCAGCTTGCAAAGCAAGCGAACGGAGCAGTATTAGTAAGATATGGCGATACAGCGGTTCTATCTACAGCAACTGCATCAAAAGAAGCAAAAAATGTAGATTTCTTCCCACTTACAGTAAACTATGAAGAGCGTTTATATGCAGTCGGAAAAATTCCTGGCGGTTTCATTAAACGTGAAGGTCGTCCAAGTGAAAAAGCAATTTTGGCAAGTCGTTTAATCGACCGTCCAATTCGTCCACTTTTCGCAGATGGTTTCCGTAACGAAGTACAAGTTGTCAGCATCGTAATGAGCGTTGATCAAGATTGTTCTTCTGAAATGGCAGCTATGCTTGGTTCTTCATTAGCGTTATCGATTTCAGATATTCCATTTGAAGGTCCAATCGCGGGTGCAACAGTTGGTCGTATTAACGGCGAATTCGTTATCAACCCAACAGTAGAACAGCAAGAACAAAGTGATATTCACCTTGTTGTAGCTGGTACGAAAGATGCAATTAACATGGTTGAAGCAGGAGCAGATCAAGTGCCTGAGGAAACAATGTTAGAAGCAATTATGTTTGGTCATGACGAAATTAAACGTCTAATTGCATTCCAAGAAGAGATTGTACAAGCTGTAGGTAAAGAAAAATCAGAAGTGAAACTTTATGAAGTTGACGCTGATCTTAACCAAGCTGTACGTGAAATGGCTGAAAAGGATATGCATTCTGCAATTCAAGTACATGAGAAACATGCACGTGAAGATGCAATTAACGAAGTGAAAAAGCGTGTAATTGAGCATTACGAAGCTGAGGAAGCTGACGCTGATACATTAGGACAAGTAAATGAGATTTTATATAAAATTGTAAAAGAAGAAGTACGTCGTCTCATTACAGTTGAAAAAATCCGCCCAGATGGCCGTAAAGGTGACGAAATCCGTCCATTAGCATCAGAGGTTGGCATTTTATCTCGTACACACGGTTCTGGTTTATTCACACGTGGACAAACACAAGCATTAAGTATTTGTACATTAGGTGCATTAGGCGATGTGCAAATTTTAGATGGTCTTGGTGTAGAAGAATCAAAACGCTTTATGCACCATTACAATTTCCCATCATTTAGTGTTGGGGAAACTAGACCAATGCGTGGACCAGGTCGTCGTGAAATCGGTCACGGTGCACTAGGAGAACGTGCTCTTGAGCCTGTAATCCCATCTGAAAAAGATTTCCCATACACAGTACGTCTTGTATCTGAAGTTTTAGAATCAAATGGTTCTACTTCACAAGCAAGTATTTGTGGTAGTACTTTAGCAATGATGGATGCTGGTGTTCCACTTAAAGCTCCAGTTGCAGGTATTGCAATGGGTCTAGTTAAAACTGGTGAGCATTACACAATTTTATCTGATATTCAAGGTATGGAAGATCATTTAGGTGATATGGACTTTAAAGTAGCAGGTACAGCACAAGGTGTAACTGCACTACAAATGGACATTAAAATCGATGGTCTATCTCGTGAAATTTTAGAAGAGGCATTACAACAAGCGAAAGTTGGTCGTGTGCACATTCTAAATCATATGTTATCTGTTATTGCAGAGCCACGCACTGAATTATCAGCGTACGCTCCAAAGATTATTACAATGACAATTAATCCAGATAAAATCCGTGACGTTATCGGACCGAGCGGTAAACAAATCAATAAAATTATTGAAGAAACTGGTGTTAAAATTGACATCGAGCAAGATGGCACAGTATTCATTTCTTCAATAAACCAAGAAATGAACGACAAAGCTAAGAAAATTATCGAAGATATCGTTCGCGAAGTACAAGTAGGTGAAATCTACGAAGGAAAAGTGAAACGTGTTGAGAAATTCGGTGCTTTCGTTGAATTATTCAGCGGTAAAGATGGATTAGTTCACATTTCTGAACTTGCACTTGAGCGTGTAGGTAAAGTAGAAGACGTTGTAAAAATCGGTGACGTAATTACGGTTAAAGTTATCGAGATTGACAAGCAAGGTCGTGTGAATCTATCTAGAAAAGTATTGCTAAAAGAAGAGCAAGAAAAAGAAGCTGCTAAAGAAGAAAACAAACAAGAGCAGCAATAAGCAAAAGCCAGTTTAACTGGCTTTTTTTGTTATGTAAAAATATGATTTATATATATTTTTATGTCAGCATAGGTATAGTTTTCATTATAACGCTCAAATTAACAAAGATAAGAAGAAAAATGGTTTTTATATAGTTAATGGGAGGGTTTATATGAAAGCTCGTATATTGGCATACATATGTATATTCTTATTATATGTCAGTGTAGGCTCTTATTCCGTTTTTGCACAGGATAACTTATATGAAGAAATTCAAAAGCATGCAAAACAATATGAGATTGCACCTCAAAATGCGATGATTGATAAGATATGGAAAGCAACACCAGGATATAATGGAAGACAAGTTGATATTGAAGCATCCTATAACAATATGAAGAAGCGAAAGGAATTTGATCAAAAACATCTTGAATTCAAGGAAGTCTCACCGAGTGTCCACTTAGAAGATTTATCACCCGCTCCAATTTATAGGGGGCATCCGAATAAAAAGATGGTGGGATTAACAATAAATGTGGCATGGGGAAACGAGTATTTGCCTCGTATATTAGAAATATTGAAAAAGCATGATGTGAAGGCGACTTTCTTTTTAGAAGGACGTTGGGTGAAAGAAAATTTACGATTTGCAAAAATGATTGTCGATGCAAATCAAGAAGTCGGAAATCATTCTTATACGCACCCTAATATGAAAACGCTATCGTCTGATGAAATACGAGAGCAGTTACAAAAAACAAATCGAATGATTGAAGCTGCTACGAATCAAAAGGTGAGATGGTTTGCCCCGCCGAGTGGAAGTTTTCGGGATGAAGTCGTGAAAATCGCTGATGATTTCCAAATGGGAACGATTATGTGGACTGTTGATACAATCGATTGGAAGCGACCTGAACCAGATGTACTACTGCAGAGAGTAATGAGAAAAATACATCCAGGTGCTATCGTATTAATGCATCCTACTTCGTCAACGGCAGAAGCATTAGATACAATGATTACAAAATTGAAGGAACTAGGGTATAAAGTAGGGAATATAACAGAATTACTGGACGAAAAACGTGTGGATTAAATACATTTGCATGACATTCATCCTTAAACTTGTTATCATTAAATAATAGCACTTATTTAGAGAAACTGGCAGTAGGAGGAAAGTTTTTGATTAAAAAATATACTTGTAAAAATGGTGTAAGAATAGTTATGGAGAATATACCAACTGTAAGATCAGTTGCGATTGGTATTTGGATCCATGCGGGATCAAGAAATGAAAATGAAAAAAATAACGGAATTTCTCACTTTTTAGAGCATATGTTCTTTAAAGGAACAGAAACACGTAGTGCACGCGAAATTGCAGAATCATTTGATAGCATTGGTGGGCAAGTGAATGCTTTTACTTCAAAAGAATACACTTGTTACTATGCAAAAGTGCTAGATGAGCATGCTAAATATGCTTTAGATGTATTAGCAGACATGTTCTTTAATTCAACATTTGATGAAGAAGAATTGAAAAAAGAGAAGAATGTCGTATGTGAAGAAATTAAAATGTACGAAGATGCGCCAGATGATATTGTGCATGATATGTTAACGAAAGCAACATATGAAACGCATCCGCTTGGCTATCCTATTTTAGGAACAGAAGAAACACTTGATACGTTTACAGGTGATACGCTACGCCAATATATTAAGGATCATTACACACCTGAAAATGTAGTTGTTTCAGTTGCAGGAAATATTGATGAAGCCTTCTTACAAACGGTAGAGCAATATTTCGGTAGTTATGAAGGAACAACAAACCGTGAACAAGTACATAGCCCAATTTTCCATTTTAATAAGGTAGCACGTAAAAAGGAAACAGAACAAGCTCATTTATGTTTAGGATATAAAGGCTTACAAATGGGACACGAAGATATTTATAACTTAATCGTATTAAATAACGTTTTAGGCGGTAGTATGAGTAGCCGTTTATTCCAAGAAGTACGTGAGCAACGCGGGTTAGCGTACTCAGTATTTTCTTACCATTCTTCTTATGAAGATACAGGTATGTTAACACTGTATGGTGGAACAGGTAGTCAACAATTAGATACACTGTATGAAACAATGCAAGAAACATTAGAAACATTGAAAAATACAGGTATTACAGAAAAAGAGCTAATTAATAGTAAAGAGCAATTAAAAGGAAACTTAATGTTAAGTTTAGAAAGTACAAATAGTCGTATGAGCCGTAATGGTAAAAATGAATTGCTACTTCGCAAGCATCGTTCACTTGATGAGATTATCGAAAGTGTAAACACTGTAACAAAAGAAAATGTAGATGGGTTAATTCGTAACATGTTTACAGATGAATTCTCTGCAGCCTTAATTAGTCCAGATGGAAAACTTCCAAAAGGAATAAAACTATAATTACTTAATATGAAGTATGTAAAAATAACCGTATCTCTTTTAAATGAGATACGGTTATTTTTTTGCGATATACAGAATAGGTACTAATTATAGATAACTTACATTCATCAATTCGGTAGGGGGAGAGTATATGCGATTAAGTGAATTAAGTGGAAAAGAGATTGTAAATTTAGAAAGAGCAGAAAAGATGGGGGTTCTAGGTTATGTGGATTTAGAAATTGATGAGAAGGATGGTCAAATAGATGCTCTTATCATACCTGCTGGGAAATGGGGAGGTTTTAAAAAGGAACCACAAGAAATAAGAGTAGGGTGGAACCAAATTAAAAAAGTGGGGCATGATATGATCCTTTGTGATATTACAGATCGTTCCAATTAGAAGTGAAAGATGGCCATTTTGGTCATCTTTTTTTGTACATTCCCTTTTGAGTATTAGTTTATTTTAATGGAGATTTCACTTTAGGGTATTACTGCATACAAAGAGCTGGATAAATCATACGTGCTTTTTGTTTTTCAATCACCTAAAACTCGTACATTACATATGATGTGGAGGAAAAAGAAAAAGTAGGCACTTTTCTTATAAATGACAGAAAAAGAAGGTGAATTAGGGAATGTTGACTGAGATGCATATTGCTGTCATAGGAGGAGATGCAAGACAGCTAGAAGTAATTCGCAAACTAGTTGAATTGGATGCGAAACTTTCATTGATAGGGTTTGATCAGTTAGATCATGGCTTCACAGGGGCAGCAAAAGAAAGTATACAAAATTTAGATTTCACTTCTGTAGATGCAATTATTTTGCCAGTTGCAGGTACAAATGCCAAGGGAGAAGTAGATACTATTTTTTCAAACGAAAAAGTTTCTATAACGAAAGAACAAATTGAAAAGACACCAGAACATTTTACTATATATTCAGGTATTGGTACGCCTTACTTGGAAAATCTCGTATCTACTACAAACCGCAAACTTATTAAATTATTTGATCGTGATGATGTGGCAATCTACAATTCTATTCCAACTGTAGAAGGTACATTAATGATGGTAATTCAACATACCGACTATACGATTCATGGTTCTAATGTAATGGTTTTAGGATTTGGTAGAACAGGGATGAGTGTTGCCAGAGCATTTCAATCATTAGGAGCCCATGTCAAAGTTGGAGCAAGACGATCGGAACATATTGCGCGTATTACAGAAATGATGTTTACTCCTTTTCATATGCAGAACATTGAGCAAGAAGTAGGGGATATCGATATTGTCATTAATACAATTCCGCATCTCGTTGTGACAGCGAATGTCATTTCAAAAATGCCGGCTCATACGTTAGTAATTGATTTAGCCTCTAAACCAGGTGGTACCGACTTTAGATATGCGGAAAAAAGAGGAGTCAAAGCGCTATTAGCACCTGGTCTACCAGGTATTGTTGCTCCAAAAACAGCAGGACAAATTTTAGCGAATGTTCTTTCTCAGTTACTGGCAGAAGACGTAATCGCAAGAAAGGAGAATGGGGAATGAATTTAAAGGGGAAAAGAATAGGGTTTGGTTTTACTGGCTCACATTGTACGTACGAAGAAGTAATGCCTCATTTAGAAAAGTTAATTGCTGAGGGAGCAGAAGTACGCCCCGTTGTTTCTTACACTGTTCAATCAACAAATACGAGATTTGGAGAAGGAGCAGAGTGGATTAAAAAGATTGAAGAAGTAACAGGATTTAAAGCAATTAATTCAATTGTTGGCGCAGAACCACTAGGACCTAAAATTCCACTAGATTGTATGGTAATTGCACCACTAACAGGGAATTCCATGAGTAAATTTGCAAATGCAATGACAGACTCTCCAGTATTAATGGCAGCGAAAGCGACGTTAAGAAATGGTAAGCCTGTCGTATTGGCTGTTTCGACGAATGATGCTTTAGGGCTTAATGGAGTAAATCTCATGCGCCTAATGGCGACAAAAAACATCTACTTCGTGCCATTCGGCCAAGATGCACCAGAGAAAAAACCGAACTCAATGGTAGCTCGCATGGAGCTGCTGGAAGATACAGTATTAGAAGCGCTGCAAGGGAAGCAATTGCAACCGGTTGTCGTAGAAAAATTCAGATATATGAATTAAAAAACGAAAAAAAACGGACAATTTTTGATGAAACCATCATTCTTACTGTAGAATATGATAAAATTAACGTTATTAAGATTAGAAGGGGTATTGTATACTCCTTCTGATTCTAAGTTATAGAAGGATTGGTATCTAGAAAGGGGCATAGTGATGGAAAAGCAAAAAACTTTTCATGTCGCTGTAGTTGGAGCAACCGGCGCAGTTGGTGAACAAATGTTAAATACTTTAGAGAAACGAGAATTTCCAATCGGGAAATTAACGTTACTTTCATCTAAACGATCTGCAGGTAAGAAACTTGTATTTAAAGGCGAAGAATTTACAGTTCAAGAGGCAACTCCTGAAAGTTTTGAAGGAGTAGATATCGCACTATTTAGTGCTGGTGGATCTGTATCAAAACAATTAGCGCCAGAAGCAGCAAAGCGCGGTGCGATTGTTGTTGATAATACAAGTGCATTCCGTATGACAGAAAACGTGCCACTTGTTGTACCTGAAGTAAATGAAAACGACTTAAAAGAACATAATGGTATTATTGCAAATCCAAACTGTTCTACAATTCAAATGGTAGTAGCTCTTGAGCCAGTTCGTCAGCAATATGGTTTAAAACGAGTAATCGTTTCCACATATCAAGCTGTATCAGGTGCTGGTGCGGCAGCGATTGAAGAACTTCATGAACAATCACAAGCAATCTTAAATGGCGAAGAAGTGAAGGCAAATGTTTTACCTGTATCAGGTGATAAGAAACATTTCCAAATTGCTTTCAACGCGATTCCACAGATTGATAAGTTCCAAGATAATGGATTTACGTTTGAAGAAATGAAAATGATTAATGAAACGAAAAAAATTATGCATATGCCCGAATTAGAAGTAGCGGCAACATGTGTACGTTTACCAGTTGTATCAGGTCACTCAGAGTCTGTTTACATCGAAGTAGAAAAAGAAGGCGTAACAGTAGAAGAGTTCAAAAACTTACTTGCAAATGCGGAAGGCATCGTTCTGCAAGATAACCCAGAGGAGCAGTTATATCCAATGCCAGCTACTGCAGTAGGTAAAAACGAAGTATTCGTTGGAAGAATCCGTAAAGATTTAAATAACGATAAAGGATTCCATCTTTGGGTCGTATCTGATAACTTATTAAAAGGCGCTGCATGGAATTCTGTTCAAATTGCAGAGCGCTTAGTAAAATTACAATTAGTGTAAACGGCTAAGAGAAGGTGCAAAATATGAAAATTATTGTTCAAAAATTTGGTGGCACATCTGTACGTGATGAAAATGGACGTAAACATGCGCTTCATCATATAAAAAAATCGCTAGATGCGGGTTATAAAGTAGTTACTGTCGTATCTGCTATGGGCCGTAAAGGTGAACCATATGCAACTGATACTTTGTTAAGTCTTGTAAATCAAGAGGAATCTCACATTTCTAATCGTGAGCAAGATTTATTATTATCATGCGGAGAATTAATCTCAGCAATCGTTTTCTCTAACATGTTAAATGAGAGCGGTATAAAAGCAGCGGCATTAAATGGTGCACAAGCTGGTTTTGTAACAAATGATGATTTTACAAATGCTAAGATTATTGAAATGAATTGCGATCGTATACATGAAGAGTTAGAAAATGTAGATGTAATCGTCGTTACAGGATTCCAAGGACAAACAAAAAAAGGTGATACGACAACACTTGGACGCGGAGGTAGCGATACTTCAGCTTCAGCGTTAGGTGTTGCGCTTCATGCTGAATTTATCGATATCTTCACAGATGTAGAAGGTGTTATGACTGCGGATCCTCGCATTGTAAAAGATGCACGTCACCTTCAAACTGTAACGTATAACGAAATTTGTAACATGGCTTACCAAGGTGCAAAAGTCGTTCATCCACGTGCAGTTGAAATTGCGATGCATGCGAAAGTACCTCTTCGTGTACGTTCTACGTATTCTGATAGTGAAGGTACACTTATTTCGGCATCTGACGGTGCGACAAAAGGCCGTGATGTAGAAGAACGTCCTGTTACAGGTATTGCACATGTATCAAATGTGACGCAAATTAAAGTGCTTGCAAAAGAAACAGCATATGATTTGCAGCAACATGTGTTTAAAGAAATGGCGAATGAAGGAATCAGTGTCGATTTAATTAACATTTCACCTACTGGGGTAGCTTATACGGTAAGTGATAATGTATCAAATCGTGCAGTTGAATTATTACAAAACCTTGGATACGAGCCAATTGTGACAGCACATTGTGCAAAAGTATCTATTGTAGGAGCTGGAATGGCAGGATACCCTGGGGTTACTGCGAAAATCGTTACAGCTTTAGCTGAAAAAGGTATTCAAATTCTGCAATCGGCAGATAGCCATACGACAATTTGGGTTCTTGTAAAAGAAACGGATTTAGTGGAGGCTGTAAATGCATTACATAGTGCGTTTGAGCTTTCAAAAGAAAAGCAACTGGAACAATAAGGAGTGAGACCATGATAGATTTTGGGACAATTGCAACCGCGATGGTAACTCCGTTTGATAAAAACGGAAATATCGATTTTGCAAAGACAACGAAATTGGTAAATTATTTAATAGATAACGGTACAACAGCAATCGTGGTAGGAGGAACGACAGGAGAATCTCCTACATTAACTTCAGAAGAAAAAGTAGCGTTATATCGCCATGTCGTATCTGTTGTCGATAAAAGGGTGCCCGTAATCGCTGGAACAGGTAGCAATAATACGCATGCTTCTATTGACTTAACTAAAAAGGCAACAGAAGTTGGTGTTGATGCAGTAATGCTAGTAGCACCGTATTATAACAAACCGAGTCAAGAAGGAATGTATCAGCACTTTAAAGCAATTGCTGAAAGCACGCCACTTCCGGTTATGCTATATAACGTTCCGGGACGATCTATTGTACAAATCTCCGTTGATACAGTTGTTCGTTTATCAGAAATAGAAAACATTGTTGCGATTAAAGATGCAGGCGGCGATGTGTTAACAATGACAGAAATCATTGAAAAAACAGCGGACGACTTTGCAGTATACAGCGGTGATGATGGTTTAACGTTACCAGCTATGGCAGTTGGAGCGAAAGGTATCGTTTCTGTAGCATCTCATGTTATCGGAAATGAAATGCAAGAAATGATTGCAGCATTCCAAGCTGGTGAATTTAAGAAGGCGCAAAAATTACATCAATTACTTGTAAGAGTAACGGATTCATTATTTATGGCACCAAGCCCAACGCCAGTAAAAACAGCGTTACAAATGGTTGGATTAGATGTAGGTTCTGTACGTTTACCACTTCTTCCATTAACAGAAGAAGAAAGAGTAACGCTACAATCTGTTATGCAATCTATCCCTCGTTAATAAAAAATGACCTAGTTTAGAACTAGGTCATTTTTTATTATGTATTGCAACATGTATAAGAAAATATCGTACCCTTGAAATGAATTAAAAACAAAGTGATTATAGAATAAACATTTGTAAATACGTAATAAACCACCGTTTCGGTTTTTTAGAGAAATCCCCTCAGATTTGAAGTAATTCTTAAAAAAACTCCATTTTGTAAGTGTTTTTGTTCAATTCTAGAAAAATAAGTCTTGAAAATCCATATTATGAAATGAATTTAGCGTATGTATGCCTATTTCTTCAAAATAATATGGAGTGTAAAATCGAAGTGAATATAAAGGAAATACGCTCGATACTTTTGCTATAATTCCGTTCTTTTACCTATTCTTTCGCACGATTTAACTTGTGTTCTATTTCTTGTATCAGGTATAATATGGCTAAGTAGCTTAGTACGGGTATGCTTAGCAAAATTGGTAAAAATTATAATTTGATTACATTTTCATATCATATCGAATAAGATATTTGATTTATATAATGAAAGAGAGGTGAAACCTGGTTTAAAAAATAAACAAGGACATGATATCGCATAACGGTAAGGACATTCGTCTTGGACGGTGAATATATGGTGGTTGTAGAGTTTCCCCTGGTGTCTCTGCAATTTTAGTGAAATCAGTGTTTGAAAGATTTTTAAACCAGGCAACAACATGAAGAGAAAAGAGAATGAGTCTGTTAAAGTATTTGCTCTTGGTGGAGTAGGTGAAATCGGGAAAAACATGTACTGTGTTGAAATTGATTCTGAAATCTTTATTGTAGATGCAGGGTTAATGTTCCCGGGAGATGAAATGTTTGGAATTGATATCGTTATTCCTGATATTACATATTTAGTGGAAAACCAAGAGCGAGTAAAAGGTTTATTTATTACTCACGGTCATGAAGATCATATTGGTGGTATTGTTTACGTACTTCGTAAATTATCTATTCCAGTGTATGCAACGAAATTAACAGTAGGACTTATACAAGAAAAACTTGGCGAAGCGGGTATGTTAGGCCGTGTAGACTTAAAAACAATCGATTCAAATTCAACAGTAGAGTTTAATACTACAACGGTGTCATTCTTTGGAACGACACATAGTATTCCAGATTCTGTTGGTGTTTGTTTCCATACATCAAAAGGTGCGATTGTATATACAGGAGACTTTAAATTCGATCAAACTCCAATTGGAAATAGCGGGGCAGATCTTGGAAAAATGGCTCAAATCGGAAATGAAGGCGTACTATGCTTGTTATCTGATAGTACAAATGCTGAGCGTCCAGGCTATACAGGTTCTGAAAAAGAAGTTGGTGTAGAAATTTCTAAAGTGTTCTACGGCGCAGAAGGACGTATTATCGTTGCTTCATTTGCATCGAATGTACATCGTATTCAACAAGTATTTGATGCAGCTGCTGAAACAGGACGAAAAGTAGCGGTTGTAGGACGTAGTATGGTGAAAGTAGTAGATATCGCAAGACGTCTTGGTTATTTAGATGTTCCAGAAGGTATGGTTATTTCACTACAAGAAGTAGACAATTTCCCAGAGAAAAAGGTAGCTATTTTAACGACAGGTAGCCAAGGGGAACCGATGGCGGCACTTTCTAGAATGGCGAAGCAAGCTCATAAACAAATTTCAATTCGTAAAGGTGATACGGTTATTATTGCGGCTTCTCCAATTCCGGGTAATGAAATATCTGTATCAAAAATTATCGATTTGTTATTTAGAGCAGGGGCTGAAGTTGTTTATTACGGTGAAAGAAAAGTTCACGTTTCAGGTCACGGTAGCCAAGAAGAATTAAAATTAATGTTAAATTTAATGAAACCAAAATATTTTGTACCCGTACATGGTGAGTTCCGTATGCAAAAAGCGCATGCATACTTAGCTGAAGATGTAGGTATTGCAAGAGAAAATATCTTTATCGTAGAAAAAGGCGATGTAATCGGTTTTGGTGACGATGAAGCGAACTTAGTTGGTAAAGTCCAAGCTGGGAATGTATTAATTGATGGATTAGGTGTAGGTGACGTTGGTAATATCGTTCTTCGCGATAGAAAAATGTTATCTCAAGATGGAATATTAGTAGTTGTTGTAACACTTGGTAAGGATGAAAAGAAAATTGTTTCTGGTCCAGAAATTATTTCACGTGGTTTTGTGTATGTACGTGAATCAGAAGCGTTAATTGACCGCTCTACAGAGATTGTACGTATGATTGTTGAGCAATCAATTAAAGAATATTCAATTGAATGGTCTATGCTAAAACAAAATATTCGTGAATTATTAGGACAGTTCTTGTACGAAGAGACAAAGAGAAAACCTATGATTTTACCGATTATTATGGAAGTTTAAAAAAGGTCACCTTTACGGGTGATCTTTTTTTCTTTTTTAACTCTATCGAATGAAATTTATAACTTAAGAAATAATAGTGATATACGAGTGAAAGGGGATGCGATATGACAGAACGTGATCGTTATACAAATGAAGAGAAAGAGGCTGAGCCGAAAGAAGCTGGAAAAGAAGCTTCAATAGTAGAAAAAATTCAACAGCTTGGACAAACGAATGTACCACAAATGAATGAATCGCGTATTCATTGTTTAACAATTATTGGACAGGTGGAAGGTCATGTCCAATTGCCGCCGCAAAATAAAACAACAAAATATGAGCATATCATTCCACAAATTGTTGCAATTGAACAAAATCCGAAAATAGAAGGTTTACTTTTAATATTAAATACTGTCGGAGGTGACGTCGAAGCCGGGCTAGCTATTTCTGAAATGGTCGCTTCACTTTCAAAGCCGACTGTATCACTTGTTCTGGGCGGAGGACATTCTATCGGTGTGCCAATTGCTGTTTCTACGGATTATTCATTTATTGCGGAAACTGCGACGATGACAATCCATCCTATTCGCCTAACAGGTCTTGTTATAGGTGTGCCGCAAACATTTGAGTATTTAGATAAAATGCAAGAAAGAGTCATTCGATTTGTGACGAAGCATTCGAAAGTCACGGAAGATCGTTTTAAAGAGCTTATGTTTGCGAAAGGAAATTTAACGCGAGATATTGGTACGAATGTAATTGGTGGAGATGCAGTGAAGTATGGTCTTATAGATGATGTCGGTGGTATCGGAAATGCGATTCGAAAACTGAATGAATTAATAGATGCTCGCGGAGATGATAGTACAGAAGGGACAATGTTACAATGATTTTATATACAATTATGCCAGAGCAACTCGTGTATCCACCCGATTATTCTCAATGTGAAAGTCAAAAAATTGTAAATATAAATGGTGTTGAATTAATGGTTTCAGAAGAAGAACATGGGTATTATTCGATTGTACGTGTGTTAAGTACGGATCCGTTTCACTACTTAGAGTTTGAGCCTGGTCAGAAAATAACCTTTTAGTAAAAAGAAGGATTTTGTTTAGAAGCTATGGTATAATATAAAAAACAAGACGGTTGAGCAGCCATGAGAGGGCTGCTTTCTTCTGTTTATTTAACATTTTACAAGAAGTGTAAAAATAGAAGATATAGAGACCTGAAAAAATAGAGAAAACAGACATATAAGTAGAGTTTTTAGGAGGCTTTACGTATATGTAGAACACGAGGTGAAGAAATGGCAAAACAAAAGCAAAGAGGGACAAAGGCAAAGGCAAGACGTACGATAAAGCCAACCTTGTATTATGAAATCGTCGGTTTAACTCTTTTTGCACTTTCAATCATTACGATTTTACAGCTAGGCGTTGTAGGGAAATCGTTTGTGTTATTTTTTCGCTTCTTCTTTGGTGAGTGGTACATAATTGGTGTGTTGGGTGTAATAGCTTTATCGGTTTCGTTTGTTATCAAACGTGGATGGCCGAACCTTTTAAATAAACGGTTAATCGGTTTTTATTTAATAGTATTGGCGATATTAATGTTTAGTCATATTACATTATTTAACCTACTTACGAAAGATGGAGCAGTGCAAAATACTTCTGTTATTGTGAGTACGAAAGATAATTTCTTTCTTGAAATGAAAAAAGGGCCAGATAGTGTTCATTTAGGTGGTGGCATGTTTGGTGCGCTTATGTTCGCGACTTGTTATTTCTTATTTGATGAAGTAGGAGCTTATATTATTGGTATTATTTTAGTTATTCTCGGTATACTTTGTATAACAAATAAGCATATTGGAGAAGTGTTAGCTCCAGTTGGTAGAATCCTTAGAAGTCAATTTCAAGTGATGCAAGGGGACTATAAAGATTGGAGAGCGAAAAGAACGGCTGAACAAACAGAAAAGAAAAAAACAACGAGAAGCACAAGGAGCAAACGTGCTGCAGAACAAGAAGAGATTATTGAGCCGATGGAAGAAATCTCAATTGATCCTCCCATTATTTCGAATTTCACTGAGAATTATCCTGTAAATGAAGAAGAGAATAAACGAATTGAAGTAGAGGAAGAAGAGTTAATCACTTCACCATTTATCGAAGAGGCTCCGCCAATTGAAGAGCCGAAGAAAAAGCGTGGAGAAAAAATCGTTGAATCGCTAGAAGGGGAAACACAAGCACCTCCTATGCAATTTTCAAATGTAGAAAATAAAGATTACAAGCTCCCTGCACTTGATATATTGAAATTTCCAAAGAATAAGCAAGTTACAAATGAAAATGCGGAAATTTATGAGAATGCTCGTAAATTGGAGCGTACTTTCCAAAGCTTTGGAGTGAAAGCGAAAGTAACAAAAGTACATAGAGGTCCTGCAGTTACAAAATATGAAGTGTATCCTGATATGGGAGTAAAGGTAAGCAAAATCGTTAGTTTAAGTGATGATTTAGCACTTGCTTTAGCTGCGAAAGACATTCGTATCGAGGCACCAATTCCCGGGAAATCAGCTGTAGGGATTGAAGTTCCGAACTCAGAAGTTTCTATGGTAACGCTTAGAGAAGTTCTTGATTCTAAGGCTAATAATCATCCAGAAGAGAAGTTGTTAATTGGTCTTGGACGAGATATTACAGGTGAAGCTGTATTAGCCCGTTTAAATAAAATGCCCCATTTACTAGTAGCTGGTGCGACGGGTAGCGGGAAAAGTGTATGTATTAACGGTATTATTGTTAGTATTTTAATGCGTGCAAAACCACATGAAGTAAAATTAATGATGATTGATCCGAAAATGGTAGAGTTAAATGTATATAACGGTGTTCCTCACTTATTAACACCAGTTGTAACGGATCCGAAAAAGGCATCGCAAGCATTGAAAAAAGTCGTGAGTGAGATGGAACGTCGTTATGAGTTGTTTGCTCATAGTGGCACGCGTAATATTGAAGGATATAATGACTATATAAAAGAACATAATAGTCAATCAGAAGCGAAACAACCGGAATTACCTTATATTGTCGTGATTGTGGACGAGTTAGCAGATTTAATGATGGTTGCTTCATCAGATGTAGAGGATGCAATTATGCGTCTAGCACAAATGGCTCGTGCGGCTGGTATTCATTTAATTATTGCAACGCAGCGTCCATCAGTTGATGTCATTACGGGAGTTATTAAAGCGAATATTCCATCACGTATTGCATTCGCTGTATCTTCTCAAACAGATTCTCGTACAATTCTTGACGGCGGTGGTGCAGAGAAATTACTAGGTCGTGGAGATATGCTGTTTATACCAATTGGTGCATCGAAGCCTGTACGTGTACAAGGTGCGTTTTTATCAGATGATGAAGTTGAGAGAGTTGTAGAATATGTTATTGGTCAGCAAAAAGCGCAATATCAAGAAGATATGATTCCGCAAGATGTTCCTGATACGAAGCAGGAAGTAGAAGATGAATTATATGATGAAGCAGTTCAGCTCGTAGTGGAAATGCAAACGGCATCTGTTTCTATGTTGCAACGTAGGTTTAGAGTTGGATATACGCGAGCTGCTCGTTTAATTGATGCAATGGAAATGAATGGTGTAGTAGGTCCGTATGAAGGTAGTAAACCACGAGAAGTGCTCATTAATGATGTACAAGAAAAAAGTTCATAAAAAAAGCCTAATTGTTTTTACAATTAGGCTTTTTTATATGCTGGTTTTGTTATATACTATGTTCAGAGGTAAAGAAAGGGCTTACATTTAAAGTGGTTCTTTAGAATACGAATACTTTGGTGTGGTTTTTTGTGAACGTTCGATATTTAATGTAGAAAAATGTTAAATTTTGTTGACACGTATGGGAGCAAGTGGTAAGATTACTTCGAAAAGAATCACTGCCTCATATAATCTTGGAGATAAGGTCCATAAGTTTCTACCTGGCAACCATGAATTGCTGGACTATGAGGGGAAAAGTGTGTAACAAAGGATGTAAGAGATCTTTGTGCCGAACTTTTTCTCGAAATGAGGAATGTTTATGGTGCAAAGTTTTTTTTATGCAGTAAAGAGTGAAAATTTCATCTTAAAAAATTATTAATATTTATTCGACAATTGCGCTTATTTTAGTGTTTAGTAATTTTTATTATGTTGTAAGTTGAAAAAAGAGAAAAGAAGTCTTACATCAGAGGTCGAATAATTGAAATGCGGGGGAGTCTTATGTCAGTAAAATCCGATAGTCGTCACCTATATTTACGGGTGATTGATCACATCAAAGAAAAAATTAAAGATGGAGCTTACAAAGAAAGACAAAAGTTACCATCAGAGTTTGATTTAGCGAAAGAACTTGGCGTAAGTAGAGCGACTTTAAGGGAAGCACTGCGTATTTTAGAAGAAGAAAATGTTGTCATTCGTAGACATGGTGTAGGAACATTTGTAAATGCTAAGCCGTTATTTTCTTCGGGGATTGAACAACTTTCTAGTATTACAGATATGATTTCTAGTGTGGGGAAAACACCAGGAACTATCTTTCTATCATCATCTACAACAAGTTTAACAGAAGAGGAAAAAGAGAAGTTTAATAGTGAAGATGGTTTTAATGCAGTGATGATCGAGCGTGTGCGTACAGCAGATGGGGAGCCTGTTGTATATTGTATCGATAAACTTGCAAAAGAAATATTGCCGGATTTATCGGGATACAATGAAGAATCATTGCTAACGGTGATACATAACAATACGCATAAACGTATCACATACGCGGTTGCTCATATTGAGCCAATTGGCTATCATCCGAAAATTTCACCGATTTTAGAATGTGAACCAGAAACAGCACTGCTAGTATTAAAACAAATGCACTATGATCAAAATGATGAGCCAATCTTATATTCTATCAATTACTTTAGAGCTGATAAGTTTAGCTTCCACGTATTAAGAAAACGTATGTAGGTGAGTTCCATTTTAGGGAGGTGACAGCAAGAAGTTAGGGACAGCAGCGTATAAAAAAATAGACAATTCATTTCAGGAGGGGTTTCTAGTATGAAGAAAAAAACAGGTCTTTTATTATCATTAACATTAGCAGCAAGTGCGGTTTTAGGTGCATGTGGTAACTCGGATAAAGCGAGTAGCGACAAAAAAGAGTTTAAAGTTGGTATGGTTACAGATGTTGGGGGCGTTGATGACAAATCATTTAACCAATCAGCTTGGGAAGGTTTAACGAAGTTCGGTAAAGATAATGACTTAAAGAAAAATGAAGGATATCGTTATCTTCAATCTAGTAAAGATGCGGATTATATCCCGAATTTAACGAAATTTGCGAAAGATCATTATAACACAACATTTGGTATTGGATACTTAATGGAAAAATCAATCGAAAAAGTAGCTGATCAGTATCCGAAAGAACAATTTGCGATTGTAGATACAGTTGTAAAGAAGCCAAACGTAACAAGTATTACATTTAAAGACCATGAAGGTTCATTCTTAGTTGGTGCTGTAGCAGCAATGACGACAAAATCAAATAAAGTTGGGTTTGTTGGTGGTGTAAAAAGCCCATTAATTACAAAATTTGAATCAGGTTTCAAAGCTGGTGCAAAAGCAGTAAATCCAAATATCGAAATCGTGTCACAATATGCTGATGCATTTGATAAACCAGAAAAAGGATCTGTATTAGCTTCAGCAATGTACGGTGGTGGAGTTGACGTAATTTATCATGCTTCAGGTGCAACTGGTAACGGTGTATTCACAGAAGCGAAAAACCGTAAGAAAAAAGGTGAAAACGTTTGGGTAATCGGTGTTGACCGTGACCAAAATCAAGAAGGTATGCCTGAAAACGTAACTTTAACTTCGATGGTAAAACGTGTTGATGTTGCAGTAGCAAAAGTAGCACAAGAAGCGAAAGATGGTAAGCTAAAAGGCGGTAAAGTAGAAGAGTTTGGCTTAAAAGATGACGGTGTTGGTATTGCGAAAACAACTGATAATGTGAAAAAAGTAAACCCGGAAATTTTAACTAAAATAGAAGATTTTGAGAAGAAAATTACTGCTGGTGAAATTAAAGTACCTGCAACAGACGAAGAATATAAAACATATGAAGCTTCTCTAAAGAAATAATAATAGAGAAATAGCAAAGGTTAGTTCGTAGAACTAACCTTTGCATATATAAAAATACTTTTAATAGAGTGTAATTAGGGAGTGTTCCCTGCTAAAAGGAGGAACAAAATGGAATACGTAATTGAGATGAACAATATTACAAAAGTATTCCCAGGCATTGTAGCGAATGATGATATTACGCTGCAAGTAAAACAGGGAGAAATACATGCTTTACTTGGAGAAAATGGTGCAGGGAAATCAACGCTGATGAATGTGCTGTTCGGTTTGTATCAACCAGAACAGGGAGAAATTAAAATCAAAGGAAACCCTGTTAAAATTACGAATCCGAATATAGCAAATGACCTTGGTATTGGGATGGTCCATCAGCATTTTATGCTTGTTCATAATTTTACAGTTACAGAGAATATTATTCTCGGAAATGAACCAAAGAAAAATGGAAAAATTGCTGTTGAAGAAGCTGCAAAAGAAATTAAGCAATTATCTGAACAGTACGGTTTAGCTGTTGATCCGCATGCGAAAATTGAAGATATTTCTGTTGGGATGCAGCAAAGGGTTGAAATATTAAAGACTCTTTATCGTGGTGCTGAGATTTTAATATTTGATGAGCCAACTGCGGTGTTAACTCCTCAAGAAATTCATGAGTTGATTCAAATTATGAAAAAGCTTGTGCAAGAGGGGAAATCTATCATTCTTATTACACATAAGTTAAAAGAAATTATGGAAGTTTGCGATCGTTGTACAATTATTCGTAAAGGTAAGGGGATTGGTACTGTTGATGTAGCGGAAACGGATGAGCATAAACTTGCAGAGTTAATGGTCGGACGTCAAGTGAATTTTAAAACAGCAAAAATAGAAGCTAAACCAATGGAAGAAGTACTATCTATTGCAAACCTAATTGTTCATGATACGCGCAAGTTACCTGCTGTAAAAGGCCTTGACTTAACTGTTCGTGCAGGAGAAATCGTTGGGATTGCAGGAATTGATGGAAATGGTCAAAGTGAATTAATAGAGGCGATTACTGGTTTACGAAAAGTTGAGTCAGGTTCTATTGCAATTAAAGGAAAAGAAATAACGAATTGGCCAGTTCGAAGAATAACAGAAGAGGGGATTGGTCATATTCCTGAAGACCGTCATAAACACGGACTTGTTCTCGATTTTTCTGTTCGGGACAATATTGTTTTACAAACATACTATAAAAATCCATTTTCAAAGAAAGGGATTTTAAATTTTAGTAAGATTACAGAAAAAGCAAAAGCGCTTATTGAACAGTTTGATGTACGTACACCTGGGGAACACACGTTAGCTCGTGCTCTATCTGGTGGAAACCAACAAAAGGCAATTATTGCACGTGAAGTAGATCGTAATCCAGACTTATTAATTGCAGCGCAGCCAACACGTGGTTTAGATGTAGGTGCGATTGAATTTATTCATAAAAAATTAATCGAGCAGAGAGATAACGGTAAGGCAGTATTACTTTTATCTTTAGAGCTGGATGAAATTTTAAATGTAAGTGATCGAGTTGCTGTTATATATGAAGGGAAAATCGTGGCAATTGTTGATGCGAAAGAAACGAATGAACAACAGCTTGGGTTATTGATGGCCGGCGGGACAGGGAAAGAGAAGGTGAACACAAATGACTAAAAAATTTTTAACGGAACGAACAATTAATATTTTAGTACCTGTGTTATCCGTAGTTTTCGGTTTACTTGTTGGTGCCATTGTAATGTTGGTTAGTGGATATGATCCAATTGTTGGATATGCCGCACTTTGGGAAGGGATGGTTGGTAATCCACAAGCTATCGGTGAGACGTTGCGTACAATGATTCCGCTTGTACTAGCTGGCCTTTCAGTAGCATTTGCATTTCGTACAGGTCTTTTCAATATTGGGGTGGAAGGACAGTTATTAGTTGGGTGGCTTGCTGCTGTTTGGTTTGGATATGCAGTGTCGTTACCAGCAATTTTGCATATTCCGTTATCTATTTTAGTGGCAGCAATCGCCGGCGGTTTATGGGGTTTTATACCTGGATATTTAAAAGGAAAGCTTAAAGTAAATGAAGTAATTGTTACAATTATGATGAACTACATTGCACTTTATGTTACGTATGATCTTATTAAGCGTTTTATTCATGAAGGTAATGAGAAGTCTTATGATGTACAAGCAAGTGCTTCGTTAGCTTCTGACTGGTTATCTTCATTGACAGATGGATCTCGTTTACATTGGGGAATTGTTGTAGCTATTATCGTTGCAATTGTAATGTGGTTCTTATTAGATAGAACAACGTTAGGATATGAATTAAAATCGGTTGGTTTTAACCAAAATGCTTCTCAATATGCAGGGATGAAAGTATCGCGTAATGTTGTATTATCAATGACAATTGCAGGTGCTTTTGCCGGAATTGGTGGAGCTATGGAAGGACTAGGGACATTCCAAAGTATGACGGCGATGTCGTCGTTTACTGGTATCGGATTTGATGGGATCGCGGTAGCGCTTCTAGGAGGAAATAATCCATTTGGTATATTATTAGCAGCTTTACTGTTCGGTGGTTTAAAAAGTGCAGCTCCACAAATGAATTTTGAAGCAGATGTACCTTCTGAGTTAATTAACGTTATTATTGCATGTATTATTTTCTTTGTTGCGTGCAGTTATGTTTTACGCTGGGCACTTACACGCATGAGCAAGGAGGGGAAATAAATGAGCTTTTTAGATATTTTAGCCATTCTTGTGACGGGTACGTTATATACGGCAGCGCCACTTATTTTTACGGCGTTAGGTGGAGTGTTTAGTGAACGTTCTGGAGTTGTAAATATAGCGTTAGAAGGTTTAATGTTATTCGGTGCATTTATCGGAATTGTTACAACGTTATTAATGGGTGATACGTGGGGATCGATGACACCTTGGATCGCACTATTATTCGCAGCGATTGGTAGTGGCTTATTTGCACTTCTTCACGCGGTAGCATCTATTACATTCCGTGCAGATCAAGTGGTGAGCGGGGTAGCGATTAACTTTTTAGCTCTTGGTTTAACAGTATTTGCGATTAAGAAAATCTTTGGCAAAGGACAAACTGATTTCATTCAATACCGCATTGAAAAAATCGATGTTCCGGGTCTTTCGGATATTCCGGTAATTGGAAAAATCTTTTTCTCAAATGTACCGTTAACATCATATATTGCTATTATTTTGGCGTTTGTCGTTTGGTATGTCATTTATAAAACGCCGTTCGGTCTTCGTCTTCGTGCGGTTGGTGAACATCCAATGGCAGCAGATACGATGGGTATTAATGTATATAAAATGCGTTATATTGCAGTAGCTATATCTGGAATGTTTGCAGGAGTTGGTGGAGCGGTCTTCGCTATGTCGATCTCTGGTAACTTCTCAGGTGCTACAATTACGGGACAAGGTTTCTTAGCGCTAGCAGCTATGATTTTCGGTAAATGGAATCCACTCGGTGCTCTTGGAGCGGCTCTGTTCTTCGGATTTGCTCAATCATTAGGAATAACTGGTGGTACAATTCCGGTACTAAAGGAAATTCCAAGTGTATTCTTAACGATATTACCGTATGTATTTACAATATTAGCGCTTGTTGGTTTTGTAGGTCGTTCTGAAGCTCCGAAAGCATTAGGAACTCCTTATGAAAAAGGAAAACGATAAGTATAAAAAAGCTCGCACATTAGTGCGGGCTTTTTTACATAGACTATATTTAATACGGAATTTTACTATGTTCCTTACATATTCAAGTTTTTAGAAAGAGGTTAATGTAAGTATAGTGAGGAAGAAAAGTTGATTTTTTATTTCTAAAAACTGTATATTGAAGAGGAATATTCCTACATACGTAAAGGAGGGCTATAAATGAAACTAATGGAACAACAGTTACATGAGTTAGGTGGTTTGCGAGTACATATTATTCCAACTGATAAATATAAAACAAATACTTTTGTATTTCGTTTTAAGGCACCTTTAAATGAGGAGACGGTGACAGAGCGTGCCCTATTGCCATACGTATTGCAAAGTGCGACAGAAAAGCTTCCTTCTGTAATTCGTCTTCGTCAATATTTAGAAGAATTGTATGGATCTTCTTTGGCAGTAGATGTAAGTAAAAAAGGAGAAGACCATATTATCTCTATTTATGTAGACATTGCAAATGAAGTATATTTACATGATGCACCACCGTTATTTGAAAAAGCACTTTCTATGTTATCGGATATCGTTTTGCATCCAGCGACAGAGGGGAATGGTTTTCTACCTTCTATCGTAGAAAGTGAAAAGAGAGCGCTCTTGCAACGAATTGAAGCTACGTATGATGATAAAATGCGCTATGCAAATGAGCGTTTAGTTGAAGAAATGTGCAAAGTAGAACCGTATCGTTTAAGTGCAAATGGGAAAAAAGAGAGTGTTTCTTCTATTACAAATGAAAGTTTGTATCAATATTATCAAAAAGTGTTAGCAGAAGATGAAATGGATCTATACATTATTGGTGATATTTCAGAAAACGCAGTTGATCTTGTAAGTAAGTATTTTTCTATTTCAGCACGTCCTGCAAGGGAAAGAAATGTACTTCTTCATAAGAGAAATAATGAAGAAAAAGAAGTTGTTGAAAAACAAGAATTAAAACAAAGTAAATTACACATCGGCTATCGTACGTTTATTACGTATAAAGACGAAGATTATTTTGCATTGCAATTGTTCAATGGACTGTTTGGAGGATTTTCTCATTCGAAGTTATTCGTGAACGTTCGTGAAAAAAATAGTTTAGCGTACTATGCGGCATCCCGTTTTGAAAGTCATAAAGGTTTATTGTTTGTCATGTCAGGAATCGAAGCGAAAAATTATGAAAAAGCTGTTGAGATTATTAAAGAACAAATGTTAGCGATGCAAAATGGTGATTTTTCTGAAGAAGAGATGCACCAAACGAAAAGTGTTATTCAAAATCAAATATTAGAGGCGATTGATACACCGCGTGGATTTGTAGAAATGCTGTATCATGGCATTATTTCAGACCGTACGCGTCCGGTGGAAGAATGGCTTACAGGTATTGAAAGTGTGACGAAAGAAGAAATTGTGAAAGTTGCTAAAAACATTGAACTAGATACAATTTACTTTTTACAAGGAACGGAGGGAGAATAAATGGAGAAAATTGTTTATGAGCAATTAAAAGAGACACTCTATTATGAAAAACTTCCTAATGGATTAGATGTATATATTTTACCGAAGCAAGGTTTTAATAAAACATTTGCAACGTTTACGACAAAATATGGTTCTATGGATAATACATTCGTACCACTAGGTAAAGAAGAAATGATTCGTGTGCCAGATGGCATTGCTCATTTTCTTGAGCATAAATTATTTGAAAAAGAAGATCACGATGCTTTCCAATTGTTTAGTAAACAAGGAGCATCGGCAAATGCTTTCACATCTTTTACAAGAACAGCTTATCTTTTTTCATGTACATCAAATGTAGAACAAAATTTAAATACATTGTTAAACTTCGTACAAGAACCGTACTTCTCTGAAAAAACAGTTGAGAAAGAGAAGGGGATTATCGGGCAAGAAATTCAAATGTATCAAGATAATCCGGATTGGCGCTTATACTTTGGGTTAATTGATAGCTTATTTGTAAAACATCCAATTAAAATTGATATTGCAGGGACAATCGAGTCTATTAGTAAAATTACGAAAGACCTATTATACGAGTGTTATGAAACGTTTTATCATCCGAGCAATATGTTACTATTTGTTGTGGGCGCAATTGATCCAGAGAAAACAATGGATTTAGTGCGTGAAAATCAAGCGAAAAAAGACTATAAAAATCAGCCGGAAATTGTACGTTCATTTGAAGAAGAACCAGATGCGGTAAATGAAAAAAAGAAAATTATTTCAATGCCTGTACAAACACCGAAATGTTTAGTGGGTATTAAAGCGACAAATTTAAAAGAAAAAGGAAAAGCTCTTTTAAAACAAGAAATTGCGCTTACGTTACTTTTAGATTATTTATTTGGAAAAAGCTCCGTTCATTACGAATCTTTATATAATGAAGGATTAATTGATGATTCGTTCTCGTATGATTATACGGAAGAGAATAACTTCGGTTTTGCAATGGTAGGCGGCGATACGAAGCAACCTGATGAGCTAGAAGAGCGCTTGAAAGGTATATTATTAAATACAAATTATGATCAATTAGATGAGGCGGCATTAGAACGAGTAAAGAAAAAGAAAATAGGTGGCTTTTTACGCTCATTGAATTCACCGGAATATATTGCAAATCAGTTTACACGATATGCATTTAATGAATCGAGTCTGTTTGAAGCATTAACGGTATTAGAAGGATTAACTGTTCAAGATTTACAAGAAGTAGCGAAAACATTATTATCAGAAGAAAGAATGAGCGTTTGTCAGGTTTTACCGAAGAAATAAAAGGTTTTATAAAAATACCCTCATCTTATCATAGAGAAATGATAAGATGAGGGTATTATTTAGTTGTATGAAAATGAGTTTGTAGAGATAAGAGAGGGAATTTATGAAAAAGTATGCATTAGTAACTGGAGGGAGCGGAGGGATTGGCTCTGCTATTTCAAAACAATTAATTCAAGATGGATATACAGTATATGTTCATTATAATAACGGTGAAGAGAAAGTGAATGAGTTGCAGAAAGAATGGGGTGAAGTGATTCCTGTTCACGCTAATTTAGCTTCTGCTGATGGAGCAGAGCAATTGTGGGAACAAATTGAACAGCCTCTTGATGTTATCGTATATGCAGCTGGGAAGAGTATATTTGGACTCGTAACAGATGTAACGAACGACGAATTGAATTCTATGATAGAACTTCAAGTGAAGAGTATCTATAAATTATTATCAATGGCATTGCCATCTATGATTCAGCGGAGAAGCGGCAATATTGTACTTGTTTCTTCTATATGGGGGCAAATTGGCGCATCATGTGAAGTACTTTACTCGATGGTAAAAGGTGCACAAAATTCATATGTGAAAGCTTTAGCGAAAGAAGTTTCATTAAGTGGAGTAAGAGTGAATGCGGTGGCGCCAGGTGCAATTGAAACGGAAATGTTAAACGTATTTTCAGAAGAGGATAAAAATGAAATTGTTGAAGAGATTCCGTTAGGACGATTAGGATTACCAGAAGAAGTGGCGAAAACAGTATCATTTCTTGCATCACCAGGTGCATCTTACATAACGGGACAAATTATCGGAGTAAATGGCGGTTGGCATTGTTAAAAATTTCTTACATAAAAAATAAAAAACTGTACAAATTAAGCATGATTCTATTACTAAGTAGTGAGGTGCTTACACATGTCAGTTTTAGATAATTTTGATCAATGGAAAAGCTTTTTAGGAGAACGTTTAGAACAAGCGGAAGGAAAAGGGCTTAATAGTGGTGCTGTATCAGATATGGCATTTCGTGTTGGTGATTATTTGGCAAATGAAGTAGAAGCGCGCAACGATCAAGAGAAATTGTTGGCTGAGCTTTGGAAAGTTGCTGATGAACAAGAGCAACATACAATCGCAAACTTAATGGTGAAGTTCGTACAACATAAGTAAAAAATAGAGAGGAGATTCTCCTCTCTATTTTTTTTGTATAATAATAACGCAGGATAGATTATACATTTAGCTTCCCTATTAAGGTGAAATCATATAATATAGTACGTAGGTGTAAAGTAAGCAAGGGGAGTGATCTTGGATGATTGAATGGTATTTTGAATATGAAATACATAAAAACCGACCTGGCTTGCTTGGTGACGTTTCTTCGTTAATCGGTATGCTCGGCATTAATATTGTCACAATTAATGGTGTAGATAATGCAAGGCGTGGATTACTCCTAATGTGTGATAATCAAGAGCAAATCTCTAGACTTGAATCAATTTTAAATACGATGGATAACATAACGGTAACGAAATATCGTCCGCCAAAGCTAAGAGATAAGCTAGCGGTTAGACATGGTAGGTACATACAACGAGATGCAGATGATAAGAAGACATTTCGATTTGTACGTGATGAATTAGGATTACTTGTAGACTTTATGGCTGAAATAATGAAAAAAGAAGGTCATAAACTAATCGGAATACGAGGAATGCCTCGTGTCGGAAAAACAGAATCCATTGTTGCCGCAAGTGTTTGCGCAAATAAAAGATGGTTATTTGTATCATCTACTCTTATTAAGCAAACGGTTCGTAGTCAATTGATTGAAGACGAGTATAGCGACGACAATATTTTCATCTTAGATGGAATCGTGTCAACAAAGCGTGCTAACGAAAGGCATTGGCAGCTCGTTCGTGAAATTATGAGGTTGCCTGCAACGAAAGTTGTGGAACATCCTGATGTATTTGTGAGCCAGTCAGAATACACATTAGATGATTTTGATTATATTATCGAGTTACGTAACGATTATGATGAAGAAATTCAATATAATTTAGTAGATGAAATTGAGCAAGGTACGCAAAATAATTTCTCTATGTTTGACTTTTAAAGAAATATTGAGGTGTTAGTAGTGACAGAATTAGGACAAAAGCTGAAAGAAGCAAGAGGAACGAAAGGCTTGTCTATTGATCAGCTGCATGAGGTTACAAAAATTCAAAAGCGCCATTTAGTAGCGATTGAGGAAGGCAATTATGATGTATTGCCAGGAGCTTTTTATGCGCGTGCATTCATTAAGCAATACGCAGATGCGGTTGGATTAAATGGAGAGGAATTGCTTGTAGAATATCAGAGTACGATACCACAATCTGAAAAACGCGACGTGCCACAAGTATCAACAGGACAAAAAACGCAAGAAACAATGCAAAAATCTTCATCATGGCCAATTGCAGATCACATGCCGAAAATTTTAGTTGCGCTGTTAGTAATTGCATTTGGAATGGTAATTTGGTTTGTTTTCCAGGCGTTAACTGGAAAAGATGATGCGAAAGTTCCGAATGCCCAAAGCGAGAAAATTGAAGTGAAAAAAGCGGAAAACTCTCCGTTAGATACGAAGAAAGATGATGTGAAAGCGGAAGAGCCGAAAAAAGAAGAACCAAAAAAAGAAGAGCCAAAGAAAGAAGAACAACCAGCGCAACCAACTGGACAACAAGAAGTGAAAGTAGTTGGTACAACTGGTAAAGTATCTACTTTGGAAATTCATAACAATAAAACATTAGAACTGGAATTATCGGGTAAAGGTGCGAGTTATGTAGATGTTAAAGATGATGCTGGGAATGTGATTCTAAACGCTACAGTACAAGAGGGCCAAATAGAAAAACGTGATGTATCAACATTAAAAGAAGTGCGACTTAATATTGGAAATGCAACGAATGTTGAAGTTAAACTGAATGGCCAAGTGGTCGCTTATCCATTGGATCCAGAAAAAGAACTTCACCAAAGATTGGTGATAAAAAACCAAGGGATAGAGCAACCTGCACAATAACAGTCATCGCTTCGATGACTTTTTTCAATGAACAAATGTTTTTGATATGATGGAGGAATAGCTGTGAATTTACCAAATAAAATTACAATATCTAGAATCTTCTTAATTCCAATTTTTATGGTAATTATGTTAGCGCCATTTGATTGGGGCTCATACACAATTGGTGATGTTGATTTACCAATTCAACATTTAGTAGGGGCACTTATCTTTATTGTTGCTTCAGCTACAGATTGGATTGATGGACATTATGCAAGAAAGTATAACCTTGTAACAAACTTAGGGAAGTTTCTTGATCCGTTAGCTGATAAATTACTTGTTTCAGCAGCACTTATCACATTAGTTGAGATGCAATACGTACCTGCTTGGATCGTTATTATCATTATAAGCCGTGAGTTTGCGGTAACTGGTTTACGTCTTGTACTTGCTGGAACAGGAGAAGTAGTTGCGGCAAATCAACTAGGGAAAATTAAGACATGGACACAAATTATCGCGATTGCGGCATACTTATTACACGATGTACCTTTAAATTTAATCCATATTCCAGTTGCTGATATCTTTATATGGATTGCATTAATTTTTACTGTTATTTCAGGATGGGATTATTTCTGGAAAAATAGAGCTGCTTTTGTAAACTCAAAATAGAAGTTTATGGGGGAATTGGGATGAATGCTGAAATTATTGCGGTTGGAACAGAATTGTTACTTGGACAAATTGCAAATACAAACGCCCAGTTTTTATCTGAAAAGTTAGCTTCAATTGGGATTAACGTGTACTACCATACTGTAGTTGGGGATAATAACACTCGATTACAGCAGGCGATTGAAGTTGCAGAAGAGCGCGCGGACATGCTTATTTTTACAGGTGGATTAGGACCGACAAAAGATGATTTGACGAAGGAAACAATAGCGTCTAGCTTAGGGGAAGAGCTTGTATATGATGAAAAGGCATTAGCATCAATAAGCGATTACTTTAAGCGTACAGGTCGCGAATTCACGGAGAATAACAAAAAGCAGGCGCTCGTTTTAAATGGAGCAACTGTATTTTCGAATGATCACGGCATGGCGCCTGGTATGGGGTTAAATAAGAACGGAAAAGTTTATATTTTATTACCAGGACCACCGAAAGAAATGAAGCCGATGTATGTAAGTTATGTAGAGCCCTTTTTACGTAACTTTACAACAGGAGAAAACATTTATTCTCGTGTGCTTCGCTTCTTCGGGATTGGGGAATCTCAATTAGAAGTGAAAGTTCAAGATTTGATTGATGGACAAACGAACCCGACAATCGCTCCGCTTGCGAATGATGGAGAAGTGACATTACGTTTAACTGCTAAGCATCAAAGTGTTCATAAAGCACAGAAACTCATTCAGCATACGGAAGATTTGATTTTAGAAAGAGTAGGAGAATTTTTCTACGGATATGACCAAGAGTTTCTTCATAATAAGGCGATAGAGTTATTGAAGAAAAAAGGATTAACTTTAGCGTGTGCAGAAAGTTTAACGGGTGGTCTCTTCGGGAATCAAGTAACAGAAAGTGCTGGTGTGTCTTCTGTATTTAAAGGCGGTGTCATTTGCTATCATAATGATGTGAAGCAGCATGTTCTACATGTACCTGAGGAAGTGTTGTCTACTGACGGTGCCGTTAGTCAAGAATGTGCTCGTTATCTTGCTGAAAATGTTAGAGGATTATTAAAAGCGGATATCGGAGTTAGTTTCACTGGGGTAGCAGGACCAGATGCTTCAGAACATAAAGAGCCGGGAACAGTATTTGTTGGACTGGCGATTAAAGATGAACCAACTGTAGTTTTCCCTCTTCATTTAAGTGGAAGTCGTCAACAAATTAGGGAACGCTCAGTAAAATATGGATTTTATCATTTGTATAAAAAGCTAGAAGAGATATAAGTCTCTTCTAGCTTTTTTCACGGATAAAGGCGGTTTTATTTAATGGAAAATAAAAAAATCGAATAAATGTTCGATTTTTGTTGGCAAATTGAATTGAAAATAGGTATAATAAGATTAGCAATTCAGTTAAGGAGGAATTTTGAATGAGTGATCGTCAAGCAGCGTTAGATATGGCGTTAAAACAAATAGAGAAGCAATTCGGTAAAGGTTCAATTATGAAATTAGGAGAACAAGCGGAGCGTAGAGTTTCTACAGTTTCTAGTGGCTCTTTAGCACTTGATGTGGCATTAGGGGTAGGCGGATACCCACGCGGCCGTATTATCGAAATTTATGGACCTGAAAGTTCAGGTAAAACAACAGTTTCATTACATGCAATTGCAGAAGTACAACGTCAAGGTGGACAAGCGGCGTTCATTGACGCGGAGCACGCAATGGATCCTGTATATGCACAAAAATTAGGTGTTAATATCGATGAATTACTATTATCACAACCTGATACAGGGGAGCAAGGTTTAGAAATCGCAGAAGCACTTGTACGAAGTGGCGCGGTTGATATTATCGTAATTGACTCTGTAGCAGCTCTTGTACCGAAAGCTGAGATCGAAGGAGACATGGGTGACTCACACGTAGGTCTACAAGCTCGTTTAATGTCTCAAGCACTTCGTAAACTTTCAGGTGCAATTAATAAATCAAAAACAATCGCAATCTTTATTAACCAAATTCGTGAAAAAGTTGGGGTTATGTTCGGGAACCCAGAAACAACTCCAGGTGGTCGTGCGTTGAAATTCTATTCAACTGTTCGTCTTGAAGTGCGTCGTGCTGAGCAATTAAAGCAAGGTAATGACATCGTTGGTAATAAAACAAAAGTAAAAGTAGTTAAAAATAAAGTAGCACCACCATTCCGTGTTGCTGAAGTTGATATTATGTACGGAGAAGGTATTTCAAGAGAAGGTGAAATCTTAGATATGGCTTCTGAACTTGATATCGTTCAAAAGAGTGGTGCTTGGTACTCTTATAATGAAGAGCGTTTAGGGCAAGGTCGTGAAAATTCTAAGCAGTTCTTAAAAGAGAATACGGATTTAAGAGAGGAAATTGCCTTCTTTGTTCGTGACCATCACGGAATTAGTGAAGATTCTGGTGCTGAAAGCACGGAAGATTCAAATCTTCTTGATTAAAAATAAAAGACACGGCTTCGTGTCTTTTATTTTTGTATCATTATGAAAGCGTTGTATATCGTTGCAGATAAAATATTTAATCTACCTAAAAGGTTATGTATAAAGAGTGATATATGCACGTTTTACATGAACAAACTGGAATTTACTAAGGTTTTCCAGGATAATATGCTATCTGCTTTTTAAATTCATATATGAATTAGGGCTGAAGGTAAAGAAAGTAAAAGTAGACAACGCTTGACAATGAAAATTGCGATAGATACAATGAGAATGTATATTTTTTCTTATATACGAAACACTCTTCTCAAGAAGAGAAGTAATATTCGGAGTAAGACTTAAATCTTGCCGAAATAATAATATGACATTTTAATTGTGAAATGAAGAAAGTCCCTTAAAAAAGCGGGACGACGGTCTTTGCTGTATGTTGGTATTCAATGTACATGCCGACAGTCTTTTTTCATTCATAGCAAGGGGAGGTGAAATCATGAGTAGTACTGCAGTTTGGATACTCATCTCCATTTTGCTTGCAACAGTCGGTGCAGTTGTTGGCTTTTTTGTTCGAAAGTCTATTGCTGAAGCGAAGATTAATGGTGCAGCTAATGAAGCGAAACGTATTATAGATGAAGCGAATCGTGAGGCTGAAGCACTTAAGAAAGAAGCGCTTTTAGAAGCAAAGGATGAAATTCATACACTTCGTACAGAAGCTGAATTAGAAATTCGTGACCGTAGAAGCGAATTACAAAAACAAGAAAATCGTTTAATGCAAAAAGAAGAGAACCTTGATCGTAAAGACGAAACGCTCGATAAACGCGAGCAACAGTTAGAAAAGAAAGAGGATTCTCTTGTAGCGAGACAACAACAGATTGAAGAGTTGGAAAGCAAAGTGGGAGAGTTAGTTCAAAAGCAACAAACAGAATTAGAGCGCATTTCCAATCTGACACGCGAACAAGCGAAAGCAATTATTCTTGGTAAAGTAGAAAGTGAAGTTTCTCATGAAATTGCCGTAATGGTAAAAGAAAGTGAAGTTCGTGCGAAAGAAGAAGCGGATAAGAAAGCAAAAGAGATTTTATCTCTTGCTATGCAGAGATGTGCAGCTGATCATGTTGCTGAAACAACCGTTTCGGTTGTAAATCTTCCAAATGACGAAATGAAGGGACGTATTATCGGACGTGAAGGTCGAAATATCCGTACGTTAGAAACGTTAACAGGTATTGACCTAATTATCGATGATACACCAGAAGCAGTTATCCTTTCTGGATTTGACCCAATTCGTCGTGAAACAGCTCGTATCGCTCTTGATAAACTAGTACAGGACGGACGTATTCACCCAGCGCGTATTGAAGAGATGGTCGAAAAATCAAGACGTGAAGTGGACGAGTATATTCGCGAAGTCGGAGAGCAAACAACGTTTGAAGTGGGTGTTCACGGATTACATCCAGATTTAATTAAAATTTTAGGTCGTTTGAAATACCGTACAAGTTACGGTCAAAACGTCTTAAAACACTCTATGGAAGTTGCGTATTTAACTGGACTTATGGCAGCAGAGCTTGGTGAGGACGAAAAACTAGCAAGACGTGCGGGTCTATTACATGATATCGGTAAAGCGATTGACCATGAAGTAGAAGGTAGCCACGTTGAAATTGGTGTTGAACTCGCAACGAAATATAAAGAGCATCCTGTAGTTATAAACAGTATTGCATCTCACCATGGGGACACAGAACCAACTTCTATCATTGCAGTTTTAGTTGCAGCAGCAGATGCATTATCAGCTGCAAGACCTGGAGCTCGTAGTGAAACACTTGAGAACTATATTCGTCGTCTTGAAAAGTTAGAAGAGATTTCAGAGTCTTATGAAGGCGTAGAAAAATCATTCGCAATTCAAGCAGGAAGAGAAGTTCGTATTCTGGTAAAACCAGATACAATCGATGATTTAGAAGCTCATCGTTTAGCTCGTGATATTCGAAAACGTATTGAAAATGAACTGGATTACCCAGGACATATTAAAGTAACTGTTATTCGTGAAACACGTGCAGTGGAATACGCAAAATAAAGTGGTGAAACACCACTTTATTTTTTTGTGTTGGAATTGGTTAAAATAAAGGAAATTAGTTATATCTAGTATACAAGTGAAACAAACTTATAATAAATATATTGTAAGGAAATCACTTGAAGCTATAGTAATAAAAAATGTAGTACATAGGAAGGGTAAGACATATGAGAATATTATTTGTTGGGGATGTAGTAGGATCTCCTGGTAGAGGTATGATTCAACAATACGTACCGGCATTAAAGAAGAAATATACACCTACAGTAACCATTATTAATGGAGAAAATGCAGCAGGTGGACGTGGAATTACAGAGAAAATATACCGAAACTTTTTAGAATGCGGGGCACAAGCGGTTACACTTGGAAACCATGCTTGGGATAACCGTGAAGTATTTGAATTTATTGATGATGCAAAATATCTTGCAAGGCCAGCTAACTTCCCAGAAGGAACTCCAGGAAAAGGGCTTATCTTTGTGAACTGTAATGGAACAGAAGTTGCAGTTATTAACTTACAAGGACGTACATTCCTTCCTCCAATCGATTGTCCATTCCGTAAAGTGGACGAATTAATTGACATTGCGAAAAAACGTACGAATATTATCTTTGTTGATTTCCATGCGGAAACTACAAGTGAAAAACAAGCGTTAGGTTGGTATGTAGATGGTCGTGCTACAGCGGTAGTAGGTACACATACGCATGTTCCTACAGCAGATAATCGTATTTTACCAAGCGGAACGGCATATATTACAGATGTTGGTATGACAGGACCGTACGATGGAATTTTAGGTATGGACCGAGAAGCAGTATTGAAGAAGTTTTTAACAAACTTACCAGTACGATTTGAAGTAACAAATGGTAGAACACAATTAAGTGCAGTGCTAATTGATGTGGATCCTAATACAGGAAAAGCTAAGAAAATTCAGCGTATCTTAATTAATGATGATCAACCATTTTTCGAGTAATTTTTGACTAAAATTTAGATAAGTTATTATTTTTTAATTTTTTAGAAAAATTACAGAAATTTAGCAGGAATACGCGTCATTCCTCGTGAATATAAGTTAAAGTGAAATAATTGCTAATACTTTTTAGAGAAACGAGGAGGAAACGCGGAATGGAAATATTAAAAGTTAAAGCAACGTCGGTCCCTAATTCTGTAGCTGGTGCACTTGCAGGTGTTATTCGCGAACGCGGAACAGCAGAAATTCAAGCCATTGGTGCAGGTGCATTGAACCAAGCGGTAAAGGCAGTAGCAATTGCAAGAGGATTTGTAGCGCCTAGTGGTTTGGACCTGATTTGTATCCCAGCGTTTACAGATATTATGATTGATGGGGAAGAACGTACAGCGATAAAATTAATTGTAGAACCTCGTTAAGTTTAAACAACCTGTTTGCAGTATGCAAACAGGTTGTTTTTATAATGGAGGAATGGAAATGAAAATTTTTGATGCTCATTGCGATGTACTCCTTCAGTTATGGAGTGCACAGGGGAAAAGGGATTTTAAAAATGATCCGCAATTACATATTACATTTGAACAGTTAAAGAGAAGAAAAGGAAGTATACAATGTTTTGCTATATATGTGCCAGAAACGGTAGCGTATGAAAAACGGTTTGAAGCAGCATTACAAATGGTAGATATTTTTTATAATGAAATTTTGTCACTACCAGGTATGAAGTTAATTCAGACAAAAGATGATATTAACATGTTAAAACAGGACGAGATTGGAGCGATATTAACACTAGAAGGATGCGAAGCACTTGGGAAAGATGCAATGAAATTACGGTTGTTTTATCGCCTAGGAGTACGTTCCTTTGGATTAACATGGAATTATGCCAATCTACTAGCTGATGGTGCCCTAGAGACACGTGGGGCGGGTTTAACGACTTTTGGTAAACACGTTGTACAAGAACTTAATACGTTGCATGCATGGGCTGATGTGTCTCATCTGAATGAAAGAAGCTTTTGGGATGTGATAGAAGTTGCAACAAATCCGATTGCCTCCCACTCAAATTGCATGAAACTTTGTCAGCATCCACGTAATTTAAACGATGAACAACTTAAAGCTCTTATAAAGCAAAATAGTATAATCGGTGTCACTTTCGTACCACAGTTTCTAACAAGTGAAAAACAAGCGAATATAGCAGATATAGTAAGGCATATTGAATATATTTGTTCATTAGGTGGAGAGAACAATATAGGGTTTGGTTCCGATTTTGATGGGATATTAGAAACGGTTGTAAATGTATCAGCGTATCGAGAGTATGAAAATGTAATGAATGAACTTTGTAAACACTATGCTGCATCTACAGTAGAGCGATTTTTATATGATAATTTTGTTGAACGTATAAGTTTTTAAGATTTTTGTTTTAAAAATCCAGAAAAATTAGAATTAATTCATTTGATATTATTGCTTTTTTTAAGACCTAATACTAGAATGAAAAACAAAATAGCTTTATACTAAAGATTCAGGGAAATCAGAAGAGGCATAATTTGCGTCCGTTGTAGTTTATTTGCATAAAAAATGCTAAACTATTACTGTAAAAAATACACTACAATGAATGCAGCCAAAAGGGGTGTAGGAGATGATTAGTCAACTTTCATGGAAAGTTGGAGGCCAACAAGGTGAAGGAATTGAAAGTACAGGAGAAATCTTCTGTATTGCATTAAACCGATTAGGATATTACCTATACGGTTACCGCCACTTCTCATCACGTATTAAAGGCGGCCATACAAATAATAAAATTCGTGTAAGTACAACAGAAGTACGCGCGATCTCAGATGATTTAGATATTTTAATTGCTTTTGATCAAGAAACAATTGATTTTAACTTCCACGAACTACGTCCAGGTGGAATTGTAGTTGCAGATGCGAAATTTAATCCAACAATACCTGATAATACAGATGTAAATCTATATGTGATACCGTTTACAGATATTGCTTCAGAATTAGGTACATCATTAATGAAAAACATGGTTGCTGTGGGAGCATCAAGTGCGGTATTAGGATTAGATGAAACAGCTTATTTAGATGTTGTTGAAGAGATCTTTGGTCGTAAAGGAGAGCAAGTCGTTCAAAAAAATATGGACGCAATTAAGCGCGGCTCTCAATATATGAAAGAATTGCTAGGTGAGAAAGTGAACATGATGCAGCTGGAAAAAGCTGATGGTAAGAAACGCATGTTTATGATTGGAAACGATGCAATCGCATTTGGTGCGGTAGCTGGTGGTGCTCGCTTTATGTCTGCATATCCAATTACACCTGCATCTGAAATTATGGAATACTTAATTAAAAAATTGCCGAAAGTTGGCGGGACAGTAATCCAAACTGAGGATGAAATCGCAGCTTGTACAATGGCAATCGGTGCAAACTATGCTGGTGTTCGTACTTTAACTGCATCTGCTGGTCCGGGTCTATCTTTAATGATGGAAGCGATTGGTTTAGCGGGTATTACAGAAACACCATTAGTAATTGTTGATACACAACGTGGTGGTCCAAGTACAGGATTACCAACGAAACAAGAGCAGTCGGATTTAATGGCGATGATTTACGGTACGCACGGTGAGATTCCAAAAATCGTAATGGCGCCAAGTACAGTTGAAGAAGCTTTCTATGATATTGTAGAAGCATTTAACTTATCTGAAGAATATCAAGTACCTGTTATTTTCTTAACAGATTTACAGCTTTCTTTAGGAAAACAAACGGTAGAACCACTTAAGTTAGATAAAGTGGAAATTCGTCGTGGTAAGCTTGATTTAGAAGCAGAATTACCAGAACGTGAAAATAAAGCATACTTCAAGCGTTATGAAGTAACAGAAGATGGCGTTTCACCACGTGTTTTACCTGGTATGAAAAATGGTGTTCACCATGTTACAGGTGTAGAACATGATGAAACTGGTAAACCATCTGAATCAGCAATAAACCGTAAAGATCAAATGGACAAACGTTTCCGCAAAATGGAGAACTTGAAGTTTAATACCCCTGTCTATAAAAATGTTAAGCATGAAGAAGCAGACGTATTGCTTGTTGGATTTAACTCAACTCGTGGTGCGATCGAGGAAGCAATGGAGCGATTAGAACAAGAAGGTATGAAAGTAAACCATGCTCATGTGCGTTTAATTCACCCGTTCCCAACAGCTGAAATCGATCCACTTGTGAAAAATGCGAAGCGTGTTGTAGTGGTAGAAAACAACGCAACAGGTCAGCTTGCTAACATTATGAAAATGAATCTTGGTAACGGTGAGAAAATTTCTAGTCTTTTAAAATATGATGGAAACCCATTCTTGCCGAAAGAGATTTACAACGAATGCAAAAAAGGGGTTGTATTAAATGGCAACATTTAAGGACTTTCGTAACAGTGTAAAACCAAACTGGTGCCCAGGTTGCGGAGACTTCTCGGTGCAAGCTGCAATTCAACGTGCGGCAGCTAACGTTGGCTTAAATCCAGATGAACTTGCTGTTATTTCTGGTATCGGCTGTTCAGGTCGTATTTCAGGTTATATTAATTCATATGGTGTGCATAGTATTCATGGTCGTGCCCTTCCAATTGCACAAGGTGTAAAAATGGCAAACCGTGATTTAACAGTTATCGCATCAGGTGGTGACGGTGATGGATTTGCGATCGGTATGGGACATACAATCCATTCTATTCGTCGTAACATCGACATTACGTATATCGTAATGGATAACCAAATTTACGGATTAACAAAAGGGCAAACTTCACCACGTAGTGAAGCTGGATTTAAAACGAAAAGTACACCACAAGGTTCAATTGAACCGTCACTAAATGTTATGGAAATGGCTTTAACAGCTGGTGCAACATTTGTGGCGCAAAGCTTTTCAAGTGATTTAAAAGAATTAACACAAATTATTGAAGCTGGTATTAACCATAAAGGATTTTCATTAATTAACGTGTTCAGCCCATGTGTTACTTACAATAAAGTAAATACTTACGATTGGTTTAAAGAGAATTTAACAAAACTAAGTACAGTAGAGGGATATGATTCGTCTAATCGCATGATGGCTATGCAAACATTAATGGAGAATAACGGGTTAGTAACAGGTTTAATTTATCAAAATACAGCGCAACCTTCATATCAAGAACTTGTAAAAGGCTATAGTGAGAAGCCTTTAGTGCAATCTGATCTAAATATGGATCAGAAAATGTTTGATGAACTTGTTGCTGAATTTATGTAATGTAAGAAGGAAAGGTTGCCATGTGGCAACCTTTTTTAATGGGAAAAATATAGGATAGTCTTATTTACTTAGAAAATTCAGAATGGTAAAATAATATGTAAATCGTTGTATGAAAATGGTGAGTTCATTGCATATGAAATGTAAAATCAGACAGAGCCTCTTTCTTGTTTAAATTGGCGAAACGCTTCATACTATGGTAATGTTTATAGAGATAAAGCAATATGTTTTTGGGTAGGACAAATAAAAGGGAATGTCTATTTGCGTGGGGAAGACTTCATTCTTATGAATGATTAGATTGGTTACTCAAGTTTCAAAGGACAAGTTATCTCTCAAGCTATCTAACCATTTTTGAGGTGAGTCTAAGCGCATTAAAATGGACTATAGAGTGTGTATAGTTAAGGGTGAAAGGAGATTACCGATGAACGAGCAACAACGATTAGCAAGTCAGCAAGCAAATTCCTCTACGAAAAAAGAAGAGAAAGATTATAGCAAATACTTTGAAAGTGTATACCAACCACCTTCCTTAAAAGACGCGAAAAAACGAGGGAAAGAAGAAGTTAAAATTGAACGGGATTTTGGCTTACCTGAAGAGTTTCGCAATTTTGGTATAGGAAGAAAGTTTTATATTCGTACATATGGTTGTCAAATGAATGAGCATGATACAGAAGTAATGGCTGGTATTTTCACTGCACTTGGATATGAACCAACCTTTTCAACTGAAGATGCAGATGTAGTATTATTAAATACTTGTGCCATTCGTGAAAATGCTGAAAATAAAGTGTTCGGTGAACTAGGTCATTTAAAGGCACTAAAACGAAGAAATCCGGACCTTTTAATTGGTGTATGTGGTTGTATGTCTCAAGAGGAGTCTGTTGTAAATAAAATTATGCAAAAAAATCAGCATGTAGATATGGTGTTTGGAACGCATAATATTCATAGATTACCGTACATTCTAAAGGATGCAATGTTCTCGAAGGAGACGGTAGTTGAAGTTTGGTCAAAAGAAGGAGACGTAATTGAAAACCTTCCGAAAGTACGCCGTGGTGATATTAAAGCTTGGGTAAATATCATGTATGGCTGTGATAAGTTCTGTACATATTGTATCGTACCGTATACACGCGGAAAAGAGCGAAGCAGACGTCCAGAAGATATTATCCAAGAGATTCGCCATTTAGCTGCAAATGGTTATAAAGAAATTACGTTACTTGGACAGAACGTAAATGCATATGGTAAAGACTTTGAAGATATAGAATATGGTCTTGGCGACTTAATGGACGAACTCCGCAAAGTTGATATAGCTCGTATTCGTTTTACAACGAGCCATCCGCGCGATTTCGATGATCACTTAATTGAAGTGCTTGGAAAAGGTGGAAACTTAGTAGAACATATTCACTTACCAGTTCAATCTGGAAGCACAGAGATGTTAAAAATTATGGCGCGAAAATATTCGCGCGAGCATTATTTAGAGCTTGTAAGAAAAATTAAAGAAGCAATTCCAAACGCGGTATTAACAACCGATATTATCGTCGGTTTCCCAAATGAAACAGATGAGCAATTTGAAGAAACGATGTCGTTATATCGTGAAGTAGGATTTGATACTGCCTTTACCTTTATTTATTCTCCGCGCGAAGGTACACCAGCTGCAAAAATGAAAGATAATGTACCGATGGATGTGAAGAAAGAACGTCTTCAACGCTTAAATGCATTAGTAAATAAATTGGCAATTGAAAAGAATGATGGTTATAAAGGTCAAATTGTAGAAGTATTAGTTGATGGGGAAAGTAAAAATAACGCGGAAGTACTTGCAGGTTATACTCGTACGAATAAACTTGTAAACTTCGTTGCTCCAAAATCTTTAATTGGTCAGCTTGTGAAAGTAAAAGTAACGGACGCAAAAACTTGGTCTCTTAACGGAGAACTAGTTGAAGAGCCGATTGAGGTGGAATAATAGATGAAAGCATATACGAAAGATGAAATTGTTGAGCAAGCAAAAGAATTAGCAAAAATGATTTCTGAAACAGAAGAAGTTGATTTCTTTAAGAAAGCAGAGGCACAAATTCATAAAAATGAAAATGTAAAGCGCGCAATTGATGAAATTAAAGCACTGCAAAAACAAGCAGTAAACTTGCAGCATTACGGAAAATGGGAAGCTTTGAAAAAAGTAGAAGCTGAAATTGATGCATTGCAAGATAAGTTAGATAGCATCCCGGTTGTACAAGAATTTAAATCTTCACAAACATATGTAAATGACTTGCTACAGCTAGTTGCAAGTACGATTTCTAACAACGTAACAGATGAAATATTAATTTCAACGAATGGCGATGTATTGAAGGGCGAAACGGGCGCAGCGGTAGAAAGTAAAAAAGGAAATTGTGGTTGTTAAAGAGATGTCGAATTGACATCTCTTTTTTTAGTGAATTAAACGTAAGTTCTTCTCAAAAAAAGAATGACACATTCCGCTATTGTCACGCATATGATTAAGTGAATAGTGATTGAGGAGGGTTACGAATGTCCGAATTTAGAGAGATTATTACAAAAGCAGTGGTTGGAAAAGGACGTAAGTATACAAAGTCAACGCATACATGTGAATCGAATAATGAACCAACAAGTATTTTAGGGTGCTGGGTAATTAACCACTCGTACGAAGCAAGAAAGAATGGAAAGCATGTGGAAATTGAAGGTTTCTATGATGTGAACACTTGGTATTCATTTGATGGCAATACAAAGACAGAAGTTGTAACAGAGCGTGTGAACTACACGGATGAAGTAAGCATTGGGTATCGTGATAAAAACTTTTCTGGTGATGATTTAGAAATTATTGCTCGTGTCATTCAGCCACCAAATTGTTTAGAAGCTCTTGTATCACCAAATGGTAATAAAATTGTTGTAACTGTAGAACGTGAATTTGTAACAGAAGTAGTTGGCGAAACGAAAATTTGTGTAAGTGTAAACCCTGAAGGTTGTGTAGAATCAGACGAAGATTTCCAAATCGATGATGATGAGTTTGAAGAATTAGATCCGAACTTTATCGTTGATGCAGAAGAAGAGTAATAGAAAGCTAGGGAGAAGTTCTTCCTAGCTTTTTACTTTACATAAGTGATGCTTGAATGAACATGATTCCTTATGAAATGTGCTATAATGAGGAAAGACTCCTGAAATAGGAGATATGGATGTCCGTGAAATGTGACATATATATAAATTGATTACTATGTAAGAATTATGGAGGAAAAGTATGACGCAATATACCCCTATGATACAGCAATATTTAAAGGTTAAGGCAGACTATCAAGATGCCTTTTTATTTTTCCGATTAGGTGATTTTTATGAAATGTTCTTTGAAGATGCGGTTAAAGCAGCTCATGAACTTGAAATTACATTAACGAGCCGAGATGGTGGTAGTAGTGATCGTATACCGATGTGCGGTGTACCGCATCATGCGGCTAAAAACTATATTGAACAACTTGTTGAAAAAGGATATAAAGTAGCGGTTTGTGAGCAAGTAGAAGATCCGAAAACAGCTAAAGGTGTAGTGCGCCGTGAAGTCGTGCAACTCATTACGCCCGGAACGATGATGGAAGGGCGTACGATTGATGAGAAAGAAAATAACTTCTTAGCAGCATTAACACATTTTGAAGATGGATCGTATGCTTTAGCTTGTAATGATTTAACGACTGGACAAAATACAGTAACGTTATTGACTGGTTCAGTAGAAGATATTTTATTAGAAGTGTATGCAACTGGTTCGAAAGAAATTGTTGTAGATTCTTCATTCTCTAAAGATGAACTAAACAAGTTAACTGAAACGTTAAAAATGACGATTTCATATGAAGATGCAACGGCAATTCCTGAAGGATTAGAACACCTTGTGAAAAATGTTTCACAAGCAAAGTTAATTAAAGCAGTTGGACGCTTATTTAACTATGTAATAAGAACGCAAAAACGGTCATTAGATCATTTACAGCCAGTGGAAATTTATTATACGAATCAGTTTATGAAAATTGACGTGCATTCAAAGCGAAATTTAGAGCTGACAGAAACACTTCGAACGAAAGAAAAAACAGGATCGTTATTATGGCTATTAGATAAGACGAAAACGGCTATGGGTGGTCGTATGTTAAAACAGTGGATGGAACGTCCGCTTATACAAAAAGAAAGAATTGAAGAGCGTTTAGAAATGGTTGAAACGTTTGTAAATGATTACTTCTTACGTGAAGATTTAAAAGAAAAGTTAAAAGAAGTATATGATTTAGAACGTTTGGCAGGGAAAGTTGCATTTGGTAATGTGAATGCACGTGACTTATTACAGTTAAGACGATCTTTGCTTCAAGTACCAGCTATTTTGGAAGCGATTAGTCTGTTAGATAACGCGTATGCAGCAAGGTTAATTCAAGGTGCAGATCCATGCGAGAGCTTAACAGAATTACTAGGAAGAAGTATTCAAGAAAACCCACCGCTTTCTATTAAAGATGGAGATATTATTAAAGACGGTTATAATGACAAGCTTGATCAATATCGTTACGTTAGTAAAAACGGAAAAACGTGGATTGCTGAGCTTGAAAAACGAGAGCGCGATATTACAGGAGTTAAATCGTTAAAAATCGGGTACAATCGTATTTTCGGTTACTACATTGAAGTAACGAAAGCGAACCTTGCAGCATTACCAGAAGGCCGTTATGAGCGTAAACAAACGCTTGCAAATGCGGAACGTTTCATTACAGATGAACTAAAAGAAAAAGAAACATTAATCTTAGAAGCAGAAGAAAAAATTGTACAACTAGAATACGATTTATTTACAGCGCTTCGTGAAGAAGTAAAAGTATTTATTCCGAAATTACAACATTTAGCGAAAGTAATTAGTGAATTAGACGTACTGCAAAGTTTCGCGACAGTTAGTGAAGAAGAACAGTTCGTAAAACCTGTACTAACAACGAAGCGTGAAATCTTTATTAAAGATGGCCGTCATCCTGTCGTTGAAAAAGTATTGAACGGGAAATTGTATGTACCGAATGACTGTATTATGCCAGAGAAGATGGATGTCTTTTTAATTACAGGACCGAACATGTCTGGTAAAAGTACGTATATGAGACAACTAGCACTTGTAACTGTTATGTCGCAAATTGGTTGTTTCGTACCGGCAACAGAAGCGGTATTACCTGTATTTGATCAAATCTTTACGAGAATTGGTGCAGCGGATGATTTAATTTCAGGTCAAAGTACATTTATGGTTGAAATGTTAGAAGCAAAAAATGCCATTGCAAACGCATCAGAAAGAAGTTTAATTTTATTCGATGAAATTGGACGCGGTACATCTACGTATGATGGTATGGCACTTGCACAAGCAATCATTGAACATATTCACGACCAAATTGGGGCAAAAACGTTATTCTCTACGCATTATCATGAATTGACGGTGCTAGAAGAAAGTTTAGATCAACTGAAGAATGTACACGTTTCAGCTATTGAAGAGAACGGAAAAGTAGTATTCCTTCATAAAATTCAAGACGGTGCAGCTGATAAAAGTTACGGAATTCACGTTGCGCAACTTGCAGAGCTCCCAGATAGCTTAATCACTCGTGCGAAAGAAGTATTAGCGCAACTAGAAGGACAAGAAGAAATTATTATTCCAAAGCGTGTAGAAGTGAAAGCGCAGGCGAAAGAAGTTATTCCAGAGCCTGTAGTTGTAAAAGAAGAACCAGTAGAAATAGAAGAGACGAAAGCAGAGACTGAAGAAGAATCACAACTATCATTCTTTGGCGGAGAACAATCTTCGAAAAAACAAGACAAGCCAGTTTTAGATGCAAAAGAAACGGCAGTACTGACGCAAATTAAAAAAATTGATTTACTTGATATGACACCTTTAGAAGCGATGAACGAACTGTATCGCTTGCAGAAAAAGTTAAAGAAAGGATGAGTAAGTAGATGGGTAAAATTCGCAAACTAGATGATCAACTCTCTAACTTAATTGCGGCAGGGGAAGTAGTAGAGCGCCCTGCCTCAGTCGTAAAAGAACTTGTGGAAAATTCTATCGATGCGAATAGTACATCTATTGAAATCCACTTAGAAGAAGCTGGTTTATCGAAAATTCGCATCATTGATAATGGGGACGGCATTGCAGAAGAAGATTGTATCGTCGCTTTTGAACGACATGCGACGAGCAAGATTAAAGATGAAAACGATCTGTTTCGCATAAGAACACTCGGTTTCCGCGGTGAGGCATTGCCGAGTATTGCCTCGGTTAGTGAATTAGAATTAATCACGAGCACAGGTGATGCACCTGGTACACACCTAATGATTAAAGGTGGAGACATTATAAAGCAGGAAAAAACGGCAAGCCGAAAAGGAACAGATATTACAGTACAAAACTTATTCTTTAATACACCAGCGCGTCTTAAGTATATGAAAACGATTCATACAGAACTTGGGAATATTACAGATATTGTGTATCGTATCGCAATGTCACATCCAGAAGTATCGTTAAAGCTATTTCATAATGAAAAGAAATTGCTTCACACATCAGGAAATGGTGATGTAAGACAAGTACTTGCATCGATTTACAGCATTCAAGTTGCGAAGAAGCTTATTCCAATTGAAGCTGAATCTTTAGATTTCACAATTAAAGGTTATGTAACTTTACCAGAAGTAACGAGAGCATCTCGTAATTATATGTCAACGATCGTAAATGGTCGTTACGTTCGAAATTTCGTATTAATGAAAGCTATTCAGCAAGGATACCATACATTATTGCCTGTTGGACGATATCCAATCGGCTTCTTATCGATTGAAATGGATCCAATGCTTGTTGACGTTAACGTACATCCTGCGAAATTAGAAGTTCGTTTTAGTAAAGAACAAGAATTGCTAAAGCTTATCGAAGAAACATTGCAAGCAGCATTTAAAAAAATACAGCTCATCCCAGATGCAGGTGTAACAACGAAGAAAAAAGAAAAAGATGAAAGTGTGCAAGAACAATTCCAGTTTGAGCATGCGAAGCCGAAAGAGCCATCTATGCCGGAAATCGTTTTACCGACGGGCATGGATGAAAAACGAGAAGAACCACTGGCTGTGAAACAGCCAGCACAACTGTGGCAACCGCCGAAGCAAGAATGGCAACCACCTCAGTCGCTCGTAAGAGAAGAACAAAGTTGGCAACCATCTAGTAAACCGATAATAGAAGAATCGATTCGAGAAGAGAAATCGTGGAACAGTAATGATGAAGGCTTTGAATTAGAGGAATTGGAAGAAGAGGTTCAGGAAATAGAAGAGATTGAAATGAACGGTAATGACTTACCACCACTTTATCCAATCGGACAAATGCACGGAACATATATTTTCGCTCAAAATGATAAAGGCTTATATATGATTGACCAGCATGCTGCGCAGGAACGTATTAATTATGAATACTTCCGTGATAAAGTAGGAAGGGTAGCGCAAGAAGTACAAGAACTACTTGTACCGTACCGTATTGACTTATCTCTTACTGAATTTTTACGTGTCGAGGAGCAGCTAGAAGAACTGAAAAAAGTTGGACTGTTCTTAGAGCAATTCGGTCATCAATCCTTTATCGTCCGCTCACATCCAACGTGGTTCCCGAAAGGACAAGAAACAGAAATTATCGACGAAATGATGGAACAAGTCGTCAAACTAAAAAAAGTTGATATTAAAAAACTACGTGAAGAAGCAGCCATCATGATGAGCTGTAAAGCGTCCATTAAAGCGAATCAATATTTAACGAACGATCAAATATTTGCTTTACTGGAAGAGCTACGTACAACAACAAACCCATACACATGCCCGCACGGAAGACCAATTCTTGTGCATCATTCTACTTATGAGCTTGAGAAGATGTTTAAGAGAGTTATGTAGGGAGACTGTTCATAGAGAAAAAATGGTTCCTGGTTATTTTAATAAAATAGAGAGTGAAATAAAAAGGAGCGATAGTAACAAGTCGCTCCTTATTCATATAATTCTTTTGCAACTATAAACTAGAGATAACCTATTTGTAATATATATGTGATTTCTCATTTTTTTGTAAGGACAGTGGGTTTTAATTTACAGATTTATCAGAATTATGTAAAGTGTAGATAAAATCATAAAATGGGGTGTTCTATATGTGTACAAGTTTGACATTACAGACAAAAAACGGTCAGCATCTTTTTGCAAGAACGATGGACTTCACATTAGATATGAATCAAGAAGTAATAATCATTCCTCGACATTATCAGTGGAATAATATAACTGGTGAAATCATTAATACGAAACATGCTACGGTCGGAATGGGTATTAATCATCAAGGAAGGATCATTATGGCGGACGGAGTAAATGAAGCAGGTATGACATGTGCAACACTCTATTTTCCAGGATTCGCTACTTATAGTCAAAGCATAGATGACAACAAAACGAATTTGGCTCCATTTGATTTTGTGACTTGGAGTCTCACGCAATTCAATTCTGTCAAAGAGTTAAAGAAATCCGTAGATAGCCTTACTTTTTTGGATATACCATTACCGGATTTAGGACTTACGCCACCACTCCATTGGATTTTAGCGGATAAATGGGGAGATTGCATTGTACTGGAGCCGACAAGTGAAGGATTAAAGTTGTATGATAACCCACTAGGAGTGATGACGAATAGTCCGGAGTTTAATTGGCATTTGCAAAATTTAAGACAATATATAGGCCTTAAATCGCAGCCATTCGCGCCAACAGAGTGGAGTAACTTACCATTAAGTGCTTTTGGTCAGGGCTCAGGCTCAATGGGACTTCCAGGGGATTTTACCCCGCCATCAAGATTTGTGCGGGCAGCATATGGTAAACAAAACATTCAAGGTATAGATAGTGAAGAAGAGGGAGTATCGGCCCTATTTCATATTTTATCAAATTGCGAGGTTCCTAAAGGTGGCGTAATTACAGAAGAAGGTGCATTAGATAATACAATTTATACAAGCGTAATGTGTATGGAGTCCGGAACATATTATTATCATACTTACAATTGTAGACAAATTATAGCCATTCATTTATTTCATGAAAATTTAGATACAGATGAGATTAAAGTCTATCCGTTCCAGCGGAAACAAAAAATATTTTATGAAAACTAAGTAGCTTTGAAACAGCGTTTGGTAAATTTTAAAAAATATATAATAGAGCAATAATAGGGATTGGAAGAGGTATAAATTCAATCCAATGACTTCTAGAAGGCCCATTAAAGTACCATTGAATGAAATGAACATGGACATACGCCATTTATAAATAGTAAAGAACAAAAAAGGTATGGAAACTATCCATGCCTTTTTTGTTCTTCTATTATCTATGTATAAAAAAGCGCTGTATATCAGCACTTTTTAAAAGTACACGAGTTGTATAAGAAAGATTTATATATTACCTATAACTATGCAAGGTCTAATATAGATTCTTATTTGATTAATTGTTATAAGAGCTTATCAGGTTATTTATTTTTATTATTATTAATTTTTTCCGTATATAACACCTGTTCTTTATAGTGTTTTTTAATTGGGAAAGTATGTGTACCAGAGCCGTTTTTGAAGTTTTTATTAATGGGATTTTTTAGCGGGATTGTTGTAGTTTCAGTAAATTCATATGGGTAGTTTATTTTAGATTTATCTTCAAACATGAAAATGCCTCCTTTTAGGATTTCCTGAATTCTTTACTATAACATGATATGCATATAGATTTTTTTTGGACTAGTTATTTATAGAGGTTAATGGAATTTAATTCCGTACTTACTGAAATATTTCAAAGGAAAACAATGTGAGAAATACATGATAATGATTTCTTTTATGTATTCGTGAAGATTATTTTGCATATATATTCGTTATAAATTGTTTTTATAATATGGTTCATATAGGTTTTTCTTGATAATGTAATGCGGAAGATTATAGTGTTATTAGGTTATTAGGAACATTTAATGCTGTTTCAAAACTGAAAGGGAATTGAAAAAAAACTGAAACTTTTCTCATAAAAATTCAATCTAACTTGAAAAATGAAAGAAAAATGAAATTTTCCAAAAGATATTCTTTGTTAATATAAAAAGCATACATACAAAAAGTATTGACATATCTTAAAAATGTATTTTCAAGATATAGTGGGGGAAAAGATGAGAGTAGAAAAACAATTAATAAAAAAGATGTATTATGAAACATTCCTAATGGAGAATGAAACAAAACCACCTCTTGACGTACTTGGAGAAGTTTATTTAAACGAAGAAAGAAATGAGATTTCTGAGGGATCTTACATTCGTTTTGCACAAGGTGAGTTTTATTATCAGCATCAAGATTTTGAAGCAGCTATTTTTAAATGGGAGAAAGTTAATAATGAATTAGCACCATGGGCACAAAAAAATATTGCGGATGCTTATTTCGAGCTTAATCAATTACAAGTTGCTGAAAATGTTTATACTTCCATTACTACTGATAATATAATATTGATGACGGAAATTAGACTACAATTACTTTCTCTTTACATAGAGCAAAATAACGTTGACTCAGCTTTCGCTGTTATTAAAGAAGCAGTTTCTTTAAATCCGGATTATCCAAATGTCACAAAAATCGCCCGTTCCTTTTATGAGGAGCAGCAAGATTTTGATAGTGCAGTAGAGCTTGCTGTGAATGAGTTAATTCGAACAGAATCTTATCCGTGGTTTGAGGTTTTAAAAGGATATATCGATAAAAGATTTACGAAACATATTGCACCAGATTATTTCTATGAAGCATTAGTTACGTTAAATAATGTAGATCAAGTACAATTTACGCAAATGGTTTCATCACTTTGGAACAGTTATAAAAATGAACAAAATTACTTATTATGGCTTAACACAATAAATGAATTTTTCTTACATATTGAAATACATTCGTCCGATATATGGGACAAAATTTCTTCTCTTTACGAAGAAACGTACTTTGAATTAATTCAAGGTCAATATATGCTTAAACAATTGCACGACATTATTCCAAACTTGTTAACAAATTGGTTAAAGGTAGTCAATCCATCTTATGCTGTATTCCCATCAGCAGCTGTATTGGCATGGGATGAGATTTTCCCTTCTAAAATAGATTCAGCAAATATAAAACATGCGGAAAACCTGTTGTTATATTCTATTAATCATGTGAATGGCTTAGAGTATAGTTTACATCTTTTTGAATCTATTACAGAATGGGCACAAGAGCATAATATAGAAATGGGTCACCGATTTAGATGGTTAGTTGGCGAGCTCGCAGATTTAAGTACAAATCGCATTTTAGTAACGGGAACTTCAGGGAACGGAAAAACTACATTTATTAACTCTATATTAGGAGAAAATATAGTAGAAAAATCAATTTCAAATGTAGTAGTTTTAAAAAATGATGCTCATACAGAAATTAACGCCATAACAGATTCTGCAATTACAACAACGGAAGATGTCTCTGATTACTATAATATGATGTCTCAACACCATCAAACATATAGAGATAGAGCATGTGTTGAATTTAAATTACCATGCAAATTTTTAAGTGAAAATAAACTTACATTTGTAGTTACACCTGGCTTTAATAGGAATAATGACACTAGAGATGAGATATTCGAATATTTAAACTCTGTAGACGAATTATTATTTGTATTGAATGCGGATTCACCTTTTACTGACAAAGAACGTGACATTCTATTAAGCATTCAAGAACATACACCAAATTTACAAATTCATTTCTTATTAAATAAAATCGATAACATATACAGTGAAGCAGAAGTGAAAAGAGTATTATATGATACGCAAGCAAGAATAAACACATATTTCCCGCAAGCGAGAATTTTCCCTTACTCTTCGCTATATACAAGTAGTCAACAATTAAATGAGTTAACTGAGTTTATTCATTTTAACTTTAATCATAAAAATATCGATGCAGAACGTACTGAAAAGCTACTATTTTTCATTCGAAAAACAATTACATATTTGTTGGATAAACGCGTTGAGAAAGAAAATAATTTAGTTGATGCGATTAATTGGAATGAAGATATGCTCGTGAAACTAAATGGTAGCATGAATAATCTTACTGCTTTTGAGAAGGAAAAAATTCATTTCATTACACAGTCATATCGCACAATGAAAACGGAAATTACGAACGACCTTACTGAAAATATTCCGAAGATATTACAGAGTTGTTCGGATTTAATTAGTGAAGAAAGCGATTTCGGTCACATGGATACGGAACTAAATAAAGCAATGAATGAAAGAGTACACAAATATTTAGAACAAACGGTATTACCTAAACTTGCCCTTTCTATGCAAAATTGGATTGAAACTTCTAATCATGAGCTCCTTCAAAGTCAATCATATCTTGAAGAACTGAGTGAAGGACTTAATTCTTTATTTGGAGAAAATCGAATACAGTTAGCATGTGATTTTAAAGTACTTGATGACTGGCGCAGAGATGCTGACAGAATGACGACTAGAATACAAATGGATGAAGTAAATATTTTACGTCGATTTACACCAGCGCAATTTTTACTGAAAAGTGCCGGTAAATTATTTGGAGTTCTTCCTAAAAACAAAGGTATGCTATATAACAAATATAAACAGTATGTAGAAAATGAAGATTATACAGAAGTAACAACTTCTATTATGAAGAAATTTTTCTTGCAATTTGAGCTGTTTGAAAACACACAAGAGAGGGATATTCATATATTCTTTAGGAATCCATTTAACTCCTTGAAACAAGCTGTAGAAAACACTCATTTAGAAATACAAGAAAAACAAGAGATGTTACATAAAATGAAATCAAATCCCGAAGTCTACCATGATTCTATCATGCTCTTTGAATTGAGATTACGTCAATGTGAAGTGATTTTAAATATTGGTGATGATCATACCTATACAGATGTAACTTTAGAAACAAGCGTAGAATAAAAGTAAAATATATGAGGTTTCTATATGACATTGCATCATATGTTATAAGAGAGTAAAAGGGAGCAACTGTAATGAGTTGCTCCCTTTTCATATTTACATTATTTTTCAGTCTCTTTAATTTTAGTTTGTACTTCGCCAGTTTTTATTTTATTACTTTCTGAGAAACGTAATAAATCGCCTTCAATAATTTTGTCAGACATTCGTAATTCATTTTGTGCACGGTTAATGAGTGCTTGTGCTTCTTTTTTTGGTAAATCTACAATTTCACCAGTTATTCGGTCATAGAAAGTGTTGTTTGTGTATGCATACTTGTCTGTAATAAAGCTGCCATCACGTAGAACGACAAAACCGGTATATTCATCTGAAAACATATCATGGCCAAAACGGATATCGTTCGTAGTATCAATCCCTAATAAATTTAGAATTGTAGGTTTCATATCAATTTGTCCCGTAGGTTTTGAAATCGTTTGACCTTCTGTTTGGCCAGGCATGTGAATATATAAAGGTGTACGTTGTAAATTTAAAGTATCAAATTCTGTTATCTGATCTTTTTCTAAAAACTGTGCCATTGCACGATTATGTTTTTCAGAAATGCCATAATGATCACCATACAATACAATAATAGAATCATCATACATTCCCTCGGCTTTTAAACGTTCAATAAATTTTTTAATGGATTCGTCTAAGTAACGTGCTGTTACAATATAACGATCAAATACGCCATTACCAGAGTTATATGGTTCAATGAATTTTGTATCTTCATCATACGTAAATGGATAATGGTTTGTTAACGTAAGGAAACGAGCGTAAAATGGTTGGTCAACAGTTTTTAATATATCTACTGATTGATCGAAGTATTCAATATCTTTTAATCCCCAATTTAAATGTGTTTCGGGTGTAATTTTGTAATCAAGTTCATTATAGTAACGATCATAACCGAGAGCAGAGTACATGATATTACGATTCCAAAACGTTGCGTTATTCGCATGGAATACAGAAGTAAAATAGCCTTGCTGGCGTAAAATCTCTGGAGTCGCAGTATAATCATTGTTACCGTGCGTGAAAAATACAGCTCCTCGATTTAATGGATACAACGACGTATCGATTAGAAATTCAGAATCGGATGTTTTTCCTTGCCCAGTTTGGTGGAAAAAGTTATCGAAGTAATAGCTTTCGTTTATGAATTCATTCAAGAACGGTGTAATTTCTTGACCGTTAACTGATGCGCCTATTAAGAAGGTTTGCAAGGATTCAAGAGTAACGACAATTACGTTTTTTCCTTTTGCTGCACCAAATAGATTAGGGTTTGGTTCACTTTGGTTTGCCTTTACGTAGTTTTCAGTTTCTTGTAACTTACTACTATCAGCAAGTGCCTTTTGCGATTCTGCTTTTACTTGCAGTGTTAAATCATATACTTGATGAGTGTATAGTCCTAAATTTTTGACAAGCATGACTCGGTCAAATGATCTCGTTAATAGTTCAGGTCGTTCTTTTTCTGCAAGATGTAGATTTGCAAAAAACACACCAATCGTTAAAAGAAAATATAACAAGCGTGCCGGATGAGTTACACGTCCTGTTTGGAAGACTAATGCCTTCTTCTTTAACAAAATAAAGAAGAAAATAATGTCTACGAAAGCGAGTATAATTTTATAGTTCAATATTTCTAAAATACTACCGCCTAATTGACCAAAGTTTGATGTTTGCCCAAGTACTGGTAACGTTACGAAATCACTATAAAAATCATAGAACATTACATTCCCAACGAGTACGATTGTTAATAAGAAATTAATACATAGCGCTATATAATTTCGCTTTTCACCGGTTGCAAATAATGCTAATCCGACAAAAGCTAATGAGGTAGCGAGAGGACTAATAAATAAAATAAGCTCTTGTGTAGAAGACTCAATTTTTAAATCAAAACTGAATCTTGTAATAAGATATGTTTTTAGCCATACTGCTAAAGCAATTATTAAAACAAAGCTTATATTTTGCATTTGTAAATTAACTTTATTTTTCATTTTTACACCTTCTTTATACAATTTATTTAACTTATGTTATATATTATATTTTCATAACTATTGGAGTGTAATGAACCATTCAGCTTATGCTTTCTAAAGGTCATAATATGAAGTATTCATATACGTAAAATGGGGAATTTTAAAGCATAAATCTATTTTTTTAGAAACAGAATAGAAAAAGTCATAGTTGTAGTAAAAAATACTTATAGACATCCTAACATATTAAACACTATGATGATGTTACAAAATATCGAACAAATGAAAGTGGAAATGAATAGAGCCTTTTAAAACTATTGACATTCAATTTGTTAGAATTGAATGTCAATAGTTATGTTAAATATGTATCCCATAAAACCCTGATTCTTTGTGGGGAAATAGTAAGCTATTACTATGTAAATTAAATGTGAGATAAATATTTTCCAACATACAACCCACTTGCAGCAGCTTGAGATAAGGAATGAGTGACACCGGAACAATCTCCAACTAAAAATAGTCCATGCAAACTTGTTTCAAAATAGTTATTGATTTTTATCGTAGGAGCATAGAACTTTCCGTCAATTCCGTATAACAAAGTATCTTTATCAATCGGTTCTTGGATAAATTGTTCTAAGCGTAATAAAAACTCTTTAAGCCCTTCAATATATAATGGAGGAACTTCTGTATGCAAATCGCCATAATCTCCTTCTAGTGTAGGGTGTATACGGTTATGTTTCATGCGGTTCTCTGTTGTAGGCTGTTCATTTAGTAAGTCCTCTAAGCGCTGAATAACAATCCGATCTCGTCCTTGGTTAATGTTTTTAATGATTGAACTTGCGTATATGTTTGCATCTTTGAGAGTTGAAAAATAGCGTGGGATGAATAAAGTGAAATTTAAGTTAGGTGTGCCAGTTCCTTTCTCTCGAAAATTTTGACCGTCAGGCATAACTAAACCTTCTTCGTACTTTCTAATGATGCGTCCTTTCGGATTCATACAGTACGTAGTTGCTGTAAAGTGTTCATGCTCATAAGAAAGTTTAGTCTCAAATGTATCTTTTAATATAGAACGTAATTGGTGTTCTTTCATTTCTACTCGAATACCTAAATCTACACGAGTTTGTTCCTGAGAAATATTGAGAGAAGTGCACATTTCTTTTAGCCAATCCGCTCCGGAACGTCCAGTTGCAAATACTAGTTGCTTAGATTGAACTGTTCCTTCATTTGTCTCTATTGTAAAATGATCTTTCTGTTTCATAATATGTTGCACATCTATATGAAATTGTATATTTATTTTCGTAAGCAAAAATTCATAGAGTTGCTGAAAAATCTCACTTGATAGGGTAGTGCCAAGATGCCGTACTTCTGTTGTTAGCATTTGCAAACCACACGACTCAGCTCTCTTATTGAGAGTTGGATTTTCTGTAGAATACTTTGAAACAGAGCTTCCTCCGAACTGACATAGAATTTCATCTACTTCAGCCATGAGTTGTATAAAGCCTTCTTTACCGACTTTTTGCTCAAGTTCGCCACCAAATCCGTTTGTATAATTAAACTTCCCTTCAGATTTTCCTAAACCACCAAACCCAAAATATTTAGCACATGTAGTACAAGTACACGCTTTTCCTTCGTCTAAAGGACAATGACGATCTTCTAGCGCTTTCCCTTTATCAAGAATTAAAACCTTTTTGTTCCTTTTAGCTAGTGAATAAGCCATAAAAATGCTACTTACTCCAGCGCCGATAATTGTAACATCATACATATTCTTTCACCTGCTAACGAATAGTTTGTTTTTATTTCTCTAGTGTATAACAATATTATGAAGTTAAGAAATAGCTTTTATTAATAAAGAGGGAGTTTTTGAACCTGATGCTTTTTTAATTTCTCAAAGTGGTGGAGTAAATACAAATGTTTGAAAGAATAGTTTTTAAAAATTACTATGTCATATGATAAATAAATTGTTACATACAAAAAAACAGACCTTTTAAGTAAAGAGGTCTGTTAATGATTGCAACTCTTATTTAGCAAACGCATGGTTACCAATTACTGCTACTGTTTGACGTGTCGTAATCCATTTGTCTGTTGATGTTTTTGGATTATAGAAATAAAGCCAATCAGAATGTATTCCATTCGTGGAGATAGCCTCTTCTACTGCCATTTTTGCTTCTGGGCTTGCAGGATGATTAATTCTTCCATCTGTAACAGGAGTAAATGCATATCCATATTTAATAGGTTCATAAATAACGCCTGTTATTGTATTTGGAAACCCTTTTGCGTTTACACGATTTAGTATAACTTTTGCTACAGCTACTTTACCTTTATAGGATTCGCCACCTGCTTCAGCGGTAACTAAGCGTGCCATTAAGTCTTTTTCTTTTTCTGAAATGCTTGAGTTAATTTTTAAATGTTGTCCTGTATAAAGTTTGTTTCCGATTGTATTATTAATTTGTTTTATAGATTGAACGGTAACATTGTAACGCTTTGCTATCGTTTCTAATGAATCTCCCTGTTGTACTTGATAAATAATTTGTCCAGAAATCTTCGCAGGGTTGACGTTTTGACGAACGGTGATTTCATTTGAATTCGTGGACCCTGGAATATGTAACTGTTCACCAATAAAAGTTTGATCGTTTCCTTTATTGTTAGCCTGTTTAATGGAGTGGATTGAAACTCCGTATTGTTTACTAATGCCCCAAAGTGTATCATTCTTTTTTACTGTATGAATGGTAGATGCTTCAGCTGTGCCTTGATTACATACGAATGTAATTGCAGCTGCAGATAAAGGTATTATATGTTTTATTTTTAATAATTTCATTGTAAATCCTCCTAGGAAAAATAAGGTCAAACTGTTAAGTAATGTAGTTCAGAATGTTTATGCATAATATTGTAATGTAAGTATATTAGCACATATGAAATAAATAATCATTATAAGTTTCTTATTTATGTGGTGTAGAGTCCGAATATGAAATATTGCATATGAAAATACATTGAAGTTCATATTGCTGATTACTATAATCTATTTAGTAGAAAGGGAATATGTTATATAAATAAAATCATTATAGATTAATATAATGATTAAATATTATTAATAAGAGGAGTGATGTAATGAGTATATTTAAAAGAATATCTGTTTCAGCTGTAATCATTTCAACATTTTTAGGAATAGGGGAAACAGTCAATATTGTAAATGCTGATTCTATAGAACAACAGAGTAAATTAGGGATAGAACAAGAAACAGATAAGCAAATCATTGTAAAATTCAGAGCGGATTTGAAATTTCCATATGAAGATGGTATTGAAAAACAAATACAATCTCAAATGAACGATAAAGTACTAGAAGATTTTTTCGCAGAATATCCAGATGTAACATTTAATCGTTTATTCACATCTGTAAGTCCGGAACAAATACAAAACCTTGAAGTGAAAGCACCTAATAATGTATCTACAAGTTTATCAAACTATTATATTCTTCAAACTCAAGATGGTGAGCAGGAAGAAGAACTAGTAGATAAGTTAAAGACATCATCTTTAATAGAAGATGTGTATGTGAAGAAACAAGAAAAAATAACGCCACCGGAAGTACAACCATTAAGTGTATCTTTTAATCCTAATAGCAATCCTAGATATAAAAAACAAGGTTACCTTGATGCGGCACCATACGGTATTAATGCGTCTTTTGCCTGGGGAGTCCAAGGTGGTAATGGAAGTGATATAACCTTTGTTGATATGGAATATGGATGGCTATTAAATCATGAGGATTTAGTACATCAAAATATTGAATTAATGTCTGGAAGAAATATAGATCAGCATGTTGGACATGGAACGTCTGTACTAGGGATTGTATCCTCTGAGGATAATGAGGTTGGGAATATTGGGATTGCGCCAAAAGCGAAAGCGAAAGTGATTTCTCAAATAAGAGATAACGGACAGTATAATACAGCTGATGCAATATTAAGTGCTGTAAATCAGTTAGAAGCTGGGGATGTTTTATTATTAGAGGCACAAGCGTCCTTTGATGGATATGGTGATAAATATTTACCTGTTGAAATACAACCAGATATCTTTGATGCGATTCGTGCTGGTACAGATAAAGGTGTTGTCATTATAGAAGCTGGAGCAAATGGGTGGAATGATTTAGATCAATTTAAAGATAGAAATGGTAAACAAGTCTTAAATCGAAATAGTAAAGATTTTAAAGATTCAGGTGCAATTATGGTAGGCGCGGGCTCTTCATCTTTCCCTCATGAGCGTATGTGGTTTTCAAATTATGGAAGTCGGATTGATGTGTACGGTTGGGGAGAAAATGTAGATACAACTACAGCCGAGCAAAGTCGAAGTGCTGTAAATCTTTATACTTCAAGCTTTAGTGGAACATCTAGTGCTTCACCCATTATCGCAGGAGCAGCGACTTTAGTACAAAGCATTGCTAAAGAAAATTTAGGACAACCATATAGACCAAGTGAATTAAGAACGATATTAAGTAACCGTAACACTGGAACGAAATCTAAAGATCCATCTTCAGATAAAATTGGTGTTTTACCAGATTTGAAGTCTATACTAGTAGATTTAGGGTATGAACGAAGAGAAACGAACGGTGGGAATGAGTTACAAGTAACAGAAAATGAACCAAATAATGAACGTAGACAGGCAAATAAAGTCTCCTTTCATACACCAATGAAAGGAAAACTAGATAATCGTGATAAGGTGGATGTATTTACTTTCCAAATTGACTCACCAGAAAATATTAATATTTCTTTATTAAATGAACAAAACATTGGAATGACATGGGTACTTCACCATGAATCAGATTTAAACAACTATGTAGCATATGGTGAAAATGAAGGGGGTGTAGTTAAAGGAACTTATAATGCAAAGCCAGGTAAATATTATTTAAATGTCTATAAGTATGAGAATAAAGATGGTTCATATGTATTGAACATAAAATAAACGAAAGGAACTTCAGATGAAGTTCCTTTAAATGTTTCTAATTTAGTATATGTGAATGATTTTTTAACTTTACTTCTATGCAATATTTCATATTGATGAAATGTTATTTATTTTTTATGAACTAACTTATATTATATTCAATAAGTTTGATGTAAAACAGAAAAAGGAGGAATAGTAGTGAGCAATAATAATTTTATTTTGAAATTATTCATATGTATTATGATATTTAGCACATCTGTATTTGCTTTACATGATAAGCGAGTCCTTGCAGCTAGCCCTGTTAATGAGCTTGAAAATTGGTCAAAATGGATGCAACCTATACCTGATAACATCCCATTGGCACGAATTTCAATTCCGGGAACACATGATAGTGGTACGTTCAAATTACAAAATCCAATTAAGCAAGTATGGGGAATGACGCAAGAATATGATTTTCGTTACCAAATGGATCATGGAGCTCGTATTTTTGATATAAGAGGACGTTTAACAGATGATAATACGATAGTTCTTCATCATGGGCCATTATATCTTTATGTAACATTACATGAATTCATAAGCGAAGCGAAACAATTTTTAAAAGATAATCCAAGTGAAACGATTATTATGTCTTTAAAAAAAGAGTATGAGGATATGAAAGGAGCAGAAGGTTCCTTTAGTAATACGTTTGAAAAAAATTATTTTGTTGATCCTATCTTTTTAAAAACAGAAGGAAATATAAAACTTGGAGATGCTCGTGGGAAAATTGTGCTGTTAAAAAGGTATAGTAGTAATGAAACAGGAGGATATAATAATTTTTATTGGCCAGATAATGAGACATTTACGACAACTGTAAATCAAAATGTAAATGTAACAGTGCAAGATAAATATAAAGTGAGTTATGATGAGAAAGTAAAATCTATTAAAGATACGATCAATGACACGATGAACAATAGTGAGGATTTAAATCATCTATATATTAATTTTACAAGCTTGTCTTCTGGTGGTACAGCATGGAATAGTCCATATTACTACGCCTCTTATATAAATCCTGAAATTGCAAACTATATAAAACAAAAGAGTCCTGTAAGAGTAGGCTGGATAATGCAAGACTACATAAATGAAAAGTGGTCACCATTATTGTATCAAGAAGTTATAAGAGCGAATAAGTCATTAATAAAAGAATAAAGATGATGAGAGTAAGAAGCGATAACATACGTCGCTTCTTTTTGTTTTCCAAAAACCAACATTGAATATCATACTTTCGTGATAGAAAAAAATAAAAACATACGATATAATCATACATATAAAATTTGTACCTATAAATTTTATATATATGAATGAATTCTATTTGTTGTAATGAAATGGAGGTATATACTATGAAGTTTTCACATGATTTTTTATTCGGAGCTGCTTCAGCTTCTTACCAAGTAGAAGGTGCATGGAATGAAGATGGAAAAGGTGTTACGAATTGGGATGAGTTTTCAAAAATTCCTGGCAAAACATACAATGGAACAAATGGTGATGTAGCTGTTGATCATTATCATCGATATAAGGAAGATGTTTGTTTAATGGCTGAAATGGGGTTAGAATCGTACCGTTTTTCTATTTCTTGGGCGAGAATATTGCCGACTGGAGATGGAGAGGTGAATGAAAAAGGAATCGAATTTTATAACAACTTAATTGATGAATGTTTAAAATATGGGATCGTACCGTTTGTCACTTTATATCATTGGGATTTACCGTTAGCGTTAGAAAAAGATGGTGGATGGACGAATAAACGAACAGCAGAAGCTTTCGTGAAATACGCAGAAATTTGTTTTAAGGCATTTGGTGATAGAGTTAAACATTGGATTACTTTTAATGAGACAGTAATGTTTTGTGGATTAGGTTATTTAAAAGGTGCACATCCACCAGGAATACAAAATGATGTTCCAAAGTATTTTCAAGCGACGCATTATGTATTTTATGCGCATGCGAAAACAGTTGCGGTGTACAAACAGCTGAAACAATATGGGGAAATTGGTATTACTCATGTTTTCTTACCTGCTTATAGTGTGGATGGTCAAAAAGAAAATATACTGGCAGCAAAGCATGCGAATGAATATGAAACGTATTGGTATTATGATCCAGTTTTAAAAGGTGAGTATCCGTCTTATGTTGTACAACAATTAAAGAAAAAAGGATGGACTCCTAATTGGACGGTTGAAGAATTAGAAATCATTAAACAAAATGCTGAAAAGAATGATTTTATTGGATTAAATTATTATCAACCAATACGAGTAGAAAGATACGATATGGATATAAATGGCGGGGAGCATTCTCGAGAAAACTCTACACTTGCTCCAGGTAATCCTTCTTTTGATGGTTTTTATCGAACAGTTAAAATGGATGATAAAACATATACGAAATGGGGATGGGAAATATCTCCCGAAGGTTTCTTAGATGGATTGCATATGTTGAAAGAGCGTTACGGTGATATAAAGATGTATGTAACGGAAAATGGACTTGGTGATGAAGATCCAATCATTGATGGAGAAATTGTAGATGTTTCGAGAATTAAATTTATTGAAGAGCATTTAAAAGTAATAAAGCGTGCAATTGAAGAGGGGGTCAATTTAAAAGGTTATTATGCATGGTCAGTGATTGACCTTTTAAGTTGGTTAAATGGATACAAAAAGCAATATGGCTTTATTTTTGTCGATCATAATGATAACTTAAAACGTAAGAAGAAACTGTCGTTTCATTGGTATAAACATGTGATCGAAACGAGAGGAGAAGAGTTATAATAGATAAAAGAGTATTTTAGGAGAAAGTGTATGAGTGCAAAGTATAAACAGATTGCAGATGTGTTAGAGCAAAATATTCGAGACGGGCTTTTTAATGAAACGAAAAAACTACCTACAGAAGAAGCGTTAATGAATCGATTTGAAGTAAGTCGTAATACGATACGTAAAGTAATTAGTCAGCTTGTAAATAGAGGCTATATTTTTCAAGTGCAAGGTAGTGGTATGTTTTTACGCGAAACTTCTGTAACAGATTATATTAATTTAGGAAGTTTACGTGGATTAACGAAAAATCTCGTTTCGCAAAATATTGAAACGAAAGTGCTAAAGCTTGAAGTAATAGATGCGGATGAAGAGATCGCAAAGCGGATGCAATGTGAAGCCGGAACTAGGATATATTTTTTGAAGCGTTTAAGAATTGTAGATGGAAAACCGTTCTCTATTGAAATAAGTTATTTCAAAAAGGATATTATTCCATATTTGAATGAAGAAATAGCATTAAGCTCTGTATACAGTTATTTTATTGAAGATTTACGATTAAACATAGGTTTTGCCGATAAAGTAATTAGTTGTGAAAAAGTAAATAAAGAAAATGCAAAGCTTTTAGAATTAAATGAAGGTGATCCGGCGCTTCTTATTGAAAATACAGTGTATCTTGTAAATGGAACAATTTTCGAGTTATCTCAATCGATGTTTCATTATGAAAAGGCTAAACTTTTAAATCGAATTAATTTCAAATGAAAATTAGCTTAAATAAACCTGCGAAAAAACAACTGATCATAAGTGATCAGTTGTTTTTTATTATTAAAGTGGATGAGCAAAAAAACATAAAAGTGGTTGGTCCGTTTTTTACAAACATCTATTATGATAAGAGAAGAAAGGTAGTATGTTATTAACGTTTTAAAAGGGAAGTTCTTAATTAAAATAGACTGGCCTTAGAGAGGTGAATATACAATGAGCTTTGCAATTTCACTAGTCGTTATTATTGTAATTGTATCGCTGTTTGGGACCGTACTAGTTGCACGAAATGTGGAGGAGAATTACGGAAAGTCTACAAAGAGAAATGTGAAAAACTTATCAACTATTTATATTATCCTTCTTTTTGTACTACTTGTTGGAGTAACGTGGTATGCGGTAGTGATTTGATAGAAAAGACTAATATCGAAAGTGATGGAGGAGTATTGTTTTGATAAAAAATGAACGTCACGTTTTAATTGTTTTTCCGCATCCAGATGATGAGTCATATTGCGTGGCAGGTACAATCTTAGCTTATGCGCAGCGAAATGTTCCCCTTACCTATGTTTGCTTAACCTTAGGTGAAATGGGGAGGGCGATGGGAAATCCTCCTTTTGCAACACGTGAATCATTATATGCTATAAGAGAGAAAGAACTAAAGAGAGCTACAAATATTTTAGGTATTAAAGATTTACGTATGATGGGATATCGTGATAAAACTCTTGAATTTGAAACTCCTGGAGAGTTAAGACGTGTAATACAAAAATGTGTGGAAGAATTGAATCCGTCGTTGGTTATTTCTTTTTATCCGGGATATGCAGTTCATCCAGATCATGATGCAACAGGAGAAGCGGTGGCTGAGGCGTTAGCCACTATTCCTGAAAATAAAAGGCCAACATTTTATGCGGTAGCTTTTTCAAATAATCATGAAGCGGAAATAGGTCCGCCACATTTAAAAAATGAAGTGAAAGAATATGTTCCAAAAAAGCTAGAAGCATTGCAAGCACATGCATCACAATTTGCGACGAAAGTAACGGAACTAAAAAGAGAGTATGAAGATGGTGTACCGGAAACAGTCGAGTGGTTAGAAAGAGAACCGTTTTGGATATATCCATTTAAGGATAAGAAAATGTGACTGATTCATACTATTATTACTGAAATAAGGGATAGTTCGTTTTGAGAGGGGGCAACAAGGTGGAATGGAAACCAAATCGTGCAGATAAGACGCCTGTATATAAACAAATAGCGGATTATATTGAAAGGGGTATTTCCTCAGGTGAGTTTCCTTCTGATAGCAAGTTACCTTCTGAGCGTATGTTAGCAAAAGAGTTACAGGTGAACCGAAGTACGATAGTAGCTGCATATGAAGAATTAAAATCACTTGGAGTAGTAGAGCGGCAAAAAGGAAGCGGGACACGGGTGAATACAGACATATGGGGTGTTTCACATAAACGAATACCGAACTGGGGTAGGTACGTTGAGGATGGATCGTTCTTACCTAACGTACCACTCGTTCAACAAATTAGAACGGAAACACAAAAAGACGACTTAATTAATTTAGCGAGTGGTGAATTGTCACCAGAATTAATTCCGAGTGATAGATTCCGAACGATTTTGTCGGAGAAAACATTTATGGAAAACCTTGGTTATGACCATCCACTTGGGAATGAAATATTGAGAAAAACAATTGCAGCACATGTTCAGCAATATAAACAAATTGAAGCAGATTCGAATTCTATCCTTATTACATCTGGCGCACAACAGGCACTTAATCTTATCGTTCAATGCTTATTAAAACCAGGAGATGCGATTGCAATTGAGGACCCTTCTTATTGTTTTTCACTGCCAATGTTTAAATCTGCTGGCCTAAAAATATTCCATTTACCTGTTGATCAGCATGGAATGAATCCAAATGATTTAATTGATTTGCATAAAAAACATCGTATTCGCATGGTGTTTTTGAATCCAGATTATCAAAATCCAACGGGAACTGTGCTTTCATTAGCAAGACGTAAAAAGATATTGGAACTGTCTTCTGAATTTGGGATACCGATTGTAGAAGATGATCCGTATAGTGTAACGTCATTTAATGGAGAAGTGAATCCAACATTAAAATCAATGGATCAAAACGGGAATGTTCTTTATATAAGTTCATTATCAAAAATTGTTGCATCAGGATTACGTATTGGCTGGGTAATTGGTCCTACGCGTGTAATAGAACGTTTAGCGGATGCGAAGCAGCAAGTTGATTTTGGGCATAGTGTATTTACGCAGTGGGTGGCAAATCAGTTTTTAGAATCAGAAGATTTTCATGCACATATTACAATGCTCCGTAGACAATTGAAAGAAAGAAGAGATGTGTTAATTAGAAAGCTTGAAGAAATATTAGGGGACCAGGTTGAATTTTTTGTTCCAGAGGGTGGAATACATTTATGGTGCAAAGTGCAAGGAACATTTGATGAGTATCATTTGTTAGGCGAATCTATACGAAATGGTGTAGCGTTTGTCCCAGGAAGTGTTTTAGGTACTAAAAGTGAATATATTCGTTTTACTTTTGGGAGAGTAAATGCCGAACAAATTCACCTAGGAATGATGAGGTTTGCAGAAACGTTAAATGAGATTTCATAATAGTGATGCGTAATATTGAAATGAGGGAAAGAAATGAAGTACGTGACGCTTTTACTTCAAGTAGGCGTGCTATATGTATTTAGCTTAGTTGGTACGTGGATTCAAGGAGTATTCCATTTATCGATGCCAGGAAGTTTAATAGGGATGTTAATGTTATTTCTACTACTTTGTACTCGTCTTTTACCATTAAAGTGGTTTGAAGAAGGTGCGGAAAAATTAATCGTCTTTTTACCGTTATTTCTAATTCCTTCGACAACAGGTTTGATGGAATACGGGTCTTTTCTTTTCAGTAAGGGGAGTATTATATTCCTTTTAGTAGTTGCAAGCACGGTAGTAACTTTAATTGTTTCAGGGTATATAAGTCAATTAGTAGTAACATCAAAAAAATAAAATCGACAAGGTGCAATGTGCAAATGGTCTTAATTATTATTACTGTAGTAATGTACGTATTGGCGACAAAGTTGTATAAAAAATTCCCGTTTCCTTTTACGTTACCGGTGTTAACAGTTACAGCGAGTATGATTGGTTTATTTTTGATTTTTGGTATTTCTCATGATGGGTATAGAGAAAATGGAGGAGATATTCTTTCCAGCTTATTGAGTCCTGCAATTGTAGCGTTAGCGATACCTTTATTTAAAGAACGAAACATACTTATGAAAAACTTTTTGTCGATACTTATCGGTGTAGCGGTAGGTATAGTGGTTTTAACGAGTATGAATGTAGTGATTGGCAGGATGTTAAATATAGATAAGGAACTCATAGTAACGACACTGCCGCAATTAGCGACGATGCCTATCGCCATATCATTAGCGGATCAAATTGGCGGTATTCCATCCATGACTTCTAGTTTTGTAGTTGTTGCAGGAATAACAGGTGCTATGATCGGACCGACAGTACTTAAATTTTTCCGAATAACAAGCACGGTTGGAAAAGGCGTGGGGATGGGATGCGCATCACATATTATCGGTGTGAGCCGTCTCGTGAAGGAAGGCGAGAAAGAGGCGACAATCGGTTCGGTGACGATGATTGTAACTGGAATACTCATTAGTATATTCATACCGTATGGAACGAAATTTATATTTTAAAATCTAATGGAGGTGATGAAAATGACAACATGGTTTATAGTTACATTATTTATTTTTGGCGCTCTTAAAGTACTCGTTTCTAGTATGCCAACTTCTGTTGTAGAATCAATTATTAGTAGATTTGAATTACATCAAAAACTTGAGGAAGAGAATACCTCTATATCGATAGATGGCAAGAATATAGAGGGAGAAATGAAACTACAAGTTATTCATGAATTTAATGAGGCTTTATTTTTAGATAAACATTATTTCCCGCCGCAAGGGGAAGGAACACCAATCGTCATTAACACGAAGAGAGGGAATAAAGATATTCAGTTTTCTGTATATAGCCACGAGGAACATGTGGATGTAATTAAGCAATATAAGAAGAAAATCGTTGCCTACCGTTTACGTTCAAAAAGCCTTCAAAATCTTGCACCATTAGCAATAACTAAAGATTATGCTTAAGAAGAGATCTATAATGGTCTCTTTATTTTTGTATGAAAAGATATACTTTCCAAATGAAAGAAAAGAAAATCATATAGCCAAATAAAGAATATGTATGATTCCAATCCAAGCTATGAATAAATAAACCAAATCTTTCAGCAACCTGTTCAAAAATGCTAGCACAAATACCCATTAAAATAATAAATGAAATTCTAGAAACTGCAGATAATGTTTTTGAAATTTGTATGAAAATGGTTGTTAAAATTGGTAGTACAAACAAAGTAAAGACGATGTTAACTGAAAATATAGAGGAGAATGGTCTAACTGGAAAGGAATATATTTGTTTCGCAACAAAGAAAGCATCTAAGCAAGTTCCGATAATAGAAGAGAATAAGATTGTAATAACTAATGCGAAAAGGTTATTCTTCTTCTCGAAGGAGGACGTTTTTCTTTGCAAGAATGGCGAGTTCAATTTTTTCGAGTGTTTTACAGTAGTCTTCTGTAATTTGTCCATTTATATTTTCCTCCTTATCTACTAAGTAATTTACAACTTGCCAGTCCGTAAACCAATCTTCATTGTCAACTTCTTCATGCTTCATATCTCGCCATGCATAGATGAGTGCAGGACTGTATATACGATAAGCGCCACTACGCAACTGGCATTTCTTTATTCGACGCTTATAAAACTCACGGGAAAAAGATTCATTGACACTTGAAAATAAATGAGGCCAGTAATCTTTCCTTGATCCTGTATGCGGATGGTGCTGAGCCCAGTTTATTATTTGAGATAAAACATGTGTGTCTCGAAATAATAATGAATACAACCTTTTTCCAATTAAGATTCGTTCGTGTAAGGAAGTGAAATGTTTCATTGTATCACCAAATAGTAATACTTTGTGTTTCTTATCATTTTCGTAGAATGGGAAAAGAATATGATTAAATTGAAAGAAATCAAAGAGTTTAAATCCAATACTATTAAGTACAGTCTTTTTAAATTGTATATTTTGAATCACTCTTTTTTCTAAGTAGTTTTGTTCATTAATAATAGTTGCAATGGCTAATGTTTTTTTGTTACCTGTTTTCCAAAAATCGTTCCACATCGTTTCCATAAATGTAGAAACATTTAGGTGAGGGAGAAGGTGAAATAGCTTTTGTGCTCTTTTTACACTTTGTTCATAAAGCAGAAATTGAGGATATACATCTTGGAAAATAAGCCAATTCCCTCTTTCTAAAAAAGAAAAAAATGTGATTTGATCTTTCTCTGATAAAATTTTCGTATATAAATCGCCCTTCAAATCAGTCATATTCCAACCGCCGTTACGTGATACCATATGCCCAAGTAGTGCCCAATGTATTTCTGGATATTGAATGTAAAATTGGTAGTATGCGCGTGTTCTTGTCACATTATTTTTATTTAGCTGTTCAGTTTGTATTTTTATGTTGTTGATGATGAGTTGCTCTTCTTTCGTTAACTTATACATCGTGCCAGAATGAATGAGCTTGCTTTTTTGTTTCAATTCATTTTTTACATCGAATAGGGAGAGAGGCAATGCTTTGGAAAGTTCGTTATATGTATGATTTGAATTACTTCGGTACATTCCATTCCCTCCCTTTTTCATAAAATTAAACATGATTACTGGCTATGAATCATTCTATTTATTTTATTACGAATATAAGAAATAAATGAGCGGTGTTTTTTACAAGAATTTAGTTAGCATGCAAAAGGTATAAAAAAATCTTACTGTTGTAAGGTGAAATAAAAAACAGAAACTATGTTTAATAGTTTCTGTTTTTTATTTTTGTCAATTAAATGTAACAAACGATGATTATGATTTAAATCAATTGAAAATAATTCAATAAATTTTATGAATACAAATTTAATTGAAATGTGTGGTAGGAGGAAAAGAAATGCTAAATAAAATAATTTTAATTACTGGTGGTACAGGTTCGTGGGGACATGAACTTATAAAACAACTATTAGAAAAATCACCGAAAGAAATTAGGGTTTTTTCAAGAAATGAAACGATTCAGTTTGAAATGCAGCAACAGTTTATAAATGATGATAGATTAAAATTTATTATTGGAGATATTCGTGATAAAGATCAATTAGCATATGCTTGCCAAGGTGTACATTATGTATTCCATCTTGCAGCTTTAAAACATGTTCCAGTATGTGAGTATTATCCTTATGAAGCTATAAAAACCAATATACATGGTACACAAAATGTAATTGAAGCATCTATACAGATGCAAGTTGAGAAAGTTATATATGTTTCAACGGATAAAGCAGCCGATCCATCAAATACGTATGGGATGACAAAAGCAATTGGTGAGAAGTTAATGGTTCATGCGAATGTACAAACGAAGAAAACAAAATTCATTTGTATTCGTGGTGGAAATGTTTTAGGGACGAGCGGAAGTGTGGTACCACTGTTTAAAAAACAAATTAAAAAATCTTCACAAGTAGGGATTACCGATGCAAATATGACTAGATTTTTCTTAACGATTGAAGATGCTGTTGAATTGTTATTTAAAGCCGTATATCAAGGTAGAGGTGGAGAAATCTTTGTTATGAAAATGCCGGCATGTAAAATAACAGATTTAGCAGAAGTGTTAATTGAAGATTCGAAAAAGGAAAACGTGAAGGTAAAAGAAGTAGGGATAAGACCGGGTGAAAAATTAAGTGAAATGCTTTTATCTGAGGTAGAGAGTAAAACAAGTATAAGTTTTGATCAAAATTATTTTGTGGTACTACCGACTATTCCTATAGAAGGGCTTCAAGAATATTATGCTAGCTATCCGCTTGTGGATGTGAAGAGTTTTAGTTCTCAACAAGACGTACTTGCAAAACATGAGGTGAAACAAATGTTATTAAAAGGAGGGTTTTTACGATGAAAAAAAATGCGAGCCTTTTAATAACTGGTGCAAATGGTTTCACAGGACGCCATGCTTGCCAATATTTTTTAGAGCAGGGCTTTCATGTAATTCCTATGTTTCAAAATCGTGCACATAGAGAAAGTATTGGGAATGGTATTACTTGTAATTTAACTAATAAGAGCGAAGTAATGAGGGTAATGAAACAGATAAAGCCAGATTATGTATTGCATTTAGCAGGAAGGAATTCGGTCATAGAGTCTTGGACAGCTGCTCTTGAATATGTAGAGGTTAATGTAATAGGGACATTATATTTATTAGAAGCAATTAAGCAAGAAGCACCTCATTGTAGAACATTGGTTATAGGATCTGCTTTGCAAGCAGATTGTATGAGCAACATAAAAATTTCAAATCCATATAGTTTAAGTAAAACGATGCAAGTCATTATTGCAGAGGCGTGGAGTGAATTAATGAATTCAAATATTATCATTGCAAAGCCCACGAATTTAATTGGTCCAGGAATATCGAATGGCATTTGTTCGATTCTCGCAAAAAAAATGATAGATATAGAATCAGGTAGAAGTAAAGCTGTTATTGAAGTAAGCAGTTTACAAGATAGTAGGGATTTTTTAGATGTACGTGATGCGGTTAAAGCGTATCATGTGTTATTACGAGATGGAATAAATGGAAAACAATATAATATTGGTTCAGGAGTGAAACGATCTTTATTAGATGTACTAGAACAATATAAGGAGTTAACACGATTGAATTTTTTTATAGATGAAACAGAGAAAAGTGGGAGCGACTCAAAGGAGATTTTAGTAATAGAGGATATAAGAAGGTTAGGGTGGATCCCAGAAATTCAATTTCATCAATCATTAAAAGATGTACTTGAGTATGTGAAGTGTAGTGACATTTGCATTCAATGAAAAATAAAAAGGGTGTAAGAAATATATGAATGGCTATAAAACAATAGATAATCAAAATACGCTAGTTCTTTTAATTGTTGATATGCTGGACTGGAAAAATGAAGAAGAGCATGTTTTGCGTATTTATGAGGCGATAAATAAATATCGGGCTTATGTGGAAAGGAAAAAGGATGATAGGAAAAATCGAGTAATAGATATGGGAACTAGGCTTGTAATCCAAGTCTTTGCTCAGTATGAATGTAGTGAGTATGGAAATGATTTTTATGATCTCATTAAAGACTTTTTGCAAGATATAGGATTTGAATTAAATGTTTATATAAATAATAGTAAGTTTATTTACATTTAACAGATTAGTATAAAACAAGATTTTTAATGATAAAGGTGGATATAAATTATGAATAAAAAGATTCTCTTTACTGGGGGCGGTACAGCCGGACATGTAATGATTAATATGGTATTGATTCCTAAATTCATGGAAAAAGGATGGGGAGTTGAGTATATTGGATCTCAAAATGGAATTGAAAAACTATTAGTTCAAAATGTTAAATACAATAGTATTTCAACGGGGAAGCTTAGGAGATATTGGGATTGGGAGAACTTTAAAGATCCTTTTAAAATAATAAAAGGTTGCATACAAAGTTATAAATTAATGAAACGGATAAAACCAGATGTTATTTTTTCGGCAGGAGGATTTGTTTCCGTTCCTGTAGTAATAGGAGCGTGGATGAATAAAGTACCCGTAATAATACGTGAACCGGACAGTACGTTAGGATTAGCAAATAAAATAGTATTACCATTTACTACAAAACTATGCACAACATTTCCTCAGACAGGAGAAAATGTAAGTAATGAGAAAAAGGTTTATGTAGGACCAATTGTAAGAGAAGAAATTGAGAGAGGTAACGTATTGCGGGGAAGAAGCTATTGTAAATTTCAGCAAGATAAACCAGTATTGTTAATTATGGGTGGGAGTCAAGGTGCTCAATGGATAAATGATATGGTAAGGGGAAGTTTGGAAGCATTACTATTAAATTTTAATATTGTTCATATGTGTGGTAAAGGTAAGGTCGATTCATCTATTGGCATGGAGGGCTATATACAATTTGAATATGTAGGGGAAGAGTTGCCGCATATACTAAATATGGCGAGTGTTGTAGTTTCGAGAGCGGGTTCTACTGCTATTTCTGAATTACTATTCTTGAAGAAACCGATGTTGCTTATCCCGTTAACTAACAGTTCCAGTAGGGGAGATCAAGTTTTAAATGCTGAATATTTTTCTCGACAAGGATATGCAGAAGTTATATTTCAAGACAAAGTAAGTACGAATGCATTCATACATGCAGTAAATAAGTTGAATACAAATAAGGAGAGATACATTCAAAACATGAATGGCTATACGAAAACAAATGATGAGGGGATTCATCAATTAATAGATATAATAAATGAAGTGGTGAAGTAATAGAAATTTAAATAGAAAAAACAAAAGGAAAGAAGGTATCTTCTTTCCTTTTTACTATAGTTGTTCAAATTCATTATTACTTATCCCGATTAACTATGTACTATGGGTGAATCCCACTTTTTAATAGCTCAGTAAATGCATTAATATGAATAGGTTTACTATAATAGTAACCTTGAATAAACTTACATTTGTTTTTCTGAAGGAAAGTTACGTGTTCTTTCGTTTCTACCCCTTCAGCAATGACAGACATTTCTAATGTATGTGCCAATGTGATAATTGTTTTAATAATTTCCATTCCATCTTCACACGTTTCAGACATTGTAATAAACTCTCTTGGAATTTTTAATGTGTCTATTGGATATAAGGGTAAATACGCTAGTGATGAATAACCTGTACCAAAGTCGTCGATTGAAATGTGAACGCCTAAACTCTTTAGTGTGCGCAGTTTTATCAATGTTTCTCGCTCATCCATCATGGCAATTCGTTCTGTTAATTCAAGATCAAGAGAACTAGCTGGTAAGCCTGTATGTGCTAATGTAGCGGAAATAGACTTTACAAAATCTTCTTGTTCAAATTCTTTAGCAGATAAATTTACGCCTATTTTTAAATGAGAATATCCGAGTGCGTGCCAACGTTTCATTTGCTCACAGGCTTGCTGCAATGTCCATTTTCCTATTGGAATAATTTGTAGTGTTTCTTCTGCAATCGGAATAAACTCGTATGGAGAAATAACGCCTAATTCAGGATGATTCCACCTAATTAGAGCTTCTGCACCGATAATTTTATTAGATTCACTATCAACTTGAGGTTGATACAATAGGAACAATTCTTCATTTTGTATTGCATTTGGTAAATCTTTTTCTAATCGTAATCGTCTTTCAATTTTCTTAGCGATAACATCATCATAAATAGAGACAGAGTTAAGTTCTTTTGCTTTCGCATCATACATGGCAACATTAGCGTTTTTTAGAAGTGTAGCGGTATCGATTCCAGAATGTGGATAAATAGCGATGCCGATACTAAGTGATAAAGTTAATGTATGCTCGTGTATGACAAACGGTTTTTCTATGCTTTCAAATAATTGGTTACATAACTCGAATAAGGAATCTTTGTCAGTATAATTTTCAATTAAGATAGTAAACTCATCACCACCGATTCTTGATAGATGAGTATGCGATGGAAGACAGGATTGGAATCGCTTTGCTACTTCTTCTAATATGTAATCTCCTGACGAATGTCCAAGTGTATCATTAATTGCTTTAAAGCGATCTAAATCTAAGTATAATAATGCGAACTCACTGTCTGTAGTTTTAGCATTTTTTATAACTCTTTTTAATTTCTTATGGAAAAAGGCACGATTCCCAATTTTCGTTACAGTATCATGGAATGCTAAATATTTTATTTCTTCTTGCTGCTTTTTTAGTGCAGTAATATCTTTCACCATAATATAGCTTCCTGAAATTTGTCCGTCTATCATAATAGGGACGATGGTAACATATAAAAAATAAGTAAAGCCATCTTTATATTGAGAGCTAAGTTGTAAGGATGCCGATTCTTGTTGTTTCACTTTTTCTAATGCAGATGCTAGTTTATCTTTATCTTCTTCTAAAATAATCGAAAAACAAGTTTCACCGAGTAACTCATTCGTTGGTGCTCCCAGTAACATACTCCCAGCTTTATTTACATTTAAGAAGATTCCATGTAAATCAATCGTAAAAATAGGGTCAGGATGATATTCATATAGTGATCTGAACTTTTGTTGTTTTTGAGATAGAGCCTCTGATTTATAAACTAAATCAGAAGTTCGTAAAGTAACTTTTTCTTCTAGTTGAGCATTAAATGCCTGTAAACGTTTTGTTAGGGAATTGTTTTGTATACGTACAATAGAATGACGAATGAGTACGAAAATAAAAGTAATACAATTTCCTGTAATGAGAGTTGAAGATGCTGTTTGTTCTTTTAATGTAAACCCGATTAGTATTGCAACAGCAAGATAGGGAAATACAACTAAAGCTTTTTTTCCTATTATAGGGTTAACAATAAAATAATTTTTATGGCTATTATGATCTCCTGAAATAGATCCAGCTATTGCAATAAACAATATAGGTATTCTATATAAAAGACGTAATAATGTTATCGTTTCAGTTGATAAATGATTATTTAAGTAAAAATAAATATAGTTAAAAGTTGCAGAACTTATTAATACAAAAATAAAGATGTAAATTTTCCGTTTGGAATTAAAAATTGTTGGACGGAAAAAAAGACTAACACCTAGTAGAAGAAATAATAAATCTGCAATTGGATATAGAAATGAAAGGAAAACATCTCCTAGTGAAAGAGAGAATATATTTAAATTTGGTTGATTAAATAAATACCATTCCAATGTGAATATGGAAGTAAGTACGATGCATATATCACAAATAAAGAACGCTTTTTCCCATTTATCACATTCTTTTAAAATTTTATAGCAGAAAGCGATAAGACAGAAGAGTAGAAAAAACATGTAAAATACATCAGAAATAGTAAAACGATGTATTGGAATTTCGAAGAAGCTATCTTGATATGTATATACTATTTTCCCTAATAAAAAGCTACCGATTGCTATTGTGATACATATCCAAAACGGATTTGAACTAACTTTTTTAGAATATATAGAGTAAATGAGTGATACAAATGTAATGGCTTCAACGATAAGTGAAGCGAAGCGTACATCCGAATTTGAAAAATGAGTAGGGAACAGATAAAAAAATATAAAATAGATGGAATAGCATATCAATGTCGCAATTAATATACATAGTTGTAAATTTTTATTTAATTTCAATAAAATCACCTTCTTTAATTATGCACTTTATTCGTAATATCTATACATAATAATATTATTTAAGAATTGTATCAGATTTCCTTATAAAAATCATGTTTATAAGGAAAGTGTTGAAAAGTACAATACTTCTTAAAATTAAAAAAGTATTGTTTTTAATAATGTGTAGTTCATCAAGATTTTAAATTGGAATTGTATATTTAGTCATCTTTTGAATTCTATAGGTTTTTTAATAGTTCGCAAGTAAAAATGCATAATTGCATAAAGATAATACATTCAATTTTATATAAAATGTTTTTGTTATAAAGTATGAACTAAACTTTTGTATGTATTTATTCTCATACTAATGAGGGATTTCAAAAAGATGTTGCGTATATACAATAATACGTAAGCATGTATAAAATTTTTAGTATGGGAGGAAGAGCATGAAGAATTGGGTAAAGTTTCGAATAGCACGTCCAACTGACCGATTTGAAAAGGTTATAGAATTCTATGAAAAAGGATTAGGCTTAAAACGTATAAGTGAATTCTACAATCATGAAGGCTATGATGGGGTCATGTTTGGACTCCCAGAGGAAGAGTATCATTTAGAATTTACAAGACATATAGATGGGAGTCCTTGTCCAGCTCCGACAAAAGATAATTTACTCGTATTTTATATGGTTGAAGATAGTGAAATGAAAAAGGTGAGTAAAAGGCTACATGCATTGGGATATGATGAGGTTAAACCCGAAAACCCATACTGGAAAGACAAGGGGATAACGATAGAGGATCCAGATGGCTGGAGAATTGTGTTGATGAAATTAGAGGAATAATATGTAATGATGCTTGAAGTTCAAGTAGGAGGAAATATGTATGAGGGCTTTCTTTTGAGGGGATACACTCATGGAAAGCTCTTTTGTTTATAATCTGAAAAATAAAATTTGAAATTATGTTCCGAAAAATCATAAAATAAGAACGTATATTCCTATTGGTTTGAGAGGAGTGTCTGTAAAGATGAAGAGAACACTAGGGGGCTTTTTTTATGATATGCCGGATTAAGGATGCAGAAATATATTATGAAATCATTGGCGAAGGAAAGCCAGTCATTATTATACATGGCTGTGCACCTGATCATAGGTTAATGAAGAGATGCATGGAATCAGTATTTCAAAAACATAAAGGTCACCAAAGAATATATATTGATTTACCTGGAATGGGAAAATCGAATGCTCCAGATTGGATAAATGGTTCAGATCATATGTTAGAACTGTTAATTGCATGTATTGAAGAAATCATTCCAACTAAAAACTTTTTATTAGTAGGGGAGTCCTATGGTGGATATTTAGCTAGAGGTATACTCACAAAGCTGTTTGAAAGAGTTAATGGATTACTATTAGTATGTCCTGTTGTTGTAGCGGAGCAAGAAAAAAGGTCTTGCCCGAATAAACAGGTAATTGTACAAGATAAAGAGTTTTTAAATACACTAACTTCCACTGATAGAGAAGAGTTTTGCGAGTTAGCAGTAGTCGCGAATGAATATACATATACGAGATTTAAAGAGGAGATTAAGCCGGGACTAGATATTGCTAATTATGAATTTATTGAAAGGTTGCAACAGAATTACTCTCTTACTATGAATTTTCATCATAAGAAATACAAGAAACCCGTTCTTTTATTAGCCGGCAGACAAGATATATCGGTAGGTTATCAAGATATTATAGAAATTATTGATGATTATCCAAGAGCGACATTAGCGGTGTTAGATATGGCAGGACATAATTTACAAATTGAACAACCTGAAGTATTCGAGAGTTTAGTAGGCGAGTGGATTAGACGAACAAATCAACAAAGTATATAAAAGACGAATGAATATTTTCAAGGAGGAATTATGAGTACATATATCTATATGGTTAGACATGGGGAATCACCAAAATTAGAAGGAAATGAAAGAACGCGTGGATTAACTGAGAAGGGAAGTTTAGATGCTCATAGAGTAACTGACATATTAAAAACAGAGGGAATCGATACTTTCATTTCAAGTCCGTATAAGAGGGCTGTGTTAACGATAGAAAAAGCAGCTGATTTCTATGAAAAAGAAATAGTAGTATATATGAAAATCTCAAAGAGTGTATGTTTTCAAATGAGGATCAGATTATATCAGATAAAGAGGTATATCCACTTGTAAAGAAGATGTTCGTAAATCAGGATTTTACACTAACGGAAGGAGAGTCATATGCCGATTGTCAGAGGAGAGTAGTAAAAGTATTAAAGGAAATATTAATGGATTTTCGGGGGCAAAAAATTGTAGTTGGTACACATGGGCTTGTCATGACATTAATGATGAACTATTTCGATAAACAATATGGTTTTGAATTTTTAATGCATACATCAAAGCCTGACATATATAAGTTGGAATTTAAAGATGAGCAATTCATGAATGTAGAAAGATTATGGATAGGAGAGAGAAAGAACCTTTATCAACTATTTTTAGAATCTTAAATCAATAAGTAATTATTCAGTTTCTGAATAATATGATTAGAAGTTGGTTTAAGGAAACAATTTTAAATGTGACAAAACTCCAAACGTTGGATTTCTATTCAATTGACAAAAAAGATGTAGAATTTTGTCTTACGGTCCCCGTTTACTTTTCATTTTATTACATATAGGCTTTGTGGTGTAAGGGGGACATTACCTTTACTCTAAATCTATAAGGAGGTCATTGTAATGAAAAAGATTAAAAAGTTTGCGGGAGTTGCTTTAGCGGGGACGATTGGATTAAGTGGACTACTGTTTTTAGAACCAAGTGTAAGTGCTGCGGAAGCGCAGCAAGTGAAAGAGGAGAATTTCAATACAATTGATGTATCGATGAATCTAAATGAATTATATGTATTAAGTGGCAGAAGCATTGATGTTCTTTCTGGAGATAAAGAAGCAATTCAGCTAAATAAATATACAGTTACTTTTAGTAAACCAGGAAAGTATGTTATTAGGGTAAATGGTTGTATTTATGACGATGTATATACTTTTATTGTGAATGAGTAGTATATATTCTTAAATTGTGAGATGAAAAAGAAACACCCTATTTGCGGTGAGAATCGTAAATAGGGTGAATTGATTTGTATTAAACCGTACTTTAAATATGTTCGCCAATTTTCTTTTTGCTATGTAAAGTAAGTAAAAGTGTTTGAAACATCTTAAATGATTGCTGAAAGATTGGACTTTGAATAAAGGTATACAGAAAAGTTACGATGAAAACAGGACCTCCTAGCATAAATCCAATAATTAGTACAACGCATTCTACAATGATACGCGCACGGCTAATAGACAGTCCTGTTTTGTCGGAAATAGTAAGCATGAATCCATCGCGAGGCCCAGCACCAATCCCAGCCGCAACGTACATTCCTCCCCCAATCCCTGTAATTGTAATACCAGCAAATAAAATGAGTAAGTTTATCCATAAATAATTACTAGCGTTTGGAAGAATATTTGATTGTAAGAAAAAGTCCATAATGGGACCGATAAGTAGTGCGTTTAAAAATGTACCCACATTTATATACTTTCGATCTACTAATAAAGAAATGAGAACGAGACATAGGCCACATATAACACTCCACGTACCAATGGTCCATCCAAACCGTTGGTAGAGAGCCATGTTTAAAACTTCCCAAGGATGTAAACCGAGAAATTTAACTTTGACTGCAAGAGCATTTCCAAGGCCGAAAAAAATTAATCCTAAGAAAAAAAGAAAATAGCGAAAGAGAGTTAGCCTCATCTAAAAACCTCCCATATTATATAATTATGTATATTACATGTAAGAGTTTTAATGTACAAATATTACGACTTTTTATCTGTTATTTAAAATTTTAAAAATACAAATGAAATATATATTCGCAGTCAAAAAAGTTAAAATATTTCGTTTGAAGGATTATAATAGAGAAAGAAATATAAAAGGGAGTGAGCGAGTTTGAAACAAGAACTTATTGAAAGATTTACGAGATATGTAAAAATTGATACGCAATCAAATGAAGAAAGTCATACAGTACCAACAACACCTGGACAAATTGAATTTGGTAAGTTATTAGTGGAAGAGCTAAAAGAAATTGGGTTAACAGAAGTAACGATGGATGATAACGGTTATGTAATGGCAACACTTCCTGCTAATACGGATAAGGATGTTCCTGTAATCGGCTTTTTAGCACATTTAGATACGGCAACAGACTTCACAGGGAAAAACGTAAAACCACAAATTCATGAAAATTTTGATGGCAATGCGATTACGTTAAATGAAGAGCTAAATGTTGTATTAACGCCAGAACAGTTTCCAGAATTACCATCATATAAAGGACATACGATTATTACAACGGATGGTACGACACTTTTAGGAGCAGATGATAAGGCTGGTCTTACAGAAATTATGGTTGCAATGAACTATTTAATACATAATCCGCAAATTAAGCACGGGAAAATTAGAGTGGCATTTACGCCGGATGAAGAAATTGGTCGTGGACCAGCGCATTTTGATGTAGAAGCATTTGGTGCATCATGTGCATATACGATGGATGGAGGCCCATTAGGTGGTTTAGAGTATGAAAGTTTTAATGCTGCAGGCGCTAAATTAATGTTTAACGGAACGAATACGCATCCTGGAACAGCGAAAAATAAAATGCGTAACGCAACTAAACTTGCGATGGAGTTTAATAGCTATTTACCAGTAGAAGAGGCACCGGAATATACTGAGGGCTATGAAGGATTCTATCATTTACTTTCATTAAATGGTGATGTTGAGCAAAATAAAGCGTATTATATTATTCGAGATTTTGATCGTGAAAATTTTGAAGCACGCAAACATAACGTTGAAAATATTGTGAAGCAAATGCAAGAGAAGTATGGACAAGATGCAGTCGTTTTAGAAATGAATGATCAATACTATAACATGCTTGAAAAAATCGAACCAGTGAGAGAAATTGTTGATATTGCATATGAAGCGATGAAAAGTTTAAATATCGAACCAAACATTCATCCGATTCGTGGTGGAACAGATGGATCACAATTATCGTATATGGGATTACCAACGCCGAATATTTTCACAGGTGGTGAAAACTATCACGGTAAATTTGAGTATGTTTCGGTTGATGTTATGGAAAAAGCTGTTCAAGTTATTATAGAGATTGCAAGACGATTTGAAGAACAAGCTTAAAAAAGAACCAAGTAGTGCAAATGTACTACTTGGTTTTTTAGTATAATAATCGCCACAAATAAAAAGTTGCGTAAGACTCCCAGTTGGTCCAATTTGTCGCAAAATCTTTTATTTCCTGTTTAGTCGGTTTACTTTCGGAACTTGTTACATATTTAATTGCATTGTGCAAACCAACATCGTCAATTGGAAAAGCGGAAGGAAATCGTAAACAGCGCATTAAAACATAGTTGGCAGTCCAAGGTCCTATACCATGTATAGCAGTTAATCTTTTTTCAGCTTGTTTCACGTCTTGTATTTGCAGTAAAGATTCTTTTGATAGTTTTCCTTCTGTAATAAGCTTTGCAATACCGATTAAATATTCACATTTTCTAGTCGTCATTTTTAAATTTTTGAGATCTTCTACATGTAAATTGGCAATCGTTTCAGGAGAAGGGAATATCCAATGTTTTCTATCATTCCACTCTACATAATTTCCGTAGTGTTCGACTAATCGTCTTTTTAGTGTATAAGCATATGTGAGGTTAATTTGCTGGCCGATAATTCCCCAGGAAAGTGCTTCAAATAAGTCTGGAATACCTAAAGTACGAAGGCCATAATATTGTTCAACTGTTCTTTGAAGAAGTGCATCATGTTTAGCTAATGTATAAAAGGGAGCTAAATTAGTAGTTAAATCAAACCACTCTATCACATAGTTAGCTACAGCTTCGTGTATCGATTCTTTAGATGTATATAATTCTTCTAAAAAACGTATTTGAATATATCCATCCGTATTCATACTAATTTCAACTAAAGGATTTACATCTTGAACAGGGATAACTTTGTAAATTTTGTTATTTTCAATGTGAAACATACATTCATTGTTAGAGCGTGATAGATAGCGTACATTTTCTTGGAAACTAAATTCTGTTGGAACTGCTAAAGTTAATGTGCTAGTATATTTTGCTGTCATATGCATTCTACCTGCGAATTTTCTAATGTAAGCAACTCTTTTTTCATTTCTAATCCACCTCTAAATCCGGTTAGTTTCCCATTCTTCCCTATAACACGATGGCAAGGAATTGTAATGAGAAGAGGGTTGGCAGCAATAGCGGTAGCAACGGCACGCACAGCAGTAGGTTTTTGTATTGTTTCAGCAATATCTGAATAAGAATATGTCTTCCCATAAGGAATTTCACGTACCGCATTCCAAACAGTTAATTGAAAGTCAGTACCGTAAGCATCGATAGAGAATGTAAAAGTCTCTCGCTTGCTCTCTAAATACTCGATAATTTCTTTCTTATATGCTTGTAGATAATCGGGATTACAGATCAATATATGTTGTGGCAATTTTTTTCTAGCCCATATATTTAATTCTTCAAAGTTGTCGTCTTGCGAGCCGATGAAACATAGTCCATTTTCAGTTGCAGCGATATGAAAATGCCAATTCTTATGTGTAAGTAGCGTCCAATACATAAATTTATTGTTGCAGGAATTCATTATTGTATCCCTCTTTCATTTCGTTCTTTTTTCGATACTCAGTAGGAGTAAATCCGGTTTTCTTTTTAAATAAAGTTGCAAAATACTCGGGGTTTTCTAGCCCGATAGCAGTACTAATTTCTTTAATGGATTGATTTGTTTGTAAAAGGTGTTCTGTCGCTTTAACAATCCTGAACTGTTGTATATATTCTATTGGACTTATTCCCATCGTTTTTTTGAAAGTGCGTTGTAAATGAAAGGGGCTACCATGGCACATTTCCGCAAGTATGTCGAGAGTTAATAATTCATTGAAGTGTTTTTCAATATAATCTTTAATTTGTTTTACCCACTCTTCATTAGGTAAAGTTAGTCCATTTGGCTTACAACGTTTGCACGGGCGAAAGTTTTCACTTAATGCTTGCTCTGCATGATGAAAAATTCGTACATTGTTTCTATTCGGTATTCTTGATTTGCATGACGGTCTACAAAAGATTCTGGTTGATTTCACGGCATAAAAGAATTTGCTATCATAGGAAGAATCATTCTGAATAATTGCTTGCCAATGCTCATTTGTTAACGTAATTCCTTTATTGTGCAAAGAACATCACCTCTGAAATTAGTATAACCTGAATAAAGTGCGTATGTATGTATTCACAAATGTAAGAGCAAGATTACAAAGGTGAAAATATGATTGTTTTTCTATTTTGTGATAGCATGAAATTTGGAAATAAACATCAAGAGGAGGGCTATAAGTGAAGTTAATTTCATGGAATGTAAATGGCTTGCGAGCTGTTATCGCAAAAGGTGGATTTTTAGAATATCTTGAGGAATCAAGTGCTGATATATTTTGTCTACAAGAGATTAAATTACAAGATGGACAAATTGATTTAAATCCAGAGGGATATTATACATACTGGAATTATGCCATGAAAAAAGGTTATTCAGGAACAGCTATTTTCACGAAAAAAGAACCGCTTTCTGTTACATACGGTTTAGGTATGGAAGAGCATGATCAAGAAGGACGAGTTATCACTTTAGAATTCGAAGATTTTTATATGATCACGTTATATACGCCAAACTCAAAACGTGGATTAGAACGATTAGATTACAGAATGAAATGGGAAGATGATTTCAGGGCTTATATTAAGCAATTAGATGAAAAAAAGCCAGTTGTTTTTTGCGGAGATTTAAATGTTGCTCATAAAGAAATCGATTTAAAAAATCCAAAAAGTAATCGTAAAAACCCTGGATTCTCTGATGAGGAACGAGAGAAATTCACACGTATTTTAGAAGAAGGATTTGTTGATACATATCGTTATCTGTATCCTGATCAGGAAGGTGCATATTCGTGGTGGTCGTATCGTATGGGAGCGAGAGCAAAAAATATTGGATGGCGTTTAGATTATTTTGTTGTTTCTGAAAGAATAAAAGAAAAAATAACAGAGGCGAAAATTAATAGTGAAGTGATGGGATCAGACCATTGCCCAGTTGAATTACATATAAATTTCTAAAAAAAGAAGTATCTCCCTGATAATAGGAGGTACTTCTTTTTTGATTCAGTTTGTTAAAATTTTTCAAATCATTCTTGAAATTATTTCGTATTAAATATATACTTAGTAACGATAATCATTATCAATGAAAAAGGTTATCAAAGGATGAGGTGTAAAAGAATTATAGCTTAGGGGAAGTGAACGAGAATGAGTTCTGGATAGAATTATTAATCTAATGAAATATATATGTAAGACAAGTTTCATATAGTTAAATTTTATTAAGAATATTGTTTGAAAATTCGAGAGGAGATATATAAAGATGAATAAGAAGTTATTTACATTAGGGATGGTTACAGTTTTAAGTGTAGGACTAGCAGCATGTAATAGTACGGATAAGACTTCAGGAGAGCAAAAGCAACAGACAAAAGCTACAGAAACGAAAATAGACGAAAAAAGAAAAATTACATATTTAGGTAAAGAATATACAGTACCAGCAAAAGTAGATAAAATTGCAACAGCTAGTTTAGAGTCAATGGAAGATGCGGCAGTACTTGGAATTAAACCAGTAGGTGCCATTACTGTAGGTGGTAAATTACCGAAGTATCTTGAAAAAGATTTAGAAGGTGCGAAATCTGTTGGTGAGAAAATGCAACCAAATTTCGAAACATTACTTCAATTGAAACCAGATGTTATTACATCAAGTACGAAATTCCCAGCAGAAACAGCTGAAAAGTTTACGAAAGTAGCTCCTACATTCCCGGTATCACACGTTTCAACAAATTGGGAAGATAACTTAAAGTTAATGGGAGAATTAACTGGTAAAAAAGATAAAGCAGAAAAAATTATTAAAGATTACAATTCAGACGCTGAAAAGGCAAAAGCAAAACTAGGAGATAAGTTAAAAGATAAAAAAGTACTTGTTATTAGACTAAGAGCAAACGAATTATTCCTATATCCAGAAGGAGTATACTTCAACCCTGTAATTTATAAAGATCTTGGGCTAACTGCTCCAGAACAATTGAAAACTGTAAAAGCACAAGAGAAAATTTCATTTGAAAAACTTGCTGAACTTAACCCAGATTATATTTTCTTACAATATGAGACAACTGAAAATAAAAATCCGAAAGTATTAGAAGAAATTGAAAGTAATCCAATTTGGCAAAGTATGAATGCTGCGAAGGAAAAGAAAGTATTTGTAAACGTTGTAGACCCAATGGCACAAGGTGGTACTGCTTGGAGTAAAACAGCATTCTTAAAAGAAGCAGTGAAAAATTTATCTAAATAATACAATAAGTAAGGTGCGTTGAATGATATGCAGAAAACAAATGCAGTACCAGTGACTATATTATGTATAGCACCCATACTCATCTTATTTACAGTTATACTTTCTATTTTGTATGGGGCCAAAAGTATTGATGCTGAAACAGTGTGGAACGCATTATTTCATTTTGATTCAAGTGATGTAAATCATAATATTATTATTACTTCACGTTTACCAAGGGTAGTTGCAGCTCTTTTAGTCGGAGCATTTCTAGCCATATCAGGAGCACTTATGCAGGGGATGACAAGAAACTATCTTGCATCCCCTTCTATTATGGGTGTGACGGATGGGGCAGCTTTTGTTATTACACTTTGTATGATTTTTCTTCCGGGAATGTCATCAATTGGTATGGTTGTATGTTCAATGATTGGCTCTGCACTAGGAGCCGGTATCGTATTTGGTTTTGGTTCGCTCCTTCAAAATGGCTTATCACCAGTTAGGTTAGCGATTATCGGAACAGTTATTGGAACATTTTTAAGCAGTGTATCGGCCGCGATGGCTTCGTATTTCCAAATTTCTCAAAATGTTAGTTTTTGGTTCAATGCAAAGTTAGACCAAGTGGACCCTAATATCATTAAAATCACGATACCGTTTGGAATAATTGGAATAATTTTAGCATTGTTAATATCAAAATCTATTACCATTCTCTCTTTAGGCGAAGAAGTTTCTATTAATTTAGGGCAGCGTACAAAACTAGTTAAAGCGATGTCTATTTTATCAGTTATTTTCTTAACAGGAACGGCAGTTGCTTTAGTAGGGAAAGTTGGTTTTGTAGGTTTAATTATCCCACACATTACTCGATTTATAATTGGGGTAGATTATAAGTGGATATTGCCATGTGCAGGCGTTATTGGTGGAGTTTTCTTAGCATTATGTGACGTTTTGAGTAGATTTGTAAACTATCCATTTGAAACACCAATTGGAGTCGTTACCTCCTTAATTGGAATTCCTTTCTTCCTTTATTTAATCCGTACAAGAGGAGGAGAGAGACATGCTTAAAAGTCCAAGTCAACGTTTCGGAATGACGATGGGGATTATTATATTTTTAATACTATGTGCTATTTATATTAGTTTAACGAATGGTACGTTTGATATTACGATTACAGATGTATTTAAAACACTCTTTAGAATAGATCCAGTACCAGATCATGATTTAGTTATTTTTGAGTTTCGTCTTCCACGCATTGTAATTGCTGGATTAGTAGGATTAGGTCTAGGCGTTGCAGGTGCTGTAATTCAAGGGATTACGAGAAATGGACTGGCAGACCCAGGTATTTTAGGAGTAAATGCCGGAGCAGGAACAGCAATCGTCATCTTTATGTTTTTCTTTCAAGGACAATTAAAGAGCACAGACTGGATGTCTATTATGATGATGCCAATGTTTGGTTTAGTCGGCGGATTAGGTGCAGCTATTATCATTTATCTGTTTTCTTGGAAAAACGGTAAGTTAGATTCACAGCGTCTTTTATTAACAGGGATTGCGATTGGATCAGGATTTGGGGCATTTTCTATGTACCTATCACTCAAAATGAAGTCAACTGATTTCGAGATGGCTGCAGTTTGGGTGTCAGGAAGTATATATAATGCAAACTGGAAGTATATTATTGCAATGTTGCCGTGGCTTATCATATTAATTCCGCTTATACAAAAGAAAGCTTATTTATTAGATTTATTTCAATTGGAAGAAACGAGTATTACAAGTTTAGGAGTTTCAGTAGAAAGAGAGAAATCTATTTTACTACTAAGTAGTATCGGACTTGTGAGCGCTTGTGTTGCAGTTTCAGGAAGTATCGGTTTCATTGGACTAATGGCACCGCATATAGCGAAAAGACTTGTCGGTATTCAGCATAAGCATATTATTCCTACGTGCGGGGTAATTGGAATGTTCCTTGTAATTGTTTCAGATTTTATTGCAAAAACAGTTTTCACACCTGTAGAGTTACCAGTTGGAATCGTTATTTCTATTGTCGGTGTACCGTATTTCTTATATTTACTTTATAAGGCGAAAGCGTAAGAGGAGGAATAAAAGTGAGTATTTTAAGTGCAAAAAATTTAGAAACGAGCTATGAAAAGCTTACAGTGTTTCGCGATTTAAATGTGGAAATACAAGAAGGAAAAGTAACGACAATTATAGGACCAAACGGGTGCGGTAAATCGACATTGTTAAAAACAATGGGAAGAATTTTAAAGCAAAAGAGCGGTAAAGTATATTTACAAGGACAGGATTTAAATACAATTCCAACGAAAGAAATTGCGAAGCAGTTAGCTTTACTACCGCAAACTCCAATTGCGCCAGGAGAGCTTAAAGTAGAAGAATTAATTTCTTATGGACGCTATCCACATCGAAATAACGTAAATAAGTTAACTTCAAAAGATAAAGAGATGATTGATTGGGCATTAGATATTACAAAAACTTCTGAATTTCGAACGAGACAAATAGCAAATCTATCTGGTGGGCAAAGACAAAAGGTATGGCTAGCAATGGCTTTAGCGCAAGAGACAGAAGTGTTACTACTAGATGAACCAACGACATATCTTGATATGTCTCATCAATTAGATGTATTACAAATTGTGGAGAAGTTAAATAAAGAACATAATTGTACGGTCGTAATGGTACTACACGATATTAACCATGCAGCAAGGTTTTCAGATGAGATTATTGCAATGAAGGAAGGGGAAATCGTTACAACGGGTAGCCCAGAAGAAATCATTACAAATGAAGTGTTAAAAGAAGTATTTCATATTGATGCACGTGTCATGATTGATCCGTATAATGGGTCTCCAGTTTGTTTTGGCTACGATAGCGTTGCACTTCAAGAAGAGAAAGTAGAAATATATGTAACGAGTTAAGGAGGGGGGATAAGATGAATACTACTATTGAAAAACAGCAGATTATAACATCTAATACAGAGCAGTGGAACATGTATTCAAAATTAGAAGGTAAGGAATATCAAATTCATATTTCAAAGCCGAAGCAGCCAGCACCAGAGTCAGGATATCCTGTTATATACATATTAGATGGCAATGCCTTTTTTCAAACATTCCATGAAGCGGTTAAAATACAATCAGTTAGAGCAGAAAAAACTGGTGTTTCACCAGCCATTATAGTAGGTATTGGTTATCGTATTGACGGGGCATTTTCAGGAGAGGAAAGATGCTATGATTTTACGCCTAGCGTAATGTCAAAAGATGCTCCTTTAAAACCAGACGGTAAACCATGGCCTAAAACAGGAGGAGCACATAACTTCTTTACTTTTATAGAAGAAGAACTGAAGCCTCAAATTGAAAATGATTTTGAAGTTGATAAAGGAAAACAAACGTTATTTGGGCATTCGCTAGGTGGTTTATTTGCTTTACATATACTATTTACAAACGTAAATGCCTTTCAAAATTATTTTATTAGTAGTCCATCTATTTGGTGGAATAACCAATCTGTGCTTGAAAAAGAAGAGAATCTTATAAATGAATTAAACAGTGCTAATTTTGAAACAGGAGTATTTCTTACAGTTGGATCACTAGAACGAGAGCATATGGTTGTAGGGGCAACCGAATTGTCAGAGCGCCTTCTCCAAGTAAAACACAATCAGTTTAGATTTACGTTTTATGAAGCTGAAGGAGAGAATCATGCATCAGTTGTGCCGACTTCTTTAAGTAAAGGATTAAGATTTATTAGTCACGTATAAATTGAATTGATTGTCTAATCAAATGAAAACGAAAGGCTATGGGGAAATTCTCCATAGCCTTTTGTTTGTGCAAGTAGAATTGTCCTTTTTGAAAGTTTTGTTTCAACTTTTCGTCTAAAGAGACAAAAAGTTGTCACAATTCGGTCACAATTAGCATAAACATAAAATAGACGAAATGAACTTATTTCCAAAAAGGCTTAGTTCATTCCAAGCATGATTCGTAGAGCTGCAAAAGCATGGATTAAAAGTTCACTATATTTTCAAGGAGGTAGATCGTATGAAAACTATTCTTGCTATCGCTGGGCTTATTTGGGTTTTATCACATGGCATTCCAATTTATGAAGGAGAACAAATTCGCAGTGCTCTGAATAAAAATTTTAATGAATATCACGTTATTGATCGGCAAGATAATGTTGTGACAGTTCGTGTAAATGACTGTTTTCATACGGTAACTGTTGAAGGAACTTCAGTAGTGAATGATACAAAAGTATGTGATCAGCAGTAATTATATATAGGAAGAAAAAAGTCTCAATTTATACGTGTATAAATTGAGACTTTTGTATTTTTGGATGAATAATAAGTGGGGGTGGACAATCTCCGCTTATTATTGTTTTTTTGAAAAAAGGAAAGGGTATCATGAAAATTGAGGCTGGGAATCTAATAAATTGTTAAGAATAAGCATAGGGCGGAAATATACTCATATGGGGTATCATACATAGATAATTAATGCTATAATTGGTATACTCGTAAAAGCAATTGTTTTATTGGATGAAGAGAAACTTTAAGAAGGTGATAATATGGATCATAAAGAGCATGAAGCGGTAACACATAGATCAGAAAAAGAAAAAGAACAAATTATAAATAGATTAAAGAGAATTGAAGGACAGGTCCGCGGTATTCAAAATATGATTGAAAATGATCGTTATTGCGTGGATATTTTAGTGCAAATTTCAGCGATTAATGCAGCGATGAAAAAAGTAGGAATGGGTGTATTAAAAAACCATACGAGTCATTGTGTTTCAGGTGCTATTAAAGATGGCAATGGTGACGAAGCAATTGAAGAATTAATGACAGTATTTGAACGTTTTTCAAAAGCGTAAAAACAAGCTAGTGTGTCACTGGCTTGTTTTTTTGTTTACCTTTATCCGACTTTAATGGGCAGTAAGACCCCACCTTAAAATGCAGCGAAAGCAAAGAAGTTAGGTGGGGATCAACTGCCCATAAAAGTCCGATTGGTGAAGGCTAATAATCAGTGGGGGATGAAGAAAATCCCCACTGATTAAAGTTTCACTTTATATAGGATTTCGGGGTATTGATGTGAAAAAGTGTGTGTAAAATAAACTTTTAGAAAATAATTGAAAAATCATGATACAAAACCATTGATTACCTTAGGGGGGTATGGTAAGATGTATTTGTAGTTAACAAACAATGAAAAAACAAGAGGAGGATTTTAAATGGAACAGTTAACATTAAAAGTTGAAGGTATGTCTTGTGGACATTGTGTAAATTCTATTGAAAGCAGTGTGAAAGAACTAAACGGTGTTGAACAAGTGAAGGTTCAATTAGCAGAAGGAACTGTTGAAGTTACGATCGACTCGTCTGCTGTAACACTAAAAGATATCGTTGCTGTAATTGAAGATCAAGGATACGATGTTCAATAATTATTTTTAGATATGGAAATAAATCGTACTTTATAGGAAGTACGATTTATTTTGCTAATAATTATACCTCATAAGGGTATATAGAGGTGAGAGACATGAATGAACAAAAAGAGGCCAATCTTCAAATATCAGGAATGACATGTGCCGCATGTGCAAATAGAATTGAAAAAGGTCTAAAAAAAGTAGAAGGTGTTCATGATGCAAATGTAAATTTTGCACTTGAAAAAACAAAAATAATGTATGACCCCCAAAAAACAAATCCGCAACAGTTTAAGCAAAAAATTGAATCGTTAGGGTATGTAATTGTCAGTGATAAAGCTGAGTTTACTGTTTCAGGGATGACATGCGCAGCATGTGCCAATAGAGTGGAAAAGCGTTTAAATAAGTTAGAAGGTGTGAATGGAGCGACAGTAAATTTTGCTTTGGAGTCAGCTACAGTAGATTTTAATCCTGATGAAATTAATGTAAATGAAATGAAGAGTGCAATTACGAAATTAGGATATAAATTAGAAGTGAAATCAGATGAACAAGATGGATCATCGGATCATCGTTTACAAGAAATTGAGCGACAAAAGAAGAAATTTATCATTTCGTTTATTTTATCATTCCCGTTACTTTGGGCAATGGTAAGTCATTTCTCATTTACATCGTTTATTTATTTACCTGATATGCTTATGAACCCTTGGGTACAACTCGCTCTTGCAACGCCAGTTCAGTTTATCATTGGTGGGCAGTTTTATGTTGGTGCTTATAAAGCGTTACGAAATAAAAGCGCTAATATGGATGTTCTCGTGGCACTTGGAACGTCTGCAGCGTATTTCTACAGTGTGTATTTAAGTATTAGGTCGATTGGTTCTTCGGAACATATGACAGACTTGTATTTTGAAACGAGTGCAGTACTTATTACATTAATTATTTTAGGTAAATTATTTGAAGCGAAAGCAAAAGGACGCTCGTCAGAAGCAATTAAAAAATTAATGGGATTACAGGCGAAAACCGCTACTATTGTACGAGATGGAACAGAAATAAAAATTTTAATTGAAGAAGTGGTAGCTGGTGATATCGTTTATGTAAAGCCTGGTGAAAAAATCCCAGTAGATGGAGAAATTGTACAAGGAAAGTCAGCGATAGATGAATCGATGTTAACAGGTGAAAGTATTCCAGTTGATAAAACAATTGGGGATGTAGTAATCGGTTCTACAATGAATAAAAATGGATTTTTAAAAGTGAAAGCAACTAAGGTAGGAAGAGATACTGCATTAGCTCAAATTATTAAAGTAGTAGAAGAGGCTCAAGGTTCAAAAGCTCCTATTCAAAGGGTAGCAGATCAAATTTCAGGTATTTTCGTGCCGGTTGTCGTTGTGATTGCAATTATCACATTTGCAGTGTGGATGCTATTTGTTACACCTGGTGATTTTGGCGGAGCACTTGAAAAAATGATAGCCGTACTTGTTATCGCTTGTCCATGTGCATTAGGTCTTGCAACGCCTACATCTATTATGGCGGGATCAGGAAGATCAGCAGAGTATGGTATTTTATTTAAGGGCGGGGAGCATTTAGAAGCAACGCATCGATTAAATACAGTTATTTTAGATAAAACAGGTACTGTGACAAACGGGAAGCCGGTGTTAACAGATGTAATTGTAGCAGATGGATTCCGTGAAGAAGAAATACTACGTTTAGTAGGTGCGGCAGAAAAAAATTCTGAACATCCACTTGCAGAAGCGATTGTAGAAGGAATTAAAGAAAAGAAAATTGATATCCCAAGTTCAGAAACGTTTGAAGCGATTCCAGGATTCGGTATCGAATCAGTCGTAGAAGGGAAACAATTATTAATTGGTACACGTCGATTAATGAAGAAATTCGATATTGATATTGAAGAAGTTTCTAAATCGATGGAAGAGCTAGAACGAGAAGGAAAAACAGCAATGTTAATAGCGATAGATAAGGAGTATGCTGGAATAGTTGCCGTTGCGGATACTGTAAAAGATACTTCAAAAGCAGCTATCGCAAGACTTAAGAAAATGGGTCTAGACGTTGTTATGATTACAGGAGATAATACACAAACTGCTCAGGCAATCGCTAAGCAAGTTGGTATTGATCACGTAATTGCAGAAGTATTACCAGAAGGAAAAGCAGAAGAAGTGAAAAAACTGCAAGCGCAAGGTAAAAAAGTAGCAATGGTTGGAGATGGAATAAATGATGCTCCTGCACTGGCTACGGCGGATATCGGTATGGCAATTGGAACCGGAACGGATGTAGCGATGGAAGCGGCAGATATTACGTTAATCCGTGGTGATTTGAATAGTATTGCTGATGCAATCTTTATGAGTAAGATGACGATAAGAAATATTAAGCAAAACTTATTCTGGGCACTAGCTTATAATGGATTAGGCATCCCGATTGCAGCGTTTGGTTTCTTAGCACCTTGGGTTGCTGGAGCCGCGATGGCATTTAGTTCTGTATCCGTTGTATTAAATGCATTACGACTGCAAAGAGTGAAATTAAAAAAATAAAAATCTATAGAGTAATTGCATAGGCTTTTAAACAAAAACAATACTTTGAAATAAGTATTGTTTTTTGTTTATATAGAAAGAAAAAAGATATAATAAAGCAGAAATATTGAATACTAGATGGTAAAAAAGTTAAATGATAGTTTCGTAAGGAGGTAATAACAGTAAATAAGAATCTATAAAAACTATCAAAATTTACAATTACAGGTTTTATATTTTACAGAATTCAACATATAATATTTTCAGGTGATGAAAAGGGGGGGGGAGGATGAAAACAACACGTACTTGTAAAATCAATTCTATTACAAAAGAACAAACGGAAGATTTAATTACTTTGATCCGTACGTTCGAAAGTGCAAAACGATATAGTTTTAATCGTTTGATTGAGGGCGAAAACGAGAAAGAATTGATAAAAAAACTACAACCTAAATATTTGTTAAATAAACGTTTTTGTGAAGATGCGATTTTACAAGCGCAAACGATCCTTTTCTCTCAAAAAGAACTTCTTCCTGTTTACCTAGAAAACAATCAAAAAAAAGTTAGAAAAGACGTTACAAAAAATAGATGATTATGAACGCGGCAAAAAAAGACCTAAACAAGTTGCATTAGAAACTTGTTTAATTGGCTTAAAAAAACGAAAACAAAAATTAGAACAAAAAATTGAAATGTATGCAAAACATATTAAAAATAAAACATTACCTCCTATTATTTTTGGTGGGCGGAAAAATTTCTATGAAAGAATGAAAAACAAGATATCCAATCAAGAATGGAAAGATTTGCGGACACGACAATTATATTCTCGTGGAGATAAAAGCAAAAAAGGGAATTTGAACATGCGCATTACAGTTGATGACTGTGGGCAAGGATGGTTAGAAATTGCAAATCCATTAGGACGAACAAATGGAAAAACAAAAAAACCACGAATCAAAGTTCCGATTATCATTCCATATCATTTTTATCATCAAATCACAAATGTCGTTATGGGAAAGCAAATCGGTGTAAATTCAAAAGGAAAACCGATTATAGAGCATCAAAAATATAGTGTAGAAATCATTCGTAAACAAAATGAATTTTATTTGAATATTACGTTTGATGAAACAGAAATAGGTCGTGTACTAGATTTCAAGGAAATACCACAATCAGATGTAATTGCAGGAATTGATGTAAATCCGGACCGCATTGCAGTTAGTTTATGTACAAAACAAGGTAATTTTAAAGGGTCAAAAATTTTTTATCTACACAATATGAATACGCTTTCAACAAACAAACGCACAACGATAATTGGACAAATTGTACAACAAATTAAAACATGGTTATTGGCAAACAATGTAGGTGGAATTGTTTTAGAAGATTTAAAGTTTCAACAATCTCATGATACTGATAAATACAGTAATCGTAATTTCCATCAATTTACGTATAAAAAGATGTTGAACAGTTTAATTCGTATGTCTCTTCGTAACGGATTTTCTGTTAAAACAGTAAACTCCGCTTATACAAGTGTGATTGGAAAATTAAAATACAGTAAAAATTTCGGTATTAGCGTTCATGAAGCAGCCGCATTCACGATCGCAAGACGTGGATTAGAATTGCAAGAACAATTACCAAAAGAGATTATATTATTATTAAAAAACCAAATTATAACAAAACTGCGTATTCTTGTTGCTTCCATGGAAGAAAGTAAAAAGAATACGAAAAAAGTATATAAAAAATGGTTACAAACAATTCAAACGTGGAAAGAATATCACAATTGGAAATTGTGGAGCATTCTTCATAAAACTGTTTATATGAGCAATCAACAATTCGTATTTAAAATTTAAATGAGAAGGGGGGTACTGGTTTATTTCTTATAACCTCTTGCATACTACTGACTTGGATGAATGGTAGTATGCAAGGACAGATCGTTCCTAACAGGAACCTGCCGTCATTCTTTCACAATAGGTGGATGAAAAGGTCACAACCCTTACGGACAGGAAAAAGGTGAGATTCCTTTTCTGTAGTTGGCATTTGACTTGGTTCGCCAACAATTTATAGATTTTTATAAGAATTTTAAACCAGGTTCATATATGTTAAAAGACACGATCATTAGAACATTCCATAAAGAGGATTTAGAACAAGTATTACAGTTGTTCTATGAAACAGTTCATACAATTAATGCAAAAGATTATAACGTGTTACAGCTACAGGCATGGGCACCAGAGCGACTAGATAGAGAAAGTTGGTTACATTCTTTAGAGAAGAATATTAGTTATGTAGCGGATTATAACGGTGTGATAGTGGGATTTGGTGATTATAATGATGAGCATTACGTAGATCGTCTATTTACGCATAAAGATTATCAAGGGAAAAGGATAGCGTCATACATACTACAGAAGTTAGAAAAAGAAGCAGTGAACTTGGGACATAAGGAGATATATACAGAAGCGAGTATTACAGCAAAACCTTTCTTTGAAAGTAACGGTTTTATTTGCATAAAGGAACAAAAGAAACAGCATAACGGTCAGATTTTTACTAATTATGTAATGAAAAAAATAGCCCTCTCATAAACGAGAAGGCTATTTTTTCATTATTTTACAGCTTCTTTAAGTTCTTTACCAGCTTTGAAAGCAGGTACTTTAGAAGCTGCGATTTGCATTTCTTCACCAGTTTGTGGGTTACGGCCTGTACGAGCAGCTCTTTCGCGAACTTCGAATGTACCGAATCCGATAAGTTGTACTTTTTCACCAGCAGCTAAAGTGTTAGTGATTGATTCTACTACAGTTTGTACAACTACAGTAGCTTCTTTTTGAGAAATCTCAGCGTTTTGTGCTACGTTTTTAATTAATTCTGTTTTGTTCATGTTTTTCACCTCATATGTAAATAATGCTATTTAAGTTGTTATTATAACGTATAAAACATTCGAGAACAAGTGTACGTACATATATTCGTAAAAAAAATGAAATTTGTAATATTTTTTAGAGTCACTATATAGACAGTTCATTTAAGCGGATACAGATCTTTTCTTTAATTCGGTTTGCTCTTTATTGGAGGGTAGTTTTTTATTATAAGATATGAAATAAGGTAATGCTACAAATAACATACCTCCTACTAAGTTTCCAAAGAAAACAAAAATGAAGTTTGGAAAATATTCAATCCAAGTTAAATGACCAGCAAAAATTGCAGCTGGGATGACAAACATATTGGCTACAACATGCTGAAATCCAATCGCAACAAAAGTCATAACTGGGAACCAAATGCCGATAATCTTTCCGATAAATTCTTTACTTCCCATACTAAGCCAAACAGCTAAACAAACGAGCCAATTACATCCGATTGCAGAAATGAAGGCTTGTAGTGGTGTGTCTTGAAGTTTAGCTTGCGCAATAGCAACTGTTTTCGCTAAAAAAGTGCCCTCTGTTAATCCGACGATATGACCGAAAAAATAAGCCACGAATATAGCACCTATGAAGTTGCTAAACGTAACAATTACTAAATTTCGAATGAAGTGAAATAAATCGATTTTCTTGTGAAGCCACGCCATTGAAACAGTCATCATATTGCCAGTTACTAATTCACCACCTGCAAGAATAACGAGTATAAGACCGATAGGGAATACAGCAGCGCCTAGAAAACTAGTAAATGATCCCCAAGACTTTGGCATTGTTCCGATAACATGGATATCGAGTAAATACCCTAATGCTATGAAAGCACCACCAAAAAAACCGAGAATTAGCATAGGGAGTAATGATAAATAAGCTTTTTTTCTTCCGGAATTCGCAGCAAGCTCCGAAATTTCTTCTGGTGTAAATACAGACATGAATAACCTCTCCTTAATAAAATGATAGAATAAATAGAAAGAACATTTTTAAGAATCTATGTATTATAAAAATATGTTATGACTTCTGTATAAATTTGTCAAAGTGAGTAGAGTGGAATTGGATATAACTAACATTGTTCATGTTGTCACATTAATGTAACAATAAGGCTTTAAAGTACTTCTAGAGGTGAGAACATGAATACGCATCATGTAAAAAAAGAACAAAAAACATCAATCATAAAAATATTCATAATCAGTTTTATAAGTATAGTAATGATTTCAATAAGTTTGTATTTCTATGCGACAGAAATTGAACGAAAACTAGTAACAGTTACGTGGAATGAAATAGAAGCATCTACAATTCCTAAAGAGTTTAATAATAAAAAGATATTACAATTCTCAGATGTACATTTAGGGCCAGAATTTACACTGAAACAACTAGAAAATTTGGTGGAGAAAATGAATGCGTTGCATCCAGATATAGTAGTTTTTACAGGGGATTTAATAGATAAGTTTGGATCGTATAAGGCAGAAAGAGAAGAAGCGAAAGGTATGTTACAGAAAATACATGCCCCCTTAGGGAAATTTGCAGTGTTTGGGAATCATGATAGGGGCGGGGGAGGTAGTTTATTTTATAAAAAATATATGGAGGAAGCTGGTTTCTCTGTGTTGGTAAATGAAGTGCAGAAAATTAAAGCGGAAAACGGCAAGTATATTACAATATCAGGTTTGGATGATTTTTTATTAGGGAAGCCACAAATAGATTCGACTTTAAAACATATAAGACAACAAGATTTCAATATGCTCTTAGTACATGAGCCGGATGTTGTAGACAAAGTAGCTCGTTACCCAGTTGATTTTCAATTATCAGGACATAGTCACGGAGGACAAGTTCAAATTCCTTTTATAGGTCCATTAATTACTACAAAATTAGCGGATAGCTATGTGGAAGGTATGTATGAATTAGAGGGGAAGAATAAGCTGTTACATTTATACGTAAATCGTGGTATTGGGACAACCCGAATGCCTGTTAGATTTTGGAGTGTACCTGAACTTTCAGTATTTGTATTGAAGCAAAATAGTAATTAGACTACTTTAGATTAGGAGGAAGGCTTTCAAAGAAAGTGAGAGTGCTGGAAAGCCGTTAGGGGTTCCCACCACTCTGAATAAAAAACAACAATAGGTTAAATAACCCACTGTTGTTTTTTATTATTTTTGCAAAGGAATCGCATCAAAATATGTTCTATAGTTATTAGAGAATTCAAAGTTGTTTTTTGCATCCCAATTAATAGACCAAGACATTAGGCCGCGGAATGCAGGGTAGCCACTCTGATTTGAAAGCTTATACTTTCCTCCAAAAGGAATTCCTTTAATGATATAATCTAAAGCTTTTTTCATTTCAGTTGGAGAAATATATCCGCCACTTGGAGCGGCCGCTGGTGCTGCAGGAAGTCCAATCATGACTTGATCCGAACGAAGAGCTGGGAAAATGTTATTTGCATTACCACCTACAGGAAAACCATGTAAGAGCATATCTGCCATAGCGACCTCGTAGTCTGCTGTACCTTGACTGTAGTTATTACCGTCCATTCCAATTCCGCTACCAGCGTTGTAGTGTTGAACGTGAATGTATGTTAGTTTGTCTTTCACTCCGTAAATAATTGGTAAATATGCACCCCATATGCTTCCATATGCACTATAACCGCCTTGAACATAAGCTGTTTCAGGAGCCATGCTTAATAGAAAATCTGGACCATAATGATCTGAGATTGTCCGAATAGCTGAAATAAGATTTACGATTTGAGGAGTCGTTGGGTTTTTGAAATTAGTGTCATTTCCGTTTAAGTAAATACCTGATTCAAGGTCAATATCGATTCCATCAAAACCGTATTTATCGATTAGAGATTGTAGAGAATTAATAAAACGTTGCTTAGCGGTATTATCAGGAAGTAAAACGACGCCATTTTGTCCACCTATTGAAAGAACTACTTTTTTTCCTTTACTTTTTAAGTAAGCAATATCTGATTTGAATTCTGCATCAGTACCATACACAGGAGAAAATTCAACAGTGGAACGATCACCACCAGTTTCACCGAAAGATACGTTGATTACATCCCATTTTGGTGAAACGTCTTTTAATTTAATAATGCCAGTACCGTTATCGAAGTTATGCCAGTATCCAACGAGTAGTTTTGATCCTAAATTGTTTGCTGCTTGTGCTTGAAAGGGGACTAGTGGTAGCAGTAAGAAAATCACTAAAGTATAACAAATGAATTTGAACTTGTTTAACATATCAACACTCCTATACAAAAAGTTGTCTAGATGTATAATCTTGTTTATTTAATTATATCTGAAAATTCATTCTTTTGTAAGGTGACTATAATTTTCTCAACAATTGTATATGGAAAAATATTAAACCTAATGTAATAATTTCATTAGAAGCTTGTATTACGAGTGTTAAATTCAGAATATTTTGATATGTTTTAAAGTATAGGACAAGGTTTTTCACATAATACTCTTACATAAATTTCAAAATTACGTTTGGAAGGGGATGTACAAGAGTTGGATAAAAATCTTAAGAAAGACCTCAAAATACGCCATATTACAATGATCTCAATTGGCGGCGTAATAGGAGCTGGTTTGTTTGTTGGGAGTGGTGCGGTTGTACATTCAGCAGGGCCAGGTTCTATCGTTTCATATGCATTAGCAGGAATTCTAGTTATTTTCGTTATGAGAATGCTAGGAGAAATGGCAGCTATTAACCCGACAAGTGGTTCATTTGCAACATATGCACGAGAAGCAATTGGTCCATGGGCGGGGTATACAATTGGGTGGCTATATTGGTTTTTCTGGGTAATTGTTATTGCAATAGAAGCTACAGCAGGTGCTGGTATTATTCAATACTGGATTCCAGAAATCCCGCTCTGGTTATTAAGCTTAATATTAACGATTTTATTAACATTGACGAATGTTTTTTCAGTGAAATCATTTGGAGAATTTGAATATTGGTTTTCATTTATTAAAGTAATAAGTATTGTTTTGTTCCTTTGTCTTGGACTGGCTGTTATTTTAGGATTTGTACCAGGAACGGAAGCACCTGGCACTTCGAATTTAGTAGGGCAAGGAGGATTTATGCCAAACGGCATCAGTTCCGTGCTGCTTGGAATTACCGTCGTTATATTTTCATTTATGGGATCTGAGATTGTTGCAGTAGCCGCTGGAGAATCTGCTGAACCTGTAAAAGCAGTCAAAACAGCAACAAATAGTGTGATTTGGCGTATTCTCGTATTTTTTATTGGATCAATCGCTATAGTTGTTACACTTCTTCCGTGGAATTCAGCAAACATACTAAAAAGTCCGTTTGTAGCGGTACTAGAACATATAGGGATACCAGCGGCAGCACAAATTATGAATTTCATCGTGTTAACAGCCGTACTTTCTTGTTTAAATTCGGGTTTATATACAAACTCAAGAATGCTTTTTTCGATGGCAGAAAGAGGAGATGCTCCAAAGGCATTTTTGAAATTGAACAGTAGTGGTGTTCCAGTTCGGGCAGTTTTATTCGGAACTTTTTTTGCTTACATTGGAGTTGTTTTTAGTTACATATCTCCAGATAAAGTATTTTTATTTTTAGTGAATGCATCTGGTGGGATTGCTTTACTCGTTTATCTCGTTATAGCAGTTTCACATTTAAAGATACGTAAAAAAATGGGAAAAGTGGAACAACAAAATTTGAAAGTGAAAATGTGGTTTTTCCCGTATGCAACGTATGTTACAATTGCAGCTATTATAGCAGTTTTAGTTGCTATGCTAGCAATTGAATCTTTGCGTTCGCAGGCATTATTAACGATGCTTGTTACTGTTCTTATAATCATTTCTTATTTTATTTTTAATAGAAATAAAAATAGTACAGTGTTGAATTCTAAAAGTAAGAATGAGGAATCTGTTCGCTTCTAATTTCTTGTTTTAGAAGAGGGTTACACCCAATCATTGCTATAAAAGAATCATATATAATCATAGAAACAAGTAATTACTATTGTCATAGTGAATATAAACTTTTTTCTTGACTTTTTATATGAAGGCGAGCAAAATGGTAAAAAAGGAAGGGGGGATGACGATGGAAGAGTACGTATTAGAGCTGTATAACCTGTTATATACGACAGAATGGCAAGATATTGTTTCGTTTCTAGGAATAATGTTTTGTATGAAAATTGTAATTGTATATATGGAAGAGCAAGGTATGTTCTATTCCTTCTCATCCTCGTTCGATGTGCAGCGCGAGCCGTTGCTAAACTATGCCAATGTGAATTACGAACATTTTCCTTTTGTTATATTCTTTATGATTCGATTTATAACTGCAATTGTAAAGAAAAAGGAAAGCGATGATGAAGAGTGCCACTCAACTTGTAATATAGCGAACGTTTTTTAAGCTAAATACAAGGAGGAGATTTATATGTGGTTTCGATTTCTTATGATTGGTTTCTTTTCATTAACAGCAATTTCATTAATGGGATATCAAGTGTCTGAAATTTTTCAAGCATATAGCAATACGTTTTTCAACAAAAACTAAGTACATTGCTATTTAAATAATAAAGCGATAAAATCCTTCTTAAGAAGTTTTATTAAGAAGGATTTTTTTTGCTCTGTCTTACTGTGTCAAACTATTGTCACATTTACACTGTGAATAGTATGTTAAAATAGTGAGGTTACGTATACATATTTGAAGGAAGAGGGAGTGACCATTTTGGTGGATCAATCAACAAATCAGAAAAGCTATGCTCCTATTGTGATAACGCTTTCTGTAATTGTAAATGCGATTATTTTATTTTTGTTCTTTGGACCTGTTGGCTATGAAGGAGAAGTACATTTTGATGTAACAATTTTACCAATGTTAAATGCAATTTTTAATAGCTTTACGTTCGTATTCTTATTAGCAGCTCTATACTCTATTATTAAGAAAAATGTGAAAATGCACCGTGGTTTCATACTGGCAGCATTTACAACAACGTTGCTATTTTGTGTTTCTTATTTATCGTATCATTACCTGGCGCCGGCAACACATTTTGGCGGAGAAGGATTCATTAAATATGTGTATTTTATCATTTTAATTACACATATTATCCTGGCAGCAATTATTGTACCGCTTGCATTGTTTGCACTTGTATTTGGTTTTACAAATCAATTAACACGCCATCGTAAAATCGTACGTTGGACAATGCCGATTTGGTTATATGTAAGTTTGTCTGGTGTTATTGTTTACTTAATGATCTCACCTTATTATCAATAAAAAATCTCAGCCTGTAGGCTGGGATTTTTTTGTTAGGCAAATATTTTTGTGAAATGAAAAAAATATGTTATACAAAAGTATAGTTGCTTTTCATATAGAAGGGATGGTAAAGGGATATGCAAAATTTTTTATTTCGTAATCCAACAAAACTTATTTTCGGTCAAGGTCAATTAGAACAGTTAAAAGCTGAAATTCCACAGTTCGGTAAAAAAGTTCTTCTCGTATATGGGGGAGGAAGTATTAAAAGAAATGGTATTTATGATAATGTACTTTCTATTTTAAAAGATATAAATGCAGAAGTATTTGAATTGACAGGTGTTGAACCGAATCCACGTGTATCAACTGTAAAGAAAGGAATTCAAATTTGTAAAGAGAATGGTATTGAATTTATTTTAGCAGTTGGTGGAGGAAGTGTAATCGACTGTACGAAGGCAATTGCTGCTGGTAGTAAGTACGATGGAGATGTATGGGATATTGTAACGAAAAAAGTATTTGCTAGTGAGGCATTACCGTTTGGTACTGTGCTTACGCTTGCGGCAACAGGATCTGAAATGAATGCTGGTTCTGTTATTACAAACTGGGAAACGAATGAAAAATATGGCTGGGGTAGTCCAGTTACTTTCCCACAATTTTCAATTTTAGATCCCGTTCATACTGCTTCTGTGCCAAGGGATCAAACAATTTACGGTATGGTAGATATTATGTCGCACGTATTAGAGCAATATTTCCATCATGGAACAAATACAGAATTACAAGATCGTTATTGTGAGTCTGTTTTAAAAACAGTAATTGAAACGGCTCCTAAACTGTTAAGTGATTTAGAAAGTTATGAGCATAGAGAAACTATTTTATATTGCGGTACTATGGCGCTAAACGGCATTTTAGCGATGGGAGTAAAAGGAGACTGGGCAACTCACAATATTGAACACGCAGTTTCTGCGGTTCATGATATACCACATGGAGGCGGTTTAGCAATTCTATTCCCGAACTGGATGAAGCATGTTGTAGATGAAAATGTAAGTCGTTTTAAACAGTTTGCTATTCGTGTATTCGATGTAGAAACAGATGGGAAGACTGATCGAGAAATTGCGTTAGAAGGAATTGAGGCGTTACGTCAATTTTGGACTTCAATTGAGGCGCCGGTAACATTAGCGGATTATGCTATTGGAGAAAATGAAATTGATGTAATGGTGGATAAAGCGATGACTTATGGTGAATTTGGTAACTTTAAAAAATTAAATAAAGATGATGTTTTAAGCATATATAAAGCTTCTCTATAAGTGAATCGAGAAAAGAAACCTATTTAATTGTTATATCAAATAGGTTTCTTTTTTTGTTGGTTATAAATGCTTTTGAATGATTTTGATTATTTATGGATGTTTGTGGTTGATTTTTGTGATCGTTTTCATTATACTGTAATCAAAGAAGAGGTGAATGAAATGTTAACTCCTGAACGTCATCAAATGATATTGCAACTTGTAAAAGAGCAGAAGGTTGTTAAATTACAACAATTAGTGGAAAGTACAGAAAGCTCTGAATCAACAATTCGTCGTGATTTAGCGCAATTGGAAAAACAAAGATTACTAAAAAGAGTTCACGGTGGTGCGGCTGTTTTAACAGGAAAAGGACAGGAGCCGACGATGGTTGAAAAATCATCCAAAAACATTCAAATAAAACAACAAATTGCGAAGTATGCGGCTAACATAGTTGAACAAGGTGATTGTATTTATTTAGATGCAGGAAGTACGACATTTGAAATGATTCCATTTTTAATAAATAAAGATGTTACTGTCGTTACGAATGGACTTATGCATATTGAAGCTCTAGTTGAAAATAATATTCGTGCATATTTACTGGGCGGGATGATGAAAAGTAGGACGAAAGCTTTAATCGGTGCGATGGCACAGGAAAGTATGCAAAAGTACCGTTTTGATAAATGTTTTTTAGGAGCGAATGGTGTACATGAACAGCTTGGTTTTACAACACCGGATCCAGAAGAGGCGCTTTTAAAACAAATGGCATTAACATTAGGGAACGAAGGATATTTTTTAATTGATGAAAGTAAGTTTTCAGAAGTTGCGTTTGCGAAAATTGCCAATGTTGAAGAGGCGAATATTATTACAAACCATTTAGAAATTGATTTAGAAAAATATAAAAGACAAACCAATGTAATTGAGGCTGATAAACAATGATCTATACAGTTACTTTAAATCCATCTATTGATTATGTAGTACAAGTGAATTCCTTTGATTTAGGCACAGTAAATCGAGCAGAGAAAGATATGAAGTTTCCTGGTGGAAAAGGGATTAATGTTTCTCGTGTTCTCCATCGTTTAGGTGTTGAAAATATAGCACTTGGATTTACTGGTGGATTTACCGGTCAATTTATTAAAGATGTACTGCAGACGGAAGGTGTAACAACAAATTTCGTCCAAGTGGATGAAGATTCTCGAATTAATGTGAAAATAAAAGGGCAAGAAGAAACGGAATTAAATGGGCAAGGGCCAAATGTGACAAATGAACAATTTGAACAATTAATGAAACAAATCGAAAGTATGAAGCAGGGAGATTATGTTGTACTAGCTGGAAGTGTACCGTCGTCTATCCCAACTACCTTTTATGAATCAATCGCAGTGCTCGGAGCTGAAAAAGGTATTCGCGTAGTAGTTGATGCGAGCGGAAGTGCACTGCAACACGTAATTAAAAATAAGCCATTTTTAATTAAGCCTAATCATCATGAACTTGGTGAGCTATTCGGTGTAGAGATTTCCACAGTAGAAGATGTTTTACCGTATGGAAGAAAATTAATCGAACAAGGTGTAGAGCATGTTATCGTATCAATGGCCGGAGACGGAGCTTTATTATTTACGGCGGAAGGTATATATGAAGCAACTGTTCCAAAAGGTGTTGTAATTAATTCGGTTGGAGCTGGAGATTCTCTCGTTGCAGGATTTGTAGGTAAATATGAACAGACAAAAGATATTGAAAAAGCATTTCAATATGGCGTTGCAACAGGGAGTGCAACAGCATTTTCAGCTGATTTATGTGAGAAGAAAAAAGTAGAAGAATTGTTGTCGCAAGTAATTGTAGCTAAGCGATAGGGGGAAGCAACATATGAAAATTACAGAACTATTAAAAAGGGATACAGTTATTATGAATTTGACAGCTTCAAATAAAGAAGCTGTCATAGATGAATTAGTTGAGACATTAGCCGGTGCAAATCGTTTAAATAGTAAAGTGGAATTTAAAGAAGCGATTTTAAAGCGGGAGTCGCAAAGTACAACTGGAATAGGGGAAGGGATTGCAATCCCTCATGCGAAAACAAAAGCTGTTAAGCAACCAGCGATTTGTTTTGGTAGAAGTGTAAGCGGTATCAATTATGAATCACTTGACGGACAGCCAGCGCATTTATTCTTTATGATTGCTGCAAGTGAAGGAGCGAATAATACGCATCTAGAAACGTTATCGCGCCTATCTACATTATTAATGGATGAAGCGTTTCGTAAGCAATTATTAGAAGCAAAGGATGAGGAGGAACTTCTTCGTTTATTTGATGAAAAAGAGAATGAGAAAGAAGATGAGGTTGAAGTTGCAAAACCAGAAGGAAATGAACCGTACGTATTAGCAGTTACGGCTTGTCCAACTGGAATCGCTCACACGTATATGGCTGCGGATAGCTTAAAAGCAAAAGCAGCAGAGCTAGGTATCGCAATTAAAGTTGAAACGAACGGATCAACAGGTATAAAAAACGGTTTATCGAAAGAGGATATCGAACGAGCAACTGCTATAATTGTTGCGGCAGATAAACAAGTAGAAATGAACCGTTTTGCTGGGAAACATGTCATTCAAGTACCAGTCGCTGATGGGATTAGAAAGACGGAAATGCTTCTTAATCGAGCTGTAAAACAAGACGCGCCAATCTTTAAAGGAATAAAAGAAGATGGAAAGACGGAAAGCACAGAGAAGGAAAAAGGGTTAGGAATTTATAAGCACTTAATGAACGGTGTAAGTAATATGCTTCCATTTGTTGTTGGTGGAGGAATTTTAATTGCACTAGCATTTTGGTTTGGTGGTATAAAAGCAGAAGGACCATTGGCCGAATTGTTAATGTCTATTGGGGGAGGTAAAACAGGAGCATTTTTATTCCTCGTACCAATTTTAGCTGGATTTATTGCGAGTTCTATTGCTGATCGTCCTGGTTTTATGCCTGGTGTTGTCGGTGGATTTTTAGCAGCGCATGCGAATGCAGGATTTTTAGGTGGATTAATTGCTGGTTTCTTAGCTGGATATGTTGTTTTAGGATTGAAAAAATTGTTTTCAGGATTACCAGTACAGTTAGAAGGAATTAAACCTGTATTGTTATATCCGGTCTTTGGATTATTAATTACAGGAGTTGTTATGCAAGAAGTAGTTAACCCACCTGTAGTAGCATTGAATGAAATGTTAACAGGATGGTTAAATGGTTTGAACGGTACAAATGCTATATTATTAGGGCTTATTTTAGGCGGCATGATGGCAATTGATATGGGTGGTCCGATTAATAAAGCTGCATTTACATTTGGTATTGCTGCAATAGAAGCGCAGAACTTTGGAGTGCACTCTGCTGTTATGGCTGGTGGTATGGTACCGCCGTTAGCGATTGCATTCGCAACTACTTTATTTAAAACAAAGTTTACCGAAGCAGAACGTAAATCCGGTTTAACAAATTATATTATGGGCGCGTCGTTTATCACAGAAGGTGCAATTCCATTTGCAGCAGCAGATCCGATTCGAGTAATAGTAAGTTGTGTAGTTGGTTCAAGTATTGCGGGTGCATTATCTATGTTATTCCAAATTACATTACCAGCACCGCATGGTGGATTGTTTGTTATCGCATTGGTAAATAAACCAGTGCTATATATTTTCTCAATACTAATAGGTACAGTTGTTTCGGCTCTTATGATGGGGATTTGGAAAAAGAAAGTTAAATAACAGATGTAAAAGGAGTAGCTTTTATTAGCTACTCCTTTTTATTACAAAAAAAGGGGTTAATAATTGGAGAATGATGGATTTTGGTAAAAGATGTAATGAAATATGGTTTTTTTGTAACAAAAAAGTAATACTGTAATTTTTTCTGGAAAAAAATTCTGGTGCTTGTATGTGGAAAATATATGAAAACTATTGAGGATTCTATTGGAAATAGGATTCGTTAATATGGAAATTTATGTTACAACTCATTAATCGCATATTACGAATGGTTTGTAATTGTGTGATTTCTAAAAAACTTAAAAATCTGTTGCTATAATGAAAATACGAAAACAAAGCAAATGGAGGCTATTCATGAAAAAATTATTAGGTATAGCAACGGCGGCAGTTTTTGGTCTTGGGATTTTTGTAGGTTCTGCGAAAGCAGAAACGATTGTAACAACAGACGTATTAAATGTTAGAGAAAACCCAACTGTAGAGTCTAAGCTTGTAGGTAAAATGTTAAGTGGAAATAAATTAGATGTTGTAAATACAGAAAACGGATGGACAAAAATTAAATTAAATGGTCAAGAAGCGTTTGTAAGTGCTGAATTTACAAAAAGTACATATTATGTGACGGCGGGCGTGTTAAATGTTCGTGCTGGAGCGAATACTGATTCTGAAATTCTTGGTAAACTAAATAAAGATGATGTAATTGAAACGACAAATCAAGTTCAAAATGAATGGTTACAATTTGACTACAATGGAAAAACAGGATATGTTCACGTGCCATTTTTAACAGGAACGGCACCTGTAATTGAAAAGAAAGAAGTTGTAACGCAAGAAGAAGCGCCAGTAAGAGTAAATACGCCGGTTAAGAATAATAAAGTGGTTAAGAACAAAGAGACTGTTAAGAATGTAGAATCAAATAAACCTGTGGTAAAACAACAGTCAACTACGAAACAAGTTGCGAAATCTACTCAAACAAGTGCACCTGCTGGTGGACGTGAAATAACAGTAGAAGCGACAGCGTATACAGCGCATCCAAGTGAGAATGGTACGTATGGTGGTCGTGTATTAACTGCAATGGGGCATGATTTAACAGCGAATCCAAATATGAAAGTAATTGCAGTTGATCCTAAAGTAATTCCACTTGGATCGAAAGTATGGGTAGAAGGATACGGAGAAGCGATTGCTGGAGATACTGGTGGTGCGATTAAAGGAAATCGTATTGATGTTTTAGTAGGTTCAGATGGTAGTGCTAATAGCTGGGGGCGCAAATCTGTAAAAGTGAAAGTTATAGAGTAGTATAGATGTATGAATATAAAAGGCGGTTGCTTGAAAGTGTGTAAGCAACCGCCTTTTATGAATTATTGAAAAGGATAAATCGTTTTACCTGTAATGATTTTATATGCACTGCAAAATTGATTTTGTATATACTCTGTATTTTGATTTTCTGGATGTAATGTAGTTTCTTGGAGAGTAGAATGAAAAGAACGTAGCAAACAATTTAAGGCGAAATATAATTCTTCTTGTGAACAATTTTGTTCTTTTGTAGCAGTAGCTAAAATGAGGTCTTTTGTTAACGATGAAAAATTGATGGCAGATTGTTCCATAGTCAACTCATCCTTTCAAACGTATTTTTACTCATGTATATGCGGAATTGGACAAACTATGTTCTTTTTTTATTTATAATTTCATGTACCGGAATGAAAGAACTTGCAATCATGCCGTTAAAATTGGTAAGATTGGATATAATCAATAGATGGAGTACATCACATAAAGAGAGTTGAATGATATGGGAGAAGTGCAACGTGAAAAAGTTGCTGTCATCATTGGACCAACTGCTGTTGGGAAGACGAAGTTAAGTATTGATCTTGCCAAAGCATTGAATGGTGAAATAATAAGTGGAGATTCCATGCAGATTTATCGTACGATGGATATTGGAACTGCAAAGGTGACGAAAGAAGAGATGGACGGAATTCCACATTATATGGTCGATATAAAAAATCCGGAAGAGTCATTTTCTGTTGCTGAATTTCAAGAGCGTGTTCGTAAACATATTCGAGAAATTACAGAACGTGGTAAATTACCAATTATCGTTGGTGGAACGGGTTTGTATATACAATCTGTTTTATTCAATTATCAGTTTACGGATGATGCCGGTGATACTACATACCGAGAGCAGATGGAAAAGGTAGCAGTAGAACATGGTGTGGAATATGTACATAAAAAATTACAAGAAGTAGACCCAGAAAGCGCTGAGCGTATTCATGCAAATAATGTCCGCCGTGTCATTAGAGCTTTAGAAATTTTTCACACGACGGGTGAAAAAATGAGTGATCAGCTTGAAAAACAAGAAAATGAGTTATTATACGATGTTTCCTTGATTGGCTTGACAATGGATCGAGAAATGCTATACGATCGCATTAACTTACGAGTTGATATAATGATGGAACAAGGCTTATTGGAAGAAGTAGAAGGCTTGTATAATAGAGGGATACGAGATTGTCAATCTATTCAAGCGATTGGATATAAAGAGATATATGATTATTTTGAAGATCGTGTCTCTTTAGAAGAAGCGGTATCACAATTAAAGACAAATTCACGTCGTTATGCAAAACGTCAATTAACGTGGTTCCGTAATAAGATGGATGTCACATGGTATGATGTTACAGACGGTGAAAAAACGTCAGAAATTTTACGATACATAGAAGGAAAGCTACAACTAAAGTCGAATAATAGTAAGTAGAGAAAAAGAGGAGGATTCGACATGAAGCAATCAATCAATATTCAAGATCAATTTTTAAATCAACTCCGTAAAGAGAATACGTTTGTTACGCTGTACTTATTAAATGGTTTCCAGCTTCGTGGATTAATTAAAGGATTTGATAATTTTACAGTCCTACTGGAAACAGAAGGTAAGCAACAGCTTATTTATAAACATGCAATTTCTACATTTGTACCACAAAAAAATGTTTCAATTGAATTAGAGTAGTAATGAATTATTGTACATAAAAAAAAGAGCGAATTTCTCGCTCTTTTTTTATTTGCCATAAACAATACATAGTGAATTTAAGCGATTCTAAATACAGTAAGGCGAATGTTAGTGTTGCCTGTTTCAGGAATTGTAATTTCGCTAAGAGTAGATTTAACAGAAATGTTTGAGCCGGCAGTTAATGTTTCGATCGTAGTGAATGAAAGTGAGTCGCCTATTAGATTTGAAGAGAAGTTGTCAGTTGCGACTGCTCCATTTATTGAAATTCCTACTCCGAGTGGGGCACATCCTGGTGCAGTTGTAGAAATGGATACGCTAATGACATAAATACCAGCGTTGATAACAGTAACTGTATCTGTGCCATTGAAGATAATGTTGTTTACGTTAATTGCAGTATTAAAAATGAAGTTGTTAAATTGGAGTACTGTTTGTTGAATGTTGTTTGTAACAACAATTGTTGCTACAGGGAAGCTAGGTCCAGTAGGCCCGGTTGGTCCAGTCGGGCCGCCAGAAGGTCCAGTCGGTCCAGTAACTCCTATGCCAGTGGCACCGGTAGCACCCGTAGGTCCTTGAGCACCTTGAGATCCAGTGGCACCAGTAGCCCCTGTGTTACCTTGAACGCCTTGAGGTCCAGTAGCGCCAGTAGCCCCTGCTGGTCCTTGAGCACCTTGAGGTCCAGTAGCGCCAGTAGCCCCTGCTGGTCCTTGAACACCCTGAGGTCCAGTAGCACCAGTAGCACCAGTAGCGCCAGTGTTACCTTGAACACCCTGAAGTCCAGTGGCACCAGTAGCCCCTGCTGGTCCTTGAACACCCTGAGGACCAGTAGCGCCAGTAGCCCCTGCTGGTCCTTGAGCACCTTGAGGTCCAGTAGCGC
>NZ_JBYTED010000006.1:300761-301169 GCF_058792175.1 Bacillus sp. EB106-02-03-XG38
CCAGTGTTACCTTGAACACCCTGAGGTCCAGTAGCGCCAGTAGCACCAGTAGCACCAGTAGCCCCTGCTGGTCCTTGAACACCCTGAGGTCCAGTAGCACCGGTAGCCCCTGCTGGTCCTTGAACACCCTGAGGTCCAGTAGCACCGGTAGCGCCAGTGTTACCTTGAACACCCTGAGGTCCAGTAGCGCCAGTAGCACCAGTAGCACCAGTAGCCCCTGCTGGTCCTTGAGCACCTTGAGGTCCAGTAGCGCCAGTAGCCCCTGCTGGTCCTTGAACACCCTGAGGTCCAGTGGCACCAGTAGCGCCAGTGTTACCTTGAGGCCCCTGAGGTCCGGTAGGTCCAGGAGGCCCGCCAGAAGGTCCGGTAGGTCCAGTAACTCCTATACCAGTAGCGCCAGTGGCTCCT
>NZ_JBYTED010000006.1:301268-301904 GCF_058792175.1 Bacillus sp. EB106-02-03-XG38
TGTGTTACCTTGAGGTCCAGTGGCACCAGTAGCGCCAGTGGCTCCTGTGTTACCTTGAGGTCCAGTGGCACCAGTAGCGCCAGTGGCTCCTGTGTTACCTTGAGGTCCAGTGGCACCAGTAGCCCCCGTGTTACCTTGAACGCCCTGAGGTCCAGTAGCGCCGGTAGCGCCCGTGTTACCTTGAACGCCCTGAGGTCCAGTAGCACCGGTAGCGCCAGTGTTACCTTGAACACCCTGAGGTCCAGTAGCGCCAGTAGCCCCTGCTGGTCCTTGAACACCCTGAGGTCCAGTAGCACCGGTAGCGCCCGTGTTACCTTGAACACCTTGAGGTCCAGTGGCACCAGTAGCCCCTGCTGGTCCTTGAGCACCTTGAGGTCCAGTGGCACCAGTAGCGCCCGTGTTACCTTGAACACCCTGAGGTCCAGTAGCGCCAGTAGCGCCCGTGTTACCTTGAGGCCCCTGAGGTCCGGTAGGTCCAGTAACTCCTATACCAGTAGCCCCAGTGGCTCCTGTGTTACCTTGAGGTCCAGTGGCACCAGTAGCGCCCGTGTTACCTTGAACGCCCTGAGGTCCAGTAGCGCCGGTAGCGCCCGTGTTACCTTGAACGCCCTGAGGTCCAGTAGCGCCGGTAGCGCC
>NZ_JBYTED010000007.1:0-79776 GCF_058792175.1 Bacillus sp. EB106-02-03-XG38
TAAAAATAAAAATTGACGTTTCACGTTGTTTGTTTCGTTCAGTTTTCAAAGAACTACTTGGTCGCTCATTTGCGACTTCCTTATGTTAACATCTTCATTTTTCAATGTCAACTAAGTTTTTCATTTTCTTTTTTGTCGTTTTCTGCGTTTCCGCATCAGCGACGGTTATTAATATATCATGCAGTACATACAGGGTCAATACTTTTTATAAAAAAATTTCACATCCCGTTAAAACTTTAAAAACATGTTCCAAAAACCATTAAAGTCTCCCTTCATTCTTCATGACATTTCGTATTTCCTATCTTATCACTTTAGCACGCTTTCGAACGAGTGAAAATTCTAAATTTTATGTTATATTATTATTATAAGGAGTGGTGAGAATGAGCATTAAGTATTCAAACAAAATCAATAAAATCCGGACCTTTGCATTAAGTTTAGTATTTATCGGCCTCTTCATTGCATACTTAGGAGTCTTTTTCCGTGAAAACATTATTATTATGACAACATTTATGATGGTTGGCTTTTTAGCTGTTATCGCTAGTACTGTCGTTTACTTTTGGATCGGTATGCTATCCACTAAAACGGTACAAATTATTTGTCCAAGCTGCGATAAACCTACAAAAATGCTCGGCCGCGTTGACGCATGTATGCATTGCAATCAACCTTTAACAATGGATCGAAATCTAGAAGGAAAAGAATTTGATGAGAAATATAATAAGAAGAGCTATAAGTCATAAGTATATATGGGGACAATGCATCCTTACAAAATTAGGTTGTGTACTGAACATTTTAAATCCCTCTGAACCTAACGTAAGAAAGAGGGAGACGTAAACGTCTCCCTCTTTCTTTATTATATATTACGCCTTATGACACTCTGGACAAACGCCATAAATTTCTAAGCGATGACTATTAATAACGAAGCCTGTCGTTTTCGCAGCTTCCTCTTCAAGCTGTTCCAAACCTCCATAAGGAAAATCAACAATCTTACCACATTTTTCGCAAATCACATGATAATGTTGACTTGTAACGTAATCAAATCTACTTGAAGCGTCTCCATAAGTTAATTCCTTTACAAGTCCAACCTCTTTAAATACACGTAAGTTATTATAAACAGTTGCAACACTCATATTTGGAAACTTACCTTCTAACGCTTTATAAATGTCATCCGCTGTTGGGTGCGTCATAGATTCCACAAGGTACTCTAAAATAGCATGACGCTGTGGAGTAATGCGTACACCCGTATTTTTCAGCATTTCTAGCGCTTCTTTTAATTCTTCTTTGACCACCGTCATGCACCCCGATTCTATACGGATTATTATTTTATAATTCTTATAAAGAGTGTACTCCTTTTCTTATAAATCGTCAATATTTCTACTATAAGTATGTGGTTTATTTTTGTATATAGCCTTATTCTTATATATCTTTCCCCATTTTCTATACATTTACATAGAAAAAAAGTGCGACATAATCGCACTTGGAATACTATCATCTGAGGAGGTATGCCCTACACTTCACTTTATGTAAGACGATAAAATATGTATAGACACTCGCCTTACTTCTATATATTTTATCTCCCAAATGAATTTATTTTATATAAGAAAGAACATCTTCAATATGTCCCTTCACTTTCACTTTACGCCATTCTTTTACAAGCTCACCGTCTTTATTAATAAGGAATGTAGAACGCTCAATTCCCATATACTCTTTTCCAAAGTTCTTTTTCAATTTCCAAACATCGTACAATTCCGCTACCTTATGATCTTCATCTACTAAAAGTACAAATGGAAGTTCATGCTTCTCAATGAATTTCAGATGTCTGTTCGCTGAATCAGGACTTACACCAAGAATAACTGTATCTTTCTCTTGAAATAATCCATAGGCATCTCGAAAATCACACGCTTCAGTTGTACATCCCGGAGTCATATCTTTCGGATAAAAATATAGAACTACATTTTTACCACGAAAATCAGCTAAGTGAACTTGTTCCCCGTTACTTCCCTCTAATGTAAATTCTGGAGCCATTTCTCCTACTGTAATCATTGTTATCACTCCTACTCTTTTCTTTTACTATATCAAATACTATCTTATTTTTCATTGTCTATTACAGACCTCATGACAAAAGCAAACGGTAATGTATATCCAATTAGCGCTTCTGCAATCGCAATCCATCTCCCTATTCCAATTGGAGCTATATCACCATACCCAACGGACAACAAAGTAACTGCGCTAAAATATAAACAAATTTCTACAAGTTGAAAAGATTGGGCATGCAAGCTTTCTCCATCTTCTTTCAAAACTGCAAAACCCATTTCTTCTAATACAACATAACTTAACCCAAACGCAATTAGTACCGTTGTATAAATTAGAAATAAGGAGGCTAAATTATACAGCGAAAAGAAACGCCTAGAATCTGAATATGAACTCCATAACAATTGGACACTTCTCAAAATAGCGATTGCTGCAATTAATAGAATAAATCCCCATAACATGTCCTCCACCTCATTTTATATGTATGAGACGGCCATTAGATTTATCCCTTAGAAACAAACAAGCTTCTATAATTAATTCCCAGCACCACGGTACCTTTTTACCCCTTGATTCCAAAGAGTGATTGCAATCGTAAAACAGATAACACCAACAAATGGTGTTGCAAATGCATAACTATTCCACTCTGTTTTTCTTAAGAAGTATGCTGCTGGATACACCCCAACAAACGCAAACGGTAGAACAAACGTTAAAATGAAGCGAATCACACGATTATAAATATTAACAGGATAGCGACCATAGTTACCTATGTTATACATTAGCGGCATAATTGAACTTTTCGCATCCGACCAAAAACCAAGGCTTGCAAGCGTAACAAATATCCCTCCATATACAAGTGCGCCCCCTCCTACCATTAGTAAGAATAAGAAGAAATCGTACCAGTAAAAAGATAATTGCAACTCCACTGCTGCGTAGCCCATTACAATTATTCCTGTAATCGCTCCAATTAAACATTCAAGTTCCATTCTTTCTAATATAATTTGAAATAAACTATGAATCGGTCTTGTTAATATACGATCCATTTCTCCTTTAATAATGTAACGATCATTAAAGTCCCATATGTTAAAGAAAGCAGAGAAAATGGCAAACGGCACTAAAAAGAAACCATAAATAAAGATTACTTCTTCTCTACTCCAGCCTTTTAATGCTTGTGTATGCCCAAACACAACGAGAATAAAGATTAAATTAACAGCCTGTAGTGATAAATCAGACAGTAATCCAACGATAAAATCGCCCCGATACTCCAATTTTGTTTTTATATATTGGCTTGCATACTGCAAAAATAGTTTTATATATATCATCTCATCATCCCCCTTGTACAATTAGACGTTTTCTCGCCGTTCTCCACATGAGTACAATTGGAATAATAAGTACAATTGCCCAAATTACTTGGAATAATAATGCCTCATACAATTTACTTCCTTGTATACCTTCTGAAAAAATCATACTCGGAATATAACTAATGGCCTGAAACGGTAAAAACACCATTGCCTTCTGGGCCCATAACGGATAAAAACTAATTGGTAATAATAGACCTGAAAATAAATCAATAACAACACGTTTTGCATACATAATCCCACTATTATTAAATAGGAAGAACGTGAGCATCCCCGTCATTAAATTAATTTGTGTATTAATAATAAAACTAAATATTAAAGATAAGAAGAAATATAACCACGTTTGAAAATTTGTTGTAATTTGCAATGAGAATAATAAGGTAACGATAACCATTCCCGGAATTGAAAAGAACGCAAAACGAAATATCCCTTCGCCAAGACCTTGCATCACTTTCATCCCTAAATAGTTATATGGACGGATCAGCTCTACCGCTACACGTCCTTCTTGAATCTCCATCGCAATTTCCCTATCTATATTATTAAAATAAAAAGCACGTGCCATCCACGCAATTGCGATATACGTAGTCATTTGCGAAATAGATAAACTTTCAATATTCTCTTTTCCGCTATAAATTGCTTGCCATAAAAAATAATACGCGCCGATATTAATTGTATAAATTAAAATCCCGCTATAATAGTTTGTACGATACGCAAGCATCATTAAAAAGCGAATTCGAATCATTTCAATATACTTACCCATGTTTAATACCTTCTTCATAGATGTTACGAATAATTTCCTCTGTAGACACTTCGTTAATTTTTAAATCTTTAATTTGAAAGGCTTGTACTACTTTAGAAATAAGCATTGAAATGATAACTTCTTCATTCGGTATTTTTGCGATCCACGCATTTTCCTCTTTCGCTTTCGACCAAACGACATGACTATCTGGCATAACCATTGATAAAGCTTGATAGGAAACTGGTGCAATAAATTGAAAATGTATTTCCTTCTCTGCTCCCCACTGCGTACGAAGATTATTTAAAGAACCGTCATACATAATATTTCCTTCATCGAGCATGATGACGCGCTCACATAAAGCTTCAATATCAGTAATATCATGGGTTGTTAATAAAATTGTGGTTTTATAACGTTCATTCATCTCTTTTAAAAATTCACGTATTTTCAATTTCACAAGTACATCTAAACCAATTGTTGGTTCATCTAAAAATAATAACGGCGGATTATGAATTAATGCTGCCGCTAATTCACAACGCATTCTTTGACCAAGAGATAACTTTCGCACTGGCTTATCTAATAAAGGCCCAATATCTAACGTTTCAATCACGTGCTCCATATGCTCTTTATACTGGGCGTCTGATACACCATACACCTTTTTTAATAAACGAAACGATTCTTGTACAGCAATATCCCACCAAAGTTGCGAGCGTTGACCGAAAACAACACCAATTGTTCTTACGAATTCTTCTCTCTGTTTATGGGGATTCATCCCATTTACTAAAATCTCGCCTGATGTCGGAGTCAAAATCCCTGTAAGCATTTTAATTGTCGTTGATTTACCGGCACCATTCTCACCAATATACCCAACCATTTCACCTTGTTTCACAGTAAAAGATACGTCATTTACTGCTGGTACTATTTTATAATTACGATTTAATAAATCGCGAAATGCACCCTTTAAACCTGGACGACTTGAATAGGCTGTAAATTCTTTACGTAATCCTTGTACCTCAATTACCGATTTCATAACCGGACCCCCTTCCTAAATGTCACAACGAATAGTTTACCCAACTGCCTTCTCTATCACAAACAATACGTCTTTTCGAAAAACATGTTAGAATAATACATAGATTTTTGTAAGGAGATGAATGGTAGTGAAATTCACAAAATCAGAAGCATTACATAAAGAAGCTTTAGAACATATCGTTGGCGGCGTTAATAGTCCTTCTCGTTCTTTTAAAGCAGTTGGCGGCGGCGCTCCTGTTGCTATGGAACGTGGAAAAGGTGCTTATTTCTGGGATGTAGACGGAAATAAATATATCGATTATTTAGCAGCATACGGTCCTATTATTACTGGACATGCTCACCCGCACATTACAAAAGCAATTACAACGGCTGCTGAAAATGGTGTACTTTACGGAACACCAACAGCTCTAGAAGTAAAATTTGCAAAAATGTTAAAAGAAGCAATGCCTGCATTAGATAAAGTCCGTTTTGTAAACTCTGGTACTGAAGCAGTAATGACAACAATTCGTGTCGCTCGTGCTTACACAGGTCGCACAAAAATTATGAAATTCGCTGGTTGTTACCACGGTCATTCTGATTTAGTACTTGTAGCAGCTGGATCTGGTCCTTCTACACTAGGAACTCCTGACTCAGCCGGCGTACCACAAAGTATCGCTCAAGAAGTTATTACTGTTCCATTTAATAATGTAGAAACTTTAAAAGAAGCATTAGATAAATGGGGACATGAAGTAGCAGCTATTCTTGTAGAACCAATTGTTGGAAACTTCGGTATTGTAGAGCCAAAACCCGGCTTCCTTGAGAAAGTGAATGAACTTGTTCACGAAGCTGGTGCACTAGTAATTTATGATGAAGTTATTACCGCTTTCCGCTTCATGTACGGTGGTGCTCAAGACTTACTTGGCGTAACACCAGACTTAACAGCTCTTGGTAAAGTTATTGGCGGTGGACTTCCAATCGGTGCTTACGGCGGTAAGAAAGAAATTATGGAACAAGTTGCCCCTCTTGGACCTGCATATCAAGCTGGTACAATGGCAGGAAATCCTGCTTCTATGGCATCTGGTATTGCTTGTCTAGAAGTTCTTCAACAAGAAGGGCTTTATGAGAAATTAGATGAACTTGGTGCAATGCTTGAAAAGGGAATTTTAGAGCAAGCTACCAAACATAATATCGATATTACATTAAACCGTCTAAAAGGTGCTTTAACTGTATACTTCACAACAAATACAATTGAAGATTACGATGCAGCACAAGATACAGACGGTGAAATGTTCGGTAAATTCTTCAAGCTTATGCTTCAAGAAGGAGTTAACTTAGCACCTTCTAAATATGAGGCATGGTTCTTAACGACAGAACATACAAAAGAAGATATTGAATATACAATTGAAGCTGTAGGCAGAGCATTTGCTGCTTTAGCAGACAATAAATAATCGCATCATTAAAAGGAAAAAAGAAAGCACATCTTTCTTTTTTCCTTTTTTCTATTTCATAAATTCCTTATTAATAGTATAATTATTCATAATTATCTGTTTAATTTTTCTTTTATATCCTTACTATCTTTGTATACAAGGCTGCTCACACCTTAAATAGTAAGACTATTCAAACTTCAATAAGAGGGGGGATTGACGGATGCTCAATAAAACAAATACATGGACACCGTCTTTATTTCGAGATTATAAAAATGCAGAACATGATGCGTGTGGAATCGTTTCCGTTATGGAGAAACGAAAAATTCCTACAAAAGAAAACATTGACCTTTGCATACAATCACTCGTCAAAATGAATCATAGAGCTGGTTTCATTAATGGTGAAGGCGATGGAATTGGCATTCACATTGATGTACCAAAAGCACTTTGGAGTGAAAAACTAAAAAGTAGCGGATATAATCCAACGATCGTGGATCATCCCCACTTTATCGTTGGACATTTTTTTCTAAACAAAAGCGCAAATATAATTAATTTAAAAAATCATATTCGTGCACAACTAAACAACGAAAACTTTGCAATTCTTTTTGAAAGTGATGATGTAATAAACTCCGATGCACTCGGTCCACTTGGCAAACAAGAAGAACCTTTATTTTGGCAAGTTGCCCTTATCGCAGAAAATGGAGTTACAAATATTGAGCAAACATTATTTTCAGTAACGATAAAAATAGAGGAAAACGAAGCGATTCATGTTGCTTCCTTAAGTCGTGATCATGTTGTATATAAAGTTCTAGGTGCTGGTGATACACTTGTTGCTTATTATAATGATTTACAACATCCGCTGATCGCTTCAACTATGACATTAGGACATAATCGCTATTCTACTAATACATTATCTAATTTTTTTCGTGTACAACCATTTAGCATTCTCGGACATAACGGTGAAATTAACACAATTGCAAAATTACGCGATCAAGCTGACATGATTCATGTTCCACTTACTGCTGGGGGCAGTGACTCCCAAGATTTAAACCGCACCTTAGAAACTCTACTTGTTCAATACGACTACAGCTTATTTGAAGCAATGGATATACTATTCCCACCAATTATTAATGAAATTAAACTTTATGAACCGCATTTACAAGATTTATATACGTATATACGTGAAGCATGGGGTCATTTTGCACAAGGTCCAGCTGGTATTATCTCACGTTATAAAGATGAAGCTGTTTTCAGCGTCGATTCCCTTGGACTACGACCAGTTTGGAAAGTAGAGACAGAGAATTCTTATATTTTCTCTTCTGAACCTGGAGTTGTATCTCCAACTGAATATGTAGCTGAACCGAAACCACTCGCTCCTGGGGAAAAGGTTGGGCTAAAGTGGAATGAACAAGATGAGCTTGTTCTTTATGAATATGACAAATACCAAGCTCAAGTATACGACCGTTTTAAAAAGCGAGTTGATACTAAAGATTATCATTTAAACTTATCTCCCCCTGAAACGAAAGAAATCCAAGGATTATGTGATTCTATGCAAGTTGAAACGAAGCAATACGTTGCTTTCGGATGGGATCGTGAACATATTCAACTTCTTGAACAGATGGCAACAAAAGGCGTTGAGCCAATTCGCTCACTTGGTCATGACTCACCACTTGCTGCACTCGATACTGATAGACGAAATATCGCTGACTTCATTAAGGAAAGTGTAGCCGTCGTTACAAATCCAGCAATCGATCGTGATCGAGAGGTCGAGCACTTCTCCACACGAACGATACTTGGAGAACGCCCAAGTTTATTGGCTGGTACTAAACAACCATTTGTAGTTGAGATGCTTTCCCCAATTATTTTAGAAGGAAGTGTAGCGCAATCTATTGCAGAGGAATTACACACCATTACGTACGAACAACTTATAGAGCTATTCAATACTCATAGCTCTATCGCTACAATCTCTGCTACATTCAGTCCGGCAGAAACTTTACAATGCGCCTTAAATCGGATTAGTTCTGAAGCGATAACAGCCGTGAACGATGGAGCTTCCCTACTATTAATAGATGATGCCAACGCTCATCTAAATGAACAGTTATGGATTGACCCGCATTTAGTTACCGCTAAAGTACATCAAGTATTAAGCGAAAATAAATTACGCCGAAACTGCTCTCTCGTTATACGTTCTGGTGCCCTTCGTTCCTTACACGATATCGTCACATTGTATGGATTAGGAGCGGATAGTATTAATCCATATTTATTATTTGCAACCGTAAATGATGGGACAAAAACACCAATTACGAATTTATATCATGCACTTAATAAAGGACTAGAAAAAGTCATTTCAACAATTGGAATTCATGAATTACGTGGTTACGGTCGCCTCTATTCTTCTATCGGATTACATGAGGAAATCGCAAATATATTACAAATTACGAATTTCTTCGGCTCAAATAATTTAGCTTTTTCGCTTCAGTCACTTGCTGAAGATGCACAAATGCGAGCAGATGATTATAACGATCCTAAAGTTAGAATGCGAAAATCTTTTCATATATTCCCGCGAATTTGGAAAGCAATCGGCGATGTCGCAAAAGGAAATTCTTATGATGATTACCGTGAAAAATTAAGTGAATTAGAAGAAAATAATCCAATCGCAATTAGACATCTTGTTCAAATGAAAGAAACAAAACAGATCGTTCCGGCTGAAGAAGTGTCCATCCGTATTCAAAATCATGATTTACCATTTATTATTAGTTCCATGTCATTCGGTTCTCAAAATGAAGTCGCCTTTCGTGCATATGCAGAAGCAGCTGACCAGCTAAATATGATTAGCTTGAACGGTGAAGGCGGAGAAATTAAAGATATGATTGGAAAGTATCCACATACACGTGGACAACAAGTTGCATCTGGGCGATTTGGTGTAAACGCCGAACTACTAAATTCATCAAACTTAATTGAAATAAAGATTGGGCAAGGCGCAAAGCCTGGTGAAGGCGGACATTTGCCCGGTTCAAAAGTAACAGCCAAAATCGCTGAAGCGCGTAATGCTACAATTGGCTCTGATTTAATTTCACCTTCTAACAACCATGATATTTATTCCATTGAAGACTTAGCTCAAATGATTACAGAAATTAAAACAGCTAATCAACTTGCGAAAGTAGCTGTAAAAGTCCCTGTCGTCCCTAACATTGGAACAATTGCTGTCGGTATCGCCAAAGCTGGTGCTGACTTTATTAACATTAGCGGATTTGATGGTGGTACAGGTGCTGCACGTATTCATGCACTGCAACATGTAGGTCTTCCTGTAGAAATTGGTGTGAAAGCCGCTCACAATGCTTTATTAGAAGCGAATATGAGACATAAAGTAGAAATTTGGGCTGATGGTGGTATTCGAAGTGTGAATGATGCCTTAAAAATCATGCTCCTTGGAGCAAATCGTATTGGATTTGGTACATTATCGATGATTGCAATTGGCTGTACAACTTGCCGCGGATGTCATCTAGATACTTGTCACGTCGGAATTGCAACACAAATTGAATCTGAAGCACAGGCGAAAGAACACGGATTACGTCGCTTCGTCCCGCGTGAATTAGAAAGCGCCGTTTCTGGGTTATTACATTTATTCACTACTTTTGGCGTAGAACTAAAACGATTAACAGGAAATCTTGGTTATACAAATTTACAAGAAATTGTCGGGCGTTCCGATTTATTAGCACAAGTTCGAGGCGAAAATTTATTAGACTTATGTAATTTACTACAAACGATAGAACATCCGTCTGTTCCAAAAACGGAACAGATGCCGGAAAAACAATTTGAAACAGTTCATTCCCCTCATTCAAAAGAATTAGTAGGCGTTGGCGTAGAACAACGCGTTATGGGTGGTCTAGAATCTTGCTATCGCGTTCGTAGTAAATTATATGAAGACACGAAGCTTGAACCACTTACATTAAAGTATACGAATGGCTCTATCCCTGGAAATGGATTAGGTGCTTACAATAGTGAGAACTTATTTATACACGTAAATGGCGGCGCACAAGATGGTATTGGTAAAACCTCCTTTGGTGGTGGTATTTATATAACGAAAGCAAAAGGAAAAGACGGCATATATTATAACGGTTCTGTCGGAAAAGGTTTTGGATACGGTGCACAAAAAGGAGCGCTATACGTTCAAGGTAACGCCGATGCTCGCGCTGGCATTCGCCTCTCTGGAGCAGACATGATAATTGGAGGGCGCATGACAAAGCCACTCCGTGAAAAAGAGCAAGGAAATATAGGAGCATACTCCAATATTAAAGGTTTCGCTTTTGAATATATGACAAATGGGCGAGCGCTTGTTTTAGGAGATCCCGGCCCATGGATCTGTGCTGGTATGACTGGCGGTGTTGTTTATTTACGTCATGATTCAAGCTTAGGTTTAACAGAACAGGCCTTAAAAAGAAGAATCGCAAAAGGGGCAAATGTTACATTGCAACCAATTAGTAAAAATGGTGCGCAAGATGTGACTGAATTATTGCTAGATTATATTCGTGTATTAAATGAGCATGAGCAATACGAAGAGGTTGCTTTGTTAACACCGCTACTCGATGATATGCAGCATCAATTTTTTGAAATCATCCCGAAAAAAGAACAGGCTGATCCATCTATCTCAACTGAGTGATATGCCTAACTTTCATTTTCAAGAATAAATTGACGAAGTACACTTCTCATAGTAATCTATAGTAACAATTTGAAACCTGCTGAAATTCAGCAGGTTTTTTTACTAAAAATTGATGTTTAAAAAGAATTAGGAAAAATTATAAAATGAATCTCAATTTCTTATTAACGTCACTAAAATATCACTTGCTAACATATTGTAATGAATGTATAGTATCATGTTGTACATTCATTATGACAAGAGAAAGGATCTTATTAAGGGTATGAAACTTGGTGCTCGCATTTTAAAAACGGGTATTGCCATCACATTAGCTTTATTTGCTTGTATTTTACTTCAATTACCGAGTCCGGTATTTGCGGGAATCTCAGCTATATTCGCTGTTCAACCGTCTGTATACCGTTCGTATTTAACTGCACTTGAACAAATTCAAGCAAACGTCATTGGTGCGGTATTCGCTATCGCATTCGCTACTGCTTTTGGACATAATCCTTTTATTATTGGATTAACATGTATATTAGTAATTGCACTTACACTGCAATTACGATTAGAAAACACAATATCAATCGCTTTAGTAACAGTTATCGCCATTATGGAGTATCAAGGCGAAGATTTCTTTAGTTTTGCCTTACTTCGCTTTGCGACAATTATGATTGGAATTATCGCGGCCTCACTTGTAAATTTAGTGTTTATGCCGCCAAAATACGAAACAAAGCTATATCATCGTATCGTTGATAATACAGAGGAAATTGTAAAATGGATTCGAATGAATAGCAGGCAAGCTTCTGATTTTACAACGCTAAAAACTGATATTGATCGTATGAAAGAAAAAATGATCAAACTAAACCACTACTATTTGCTGTATAAAGAAGAAAGAAGCTACACAAAAAAAGTACAGTTCGCAAAAATTCGTAAGCTCGTTTTATTCAGACAAATGTTAGCAACGACAAGTCGTGCGTTAAGTACGTTAAAATCATTACATCGTACGGAAAATGAACTGCGCTATATGCCAGAAGAATTTCAAGAATCTATCCAGAATGAACTTGATTCATTAACGCATTATCATGAACAAGTTTTATTAAAATTTATTGGTAAAGCAAAAAAACAACAATCCGTTGAAATGCTTGATGAAGTTGAAACAGGTAAACAAGAATTAATTGATATCTTTATGGATTATCAAAACAAAGACGATGAGGAAGCGTATAAAACATGGCTACACCTCTTCCCTCTTATTTCAGCTATTATTAACTATAGTGAGGAAGTAGAGCATTTAGATTTACTTGTGGATAGCTTCTACACATACCATAAACCAGAAGCAGAACTTAAAATCGACGATAAAAAAGAAGACGAATAAAAAACAGCTCCTTTTACGCTAAAGGAGCTGTTTCTGTTATATGTTGAAGTTGATATAAGTTGTAATAAAACCCTCTTTTTTTCATTAATTCTTCATGAGAACCTGTTTCTTTAATTTCACCATCTTCAATATAAATAATCGTATCCACATGCGTAATTGTTGCTAATCGATGTGCGATTATAATCGTCGTACGATCAGCAGCTAACGTCTGAAGTGCTTCTTGAATATATCGTTCATTTTCTAAATCTAAAGCAGAAGTCGCTTCATCTAGTATAAGTAACGAAGGATTCTTTAGAAACACTCGTGCAATCGCTACACGTTGTCTTTGTCCACCGGATAACTTCACACCGCGTTCCCCAACAACAGTATCATAGCCATCAGGTAACTCAATAATAAAATTATGAATTTGCGCAGCTTTGGCAGCTGCAATCACTTCTTCCTCTGTAGCTTTCGGATTCCCATATAAAATATTTGCCCCGATTGTATCGCTAAATAACAAATTATCTTGCAGTACAATTCCAATATGACTACGTAAGTTTCTCATATCATACTTTCTGACATCTATCCCATCTACATAAACTGCACCGCAAGAAACATCATAGAAACGTGGTATTAGACTAGCAAGAGATGACTTCCCTCCCCCACTTGCTCCTACAAGTGCTACCTTCTCTCCAGGCGACATAGTTAATGAAAGGTTATGTAATATCTCTTTTTCATCCGCATTGTAGCGAAAAGATACATTATCAAATATCACTTCACCATTTAATTTCTTCGTTTGTACCGCACCTGGCACATTCACAATATCGTATTTTTCATCTAACAGTTCAAACACTCGATCCATCGATGCGAAAGACTGTGTTAATGTTGTAGAAGAATTAACAAGGCGGCGAAGTGGACTATACAAACTATCCATATACCCAACAAAGGCAACCATAGTCCCTAACGTTAACTGCCCCTGAACCACCTCATATGCTGCAAAACCAATTACAAGTAATGGTCCTAAATCCGTTAACGTATTTACCGCCGAAAACGTTCTCGCGGTCCAACTCGTATGCGTTAACGCTTTCGTCAAAAATTCATTATTTCTTTTTTCAAACTGCTTCCCCTCATACTCTTCTAATGCAAAGCTACGTGTCACTTGCATCCCTTGAATACGCTCATGTAAATACCCTTGCATCGTTGCTAACGCTTGTGAACGCTCTTTCGTCAATTGTCGAAGACGCCCGAAAAAGTATTTCACCGCTACTACATAAATAGGTAAAATTAATAGCGCAACAAATGTCAATTTTACATTCATAGAAAACATAACAATAATAGCGATAGCAATCGTTGCTGTATCTAACCAAACATTCATCAAACCAGTAATTACAAAGTCCTTCGTTTGTTCTACATCATGTATGACACGTGAAATAATCTCGCCTGTTTTTGTATTCGAATAATAACGTAAACTCAACTTTTGCAAATGACCAAAAATATGTTTTCGCAAATCATATAGTATTGTATTTGCGATACGCTGCGCGAAATATTGACGATAATATTCAATTGGCGGTCTTAATACTGCAAAAATAAAAAAAGCAATCCCAATTGCAGTTACTAGTTGGGACGTTTTATCTTGAAGTGAACCTCCGCCCTGAATTACATCATCAATAATATACTTTAATAACCACGGCATAATAAGCGGGATGCCAAATTTAACTAGACCGATCATAATCGTAATAGCAATAAGCCATCGATATGGTTTAACAAATTGCAAATATCTCTTTATACCTTGCACATAATCCCCCCTCTAATAGGACAAACCTGCCGGGAAATCCCCTGCAGGTTTGTTTTAATTTCTGTACATTAAATATCTCTCATACCACATATCTACAAAGTCTGGCGCAAATGGTCCTTTTCTTTGATGAATCCATTGTGTTAATTGTGCTACATTTCGTTTTAAAATAGTATCAATCACAGGTGGATATTGCATAATCTGACTATGTTTTTCATACTCATCTTCATCTAAAAGCGTATATGTCATATCTGGATACACTTTAATATCTAAATCATAATCAATATACTTTAACGCTTCAGAATCATATGCAAAAGGTGAGCTTAAATTACAATAATAATATACGCCCTCTTCCCTTAACATTCCAATTACATTAAACCAATAGTTTGCATGAAAATAACAAATTGCCGGTTCACGCGTAATCCACGTTCGGCCATCTGATTCTGTCACTACTGTACGATCATTCGCTCCGATTACAAGACTTTGTGTCCCTTTTAAAATCGTTGTCTCTTCCCACATTCTATGAATGGAGCCATTATGTTTATAACTATGTATTTGTACTTTTTCTCCTTCTTTGGGAAATCCCATATATGCTCCCTTCTTTCAACTGCAAATGCCCTTTGAGCTGCATCCACTTTTTTTCTATTATAACTTTTTTGTCGAAATTTTAAAACTAAAGAGACAAGACTCTAATTTTCAAACTGAATACCATAGAAACCGGGCCTCCACTGAATTATTTACAAACACGGAAATGGAAATAGAAAAAGCCCTCCCTTATTTCTATGTAAAGAAGGACCTTTTACCAGAGGGTAACAATATGTCTTATCCTAAATTGGAAATCATTTTTTCGGTTTCAAAAGATTGAATCACACTATTTGTTTGCTCTTCAAATTTCTCATGTAATAACTTGAGTGCTAATTCTGTTCTATATATTTCTTGGCGTATAAAATGTAATTCTTTTTTATCGCACGTATCCTTTTCACTCATTTCAATTTGCTGATACTTCTCTAGATGAGCTTGTAACTTCAACAACTCATCCATCGTTTCCAATTGCTCTCCAACCAACTTATCAAAATCGTTCATTACTTACCCCCTTTTAGATTTATTGATCAGTTATTATTCCTCATTACATATTTCTAATCTTTAACTTCCTTCTCCTTTGACTACATTTGTTGACTTATTAGAAGTTATGTCGTTCGCTTTATTTTCATTACTATGACCAAAGCACAAAGAAAACACTTCTCCCGAATTAGAGAAGTGTTTTTCTTTCATTACTGATTTGAACTAGAAGATTGTGATTGTTTTGCAGCTGATTGTGCATTTTGTTTTTTCACAGCATGCACGTCTGTTTCAGTTGCAAATTCAGTACCATAACTAGCGTTTGCACTTTGTGCACCAGAAGCTTGTGCTTTCTTTGCTTCTGATTGTGCGTTTGCTTGTTTTACCGCTTGTACATTTGTTTCAGTCGCAAACTCTGTACCATAGCTAGCATTTGTACTTTGAATACTAGCACCAGAAGTTGCCTTGTTATAACCTTGTTGTTTTTTACTCATCTTTCTCACCTCCACAACCAATAATGTAACCAATTCACTTAAAAGCTATCCGCAATTTTCTTTTGAAAAATTACGCATATATCTCTTATTACTCATTCAAACTATAAAAAATGGAGGTGGAAATATGTATATAGGACGCGATATGACTGAACTAACGATGGTTTCAAAAAGCGAATGGAAAGAAGATGAATTAGCTTATTTTCATCATTCATTACAACAGATTCTGCCTTATTTAAATGCAGAAGGGCAAAGTATTTACAAAGAAATTGTATTAGAAATTGAAACAAGAGGCGGCTTACAAGAAGGTGAGGCTAGTTGGACTCATGGGACAAAAATTTCTTACGATTAAAAAAGTGTTCCCAATCTAGGGAACACTTTTTATTTATTGCATTGTAATTTTCTCAACGCAACTTTCATAAATCGTACGATGCGATTTCGAGAAAGGTAACTGTTCAAATGCTTCTTTCGATACAAATTTCAATGTATCTGTTTCAACAATGTCACCAGTTACTTTCCCGTAAAATACGAATATATCCCAAGTACGATGGGTAAACGTATGTTGTACATTCATTGCGTATTCTTCAATAGAAATCGAAAGCTCAAATTTTTCTTTCATATAATCTATAAGCTGTTCCTTCTGATTACGAATTCCTTCGCCAAGTTCAACATTCGGAAATTCCCACATATTAGCTAATAAACCGGTACTTGGACGTTTATTAATGACGTAACGACCATCTTCCGTTTGCAGTACTCCTGCAACAATTGGTACCATCGTAGGAGCTTTCGCTTTACTTTTTACTGGTAACTCTTTTTGAACACCTTCAGCATACCCCCTGCAATGCTCACGTACAGGACAAAGTAAGCATGCTGGATTTTTGGGAATACAAATTAGTGCCCCTAATTCCATCAAACCTTGATTAAAATAAGATGGATTTTCAGCCGAAATAATTTCACGCACAATCTCTTCAAATACTTTTCTCGTTTTCGGTTTCGCAATGTCATCCCATACGGATAAAATACGTGATAACACACGCATAACATTTCCGTCAACTGCCGGCTCTGGTATACCATATGCAATACTTAAAATAGCACCTTTTGTATATGGTCCTACTCCCTTTAATTTTTCAATTTTCTTTACATCACGCGGTACGATTCCGCCGTATACTTCTTTTACTTCTTTTACGGCCGCATGTAAATTTCGTGCTCTAGAATAATATCCTAAACCTTCCCATGCTTTTAACACTTCTTCATCATCAGCATTTGCCAAAGATTCTAGAGTAGGAAACTTCCCCATGAAATTCGCGTAATATGGTTTTACAGCTTCTACCCTAGTTTGCTGCAACATAATTTCCGAAACCCAAACACGATATGGATCTTTATTTTTACGCCACGGTAAGTCGCGTTGCTCTTTTTCAAACCAACCAATTAAATCATTTTGAAACTGCTCTATGTTAAAATTATTTAATATTTCAAGTGTCAAACTTGATCCCCCTCATTTTTTTGCATATAAGTACTATTATAAAGATTTTAGGAAAAAATTTAAGTAAGATGACATAGGAAATAGAAGGCAAAGGACTTGAGGTATCGAATAAAAAGAGTTACATTAATAAAAAACGGAGGTGGATTTCTATGGACACAGCCACTCACCTTGTTATGGGCGTTACTCTAGGCAGTTTGGCCACGTTAGATCCAGCCATAGCACAAAGTGATATTGGGCCACAAGCAGTTATGCTCGCTACAATTGCCGGTTCCAATATTCCTGACATCGATACAGTTTTAAAATTGCGTAATAACGCTAAATATATAAGAAATCATCGCGGGATTACTCATTCCATTCCTGCAGTAATTCTTTGGTCATTCCTTATAAGTGGCATCTCTTTCGCCTTCTTTTCAGACGCTCCATATTTGCATCTACTACTTTGGTCATTTATTGCCGTCTTTCTTCATGTCTTTGTAGATATTTTTAATGCCTACGGTACACAGGCGTTACGGCCCTTCACAAAAAAATGGGTAGCGCTCGGTATTATTAATACATTCGATACTGTCATTTTCTTTATTCATCTGCTCGCAATTGCATGTATGATCGTAGGTTCCCATAAAGGATATACTGCCTTAGCAGCGTATATATTGATGATTGTTTACTATATCGGACGGATTATGATGCATAGAAATATAAGAAGCGTTGTACAAAAACGTTTCAAACATGTTGAGAAGATAATCATTTCTCCTTCTTATCGATTTTATCATTACCATTTAGCAATCGTTACAACTGATTATTACTACGTTGCTAGATGGCATCGTGGTAACATCATGGTCTATGATAAGTTCGACCGGGTACCGTTCCCAGACAATGCTATTATGCGCGCAGCTAAACAAGATGAAAACATCTCAGCATTTTTATCTTTCTCCCCTGTGTATCGCTGGGACATTTTCGATTATGATCATTATTACGAAGTTCGATTCATTGATTTGCGCTATCGTAGTAAAGATTATTATCCATTCGTTGCGATCGTTCAACTCGATCATAATTTAAATATTATTAGTTCCTATACAGGATGGATTTTCAGTGAAGAAAAACTTCGAAAAAAACTGGAGTTACTTCCACATTAAAAAAAGCGACTTAAGTCGCTTTTTTTAATGTTTCAAATGATCTTCTTGATTGATTAAATGGCTATATTTCGGATTATTTGTACGCATTTCATGAAGACGCGCTCCATGATTATTAATCCATGTTCTTACCACTTGTTCAGTCATTTCATCACCTTGATAACGTCCTGATTTCGCATAAGTTGTTTGGAAATCTTCCCATAGTAATTCAACCCACGCACGTGCTTGCGCGTAAGAAAGTTTGTCATTTTTTTCTAATAGTTCTTTTGTTAATGCTTCATACATATCATTCATGTTCTAATCTCCTTTTACCTATTTATCCCTTCATTTCTAAAGGATAGTTTCTTCTATTTTGCACATTCTATAATTGATACTTCTTCAAGAGGTATCAACTGATGATGAGGAGGGCGTTCGCAATGGGTAAACAAGCCGAATTTTGGTCTGAGTCAAAAAACAACAGCAAAATCGACGGTCAGCCGAAGGCGAAATCACGCTTCGCTTCGAAACGACCTAACGGCACAATTAACACGCACCCACAAGAACGTATGCGTGCTGCAAATCAGCAGGAAGAGTAGTACAAAGCAAGTCAACTTCCTACACGAGGTGATAAAGATGAGCTACCGTGATCGCTTAGATAGTCGTTCTGAATTATTTAACCATACGTGGACTCGTCCGAAACATGCTAAAGCGCAAGTTAACGGACAGACGCAACAAACCCAGTCTCTCATTATATTGGCGAACGAATGTAAAAAACGCCAATTTTAGAATCTCCTATCTCCTGTAACGCCTACCAAAGATGAAAACCAGAGAGATATTCGCTCTCTGGTTTTTATTTTTCTTGCAATAAAGAAATCGGTATTCCAATCTCTTCATTATCATTTTGCTTATGTCCCCAAGCAAATACCCCATTGAAGTACGTAATTTCAAATAATATTCCAGGTTCTTCTACTAATTCATATGTCTCACCGATATGGAATTTGTTCATGTCAGTCATATAAGCACGGGCCATTGCTATCTTTCGCATTAATACATCGAACTCATTTACAATTCCAAGTTGCTCAGCTTTTATCGCTTGCTCTTTCAAAAGCCCAATTTCTTCCCTTAGCTCATGTGGTGTCATTTCACTGTAGCGCTTTGGCATATTCATCTTATTCTCCTCATCCCTCTTCGCGTTTCATTTGCAAGAATACCTCTATTTCATCGATAGAAAATCCTTTGCGGTATAACGCTTGTTTCATCTTATTTTCGAATGTCCATCCATCATACTTCTTGTATTTCTCATAATATTTATTCCCATGATAGTGTAACGCCTCTTGTTGCTTTTCGTCATCTTTTTCGTCTTTCAATTCTTCTAAACAAATTTGAATCACATCTCTAGAATATCCTTTACGAACAAGCATCTCGTCTAACTTGAGCTTCATTTGTAAAAAAGAATGCTTTTGATAAGCTTTTTTCTTCTTCTCTATAAGAATGAAAGCATTCTCAATTTGCTTTTCCTTCGGATATTCTTGTAAACTATGCGTAATAATTAGATCCTGAACACCTTTATTCAACAACTCTCTTTTAATAACAGTGGGACCTTTTCGATTCACATTACTTTGCGTTCTTGTATATAAAACAGCGTACTCTTTATCATTAATATATCGGTCATGTAATAATTTCGAAACGACTTCAGAGATGATGGCCTGTCCCACTTCTTTTTTTCGTAAAAAATCTTCTATTTCTAGTTTCGTTCTCATTTGATAGGATAAATAGGAGATTGCTTGTAAATATGCTTTTTGTACCTCTTCATTGTACAAAATATTTCCTAACGCTATTTCATCAATTTCTAAGCCCTTTTGTAATCCGTGTTTTATTAAGATTACTTCATTCACACTAAATCCGTACTCTTCACCTTGACCTTTATCAATATAAATATTAAATCGTTCTTTCGATCGTTTTTGGACTTCTATTTTTGTAATGACAGCCATACTCTCACCTCTCTATTATTTTAACATAGTCCAGGAACGTTTTTGCTTTTCAAGAATATATATAATGAGGAGGAAATAATTGTGAGAATCGCAATTTCTGGTGGTACCGGCTTTATCGGTAAATACCTTTCTACTTTTTTTATTCAAAAGGGATATACAGTTTACATTCTAACTCGAAACAAAACTACTGAAACTTCCGATCCTAACCTTCAATACGTACAATGGACACCAGATTTACAAACCTTTCCCCTCTCCTCTATTGACATCGTTATTAATCTAGCTGGAGAGTCTATTAACAGTAGATGGACAAAGAAACAAAAGAAAATCATTTTAAACAGTAGAATTCAAACGACAAAAGGGCTCATTAAACAATTGCAGACACTCACCATAAAACCACACACATTTATTAATGCAAGTGCTATCGGATACTATGGAACGTCTGAAACCGAGTCTTTTACAGAACAGCATGAGACTCCTGGAGATGACTTTTTAGCACATACAGTATATTCATGGGAACAAGAAGCATCTAAAGCACGTGCTCTCGGAATACGAACAATCTACGCAAGATTTGGAGTCGTATTAAGTGCAGATGGAGGAGCTCTTCCCAAAATGCTACTCCCCTATCAATTCTATATTGGCGGTACAATTGGCTCTGGAAACCAATGGTTATCATGGATTCATATAGACGATGTCGTTCGCCTGATTGATTTCATCATACACAAAAAAGAAATTGATGGACCGCTTAACATTACAGCTCCCCTCCCTATAAGAATGAAGGAATTTGGAGAAACCATTGCAACTATAATGAAAAAACCTCATTGGTTACCTGTCCCTTCATTTATGCTTCACACTTTACTTGGTGAGATGAGCATACTTGTACTAGAAGGGCAACATGTATTACCTAATAAAGCAATTGAGCATGGGTATGAATACACATTTCCGGCAATAGACCATGCATTACAAAATATACTTTCGCATACAATGTAGTACTTCTAAAACACAGTTTTACAGGGGGCCCTTTCAAAACTTTTATTTTCTAGAATCCGGAGCATTATTACACAAATAATCTTTCCGTTACTTTCCCTTAAATTCCATTAACATTATAAAGTAACAGAAATGAGGTACCTATGAAAATATTGCTCAAGCAAGCCATTGTCTATCCTATTACATCCCAAAAATTTCAAGGGGATGTACTCGTTATAGGAGAACGAATTGCCGAGGTCAAGCCTACCATTCAACCTACTCAAGATATGACAGTTATAGATGCACGTGCTCTTCATCTCTTACCCGGATTTATTGATGTCCATACTCATCTTGGTCTCTATGATGAAGGTACTGGTTGGGCTGGCAATGATGCAAATGAAACATCTGAAGTTTCAACACCACATATCCGTTCTTTGGACGGAATCCACCCTCTTGATATTGCATTTCAAGATGCTGTACAAAATGGCATCACAACTGTTCACGTTATGCCAGGAAGTCAAAACATTATCGGTGGTACGACTTGTGTAATAAAAACAGCTGGAACTTGTATTGATCATATGATTATTCAAGAACCTGCCGGCTTAAAAATTGCCTTTGGAGAAAATCCTAAAAAGGTCCATAGTAATGGAACAAAAGAATCTATAACACGTATGGGAATTATGGGGTTACTGCGGGAATCATTCTATGAAGCACAGCACTACGGACATGAAGCTGATTTTCGAATGCTTCCTATCTTAAAAGCATTACGCCGCGAAATACCCGTACGTATCCACGCTCACCGAGCAGATGATATTAGTTCTGCTCTACGCTTTGCAACAGAATTCAATCTCGATTTACGTATTGAACATTGTACAGAAGGACACTTTATTGTTGAAGAACTGTCGAAACACAATTTGAAGGTTTCAGTTGGCCCCACTCTTACACGCCGTTCTAAAATCGAACTAAAAAACAAAACATGGGATACTTACCATATATTATCGAAAAATGGAGTGGAAGTTTCTATAACAACAGATCACCCTTATACACCCATTCAATATTTAAATATTTGTGCTGCTGTCGCAGTAAGAGAAGGATTAGACGAAAAAACGGCATTAGAAGGAATCACTATATTTCCAGCACGAAATCTACGTTTAGAGGATAGAATTGGAAGCATTGAGGTTGGAAAAGACGCTGATCTCGTGTTATGGACTCACCATCCTTTCCATTATTTAGCCAAGCCTGTACTAACCATGATTGACGGAAAAATAATTTACAAAAAAAATAAAAAAAACTAGTTTATTTTTTTGACTAGATAAAGTATTATACGATTATAAACTGAATGAAACCATAATCAATTTGTGTCGTGATTATCATTTTCAAATTGATGAATGGGGAAGGCAAATGGTGCGCCACCAGCGTTAGAAACTGGTTCTAGTGGGTTCGATTCCCACCCCGAAATTTTTTAAAGATTGATATAAAAATTTCGAGGGTGGGGTGTTTTTTCGTCATGCTACCCTCGTGTGAGGAGGAGTTAGTATGTTAAAAAAACGCGACTTACACGACAGCCACGTTCTATACGAGTTAATGGTGGATCCAGCTGTCTTCCCTTTTGTGCGTCAAAAGGCTTATTCTTACGAGGAATATTTATTTTTAACAAAGCAAACGATTGAGGCTGAAGAGCGTGGGGAATTAATTTCACGCACAATTTTAGATGAATGGGGTAACCCTATCGGAACAATTACTCTATTTGATGTGCAAGAAAAAGCCGGATTCCTTGGGACATGGCTTGGCAAACCTTATCATGGAAAAGGCTATAACAAATTGGCGAAAGATTCATTTTTTAGCGAACTTTTCTATGAATTAGATATTGAAACGATCTTTATGCGTATTCGCAAAATAAATATTCGCTCTATTAAAGCTGCCGAAAAATTACAATACGTAAATCTAGCAAACGAAACAAGAAAAGCCGTTTATGATGAAATTAACGCGAATGAAGAAGTATATAACTTATATGAAATTCCAAAAGATCAATATACACTTGCTACAATGCGAGATACAACGTTCCAAGATGCTCATCACTTAAAAGAAGCTTAATCTAAATTTTTAGAAAAAATAATTAACCATTAACATTTTGACATATACGTATATCACCCGATGTCTTTGGAAACGATAGATAGTGACTTTAGGACACGAGGTGATTTGTAATGGATAAAAAGAAACGTGACAAAGCAAAAAATGCATTATCTAGTACACAAGAAGTTCTCTACCAACGAGAATTTCGTAAAGCAGATCGCGCAGCGGGTTATCGCTCGAAAAGTATTTAAAGTGAGAATGAATAATTAGAAGTTCTCCCCCCTAATTATTCATTCTCATTACATATTTTTTCTATGTGATAGAGTAGAAAAAAGGTTCCTTATAAATAAGGAACCTTTTTTGTGTGGATAACGTTATCCACACAATTTATAGAATTGTGAATAAATTATACAAATCCTTCACAAGTTTATATATTGTAACGCATAGCAGATGTTAGCATTGTGGATATTTTTCTAAAAATTGTGGACAATGTGGATATAGTTGTTAATATTCCGACTTTACTGTTTAATGAAAGCGTAATCTTCATGTGGATAAGTCTTTCTCTCAGAAAACTATAAAGAACCCTCTTTAAACAGTCAAAAGAGGGTTTCATATTAAGTAAATGATTGTGCAAGAGCAGGTGATTTAATAGGTATATGATTCGGCTTTACATGATTTTCTGCCAAAATTGTATCCACAATATGACCAGCTGGCTCCGGACGATAAATGCTTTTCATCGCTTCTTTCATTTGAAGAAGCTTCATATCATCTTGTAATAACGCCTCTGTTTTTGCAAAAACCTCACTATCATCACGAATGACAACTGCCGCTCCTTTTCTTTCAAAGTACATCGCATTTTCATTTTCTTGCCCTGGAACAGGCTTATATAAAATGACAGGTACTTGCAATGCTGCCGCTTCACTTAACGTAATACCGCCTGGCTTCGTAATCATACACGAAGTAACACGGAATAATTCATCAATATTTTCAACATAACCAAATACTTTTAATGCATCAGGATTATTTTCCTGTAATCCTAATAAATCCTGTTTTAATGCTTCATTTTTCCCACAAACGACAACTACTTGTAAATCAGGTACTGACATAAACGATTGGCATAGTTCTTTTACACTCCCTAATACCCCATGAGCACCTGCTACAATTAGTAAAATCTTTTTATTCCTACATAACTGATATTTATTATATATAATGTCTGGATTGATCTTCAGCTCAAAGCTATTACGAATCGGAATTCCAGTTTCAACAATTTGTTCCGCAGGCACACCAATATCAACCATAATTTTTTTCACGTGATCAGTTGCTACAAAATAACGATCTACTTCCCGATGAATCCATATTTTGTGCACACAAAAATCCGTTAATACGTTATACACAGGAATTGAAATACCTGTTTGCTTTTTCAACTCTGGTACAGCTATAATCGGAAAGGTATTAATAACAATATCCGGTTTCTCTGCTTGTAAAAGTAATTTCAAACGTTTTCTTCCGAAATTTGCATACCAAGATGCTATTTTTTTATCATAAATTTTTTCTACGCCATAATAAAACAAGCGATATAATTCTTTTCCTATTGTATAACTTTTTAAATATAAATATTTTGTAATATCGGTTATAACTGGATGTGATTCTCCGAACAAATCGCATACAATTACATCTTTAATTCCTTTTTGGCGAAATGTTTGTTCTAATGTTTTCGCTACTTGCACATGACCGTTACCGTAATGTGCAGTTAATATTAAAACCTTGGGGTTTTTTATCAAACAAATCCACTCCTAGCTTATTGTTTCTCCATATTGCATATACGACAATAGGAAAAACATTTTCCTTAAAAATTACATAAACAGACTCTAAAATTTCTCATTCAGCTATGTACCTGTCGTGGATATGCAAAGCATATAAGATTGACCCCTTAATCCTATCTGTGCTCATATCTTTACATTATACTTTCCTATAAGAGCTTTCGCAATAACTTACAAATCTTCTCTATTCCATGATACTCACTCTTTTACTTCTTAATTCTTTTTACTATTTTGATTTCCCTTTACAATTATGTAAATTTCTCCACTTATTCCTTACAAAAATATGGATATTCTATTTTCAGTATACTCTTTTCTATATACATACTCTAGGTTTTATTGTAAAGAAAGCAAAAAGCCTAATCCAATATTTGGATTAGACTGCTTGTAAAATATGTCTTGCTTGCTCTACATTTTTTTCAGTAGGTGGCTCTACATTCGCTAGTGGGTACTTATGCCCAAGTGCCTCCCATTTATATACACCAAGCTTATGGTATGGTAACACTTCAACTTTTTGAACATTAGACAAGCTTTGAATAAAGCTAGATAGTTTTTGTAGATCTTCTTCATTATCAGTAATACCAGGAACTAATACGTGTCGGACCCAAATCGGTTTATTTTTATCCGATAAATAACGAGCAAATTGTAAAATATGTTCATTTGGTTTTCCTGTTAATTTACGATGTTTCTTTGAATCAATATGTTTCAAATCTAATAAAACTAAATCTGTGTACTCCATTAAAATATCTAGCTTATTTTGGAATTCTGGTTCTTCAGAATAACAACCACCCGAAGAGTCAATTGTTGTATGAATTCCAGCTTCCTTACATTTCTTAAATAATTCAATTAAGAAATCTAGCTGTAATAATGGTTCCCCACCACTAACTGTTATACCGCCTCCGGAAGCTTCAATAAAAGGTAGGTAACATGTCACATCCTGCATCACTTCTTCGACTGTTATTTCTTTTCCTTTACCGATCTCCCACGTATCAGCATTATGACAATATTGACAACGTAATAAACACCCTTGTGTAAATATGACATAACGAATTCCTGGGCCATCAACAGTACCACAAGACTCTACAGAATGAATTCTTCCTTTTACCATGTTACTTCCTCCTTTATTGAAACAGCCCCCTCTGCTATTTATAAAATGCAGAGGGACACTTTTTCACTTACATACTTTCATGCATTGTACGATTAATTACATCAATTTGTTGTTCACGAGTTAATTTAATAAAGTTTACAGCGTAACCAGATACGCGAATTGTTAATTGTGGATATTTTTCAGGATGTTCCATTGCATCCATTAATGTTTCACGGTTAAATACGTTAATATTTAAGTGATGTCCTTCTTTTACTGCATAACCATCAAGCATTGATACTAAGTTACGTACTTGTACATCATCTTCTTTACCAAGTGCTTTTGGAATAATAGAGAATGTATTAGAAATACCATCTTGTGCATCTTCATATGGTAATTTAGCTACAGATAATAATGAAGCTAATGCACCTTTTGTATCACGTCCATGCATTGGGTTCGCACCTGGTGCAAATGGTTCTCCAGTACGGCGACCATCTGGAGTGTTACCAGTTTTCTTACCGTATACAACGTTAGATGTGATCGTTAAGATTGACATTGTATGAACAGAATTTCTGTATGTTTTATGTTTACGAAGTTTATTCATAAATGTTTTTACAAGATTTACAGCAATTTCATCTACACGGTCATCATTATTACCGTATTTAGGGAAATCGCCTTCGATTTCAAAGTCAACTGCAATTCCGTTTTCATCACGAATTGGTTTTACTTTTGCATACTTAATTGCACTTAAAGAGTCTGCTACTACAGATAGACCCGCGATACCTGTTGCCATTGTACGAAGAACATTTGTATCATGAAGTGCCATTTCAATACGTTCGTAGCTATATTTATCGTGCATGTAATGAATAACATTTAATGTGTTTAAATACAGGCCTGCTAACCATTCCATTGTCATATCAAACTTATGCATAACTTCTTCATAATCTAATACTTCAGAAGTAATCGGTGCATACTCAGGACCAACTTGTGCTTTAGATTTTTCATCTTTACCGCCGTTAATCGCATATAGTAATGCTTTTGCTAAGTTTGCACGTGCGCCGAAGAACTGCATTTGTTTACCAATTCTCATTGCAGATACACAACAAGCAATTCCGTAGTCATCACCGTAGTCAGCACGCATAATGTCATCATTTTCATATTGAATTGCTGATGTTTTAATAGACATTTTCGCACAGTAGTTTTTAAAGTTCTGTGGTAATTGTTTAGACCAAAGAACTGTTAAGTTTGGTTCTGGAGCTGGTCCTAAATTATCTAATGTATGCAAGAAACGGAATGAGTTCTTTGTTACTAATGGACGACCATCTAATGCCATACCACCGATAGACTCAGTTACCCAAGTTGGGTCACCAGAGAATAATTCATTATAATCAGGTGTTCTTGCAAATTTCACAAGACGTAATTTCATAATGAAGTGATCCACAATTTCTTGTACTTCTTCTTCTGTTAAAGTACCATTTGCTAAATCTCTTTCAATATAAATGTCTAAGAATGTAGAAGTACGTCCAAGACTCATTGCAGCTCCGTTTTGCTCTTTAATTGCTGCAAGATATGCGAAGTATAACCATTGGAATGCTTCTTGCGTGTTTGTTGCTGGCTTAGAAATATCAAAGCCATGAGAAGCAGCCATTTGTTTTAACTCTTGAAGTGCACGCATTTGCTCAGATAACTCTTCGCGTAAACGCATTGTATCTTCGCTCATTACACCGCCAGTTAAATTTAAATCTGCTTTTTTCGCTTCAATTAAATGATCAATACCATATAATGCTACGCGTCGGTAGTCACCGATAATACGTCCACGTCCGTATGCATCTGGAAGACCAGTAATTACACCTGATTTACGTGCATTTCTCATTTCTGGTGTATAAGCATCGAATACACCTTGGTTATGAGTTTTTCTCCAATCTCTAAAAATACGACTAAGTTCTTTGTCCATTTCGTATCCATAAGATTCACAAGCTTGTTCCGCCATACGAATACCACCATATGGTTGTAAAGAACGTTTAAATGGTTTTTCAGTTTGGAAACCGACTACTTTTTCAATATCTTTATTTAAATATCCTGGTTCATGTGATGTAATAGAAGAAACAATTTTTGTATCCATATCAAGAACGCCACCGTTTTCACGTTCTTTCGTTGTTAAATCCATTACTTGATCCCAAAGTTGTTTCGTTGCTTCAGTTGCTCCCGCTAAGAAAGATTCATCCCCTTCGAAAACGGTTACATTATTTAAAATGAAATCGCGAACATCAATCTCTGCTTTCCATTTTTCACCTTTAAAGTTTTCCCATGCGTTTTTAACATTTTCTAATACTTGAGTCATCCTAATCTCCTCCATTTTTGATTAGTACAGGACTAAGATTTTTTATATAACAGCTTACACACTTAGAATACTACTTTTTGGCGAAAGTGAACGAAATAGTTGTGACATGTTTGTGAAATGTTGAGCAAATCACTGTACGTATAGTGTTAATTTCACTTAAAAGTCTTTATAATTAACACTTCCCTTAATTGTATTTTTTTTGTATCCTTATATACGAGTCCTATTTTGTAATATAAGAACAATACCCATTGTAGAGCTGTAATACTCTTATCTCCTAATCTGTTATAGTTTTTATAACAGAACAAAAAAGTGTACATATGTTGTACACTTTTTTTGTTACTACTCTAAAACATCTCTTTTTCTATTCCCATCGTAGAATCCGCCACGATTACCTTCTAATACAATTAATTGCTCTAATCCTTCTATATGATCACCTATAATTCGCAAAACAGCTGGAGGATGACCTATTTTTGCAAAATGTTCACTGGGACGAATACGGTTCATCTTATCGACCTCTACACGACTTACACATGCAATTTCAAAGCCTAACAGAATCGCTTTCACTTGCGCTACACAAGGTGACAGTAAAGATCTATAACCGATTTCTTTCAAGCACTTACGACTAAACGCATTCGGTACAGCAATAAGAGAGCCTACTCCTAGATCTTTTCTATCACAAGCTAAATTTAATGCATATTTAAATGCAGTTACAAGATGAAGTGGTACTCTTAAATCTAGATAATGATTTAGATCATTTAATGCAACATCCATTCCATCTGCAATAGCTTTTGCGAAAGGATATAGTTCCCTAGCTGGGATAACAAAGTCACCGTCTACAAACAGCACCATATCACCTTTTGCAAAGTAAGTTCCAAGCGAACGTCCTACATCGTTTCCAAGTGCTTCTTTATATACAATTGTTGTTGCTCCCTTTTCTTTTGCAATCGTTGCGGTTTGATCAGACGAGCCATTTACTACAACGATAATTTCAAAAGGTTCAATTTTTCGAAGTTCATCTATAACATTTCCAATTGTTTTCTCTTCATCTTGTACAGGAATAATGACTGATAATTGCTTTCCTTTATACAATTTAGATGTAATGCCCCATCCTTGATAAAGATCTTCGAAATCTAAAGTATGATACACACTATCTCTTTTCCTATTTCCATCATAATATCCTCCGCGCTCATCACTATCTACTATTCGCTCCGCTACAGCTTCTATATGATCACCTATCATCCGTTTTTCAAATCTCGAAAGACCCGTTCCATACGCATCATGCTCGGTCGGCCGAAATTTATTTGGCGTAATAACGTCAATTGTACAATGCCGACTAATTCTCCATTCGCTTTGAACTAGGCGTAAATGAGCGACAATAGGATTAACAAAGCTTTCATATCCAATACTTTGAACGACTTCTTTCGTCAACGCATGAGGTGCATCTAATAAGGAATCAATTTTTAATTCTTCACGCTCTAACATTGCATTTAATATTTGGCGCCATACTGTAATAGAATTGGGTTTTTTCCTTTTTAAAAATAAGGCATCCAAGTTATTTAAAACGATGTCGGCCTGATCATGTAAAATGGGATTCAGGAATAATTGTAATTTTGAAGTTGGAATAACAAAATCACCATCTATAAATAGTAATACATCACCTATCGCGTGTTTTGCACCAACCGCGCGGCCAACATCGTTCCCTAGCAGCTCCGTATGCTTAATTACTTTACACCCTAAACGATCAGCAATCTCTTCTGTACCATCGTTACAACCGTTTGCTACTACAATAATCTCTATTGGATTTAATCCTTTTGCCGATTGGATAACACCTGAAATCGTTTCAGCTTCATTACATACAGGTATAATGACCGATAGTGACTTAGCCATTATTTTCTTCACGGAACCACTTAATAGTTTCTTTCAATCCTTCTTCCCACGTTACTTTCGCTTGAAACTGAACAAGTTCTCTTAATTTCGCAACATCCGGCCTTCTATTTGGAATTTCTTCAAAGCCATGTGGGTACACCTCTTCAAAAGGAACTTGGACAATTTCTGAAGAAGATTTCGTTAGTTTTTTAATTACTTCTGCTACTTCTTTTATACTCTTTTCATTCTCAGAACCTATGTTAATAATTTCGCCATTTACCTTTTCATCCATTGCTCGAATCGTTGCCTCTACCGCATCACTTACATACGTAAAACAACGTGTCTGCTTTCCATCTCCATATACAAGAATGTCTTCTCCTTGCAAAGCCGCACTAATAAATCGCGGGATTACCCCCGCATACGGACCATCTTTCGCTCTTGGACCATAAATATTAAAATAACGAACAATCGTTACAGGTAAACCTTCTAAAGCGTATCCTAAACATAATGTCTCTTCTAATGTTTTACACACTGCATAACTCCAACGTATTTTAGAAGTTGCCCCGTATAATCGATCCCCCTCTTCAGAAAAGGGGGGTTTTGCCTTACCATATACTTCTGAAGTAGACGCAAAGACTACTTTCTTCTTTCCATTTAGCGCTGCTTGTAAAATGTTTCTCGTTCCATCAAAATTCGTTTCAATAAGCTCTATACTCTTTTCCATTGTCGTTTTCACACCTAAAATTGCTGCTAAATGAAACACTACATCATGTTGATTTACTAATTCATAAATAGAATTTTTATCTAAAACACTTATTGGAATAACCCGAATTTCTTTCATTAACTCATCATGATATTTATTTTTCCCTTTATAGAAGTTATCGACGATTGTGACCACATAGCCTCTTTTCACTAGTTCTTCAGCTAAATGTGACCCAATAAATCCCGCTCCTCCTGTAATTAAACATTTCTTACTCATGCACTCACCTTCTTTATAATGCCACGTGTATCTATTACTCGCTTCATTCCTTTAAAAAGCTTCCAATCGATATTAGAGTGATCAGTTAGAATTAAAATACAACCCGCTTGTTTAACGATTTTTTCATCCAAAGAAACAGATTGGTACACCTTATCTTCAAACTTTGCAGAAGAAATATATGGATCGTGATATTTGAGTTCATATCCTTCTTTTATTAACAATTCAATAATTGGTAAAGCCGGTGATTCTCTCAAATCATTTACATCCTTTTTATACGCAATTCCTACAATTAAAACTGATGCAGGTGATTGCACCATGCCTTTTACTTTCCGGACTATTTTCTCTGGCATCTCTTCATTAATCACATGTGCCGCTTCAATTAATTGACTAATTGCTCCATTCTTTTTTATTCTCCATTGAAAATATAGAGGATCTACCGGAATGCAGTGTCCCCCTATTCCTGGTCCTGGCCAATACGGGGTAAATCCAAACGGTTTTGTAGATGCGGCTTCAAGCGCCTCATAAAAGTCAATTCCTAAACTTTCACATAATGTGTTTAACTCATTTACTAATGAAATATTGACTAGACGCTGAATATTTTCAAATAACTTACACATTTCCGCTACTTTCGGAGAACTAACTGGAACAACTACATCAAATGTAGTGCTATACAACTCCTGTACCTTTTGTTTACACTTCTCTGTTTGTCCACTAATAACTTTTGGAATCGTTTGAACGGAATAGTGACTATTAGCCGGATCAATTCTCTCAGGGGAATATCCGATATAGAAATCTTCTCCTACCTTTTGACCTGCTTGAGAAATAATCGGAATAATAACTTCCTCAAGTGTGCCTGGGTATGTGGAGCTTTCGAAAATGAAGGTTTGTCCTTTTTGAAGGTGTTGTTGTATATAATGCGAAGCGGAAATGAGGGCACTTAAGTCTGGTTCTCTTTTTTCATTAATTGGAGTCGGAACAGTGACAATAACATAATCACTATTTTGAAAATCAGCAATACCTTGATCCGGTGTATTTACTATTAATTTTTTTTTAGTCAATAAACTTTGTAACAATGTAGAAGAAACATCTGGAATATAACTTTCTCCTTTTATAATTGATTCTATTTTTCTAGTATCTTTATCTAATCCAATTACTTTATGCCCTCTCTCTGCAAAATGAACTGCCAAGGGAAGGCCAACATATCCTAATCCGATAATAGCAACCGTACTACTAACATTCATCTGTATTCCCTTCTTCCTTTCTCAATTGTTGAATTATATTTCTATCCCGCTCTCCATCCGTAAAACTCCCGCGCTCGTCTGTGGATTGCAATAAATACGCAATTGCCTCAAGTTGGTCACCGAAAATACGGTCAAATGCTGGAATACGTCCATTTACAAATCCATGTTGCTCTGGGCGTACTCGATTTGTTTTTATAACATCTACAAACTCTACCGCTGTAATAGAGAACCCCTCCAAAATAGCTTTCATTTGAGCTAGTGGCGGAATAATAAGAGAATCATATCCTATTTTCTCTATTACTTTTTTATGCATAGCATGTGGGACTGCCGTTAATGAGTTATTCCATAAATCTGGTCGTTTCGCTACCAAATTCACAAAATATTTTCCCATACTAATTGGATCTGCCGGATGCGACCTATCTAATAAGCACTGTAAATCATTTAGTGCCACATCATGTCCATCTTCAATAGCATGTAAAAACGGAATTAGTTTTTTTCCTGGAATAACAAAATCACCATCGACAAATAAACAAATATCCGCCGTGGCATGCATAGCTCCTATCGCTCGGGCCACATTATGACCGAATGCTTTCTCGAACTCAATAACAATAACATCCTCTAACTTTGCTTGTTTAATTGTCTCCCTATCAGCTCCATTCGCAACAACAATAATTTCATCTACACCTGCTGCTTTTACTTCTTGTATAACAGACCTTATAGTCATTTTCTCTTCTGATACTGGGATAATAGCACTATATTTCGCTTTTTTCTTTTGTAGTAAAACTGGTTCATACTTTCCTATAAACTCTCTATCCCTATTTCCTTCTGAAAAACTACCACGCTTACCATATGTTTCGATTACATATTGCAAAGCACGTAAATGATCCCCCATAATACGACTAGTCGCTTTCGGATAAGGAGAGCCAGGCGATGTCCCCGTATGCACAGGCCGAACTTTATTTGTGTAAATGACATCAACTGAAGCCATATCAGAAATATCTACCCCTCTAGACATCGCCATCGCTTGAAATAGTGCTGGATCCGCTAAATTCCACCATCCTAGTTTTTCAATCACTTCACGACTTATCGCATGTGGTATCGCAATTAAAGATCCTACAACAAACTCTTTCTTATTCAAATAACGGTTTAACATATATTTTCCAACCGTCGTATAATGTGGTCTCATCTTTAAATAAACGGACCACGTTAAATTATTTAAAACAATCTCATGTCCTTGCTGTATTCCTTTAATAAAATTGTATAATTCTTCACTTTTCATAACGATATCGCCATCTAAAAATAAAACAATTTCACCTTTTGCTTCCCTAGCACCAATTGCCCGTCCCACATCATTACCAAGAGAATATCTATAATAAATTACACGGCAATTATGCTGTAACGCTATTTCTTTCGTACCGTCTGTCGATCCATTATCTACTACGATAATTTCATATGGTTCGAGCTTCTCCACTTCTACTAATACTTTTGATAAAGTACTTGCTTCATTATGCACTGGAATCACAACTGACACTCTCATACTTGTATCACTCTTACCCTTCCAAACGAACATAAGCAATAATAGGAATACGTACAACTACATCTTCTGGTGGTCCATAAGAAGGAGAAGTACGAACAATTACTGCTCCATCCGTCACAGATAAAAGAACGCCTGCAATGATTTCTACAGCTGTCACAACTTGCACTAGTTCACCAACATGGTTACGTAACTCATCAGTAAATAACATATATAACTCTCCTTTCTTACGCTTCTTTAATTGATATAATACTTGTAAATGGTAATAAAACTTCTGTTCCTATTCCTTCTTGCAGTGTTAAGAAATCATCTCCAACCGCTACAATCACACCCGTTAACTGTCCAACTGTCACAGTAATTTCTACGTTTTTACCCAAATACTGCTCTGCAATTTCTTTAAAAGGTGATGTATTACATTCTTTTAAAATGTTACAAATAATAGATTGAAATCTACTTGATTCAATAAATTCTTCCGTAGCTTGCTTAGAGTTTCTTTGAATAAATCTCGCGAAGTTTTGTGAAAATAAAAGTCTTTCCACAGCAGGTAGCAACTTATTATCTAAAAAATAATCTAATTGCCTATTAAACAATCTCGATAACTTTTCCCAATACTTACCGAACAGACACATATATTTCTCCTCCTATTATTTTTAAATTCTAAAAATACATCCATACATCTTAATGTATACAAAGCAGACTTTTTTTGTGATAGGTAAGGCATACATTTTTCAAGGAAACAATCTTTTCTAATCACACAAAAAAGATAGATGGTATCCCATCTACCTTTATATATATTTTAATTTTCAATTGTAACAATAGCAGCTACACTATAATAAACCGCTCGTGGCAACTCTGCCTGTTCACTTATAGAAGCTGTAACAAGTGAACCACCACTTACAGAGAAATACTTAACAGCTTCTAACGGAATACCATCTTCTTTCACACCAATATGCGTTCCATCTCGCCAATCAATTTTCTGCATTGTTGCTGAAAAATCGCCAGCCACTTTACCAAATTCTTTACCATCCACCCCTAAAAAGATCCATTCCCACTTAGTTAAACTTAGTACTTGTTTCAACTCTCCAATCTTCTTTCCATCTACATTAAAAAAAGTATAGAAATTGCGTACTCCCATTTCCTTTTGAACACGCAACAATCTTTCTCCCGAGTGATTATATAAATAAAACTGTTGCTTATGTAGTCCTTTAAAAAGAAAAGAAAGTACAGCTTTCCATACACGTTGACTAACTAAATCATACTCTTCTTTTAAAAACCCTACTGCGCTGCCATCTAATCCAAAGTATGTTATTACTTGAAATATCCCTATCTCTTTGCGAACAACAAATTTTTGTTGCTCAAATAATTCAGAAGCGTCTATATTATAAATTTCCTGTTTAAGCATCTTTGATCTTCTTTTTTCTATAAAACTATATATTAATAATCCAAATGCTGGTATTACAACACCTATTAGTTTCAGATTTTCTTTCTCCGAGGTGAATAGCATCCCTTTTTTATATTCCATCACTAATCCAATTGCGACGATAATCCATACAAGTACAGATACAAAAAAAATGCGTTTTGCATTACGTGCATGATGCTTATGTATACTCATATCCCTCCCCCTTTTCCATTTATCCCGCTATTCGACGGGTAGTAAGACCCCCACTGATTAAAGTTTCACTTTATTTCATTATCCCATTACATATACACTTCCTCAATAAAAAAAGACTATCCAATCGGATAGTCTTTTACACTTCAATATTTCGTAACATCGTATAAATATCGTTATTCACTTTACCAAACGATTTAATATTGTTTTGAATGTTAGATAATAAAACGACATACACACTTCCGTTTTTACTAAATCCATTTAAGCAATTCCATCCTGGCATTACACCGTGATTCGAATAACTTCCCGGGTCTACGTACCATCCAAATCCGTAATCTTTTTTTCCGCCTGTAAACATTTGATTAAAGCTCTCTTTTGAAATTAACTTTCCAGAGAAGAGTGCTTCATTAAATAAATATAAATCATGTGCACTTGTATATATATCACCACAACCATATAGTTGTGACATACTTGGAATATTCGGTGTTGTCATATTGTTATTTACTATTTTATAACCTGTCGATGGAAACCTTGTTTGCTCTAACGCTTTACCGAAACCAGAGTGTTTCATACCCGCAGTAGCAAAAATATGTTGTTTAATATATTCTTCTAACGGTTGTCCACTTACCTTCTCAGCAATGTAGGCAAGTATCGAATAGTTCGAATCGGAATATTTCCATTTCTCCCCTGGACTCCCAACACGCTTTTGTTTTCCTATTCGCTTTATTAATTCCTCATGAGAAATATCCTCTGTTCCCTGTTCATACTCTGGGATACCTGATGTATGTGTTAGTAAATGTTTTAACTGAATACCATTACCTTGAGGAAAATCTGGAATATACTTTGCAACCGTATCCTCTACGTTCAACTTATTTTGATCTTTTAATTGCATAATAGCAGTCGCTACAAACGCCTTTGAAATAGATCCAATATAAAAAGTTGTCTCTGAATTATTCGGCACTTGTTTCTCTTTGTTCGCCATACCGTATCCTTTATTCAAAAGAACTTTTCCGTTCTTCACAATAACAGCTGTCCCGCTAAATCCTGCGTTTTGTAAATATTGATCTAATTGAGCGTTTTCATTAATTTCTTGAGGTGGTCCCTCAGCAGGCTTCTCCACAGCTTGTGCTTGCTTCACTTGTTCTTCCTGCTCTTTTTGTTTTTGTGCTTCTTGCTTCTTTTTTTCTTCTTTCTTTTTTAGCTCTTCTTGTTTCTTCATTTCTGCTGCTGCTTTTAAAGTTTCTTCTTTCTTATTATCCGCAACAATTTTTGTATACATGAAATATACAACTGAAAATAGTAAGACGAGAATGATTGTTCTTTTTATGTATACAATCGGCCGACGTGCTTTCCCATTCGTATTATTTTTTTCCTGATCCATGATTGCTTTTTTCCCCTTACTCAACAATAATTTACTTCCTCTACTAAAAAAAATTAGTAGATTATGGATAATCCATTCTATGTCATCCCTACTTTATCACGCACTGCGCATATTACCAACCTATATGTATAAAAAAGAAAAAGAAAATTTACAAAAGTAAGATTGCTGTTAAATTGTTAACAAAAAAAGAGGATATCCTCTAAAAAATTGATGTCATCAATCTTTTCGGATATCCTCTTATCTTATTATTTATACGTGTTTTTTCATATCATCGGCAACAGATTCAACATTTGTACCTACGATAACTTGAACACTCGTATTACTTAATTTCATAACACCTTTTGCACCAGCACGTTTTAATGCTGCTTCGTTTACTTGACCGGCATCTTTTACTTGTAAGCGTAGACGTGTTGCACAGTTATCAATAACTGTTAAGTTTTCTTTTCCACCTAAAGCTGCTACGTAAGTTTCACCAATTGAACCTGCAACTGGAGCTTCCTCACCTTCAGTTAGCTCCTCTTCGTCTTCACGACCAGGAGTTTTTAAGTCGAACTTCTTAATTAAGAAGTAGAATACTACAAAGTAAATTGCTGCGTAAATTAAACCGATTCCTGCTAGTAACAATGGTTTTGTTGCAATACCGAAGTTTAAGAAGTAATCGATTGCCCCGGCACTAAATGAGAAACCATCATGAATGCCAAGTGTTGTTGTAATGAATAGAGACAGACCTGTTAATACAGCATGAATTCCATATAATACTGGTGATAAGAACATGAATGAGAATTCAATTGGTTCTGTAATACCAGTTAAGAATGAAGTTAATGCTAGACCACCTAACATACCTGTAACCATTTTACGTTTTTCTGGTTTAGCAGCTGCAATCATTGCGAAACATGCTGCTGGTAAACCGAACATCATGATTGGGAAGAAACCAGTCATGAACATACCTGCTGATGGATCTTTTGCAAAGAATCGTGCAATATCACCATGAACGATATCGCCAGCTGCATTTGTAAAGTCACCAAGTACGAACCAGAAGTATGTGTTCATTACGTGGTGTAAACCGATTGGAATTAATAAACGGTTTAACAATCCGAATAAACCAGCACCAATTGAACCTAAGTTCACGATACCATGTGCTACTGCATCAATACCACTTTGAATTGTTGGCCAAATTTGACCGAATACTAATCCTAAAAGAAGCATTACGATTGAAGTAATAATTGGTACAAAACGTTTTCCTGCAAAGAATCCTAACCATTCTGGTAGCTTAATCTTATGGAATTTGTTGTATAGTAACCCAGCAACAACCCCTGCAATAATACCACCGAGTATGGCCATATTAATTTTCGGCGTTAACGCCGCTGCTTTTGAAACCTTTGTCATTGTATCTGCTAATTTAGTTGGGTCTACTGAACCGACTAAATCTTGAACACTTTTTAATTTATCATTTAACTCTGCCGCTGAATATGTCTTACTTAGAGCATTCGTTGTATTTTGTAAAACAAGATATCCGATTGCTCCGGCAAGTCCAGCTGCTCCACTACCGTCAACAGACAAACCGATTGCAACACCAATTGCAAAAATAAGTGCTAAATTATCAAAAATTGCTGCACCGGCCTGTGCCATAACAGGAATGTTAAATACGTCTTCTTGTCCTAAACGAAGCAATAATCCTGCTGCTGGTAGTACGGCGATTGGAAGCATTAACGCTTTACCAATACGTTGTAGAAACTGCAACATTTTAATTCCCCCTATCAAATTTATGAAATCGTTATCATTATAAGTACGCCTTAGAAAACGCTTTCTATTTACATAACCATAATAACATATAGTTGTATAGATGTGTAGTTTTTATTTTCGAATTTTTTATGGATAAATATCCTATTTCCAAACTGTTATATAAAAGGAAAATTCTCCTTTTTCAATATAGAATACCCGAAACGAAATACCTACTATAGAACATGTAACTTTCGTTTTATCATTCCACTTTTTCATGTTATTATTTATTTCCGAGCATATCGGGAAAAGTAAACGTAGTTAATTCGAAATAGGAGCGTTGGTACTATGCAGTGCATTGAAACAAACAACTTACAACAGTTGTTAGAACAAGTAAAACCATATACGAAAAAAGGAAAGCTTGCTACTTATATCCCCGAACTAGGAAATGCAAATCCAGATGATTTAGGGATTGCCATTTTCCATAAAGAAACAGAATACATCCATGCTGGCAACTCACAAACACTATTTACTCTTCAAAGTATTTCAAAAGTAATTACACTTGCACTTGCCCTTTTAGATCGTGGTGAAGAATATGTATTTTCTAAAGTTGGAATGGAGCCAACTGGCGATCCATTTAATTCTATTATTAAGTTAGAAACGACAAGTCCTTCTAAACCACTTAATCCAATGATTAATGCAGGAGCGCTAGCTATTACAAGCATGCTAGCAGGAAAAGATAATGAAGAAAAAATGGAGCGCATCCTTCATTTTGTACGTGAAATAACAGATAATCCTACTATTAATTATTCTTCTAAAGTTGCCAATTCAGAATTGGAGACAGCTTACTTAAACCGTTCTCTTTGTTACTATATGAAACAAAACGGAATTATCGATTGTGACATTGAAGAACTTATGGATTTATACACTCGTCAATGTGCAGTTGAAGTAAACTGTATCGATTTAGCACGTATCGGCTTAATTTTTGCGATGGATGGCTATGATCCATATAAGAAAAAACAAATTATCCCTAAACATATTACGAAAATTTGTAAAACATTTATGGTTACATGTGGTATGTATAACGAGTCTGGCGAATTTGCGATTCGTGTTGGTATTCCAGCTAAAAGTGGTGTAGCTGGTGGTATTTTCGGCTGCGTAAAAGGAGAAATGGGAATTGGTATTTTCGGACCGGCTTTAGATGCAAACGGAAATAGTATCGCTGGTTTTAAGATTCTTGAACTTCTTTCTGCTCAAGAAGGTTGGAGTATTTTTTAATTGAGAGTTATCCTGCTATACTAGCAGGATTTTTTATTTCATAAAAAACCTCAACTTTATCAGCTATCCATGCCCTTACAAAAACCGTACTGAAAGTTTCTCTATATCATGCATATTTGCTCCCCCACCCTGAATAGTATAGTACAACCTAGCGCTATATGTGGAGGTGTGAAGGATGAAACTAATATTTCAGATGGAAAAACAGCCTGTTCTTGAAAAAACAATTCTTCTCTTTATATTGAGTATTGTAGAAAGCTTGAAGTTAAAAGTGGTTTCACTCGATGAAGCTCACCGATACATATTCAATTTAGAAGTACTTGAACTATTAATGGATCGGAACATCGATGATCAAGTACTTGAACTTATTCATTTCGGAATGGGACTTGAAGACATTCATCATGTGCTTCCTGAAGAACTTGAACATACAATCGAAGAATTAAAGTGGCTTTGTATCCAAGTATTAAGTGAGTACAGTATGCATGAAGAATCGGAACAATTAATTGAAGATATACGTTAAAAAAAGCACCTATGTAGGTGCTTTTAATGTTTTTTTAAACTATTTTTATACGCTTCAATATTTACTGGTAGCTCTTCCTCTTCCAAAGTATGTTCATTTACATCTTTATGAATGAACGCACCTTTAGGTGGTTGGTGATCATGCCCTTTTTTCTTATGATCAAATGCTTTCCCGCGTCCCATACAAATCCCCCTTTCTTAAAAGAAATCCGTATTAGTATGGAGAAAAGTACGTCGATATATGCAATCCCTTGCTGTATTTCCAAGGAAATACTCGAACCTTGTTTTTTCTCTTATCCTTACAACAACTGATCAATCCCAATAAGAATTAATAACACTCCTGCAATAACCGTAGCCCATTTCCCTAAGTATTCTGCTAAAAATCGTTTTCCTACATACGCAAATCCACTAATACAAATAAAACTAAACACCCCAGAAATAGTTGCTGTAAACCACAGGTTCAAGTTTGTTACTCCAGCATCAAATCCACCTGCAATATTATTAATAGACAACGCAATCCCTAAAACAATTGCTTCTGAAAAACTAATTGTTTTAGAACCATCAAAATCTGCTTTTTCTGGATCACGTAAAATCCCCATAAGTACATTACCATCTTTAGAGCTTACGGTATTTCTTTGCCCCAAGAAAGGCTGGCACAAAATAAACACCCCGATTATCCCTAAAACGATTGCTCCAATTAGGTTTGCGGTAAACTCTGAAATAAATAATGCAATCCAGTTTCCAAAAAAGCCAGCTAATAAAGTAAATAAAAATCCAAAAAATGCGATGATAAAATTGTTAAGCCACGAAATTCTGATTTTACGAATGCCATATGCAATCCCAACACCTGCATTATCTAAATTAGAAGCAATCCCGATTAAAAAAATTGAAAATAAACCTGCCGTACTCATAAACAGCCACCCCTTTTTCTCACTTTTCCATGCATCTTATGAAAATGTTGAGCAACTGTGCCTGTCTGTTTCATATACATGTAATAAATGCTCAACATTTTTTCAACATTAAAAAAGGAGTGCCTTCACTATGCCTAAAGAAAATCCAAATGAGCGGCTTAGTACATTAATAAAAAAACTTTTAAAAGAACGTGCCTTATCTATGCGCCAACTCGGAATGCTTACAAATATTGATCCTGCAACAATCTCAAGAATTATGAATGGTAAACAACCACCAAAACAAAAACATCTACAAAAATTTGCAGAATGTCTGCAAGTTCCGCCCCAATTATTATTTGATGAAATGTATCCTGATTCTCCTCACATTAATAAAGAGAAGACGGATATGTACACATCTCTTGATACAATCCAGCAAACGCTGCAATCCTCTAACTTATTTGATTTCGACTACACAACAACTCGCGTCAAACAAGAACTTGAAAACTATGAACGCTATGCTCAAACAACAGAAGGCGAGAAACGTATTCATGAAAGTTTCGCGAGCAAATTAGAACAAATTGATAGCGCCGGTCCTTTCATTGAACAATTAACAGATATGTATCAACAATTTTGTAATGAGACTATTTCAAACGAGGAACGTGCGGTTCTCGGAGGCGCATTACTGTATTTCATTTTATCAACAGACATTATCCCCGATTATCTCTTTCCGATTGGCTATTTAGATGATGCAATTGCTGTTGAATTAGCGAAAGAGAAATTAATTGAATTAAAACGCAAGACATAGAAAAATATAGAACTATTTCAGTTGTTTCTATTCAACTCTGAAATAGTTCACTAAAAAATCGTACAAGTATACATACCTGTACGATTTCAACATACTAATCTATTTTTTTGTATGACACCATTCATATATAAATGCTGTTATTACTTTTGTAAATTCAATTAACTGTTCTACTTCAACTTTCTCATTTATTGAATGAGCTTCTTCTAATGTACCTGGTCCGTAAATAACAGCTGGAATATGAAATTCACTAAACCAACCACCATCCGTTACCGTTGCAGACATATCTAAAATTGCATTTTGAGATAGAATTGATTCGTGTACTGAGCTAAGCGTTTTTACAGCTGCATGTTCACTATCTACTTCTAATGAAGGGAAAATTTCACCACGATCCACAATCATTGATTCTCCCCCCCACTTAAATTTTGGTGGGTTTTCACTTAACCATGGATCAGCAGCTGCTACTCTCCCAATATACTCTTCAATTTCGTTTATTATTTGTTCATGTGTTTCATTCGGATAAAAGTGCACCGTTATCCATAATCGGCACTCATCTGCAATAAACGCTGCATGCCGTCCACCTTCAATAACAGCTGGATTAATCGTTGTTGTTCCAGATGGATAGCCTTCATATGTTTTCATAACTGCCCAATGACGTTCTAGCTCTTGTAAACTTTGCACAATTTTCATCATTTTTTCAATCGCACTCGCCCCGAATAAACGTCCTCCCGCATGGATCATTTGCCTGCGTGTTGCATCATGAAACGTCTGAGGACTTTTCACAGTAATCCATCCAGTAATTACGCCGCCCTGTCCTTGCATATGCAAATCACTCGTATCCACTACGACTGCAAAATCAGCATCATAACCTCGCCTGCAGCATTGAAGTGTACCTGCCTCTCCAACTTCTTCCCCAATTACGGATTGAAAGATTAAATCTCCAGGTAATTCAATGCCAGCTTCTTGAAAAAGCTGAATAGCAAATAGCGCTCCAGCCAGTCCACCTTTCATATCTGCCGCACCACGTCCGACTAACCAACCATCTTTTATAAACGGCTCAAACGGATTCGTTTCCCACACCTCATCTGCTGACACTTCAGCTACATCCATATGTCCGTTAATAATAAGACTTTTATGCGTGTCACTTTCTATCCCTTTTTTCACCCCAACAACGTTCGGATCATTTGGATATACATCCCATTTATCTACACTAAAATTTCGTTTTCTGAGGAAATCCGCAACAAATTCTTGCGCCTCATTTGTATTTCTCGCCGGCGGTGCTGGTGTTTCAAAACGAATTAATGTTTTTGTAAGTTCCAGCAATTCTTCTTTCCTTAAATCTATTTGTTTTAACAGCTGTAAAACTCCTTGATTCATCGCTAATTCCCCTTTGCATACATAGTATGTTTCCAGCTTTATTTTCACAAAAAAAAGAGACTGTTTACAATTTTACAGTCTCCAAATTAATCACTATTATAAACTCTCTATTTCTGTTGTTTTTGTCTTTTCAATATGTTCTACCTTACGTGCCTTATTTCTTGTCGCACGGTAAAACAGTAAACAAACAATCATAAATGGAATACCACAATACAATGCCATTCTTTGTTCTGGAATAAAGGCCATACCTACAATTACTGTTACATTTAATACTAACGCAAGCAATGGTACGAATGGATACAGCGGTGTCTTAAATTTCAAGTCCTTCACATCCCCGCCCTGCTTAACATATGACCTTCTAGCTAATAAGTTAGATAGAGCAATAGATGCCCAAACTAATATCGCCCCAAATCCGGCAATAGAAAGCAGCCATAAATAAACTGTATCTTCCGCATAAATACCTGATAGTAATGAAAGACACCCTACAATCGTACTTACAATCAATGCATAAATAGGAACACCATTTTTAGATAACTTACCAAAAATCGGACTAATCATTCCTTGATTAGACATAGACCACAGCATACGAGAAGTTGCATATAATCCTGAATTCGCAACGGATAGTACTGCTGTAATAATCACGAAATTGATAATATCAGCTGCATAAGGAATACCAATTTTATCAAATACAACTACGAATGGACTTTCTATCACTCCTGCTTGTTGCCATGGGAATAATCCTGCAAGAATGAAAATAGATAATACAAAGAACACCAGTATACGCCAAACTGTATTATTAATTGCCTTCGGGATTGTTTTTTCTGGATTTTCACTCTCTCCAGCTGCAATACCAACAAGCTCCGTTCCTTGGAAGGAGAAATTAACTGCGATCATCGTTATTAAAATCGCTGATAATCCATTTGGAAACAATCCTCCATACTCCGTAAAGCTAGAAAACATCGGTGCTGGTTCATTTCCTTTCATATCTAGAAAACCAAACATTGCTGCCCCGCCCAAAATAATAAATGCAATGATCGTAATAACTTTAATACTTGCAAACCAAAATTCAACTTCTGCAAAACTTCTTGAGGATAACGCGTTGATAGCAAAAAGCAGTACCGCAAACACTACGCACCAAATCCATGACGGTATATCAGGAAACCATCGTTTCATTAAAATACTAACTGCAATTAGTTCAATACCTATCGTAGCAGACCAGTTTAGCCACGACATCCATCCGACTACATAACCTGCTGCAGGGGAAATGTGCTTCGTAGCATACGTTTGATAAGATCCTGCGTCAGGCATCGCAACAGCTAATTCCCCAAGACAGAGCATCGTTAAATACATAACAAATCCTCCAACAAGATACGCTACAATCGCTCCTCCAGGCCCAGCCTCATGAATTGTATACCCAGATCCTAAAAAAAGACCGGTACCAATAACTCCTCCAAGTGCAATCATAAATATGTGCCTACTTTTCAATTCCCTTTTTAACCCTTGGTTTTGATCCATCATATAAATCCCCCCATTTCATGTAAGCGTTTAAAAAAATGTTCATAATAAAAATAATTATTAAAAAGAGCAAAATACATAATATTAATCACTACCTGTTATTAAAAGATCATCCCTCACTGTTATTAATAACTTTTTATTAGCGATAGCTTGTCCTTCTACTACTTCTAATGACTCGATATACCCACTGATTCCTACCTTAATTTCTACTTTCTGCTTATCTATTGTTTCAATTAACGCTAATTTCTCCCATTCGTATACGTAAGAACTTTCCGTAACAAATAACTTCTCAACTTTCCCGTAACAAGGACTATACACGCCTTCTATAACCGTCTTCACTTTATAAACTCCTCCTTCTTATTAATTGGTACTGAAACGTTGCATATCCCTCCTTTAGAGATTTCAACTATTCTTTATGCAAAATGCGTACCAATCTTAAATTCCTATTTAAAATGAGGGTTCCTCACAAAAAAATCTTCATAACCGCAAATTTTTTCTATCTTGTAAGAAGTTTTAAAAGGAAAATCGCAAAAAAATTTTGCGATTTTATAAGAATTTTAATAAAATTATAAAAAGTCAGTCTTCATAGGGTGAAATGAGGAGAAGATAATCTATGCGTACAGAAGAAATTAATTTGAAACAGATCATTGAAATGAATATGCTATATGAAACTTTACTCAATGAGCTCGATATCGGGATTCATATTATTAATGAGGAAAGCAAAACGATTATCTACAACCGCAAAATGATGGAAATTGAATCAATGGAACGCTCAGATGTACTATATAAAAGTCCTTTAGAAGTATTCGCATTTGAAGAAAATAAAAATAGTACTCTTATAGAGGCATTAAAATTAGGAAAAACAAACAAAAATATAAAACAAACGTATTTTAACAATAAAGGGCAAGAAATTACGACGATTAACAATACTTTCCCTATAATAGAAAATGGAAAAATTAAAGGCGCTATTGAAATTTCAACAGAGATTAACCATTCCAAACAAACGATGAAAACGAGCCTTGCTCGAAAAACAAATAACAAGTTTACCTTCGATCATATAATTGGGGATTCTAGTGCTATTCAATCCGTCATTACAGAAGCGAAAAGAGTCATTCGCACATCCTCATCCATACTTCTCGTAGGGGAAACAGGGACCGGTAAAGAACTATTTGCACAAAGTATCCATAATGAAAGTCAGCGTTCAATAAAACCTTTTATTTCACAAAACTGTGCCGCTATACCTGATACACTCATGGAAAGCCTATTATTTGGTACGAACCGAGGTGCATTTACAGGAGCTATCGATAAAGCTGGTTTATTTGAAGAAGCGAACGGAGGAACTTTGTTATTAGATGAGATCAATTCGTTAAGTCCAGCACTTCAAGCAAAGTTGCTGCGAGCTATACAAGAAAAAACAATACGAAGAGTCGGAGGCACACAAGAAAAAGAAATTGACGTTCGCATTATAGCAACTATTAATGAAGACCCTCTTGAAGCTATTACACACAATCGATTACGGGAAGACTTATATTACCGATTAAGCGTCGTTACTTTATGTCTCCCGCCTTTACGCGAACGAAAAGAAGATATTCCCGCTCTTGTTCAGCACTTTATCGAAAAGTACAATATTCAATTTGAACTTAGCGTAACAGATATAGATGTACATGTAAGGGAATTCTTGTATGCATATGATTGGCCCGGAAATGTACGAGAATTGGAACACATCATTGAAGGTTCAATGAACTTGGTTGAAGATGAAAATATCATTACAGCGTTTCATCTTCCCACTCGCTTTCGCGAACGAATAAAAAAAGAATTCAATCTGCAACCTTCCCTAACTAATAACGATACTGATACACCTAAAACGTTAAAACACACAATAGAAGCAATGGAAAAGAACTACATCAATCAAATTCTAAAAGAATATCACGGTAATATCTCACAAGCTGCAAAGTTTTTAGGATTAAGTAGACAAAACTTACAATATCGAATTAAAAAACTGCATTTACACATATGAGATGAAGCTTGGATGAGTGGATTACTAGCCCTCACCAATTCGAATTTTATTGCTTTTTAATGCAGCATAAATCTGCTTTAATGTACAAATAAACATTTGGTAAAATATGCTATAATAAACATATAACATACTAGAAAGGAACGATGTATATGAGTAATGATAAAAGATTAAAGTTGTTACAATACTTAGCCTTCTTCCCTACCCTTCTATGTATGATGCTACTCATTAATATAAATACCTATCCTTATGCAAAGCTATTAGCAACAATTAGCGGCTCCTTTGCAGCTATTATGCTTGCTGCTTTTTGGAATTTGAAGATACGGATGAAGAAAGAGAAATCTTTTTAACGCTAAAGCATAAAAAAAATCGAGCCTACACAGCTCGATTTTTTTACTGACTATTAAAACTCAACATTCTCCAAATACAAACCACTTGCCTCAGCAAGGCAATTAATCTGATTACGTTGTTTCGACTCTAAAATGTGCGGAATTGCTCCAGCATCTAATTGTCCTAATCCAACTTCAATTAATGCTCCAACAATTTTTCGCACCATGTTATGAAGGAATCCGTTACCACTTACTCTAATTTGTACGAATCCTGCCTCTTCCATCACTTCAAGTGTATATACTTCTCGAACCATAGACTTTTTCTTTGATTTCGCATTTGAAAAAGCAGTAAAGTCATGTGAACCAACTAAATGTTTCGCAGCTTCTTTCATGCTTTTCACATTTAATTTTTTATTCACATGCATGCTGTATTTACGCATAAATGGATTTGTATGCTCTTCATTCCAAATCTTATAAAGATATGTTTTTGCTTTAGAATTGTAACGAGCATGGAAGCGGTCTTGTACTTCTTCCACGTTCGTAATGCTAATATCATTTGGTAAATATTGATTCAAATATTTTTTCACTTTATGTTCCACTAACTTTTCATCACTTTGAAAGTTAGCAACTTGATTCAAAGCATGCACACCAGCGTCAGTTCTACTGCAACCGATAATTTCAATTTCTTTTCCGACCATTTCAGATATAACACTTTCGATTTTTCCTTGAATCGTATTATCGTTATTACCGAGACGTTGCCATCCTTTAAAACGTGCACCATCGTACTGAATCGTTAATTTATAATTATTCATTTTACTCTCCTTCATAGAAAATATTCCCTCATATCGTGAGGGAATATGAATAAACTCTACTTTCTAACAAGCTTCACTACATTTTCTACATGAGCTGTATGCGGGAACATATCAACTGGTTGCACATACTCCACTTCATAACTCTTCATTAATGCTTGTACATCACGAGCTAATGAAGAAGGATTACAAGATACGTAAACAACTTGTTTCGGCTTCACCTTTAAAATTGTTTCCAATAATTTATCATCGCAACCTGTACGAGGTGGATCGACAACAATTACATCTGGACGCCATCCTTCTTTTACCCATTTCGGTAACCATTGTTCAGCTTTACCTGCTTCATATTTCGTATTTGTAAATCCGTGACGCTTCGCATTTTTTCTTGCATCTGCAATTGCTTCTGGAATTACATCCATACCACGTACTTCCGCTGCATCATTTGCAAGCCAAAGACCGATTGTACCAACGCCACAATACGCATCTACAATTTTCTCATCACCTGTTAAAGCTGCTGCTTTCTTCGCTTCATCATATAAAACAACCGTTTGTTCCGGATTCAACTGGAAGAATGCACGTGCTGATAATTCAAATGATAAATCACCAAGTGTTTCTTGAATTACTTCTTTTCCAGCTAATTTAAATGTTTTATCACCGAAAATAACCGATGTTTTACGCCAGTTTACGTTTTGCATAATTGATTTCACACTTGGCATTTGCTTTTGTACTTCTGCGATAAATTGCTCCTTATTCGGCAATTCTTCTTTTGTTGTAATAAGTGTGACTTGTACTTCCCCTGTTTGAACTGCAGTACGTGTCACAATTGTACGTACTAAACCTTTTTGCTTTTTCTCATTATAAATAGAAACATTTAACTTTTCTAATATACGTCTTACAACTTTTGTTGCTTCATTCGTTGCCTTATGTTGAATCATACAATGAGCAATATCAATTAACTGATGTGAGTTTTGTTTATACAGTCCTGTAATAACCTTTTCGTCTTTACGTCCCACTTGTAATTGACTCTTATTACGATAATGCCATGGATTTTCCATACCAAGCGTTGGACGAATTTTCTCTTCTAAACTGTTGTTCATATACTTCTCAAATGCTTGTACAACAATATCACGCTTTTGATTTAATTGTTCTTTATAATCTAAATGTTGCAGCTGACAGCCGCCGCACTCTTCATATACTGGACATGGCGCTTTCACACGATGTGGTGAAGCTTTACGAACTTTTTTCACTTTTGCTTCAGCGAAACCACGCTGAATTTTCGTTGTTTCAGCAACAACTTCTTCTCCTGGTAATGCCCCTGGAATGAAAACAACTTGTCTCTTAAAATAACCAACGCCTTCTCCGTTAATCCCAAGACGTTTAATTGTCACAGGAAACGTTTGACCAACTTCCAACTTACTCTCATGTTGCTTTTGTATCATTATTACACCTCTACTCTATACTTTTCCATAAATATAACGCTGCATAACTGCAGTATGGTTCACACTCTTGTTTCACTTTTTCTAAAAATGCATCATCAGGTTTATCATCTAATTGAAATACACCTTGTACTGCACGCTGAATCCCAATGTCCGCTTTCGGAAACATATTTTTCCTTCCAAGCCCAAACATTAAAAAATTTTGCACTGTCCATGTACCAATTCCCCTAATTGGTAACAGTTGTGCTGAAACCTCTTCTTCCGCCCTGGTTTCTATACTCGCTAAATTTAATGTACCGCTGACAATACTTCTACCTAAGCCTACTATATATTCAGCTTTTCGCTGACTAAACTTCTGCTCTCTCAATTCCTCTATTGAAATGTTTGCTACTCTTTCTGGAGTTGGGAAAAAAAAGACACCGTTCTTCTCTGTTCCATATCGTTTCACAAACTGTTCTGTTAACACAGTAGCAAATTTCAAATTTATTTGTTGATGAATGATACAGCGAAGAAGACAAGCAAAATAATCAAATTCTAAAATAATTGGAGTATACGCATATGTTTCAAATAGTGGACGTAATGATGTGTTTAAAAAATGATTTTGTATATCTTGAAACGGTTCATTCCAATGAAAAATGGCCCTCATTCGTTTCATGACTTTCTCTGGATCTCCTGTCTGACTAGAAATCCAAAACTGTGGATTTTGAACAGTACCAATCCCTTGCAGACGAACAACAATCTGTTCCTCATCTATACAAAGCGGGACATAAATAACTTTCTCATCTAATTGAATGACGTTAAGAGGATCAAAAGATAAACGTTTTAACACTTCTTCAAAATGATACGGATACTCTAACGTAACATGTTCGCTCCACATACGTTTCCCCATCCTTTTTACACATCATTATAGCATGAGAAAACCGCAAGCATACATGCTTACGGTTGATTGCTTTTTACTAAGTCATCTAGACTTTTAAAATCATACCCTTTCTCGCGCAAATCATCAATGATTTTCGCAAGTGCTTCTGCATTATCTTTTGATATTGCATGAAGTAATAAAATAGATCCTGGATGAATCATCGTCATTACATTATTATGGGCATATTGCCATCCTCTTTGTTCATCTACTTTCCAATCCAAAAATGCAAGTGACCAAAATACATTATAATAGCCCATTTCTTTCGTAAGAGCTAACGTTCTTTCACTGAATACGCCGCGCGGAGGACGTACATATTTTACTTCTTTTTGCCCAGTTACTTTCTTAATTTCTTCCGTTACACTTGTTAATTCTTGACGAAGTTTCTCATCATTTACCGCTGTGAAATCAGGATGGCTCCACGAATGGTTTCCAATAATGTGTCCTTCATCTTTCATTCTTAACAATAAATCTTTTTGTGTTTTAATGTAATGCCCCGTTACAAAGAAAGTTGCTGGTACTTTTTTCTCTTTTAATACGTCTAAGATTTTCCCTGTGTATCCATTCTCATATCCATTATCGAATGTTAAATAAATATCTTTTTTCTTTGTATCCCCTAAATAAAACCCACCATTTTTTTGTAGCAAATCTGTATATAACTTTCCTGCATCTGGTACTGTTTCATTTTTAGGGCGTGGGATTCCCCAGTTATGTGGAGTATTTGTATAAGCTAATGCCGAAACTGGAACAAGTGCCATCATAATTGAAAAAATGAGACCGATATATAACCATTTATATTTCATAAATAGTCTCCTTTCCATATATAATCGTACTTGTAGTTTCTGTTACCACACATCCTTTCATGCTCAACATGTTTTTCTATATATACCAAAAAAATGCATCTCGAATGATTCGAGATGCATTTTTGTTTACTTAAATACTGGCTCTTTAAAGCTAGCTAATTTTTCAAGTGATGTTTTATCGACATCTGCATGTAAGCTATTACCGTGAGAATCCATCGTTACAACTGCTTTAAATCCTTCGATACGTAAATGCCACATTGCCTCTGGAATACCAAACTGTAAGAAATCAACATCTTTTACTTCTTTAATACATTCAGCATAGTATTGTGCTGCACCGCCAATTGCATTTAAATATACACCACCGTGCTCTTCTAAAGCCGCTAATGTTTTCGCACCCATACCACCTTTTCCAATGACAGCGCGAATACCGAATTTCTTCATAATATCGCCTTGATATGGTTCTTCACGAATACTTGTCGTTGGACCTGCCGCTTTAATTTGCCAGTTTTCATTTTCATCTTTCACGACAACTGGACCACAGTGATAAATAACTTGCCCATTTAAATCTACTGGACAATCGTTATCCATTAAATGCTTATGAATTGCATCACGACCTGTATACATCATGCCATTAATTGTTACAACATCACCAACGCGAAGTTCACGAATTTGCTCTTCTGTAATTGGTGCTTGTAATACAATCTCACGTTGTTCTGTTTTTTCTTGTGCTTCTTGCTCCAGTGTATCTTCACCTTCTTGATATAACCAATCCATAATATCACCTGTTTCAGGATGGATTGTTACGCCAAGGCGGCGGTATGCCCAGCAATTATACGCCACAGATACGTAGAAACTAGCTGGCAGACGGTTATACACGCCAATTTTACACCCAAGTAAAGTTGTTTCTCCGCCAAATCCCATCGTACCAATGCCAAGCTTATTCGCATTTTCTAATACGTACTCTTCAAGTTGTTGTAACTCTGGGATTGGATTGACATCATCTAATGTACGGAATAATTGATTTTTTGCTAATTCGTAACCTGATGTGCGGTCTCCCCCGATACCAACACCAATTACACCTGCACTACAGCCTTGACCTTGTGCTTGATATACTGCATGAAGAAGGCATTTACGAATCCCTTCTAAATCACGACCAGCTCTTCCAAGTCCTTCTAGTTCACATGGTAAGCTATACTGAATATTTTTATTCTCACAGCCACCACCCTTTAGGATTAAACGTGCATCAATATAATCTTTTTCCCATTGTTCAAACTTAATAACCGGTGTACCTGGTCCTAAATTATTTCCACTATTGTCTCCAAAAAGAGAATCAACAGAATTAGGACGAAGTTTACCATCTTTTGTCGCCCGCTCAAGCGCATTATAGATAGCTTCCTTCACCTTTAATTGATTCACACCAACTGGTGTATAAATTTTAAACGTCGGCATCCCTGTATCTTGGCAAATTGGCGAGATGTTATCATCAGCCATTTTAATATTATTTGTAATTGTGCCAAGTGCCATCGCAGAACGAGTCCCTGCATTTTCTCGCTCTTTCGCTTGTTGAATCGCACGACGAACATCTTTCGGTAAGTTCGTTGACGTTTCAACAATTAGTTGATACATGCTTTCTTGAAGCTTTTCCATTGTTACTTCCCCCTCAATTGTGAACGCTACCAAAACGTTATGAGCTGAAAATTCCATTGTTATGCTCTTTAGCTTTTATTTATTTCACGCTACTAAAGCATAAATGAAATTTTTCACAACTTGATTATACCTCTTTTTCTATCGTCCTTCTATTATCCGCACAGAAAAAGGCTACCAAATTAGAATTGGCAGCCTTTTTAATATATTATTCGTCTTTTTTAAATTGCTCACATTTTAATTCTAATTCATCTAGCATTGCAAGAAGACGATCTACATCTTCTAATTCTACTTCTTCAGGTTCAATCGTATCAATTACTTCAATGAACATATTTAAACGTTCTTTTAAATATACTAATTGTGTGTCTTTATCTTGAATTGCTTTTCCCATGAAGGCACTCTCCTTTTAATTCGAGTTGCTTTTATTATACCGCAAAAATGATTGTTATGGGTATGTAAATTCATCAATTTTGTCACAGTCATTCATTCAAATGTAAGCCCTATCTCTTTTCTTACAAAAAAGTTTCACTTTATAAAAAGCACATATTCTTCTATTATAGAGAATGGACAAATTGTTATTTCAATAGTCAAAGGAGTATTTCATATGACGATATCACAAAAAATGAAGCCGATTACTCCTTCTTACGATCCATGGGAAGCGTATATGGACCTTGAAGAGTACGGCAAACTACTATTAACAAATGTTGAGTTTACAACGACGACGTTATGCAATATGCGCTGTGAGCATTGCGCTGTTGGTTACACGTTACAGCCGAAAGACCCGAATCCGCTTCCGATGGATCTTTTATTAAAACGATTAGATGAGATTCCTCATTTACGTTCTTTAAGTATTACTGGCGGAGAACCTATGCTTTCAAAAAAATCCGTCGACAACTATGTAACACCACTCTTAAAATATGCCCATGAACGAGGCGTTCGCACTCAAATCAACTCAAACTTAACTATAGATTTAGCACGTTACGAACAAATTATTCCCTATTTAGACGTATTGCATATATCTCATAACTGGGGAACAATTGACGATTTCGTTGAAGGTGGATTTGCAATGATGGAGCGTAAACCTACGTATGAACAACGTGCAAAGTTATTTGAACGCATGATTACAAATAGTAAAGCTCTATCAGACGCTGGTGTACTCGTATCAGCCGAAACGATGCTGAATAAACGAACTCTACCACACATTGAACATATTCATCGTCAAATCGTTGACGAAATGGGATGTAAACGTCATGAGGTTCATCCAATGTATCCAAGTGACTTTGCGAGTAACCTAGAGATTTTAACAAAAGCTGAAATTCGTGATGCAATTGAGCATTTACTAGAAATTCGCGATGAAAATGTATGGATGTTATTTGGAACTTTACCTTTCTATGCTTGTAGCGATGATGAGCGAGACATTGCGACATTTAAAAAATTACAAGAGAGCAAAAATGTCACTGTTCGTAACGATCCAGATGGCCGTTCTCGTTTAAATGTAAATATTTTTGATGGAAATATTATTGTGACGGACTTTGGTGATGTTCCACTTCTAGGTAACATACAAACAAATACGTTACAAGAAGCGTATGAAAAATGGAGCGCTTCAAAAACAGCAAAATCATTAAGCTGTCACTGTCCTGCAGTAAAATGCCTAGGACCGAATGTTCTTGTAAAAAACAGCTACTATCCGACAGAAGATTTCTTATCAAAAACAGCAAATATTACATTATAAAAAAACGTCAGCTTATAAGCTGACGTTTTTTCATATTATTGCGAGTGAGAAGAAGAAATGAATTTAAAATACAAATGATCATGAATTGGAATAGCAGCTCCAATTCCTTGAGATGTAATATTTTTGACAACAAGTCTCTTTTGATTTCCTTTTAATACGAGGTATACTTCTCCAAAGGTTACTTTTCCTTTTTCATTTACTGCTGGTGTATAAGCATATAAATATCCAAGTTGACTCGGACTAATATTATACACACGCTCATGCCCTGTACCATAACCAATAGTCGTTTTAAATGAAAGCGGCAATTGTACTTTTTCAAGTGCTTTGAGAAGCATCATTTTCTTCACATCTTCAGCATCTTTCATATCTGCTGTTAAATCGCCTTCAACCGTCTTTTGTGTTTCTTGCTTATAGCGTAGTGGATATAGGCGATCTCCTCCGCGATTATCGTACACATTGCGATTTACTTGTTTATATTCCCAATTAACCGATGTATCAATCGATTCATAATGTAAAGCCCATTGCCCTAAATAAATCTTCGCTCGGTACCCCACCGCAAGCGGCGCATTCGAAATTGTCGTTTCATTAAACATTCGAATTAAGTCCGGATTTTCAATTTTAATATTTGCTGTTTTTAATAATTCTTGAGCAAATTTACTCGGCTGTAAACGGGGTAAATCTTGCGCATCATTTGGAAACGTATTGTCTTTAGAAATATTTAAAACAGATGAAGGCATTTTTGTTTCTACCGTTGTCTTTGCAAAGCCACTGTTAGGAAATAATAAAATAAACGAGACCATAGTTGAAAGACATATGCTGTATACTCGTTTCACCTGTCTGGCTCCTTCCTACGTAAAGGTATATATACTACTTCGTTTATTGTTTTCCCTGAGCACAATTGTTATGCCTGTTTTTCATAATAAATAAAAACCAATTCCCATAATGACATACGCTGCTAATAACGTACCGCCTTCAAACCAGTTTGTATCTCCGTCATTTGAAATCGCAATCGTTAAGAAAACAGCTGTAATCATAGAAACAAGTTCTGGTATTGTAAATACTAAAGGCATCCTTTGCGTGAAGAACATAGAAAGCAGTACTAATACAGGAGCAACAAACATGGCAATTTGTAACGTAGAACCTATCGCAATCTCAACTGCAATATTTACTTTATTTTTATACGCCATAATAATTGCAGATGCATGCTCTGCTGCATTCCCTACAATCGCAACGATAATAACCCCTATAAATAACTCCGACCAACCAAATGATTTTGCAACTGTCTCAAATGTATGCACGAGCGCCTCTGACACATAAGCGACCGCAATTGTCGCTATTGCTAAAATGAGTAGCGCTTTCCCTTTCGACCACTCTGGTTCTTCCTCGTGAGTGACTTCATCACTTTTATGTTGATATACACCACGGTGCGTAACTAACTTAAATAGCAATGCAGCAAGGTACATAATAATCATAATAATTGAAACACCGATACTTAATTGATACGTCTTTCCAGCGTCCATCTTCATTGAAAAAATCTCTGGAATAACGAAAGCTACTACTACAGCAAAGATTAATAAAGCTGAATTATGCCTTGCATCATACACATTAAAACTTTGTCTTTTATATTTAAGTCCCCCTACAAAGAAAGAAAGCCCTCCTACTAATAATAAATTTCCAAGTACAGAACCCGTTAAAGAAGCTAACACGACTTCAATTAACCCTGCCTGAAGTGCAAAAATCGAAATAATTAGTTCAACAGCGTTACCGAAAGTAGCATTTAACAATCCGCCTATTCTAGGTCCAGAGACAATTGCCAAACTTTCTGTTGCTCTGCCCATAAAGCCCGCTAATGCGATAATCGTAATGCAATACACAGCGAACATAATTGTTTGAGGCCAATGAAGTGTTTTCCCAAGCACAGAAAGGGGTACACCTATAAGCGCTACTATAAGAAATATTTTATTAAACATGCTTTTCATCCTTCCATCGTATGTATTTCTCCTCGATATTATTATTATTCTTCTCCTAACTTGTCCGATTTCATCACAATTACGTTTAAAAAGTCGAATTGAAGAAAACAGTATGAATGATATTCAAATTCTCTCGTTTAAACAGAGAAAACAATAAATTATGAACAGGGGTTAAAAGCATGCATTTAAAAGAAAAAATTGAAACGATTATTTGTGGTCAACGAACTGGTGTATTATCTACTGTACGTGAAAATAAACCTCATAGTGCCTTTATGATGTTTTTCCACGAAGATTTTGTGTTATATGTTGCAACAGATCGGAAATCAAAGAAGATAACTGATATTGAAAACAATCCAAATGTCCATGTATTACTTGGACGTGAAGGAAAAAAATTAGATGAAGATTATATTGAACTGGAAGGCTTAGCTTCAATCGAGGAAGACTCCACATTAAAAAATAAGTTTTGGAATAATAGCTTAAAACGCTGGTTACTTGGCCCTGAAGACCCTAATTACGTATTAATAAAAATCAATCCTGACACAATTTATTACATCGATGGTGCTGGTACGACGGAGCCCGAGTTTTTACGACTATAAAACAAAACAAGCCCCCTTTAGGTGGGCTTGTTTTGTCGAAAAGTTCTTCTGAAAAAAACAATAAAATAGGTGGAACTTTCTAAAGATTCTGTTATATAATAGCAGTAACTTAAATAAACTGTATTAAAACAGATTGAGAGGAGAAATAAAATTGATGAAAAGAGAAGAACGCAAAAACATGATTGAGTTTATTGAAAAGAAAAAAGGGATTGAGCGTGACGAATTACTATTTATGACAGACGATGAAGTAGAACATATTTATAATGTAACGTACTTTTTGTATGAGGAAATTGCAGAGTAGTATAATAATCCCCACCTTATTAGCAATATAAGGTGGGGATTATTTCGTTATTTATTCCGCTATTTGCAAGGCGGTAAAATCCCAATGATTAAAGTTTCACTTTATACGTGAGAATGGTTTTCATGTATAATAATGTAAGATTGGAGGAATTTTACTATGAGTTCGTGGCTCTTATTCGCACTATTATCAGCAATTGCTGCTGCCCTTGTATCTATTTTCGGAAAAATTGGTTTAGATGGAATCGATGCCAATGTCGCGACAACGGTTCGTTCTATTATTATGGCATTATTTATGGTAGGCGTTATTATTATCCAAGGTAAATTTCAAAATATTGGCGACGTACTGCTAAATAAAAAAGCACTGCTCTTTATCACATTAAGTGGGGTTGCAGGTGCTTCGTCATGGCTATTTTATTTTCTTGCCCTCAAAACAGGGAAAGTTTCACAAGTGGCTCCTGTCGATAAATTAAGCGTCGTATTTTCTATCATTCTCGCAATGATTATACTCGGTGAAAAGTTAAACTTTATGACTGGCGTTGGCGTAGTCTTTATTACAGCTGGCGTACTATTTATCGCTTTCAGCTAAAAAACCGCTATTAGCGGTTTTTCTTTTTCTTTATGTAAAACCATACAACGCATATAACAACTACTGAAATGAATAAAATCCATATTCCATAATGATGTAAACTATACTCAACGAAACGCCACTTCTCTCCTAACTTCCAGCCAAGCCCAATAAAAACACTTATCCAAATAAGTGCACCACCGTAAGCGTACAAACAAAAACGCCAGAGTGTTAAATTAGACATCCCAGCAAAATATGCTGTTAAATGACGTACTCCTGGGATAAAGTAACCAATCATTAAAAGAAATGGACCATACTTTTCAAATAAAATATGTGTTTTTTCAATGTGATGTTCTTTAATTCTAATCTTCGGCCCATATTTTTTTAAAACAGGAAGTCCAAGTTTTAAACCTAATATGTAGCTTAATGTAATACCTAACATCGCACCAGCCATCCCACTTAAAAACGCAGCAGTTCCTGACATAACACCTTTGGAAACGTTATAACCAACGAAGGTCAATAAAAACTCGTCTGGTATCGGTAATCCAACAATCCCACCAGCTAAAGCTATAATAATTCCAAAATACCCATAATGTGCGATTAACTCGCCAATATGTTGTTCCATTCGGAAGACACATCCTATGCACGATCGTTATTCCACATTGTGCCCTTTCTATCTTTCAGACAAACATGGTATACATATTCACTATACATTGTTTTTATAATGAACTCTACTTCTATCCATTCCTTTAGCAGGAAGAAAGTGAACCATTATTCAGTGGTGATTTACTCATCCTCATTACACACCAATTAGGCGCCCGGCTTCCGACTACTTCCCTTGTATTCACCGATTTTTCAAGCGCTAGTCCCACTCCCCATTAAAAAATAAAAATTCATATGCTTGTTTTTTTGTTACAATAAAGGAAAGTTACTTTTCGCAACGGTTTAACTCTCAGGAAAAATGATATACCTAGCAAAAATATAGTTTGGTCGATATAATGCAACTTCTACCTATTAAAAGAACATGCACCCTTTACATACAACATCATTTTTCTAAATTATACAGGGGGAACGAACATGACCATTGAAAATCAATTTATCCAAAAAGTTTACTATAAAACATTTTTAAAAGAAGAAACTTCTACTCCAATATCAGAAGTACTCGGTGAAGCATATATAAATGAATCTACCAATGAATTCTCCAACATTTCTAATATCCGCTTTGCTCAAGGTGAATTTTATTACCAAAATAAAGACTTTGAAGCAGCAATATTTAAATGGGAGAAAGTAAATAATGAACTTGCACTTTGGGCAACCAAAAATATTGCAGATTCTTATTTTGAACTAGGATTCTTGCCAAAGGCAGAAGAAATGTATCAATCTATCCAAACAGAAGATACAACTCTTACAATGGAAGTGTCCTTACAGCTTCTTTCTCTTTACATCGAACAAGATCGTTTAGGTCTAGCATTTAAGACGATTAGTGAGGCTGTTTCATTCCAACCTGACTATCCAAATATTACTGCAATTGCTCGCTCATTCTATGAAAAACAAGCAGATTGGAATAACGCCATAGAACTTGCCGTGCAAGAAGGAATTCGAACAAATTCATTGCACTGGTTCGACACTTTAATTACTTATGTAAATCAAGGCTTTACGAAACAAATCAAACCAGAATATTTCTATGAATCTTTAAAATCTCTCTATGCAATTGATCAAGTCCAATTTAAAGAACTTGTTATTGCTCTTTGGAACAGCTATCAAGATGAAAACTTGCATCTACCTTGGATTCAAACAATAAATCATTTATTCTTACATATTGAAACAGACAACAATGACGATTGGCATGAAATTATTGAACGCTATCAAGATACGTACTTTGAATTAATTACTGGTGAGCATTTCATGCATGAAATGCAAGGTCTTGTACCTGATTTATTAACAAATTGGTTTAGTTTAACGAAAGCAAAAGATGCCCTATTTGTCTCTGCTGCAGTGTTAGCGTGGAATGAAGTTTCACCTACAACTTTAGAGTCATTACTCGTAAAAAGTGCAGGAGCCCTCCTCTCTAATTCAACAGCTGAAACAAATGTAAATATGGAAACCGTGTCTCATTTATTCGAAACAATTGCTGTATGGGCTGAAAAAAATGATGTAGACTTAAGTCATCAATTTACGTTACTCGTTCATGAACTATGTGATTTAAATGTTACACAATTACTAATAGCGGGAACTAGTGATTTTGATAAATCTTCATTCATCAATTCTATATTAGGAGAGAACATCTTAACTGAGACTGTGACAACTCCTATTCTATTTAAAGATGATAGCCAAACTGAAATAACAGAATTCACTGCGTTAGATGTGCACAATATACCGAACTTTGATGAATTCCATCAAATAATGGCTACACCTCCCGAATCAGAACTTGAGAAAAAATGTATAGAAATTAAATTACCAAGTAGATTTTTAAGAAAAAATAAGTTTGCATTTCTTGTTACGCCATCGGTTCAAGGACAAGTGGATAAAAACAGCTCATACTTTGAATACTTACAAGCAGCAGATAGCCTTATTTACGTATTAAATTCAGCTTCACCATTACACGGTGAAGAGCTTGATACATTACTTTATTTACGTGAACAAGTACCAAGCTTACAAATCCATTTCGTATTACACACAAATAGTACGGACAATAATGAAAAACTAATGAACAAGATTAAAATCCATTTCCCAAATGCGCAGTTCTTCCCATACTCTCCTTCACAAGAGAGTAGTCAGCAACTTGGAGATGTTACAGAGTCTATTCTTTCTAATCTAGCAGGACGCGACATAGAACAAGAACGTATAGAAAAACTAATATGGTTTACTCAAAAAACAATAGCATACCTTGTAAATGAACGTGTGGAATTAGAAAACACATTAGTGAAATCAGTACGCTGGAATAAACATATCTCAGTAAAACTAAACGGATTTATTAACAACCTTACTGCTCTTGAAAAAGATAAAATTCGTTCTATTACAGAATCTTATCTTTTAACGAAAGAAGAAATCACACGAGACATCCATTCTCAAATTCCTGAATTATTGCAGAGCTGTTCTGACCTTGTTCAAGAAGATAGTGACTTCAAATTAGTTCATGAAGAATTAAATGCTGCGATGAACGAACGAATTCAAAAACATGTACAGCAAGTGCTTCTTCCTAAATTTACTGGATTTATTCAAGAGTGGATTGAAACAGCTCATAATGAATTTATTCAAGCTCAATCTTATTTAGATGAAATGAGCGAAACGTTTAATAAATTATATAAAGAAGAACGTATGAAACTTCCTTGCGATTTCAAATTACTAGATGATTGGAATCGAGATGTTGTACGTATGACAAATAGAATTACAGTATCGAACATCAATATTTTATTACGCTTTACACCGACACAATTCTTCTTAAAGAGTGCAGGAAAACTGTTTGGTAATATGCAAAAAAATCAATCTATGCTCGCAAACAAATATAAACAATACATTGAAATGGAAGATTATACGGAAATTGCTCAAACAATCTCAAAACAATTCTTCCTTCAATTTGAAGTATTTGAAGGCGCATTAGAACGAGATATCATGATGTTCTTTAAAGATCCACTTAGCATACTGAAACAAAATGTAGAATCAGCTCAACTTGAAATACAGGAAGACGAGCAAACATTAGCAACGTTAAGAAGCAACCCAGAAACTTATCACGATCCGTTAGCATTCTTTAAACTGCAACTATTGCAGCACAAATTTGTTTTAAGTACGAGCAGAAATAATGAAGATGCCTATGAAATTAATGAGTCTCCTACGATTTAACATAAAAAACCAAGCAAACTAAAATTTGCTTGGTTTTTTACATTAATTCATTATTTTCATATGTTCAAATGGATAATAAATTGCCGCTAATTCGCCTAATACATCTGCTTTATCAATAAGTCCTAAACCATTTCTACTATCTCTGCTTATTAGGCGATTATCGCCCATAACAAAAATCTTATTTTTAGGAACTGTAATCGGCCCAAAGTCCTCTGTTAAATTCATAAGTTTTTTTTCAGCTTCTTTTCTATTACTATACAAATATGCTTCCTCTATCACTTCATGATTCACATATAATTGATCATTTCTCACCTCAATGACATCTCCTGGCAAACCAATAACCCTTTTCACATAAAAATTATCCGTCTTCACAACAATAATATCTTCTCTCCCATAACTTTCAAATTCCTTTGCCAACTTGTTTACAATCACCTTATCCCCATCTTGCAACGTTGGCTTCATGGACGCTCCTTTTACAGTCGTAGGAAAAAACACAAAAATTTTCGCTAAAAATACCAACAAACATGCAATTGCAATTGTTCCAAAGAATTCACGCAAATGTTTTTTCTTTTGCATCATTCCACCATCTCATCATCTTTTTACTTTTATTATAAGGACTTCAACTGTGTAATTTCCACAAAATTCTGAATCAAAAAATTATAATATTACAAATTAAAAATAACTCTCCTCATAAAGTGAAACTTTAATCAGTGGGGGTTTGCTTCATCCTCCACTGATTATTAGCCCTCACCAATCGGGCTTTTATGGGCAGTAAACCTACCTTCTCAAAATTCAGCTGGAGGAAAATAGTAAAAAAGATACTCTTCAAATAGTCTATCACTATTTGAAGAGTATCTTTTTATATTCCCACATATACAATACACATTTGAGCCGCTACATATGTAAACCAAATCCAAAGTGGCTCGTACTTTAATTTGCGCCCTCCAATATCTGTCACGCCTATAATAAAATCAGAAATGACAAATAGTAAGCCACCAAAAGCTGGTATCCACCATATTCCTGTCTTCTCATAGTATAAGGCGAACGCAAAGCAAGCCATTCCTCCAACCCACAGTCCGTAAATTAAAGCTCCTATCGTAAACAATTTATCTTGTTTCTCATTTCGGATAAAGAAGAACCAACCTATAATGAGAAAAAGTCCGTATACGAGTAAACCAATCCAAAAACCATTCCATGAAATGCCTGTTTGCAAAAATGCTTTTACATAAAAACAATGCGCAAGCGCAAAAGTAATCATCCCTCCAATTAACCTGTGACCAATTGGAATCAAACCTGCCATAAATAAATCTCCTACAGTTGATAACGTCATACCTAGTGCAACCCACGTACTATACTCCACTGATGGATCTTGTAACCATATCCAAATTGCACTTGCTGTTAACGAAAAACTAAGAATAAGACGCACCGCTAACGGTAACGGCATATTCTTCCTTGTCTTTTTTGTCTGTCCTACCGCGTACATTGCACCAATAAAAAAAAGAATGATTTGTCCGGTTAACACCATGTAAAGTAGATTCATAACATGTTCTCCTCAATAAATGCTTTTTGTATCCTTTTTCGTTACACCTAGTCTATTATCCTTTTTCTACATAAAAAAAGAAGAACAGTACTGTTCTTCCATTGTAATCGTTTTCTCATTGTCTATGCTACTTGTTTTTCTTGCTCTATTTTTTGCTTAGCTGGCGCCCGATTCACCACGATAATTCCCGCAGCTACACACGCTAAACCGAATAGTACGAATGAATGAATTGCTTCTCCTAAAATCATGCTCGATAATAACACACCAAATACGGGTATAAAGAACATGTACATTGATACTTTTCCAACCTTGTTATACTTCATAATTGTATTCCAAATGCAAAATCCTGCTGCGGATAAGAAAGATAAATAGATAAGCATAAATATTGCATGTACACTAAATGTAAATGGCATAACTCCAACTTGCAAAGCCCCTATACATAATAACCCGATAGAACCAAAAATCATTTGGTATGCTGTCATATAGCCAACATCTAATGTTTTACTACCTTCTTTCGCCAATATGTTTCCATATGAATACAACATTGCTGCACTAAGAAGTAATAAACTACCGATCCCGAAATGGAATGACAAACTACCATCACTCGGTACATTTACTAAAATGACACCACAAAAACCGATAGAGACCCCAATTATTTTTCTCATATTGAGAGCGTCATCTTTATATAAAAAGTGAGCAAGTAAAATTTGAAAGAATGATGATGTTCCTGAAATGATAGCCCCTTCAATACCAGAACTATAACTCATTCCAATATAAAAACATATATATTGAAGAAATGTTTGAAATAAACCAATTTGTACTAACTGCTTCCCCGTTCCTTTTTTGAAGCTCATATCTTTTCCTAACACTTTAAAAAATAATAAGAGCATGACTCCAGATAAAAAGAAACGATAACCAGCAAATAATATTTGCTCTCCAACTTCTTGTGGCTGAATTCCAAGTTCAGCATAACTTAATTTAATAAATGGGAATGCACTCCCCCATAAAAAAGTCGCTACTATTGCAGCAATTAGTACGCCAATCGGATGGGTAAAAAATTTCTCTGTCTTCACTCGCTGTCTTCCTTTCCGATCTTTTTATGAACAATATCCATATATACCAAAGGAATTGTGAAAACACAAGTTTTCAGTTTATACACAAACAAAAACATATCATCTAACGAAAACATATGCTATACTATAGAATAATTACAACATAATAACTATTAAAATCAGATTCAACAGAAATGCTGCTATCCATTATGGATGGCAGCTTTCGTCGTTTTATAGGGGTTTCGATTTTGATTATTTTTCTCAATAAGAATTTGAAAGGAGCGAGTAGTAATGAACTCAGAAGTAAAAACATTACAAGTACAAAAGTCTATTTCTCACCCCTCTTTATGGGATACATTAAAGAAACATCATGAACTTATATTTGCAATCGCATCGGGTATTTTCATTTTAGCTGGTTGGTTGTTCACAAAGAACGATGCAATGAATGTAGGCATTACTTGCTATATCCTTGCTTATATAGTTGGTGGATATGCAAAAGCGAAAGAAGGTATTGAAGATACAATTGAAGAGAAAGAGCTGAATGTCGAAATGCTTATGCTCTTTGCTGCTATCGGTGCTGCACTCATTGGCTACTGGGCAGAAGGCGCAATTTTAATCTTCATCTTCGCACTAAGCGGTGCAATGGAATCTTATACATTAAGTAAAAGTCAAAAGGAAATTTCAGCGCTTCTTGATCTACAACCTGAAGAAGCATTACGTATTTCAAATGGAACTGAAGAACGTGTTCCTGTCGGACGATTACAAATTAACGACATTATTTTAATTAAGCCAGGTGAACGCGTTCCTGCTGACGGTACGATTCATAGCGGTGAAACAAATATCGATGAGGCAGCGATTACTGGTGAACCTATCCCAAATGAAAAAAAACATGGCGATGAAGTATTTGCTGGTACTGTAAATTTACGCGGTGCTATCGAAGTTACAATTACGAAGCCGAGCGATCAAACATTATTCCAAAAGATTATCCGTCTCGTCCAAAGTGCACAAAGTGAAAAATCACCATCACAACTATTCATTGAAAAGTTTGAAGGAACATATGTAAAAGGTGTACTACTCGTTGTTGCGCTTATGATGTTCGTTCCTCATTTCTTACTGGATTGGAGCTGGAATGAAACATTTTATCGCGCTATGATCTTACTTGTAGTCGCATCTCCTTGTGCACTCGTTGCTGCCATTACACCAGCAACGTTATCCGCGATTTCTAACGGCGCAAGGAACGGAATTCTCTTTAAAGGTGGCATACATTTAGAACGCCTTGCTTCTGTAAAAGCGATTGCCTTTGATAAAACAGGTACATTAACACGGGGGAAACCTACCGTAACAGATGTATATGTTCGAGAAAATATGACCGAAAAAGAAGTACTTTCTATTACAGCAGCAATTGAAAGTCACTCTACACATCCTTTAGCTGCATCTATCGTGAAATATGCACAACACGCGCATGACATTACATTACAAAAACCAGAAAATGTTGAAGATGTAACTGGCTTTGGGCTAAAAGGAATATTCGAAAACAAGGCTTATAAAATAGGTAAGGCTGATTTTATCGGTGAAGAAACAAAGACATTTCATAATGGTATTTCTGCCTCACTTGAAAAAGAAGGTAAAACTGTCGTTTATATTAGTGATGAAGATGGTATTCTTGGACTTATCGCTTTAAAAGATACACTTCGCCAAGAAACAATAGCTGCTATTCGTGAATTACAAAGCATCGGTGTCGAGGCCATTATGATTACTGGAGATAATGAAGAAACGGCAAAGGCTATTGCCTCTGAAAGTAATATAAAAGAATATTATGCATCATGCTTACCAGAAACAAAAGTCGAAACGATTAAAAAGCTAAAGGAAAAATACGGGACAGTAGCAATGGTCGGAGATGGTATAAATGATGCCCCTGCACTCGCTACTGCTAGTATTGGTGTAGCAATGGGGGAAGGAACAGACGTAGCTTTAGAAACTGCAGACGTTGTACTTATGAAAAACGAATTATCTCGACTTTCTCAAGCGATCCGCTTATCAAAACGAATGAATCGTATTGTAAAGCAAAACGTAATCTTTTCACTAGCTGTAATTGCAATGCTGATTTGTTCGAACTTCTTGCAATTTTTAGCTCTTCCATTCGGTGTTATTGGGCATGAAGGAAGTACGATCCTTGTCATTTTGAATGGCTTACGATTATTAAAAGGAAACAAATAAAAACGGGCCCCTCATAGAGGACCCGTTTTTTTCTAGTGGTAGCTATTATGTCCGTTCGCACTACTACTCGTTTTATGCTTAGGATGCGAACTGCTCTTTTGTTTATTGTTATTTTTATTGTTGTGATTCTTTTTATTATTACTCATGAAATATCCCCCCTGTTCCCTATTATTATGGAACAAGAGGTCATTTTTCATTACGGGAATTATTGTCAACCGTTCTATAATGATGGAGTAAACCATTAATTTCACCGCCAAGTAAAATTACCCATCCAGTTAAATAAAACCATAACATTAAAATAATAATACCACCGAGACCACCATATGTATTGGCGTAATTCGCAAATTTATCTACATAATACGCAAATGAGTACGATACCACAATCCATCCTACAGTAGCAAATGTCGCTCCTGAAATGACTTCTCTTCTTTTTAACTTTCGATCTGGTGCAAATGTATATAAAAAACTAAACAATGCAAATAACACGAAGAAACTCGCTACTAATCGCGTAATACTCCACACGTAAGAAAAACTATCTGATAAACCAATTGCTTTAAATACCGCTGCCCCAATGACTTGTCCAAACACTGGAACAATTAGCGCAAACACAATCATAAAAATGATTGCTAACGTAAACACAATAGATAAAGCTCTCGTTTTAATAAAGGAACGTGTTTCTGTTACATCATACGCACGGTTAAAAGCATTCATAACCGCATTTACCCCGTTTGAAGCAAACCATAGCATCGATAATAAACCAAATGATAATAAACCACCATTTTGCTCATTAACAACTTTATCAACGTTTACTTCAATTAAAGCCATTGCATCTTCGGGTACGTATGGTTCTAATAAGTTGAGCACACTTTCTGTTTGAAGGTCAATGAATCCAAGAAGCGTAATTAAGAAAACAAGCCCAGGAAAAATCGCAAGCAAGAAGAAATAAGCGAGCTGTGCTGCCAAGCCCGCTACATCATCGCGCATCGTTCGGTCATATAAATCTTTACCAAACGAATAAGTACGATGTCTCCTCACCTTTTCTAAAATTTTTCTCATATATGTTTAAACGCTTTTCTTCTCTTCTTTATCTTGCTTTAACTCAATGTACGCTTCAGTTTTTTTTTCCTCTGCATTTGAGTCTTTCATAAATAGTTCACGCGCTTCTTTCATACCGCCATCTTCAGCAATTACTGGCTCTTCCTCTGCTTTCAGCTCATCTACCTTTGTAGATACAGCTTGAATTTCAATCGTTTCTGGCTTCTCTGCTGGCTCAACCTTTTTCTTACTAAAAATTTCTTTCGTTTCTTTTAACGTCTCTACAACAGATGGCGTCAATTTTTTAATTTCTGCTACTTTCGCTTTCACTACATTTAAATCAGCAAGTTCGCGTCCTTTATCTGTAACAGTTTGCACTTTTTCTTTGATTTTTGCATTTTCACCGATTTCAATCATCTTTGTTTTTGCTTTTTCCGCCGTATTTTTTACTTTCTCACGGTTTTCTTTCTTCAACATAGATACAGCTACACCTGCAGCTACACCAATCGCAATGTTTCGAGCAATATTATTTTTCTTTGCCATATTCCTTCACCCTTTCATTTCTTATGTTAGAAAGTATTTCTTTCTAAGCTTCCTCATATTCCTTGTTCATTTCGAATGAAAGCTAATAGCTTTGCACACCCTTCTGTTACAAGGTCATATACTTCTTGGAAATTCCCTGTATAGTAAGGGTCGGGAACGTCTGTCCAGCCACCGTCTGGAACAAAATCGGACAGCCTACCAATATAGCCTCCAGTTTTACCTAAACTTTTTAAATCTGCTATATTCTTGTTGTCCATGGCAATAATATAATCAAACTTTGTTAAGTCTTCTTTTTCTACTTGCCTTGCTTTAATTCCTTCAAAAGTGACTGCATTTTCTTTTAAAATTTTTTGTGTTCCTTTATGTGGCGGATGGCCAACATGCCAATCTCCAGTTCCTGCAGAATCAATGACAATTTTCTCTTCGAGTCCCTCTTTTACGACAAGATCTCGAAAAATCGCTTCTGCCATTGGAGAACGGCAAATATTCCCAAGACAAACAAACAATACTTGAACCATATTTTGTTTCTTCCCTTCTTGGTGCATTTCTTAATATATACTTATAGTATAAACAACCAATTATTAAATATAAAGGAAATCCCTACTAATTTAATAGGATTGAAAAGATTCATTAACGAAAATGATAAAAAATGTTAAGATAACCTTATGTTATTTTAAAGGGGGACACTTCGGTGGATTTATCCGTAAAGTCAGAAGAAAACGTTGAATATATGGTCGAAGCTATTAAAGAAAAATTACGTATGGTTAATGCTGGAGCGATGAGAGCTGCTAGCTTTAATGAAGAAATGTACGAAGACTTACGTGACATTTACGAGCATGTTATGAAACGTGAAACATTCAGCATTAGTGAAATGCAAGCTATTACAGAAGAATTAGGTACATTAATTAAAAAGTAAAAAGCCTCGCTTACGAGGCTCTTTTTTATTTCCAACAAATTCATGACAACTCTTCTCTTTCCCTCAACTAACTGTAAAATATTGTACAATAGAAGTAGAACCTCATCTTAGATTTTTTCTCCATACATACTACTCACAAATAATAGCAACACTACCATTGCTAATTGTTTTTACTGGAGGTGCTTACTTATGAGCAATTGGTACAGTAAGACGAAAGCTCAAACATTAATCGACTTAGAAACAAATGAACAACACGGTTTAACAGATGAAGTTGTAAATGAACGTTTACAGCAATACGGTTTTAATGAATTAGCTACAAAACAAAAACGCACATTATGGCAGCGTATTTTCGCCCAAATCAATGACGTTCTCGTATATGTCCTTATTATTGCTGCCCTTATTTCAGCCTTTGTAGGTGAATGGGCTGATGCAAGTATTATCGCGCTCGTTGTCGTTTTAAACGCTGTTATTGGCGTCGTCCAAGAATCGAAAGCAGAACAAGCTTTAGAGGCATTGAAAAAGATGGCGACACCTAAAGCTATCGTCAAGCGAAATGGCGAACTAAAAGAAATTCCATCTGAGCACGTCGTTCCTGGTGATATCGTTATGCTCGACGCTGGACGATATATTCCATGCGATTTACGCCTTATCGAAACCGCAAATTTAAAAGTTGAAGAATCGGCTCTAACTGGTGAATCTGTCCCTGTTGATAAAGAGGCAATTTACCATCCTTCCATGCAAAGTGATGAACAAGTACCACTCGGCGATCAAAAAAACATGGCCTTTATGTCTACTCTTGTAACATACGGGCGAGGCGTCGGTGTTGCTGTTGAAACTGGCATGAAATCACAAATTGGTAAGATTGCTACTCTTTTACATGAAGCAGACGATGATATGACGCCACTTCAAAAAAGCTTAGCACAAGTCGGAAAGTATTTAGGCTTTGTCGCTATAGCAATTTGTATCGTTATGTTTCTCATCGGATTTTTCCAAGGCCGAGATACGTTAGAAATGTTTATGACTGCTATTAGTTTAGCCGTTGCAGCTATTCCAGAAGGTTTGCCAGCTATCGTTTCCATCGTTCTTGCAATTGGTGTGCAACGCATGATTAAACAAAACGTCATCATTCGGAAACTACCAGCTGTTGAAGCTCTCGGTTCTGTCACAATTATTTGTTCAGATAAAACGGGTACGTTAACACAAAATAAAATGACCGTTACTCACTTTTATAGTGATAACACATATGACCAATTAGAAAATTTAAATGTAAATAATGATGCGCAACGTCTACTGTTAGAAAATATGGTGCTATGTAACGATGCGTCTTACAATAACGAATCACAAACCGGAGACCCGACCGAAATTGCTCTTCTCGTTGCTGGAAACACTTTTAACATGCAAAAAGATCATTTAGAAAAGATACATGAGCGCGTTAAGGAGATGCCTTTCGATTCAGATCGTAAAATGATGTCAACTGTGCATACATACGATGAAAGCTACTATAGTATGACGAAAGGTGCTATCGATAAGCTCTTACCTAGATGTACTCACATATTTAAAAACGGTAAAATCGAGGATTTAACAGAGACTGATAAAACTCAAATATTTGAAGCTGCCGGGACAATGTCTCAAGAAGCTTTAAGAGTACTTTCATTCTCATTTAAACAATACAATTCAAGCGATGTGGATATAGATCATCTTGAAGAAAACCTCATCTTTATCGGTCTTGTCGGTATGATTGATCCACCGCGAACTGAAGTAAAAGATTCCATTACAGAATGTAAAAAAGCCGGTATTCGCACAGTTATGATTACTGGAGACCATAAAGATACCGCCTTTGCCATTGCCAAAGAACTTGGTATTGCTGAAGAAATATCTGAAATTATGATTGGAACTGAATTAGATAACATTTCAGATACAGAGCTAGCAAGCAAAATTAATCACTTAAATGTATTCGCGAGGGTCTCTCCAGAGCATAAAGTGAAAATTGTAAAGGCATTACGCGCGAAAGGAAATATCGTTTCTATGACTGGTGATGGCGTAAATGACGCTCCATCTTTAAAGCAAGCTGATGTTGGCGTAGCGATGGGCATTACAGGAACAGACGTTGCAAAAGGTGCTGCGGATGTTGTGTTAACAGATGATAATTTCTCATCTATTGTGAAGGCTGTTGAGGAAGGTAGAAATATTTATCGGAACATAAAAAAATCAATCCTCTTCCTACTCTCTTGTAACTTTGGGGAAATTATCGCTTTATTTTTAGCCATTTTACTCGGCTGGGCAACACCACTACGACCTATTCACATTTTGTGGGTGAATTTAATTACAGATACACTGCCCGCATTATCACTTGGGGTTGATCCTGAAGATCCAGATGTGATGAAGGAAAAACCACGACATGCGAAAGAAAGCTTATTTAGTGGTAGTGTTCCTTTTCTTATTTTTAATGGGGCTGTCATTGGACTGTTAACGTTAATAGCCTTTATCGCCGGAGCAAAATTCTATACTGGAGATACAAATTTATTCCCTCTCTTCCCGGAACGAATTGATGAGGATGCTCTATTACACGCTCAAACGATGGCATTTGTCGTTCTTAGTTTTTCTCAGCTCGTTCATTCATTTAACTTGCGTTCAAGAACAAAATCTATTTTTTCAATTGGGATATTTACAAATAAATATTTAGTCTTCTCCCTTATTATCGGTATTCTTATGCAAGTGTGTATTATCTCTATCCCACCTATTGCAAATATATTCGGTGTGCATGCATTAACGATGCGAGATTGGGGATTTGTTCTCTTATTAAGTATCATTCCACTTGTTGTGAATGAAATTATTAAATTAGTGAAGAGAAACTAAAAGGCAATGAGGACTCTTCCTCATTGCCTTTTCCTTTACCCTTGTAATTCTTTTTTAATGTTCTCAGTTAATGTAGCCATACGTTTGCGGCTTTCTTCACGCTCACGTTTATTTTGTTCTTCAATTTGTTGCGTTTCTTGCATACCTCTTGAAATAATGTTCCAAGTTTCCTCAAGTGTTTCCATCTTAATACTAGAAGAACCTGATAATCTCGCTACTTCCACACTTTGTGTTGCGATATTTTGTGCATTTTTCTTAAGTAATTCATTTGTACGGCGATCCAGTTCAGCCATAGAATCTGCAACAAGCTTTTGACGCTTCGCATTTACCGCTTGAATAATACCATTTTTAAAGATAGGAATCGTCGTAATAAATGCTGTATTGATTTTACCAATTAATTTATTGTTACCACGTTGAATCATACGAATTTGTGGTGCTGTAAGTAAAGCAACCATACGTGCTTTTTCTAAATCATCAATACGCTGTTCTAAAATTTCAACAGAGTTTTTAAGAGACTCTAATTCAATACCTGCTAATTGGTCATTGTTACGTACACGCTCTTCATACATTGGAACTAGCTCTGTATTTAAACGCTCTAATAACATTTCCCCTGCTACTACATATTTTTCTAAGTCTAAGTAATATTTTAAGTTTTGCTCATATAAACCGTCTAACGTACCAATTGATTTCTTCATTTCATCTTGATACTTCGTAATTTCCACATATACTTTATCAATTTCGCGGCCCATCGTTTGATACTTGCTAAAGATTTGTTCAATCATTTTATCCGCTTTTTTGAACATACGTGAGAAGAAACCGCTTTTCTCTTCCGCAAAGTCTTTGCTATCAAATCGGTCCATAATTTTACCAAGTTGTTTTAATAATTCACCCGAATCTTCTATTTTTGATAATGACATTGTATGTAAAATTTGATCAGCAAAACGTGAAATTTCCATAGAAGGTTCTTTTCCAAGTTCAATTAATTCTAATTGATCTTTAATATCTACCGCATTATAAATACGTTGTACATCCGCATCTTGTCTAAGCTGCAAGCGAACATCTTGTGCTGTTTGCTCATTTAATTCTGTTTTCGAATCTAGTACGACTGGGTTATTCATATGGTATTCTCCCTTTCCTTATAAAAATGGACGAAATAGTCCTTTTATTGTTTGTGATAAATTTTTATAGGCTGATGAACCATGAAACTCAAGATCGAAATTAACTTCTTCAAGCCAATGTGAATCAAATGCCTCCGCTTCAATATACGGTTCAATATCGTTTCTTCCTGTTGGATTGAAGTGGAATACATCTACTCCTATTTGATTTAAAAATAGTAATAAAACAGCATCAGAACGAGTTAATTCCCCACTCTTCTCATTATTAAATATAACAATTTTCGGTACATCTTGTGAATAATCAAATTTCTCAAGCTGTTCTAAAATATTTGGTGGTATTTGAGAAAGTTGCGCGAAAACATATAGCGCTACATCTTGTTTCGTCTCTTTTGCAATTGGTTTACACATTTCACTTTCGCACGCATGAATGATCGCCTCTGCAATACCATGTTGTAACCCTTCTGGCAATCGTTTATGTGGCCACCAATGACTGTTCATAATTAAATCAGGATGTAATTTCCCCCCGCGGTCTAAAGCATCTCGGTAATGATATTGGAAATTTGCTTTTTGTTCTTTCGTAAATGGGAATGTATTAATTAATAAACTGTTATCAAACGATGTAACAGCCTTTAATCGCTGAAAATACTCTTTATCATTTTTTGAAAGACCTGATATTTTCGCAAATAAAGAAGGAATATAAATGTGTTTATTCTCAACAAAGAATGTCGGACGTACAAATGCCTTTTCTTTCGTAATTAAAAAGAGTTCATCATACGTTGTTTTGAGCGTACGAGCTACAGGCGTATATGAACGGAATTGCCACGGCTTGTATAGCAGTGAATTATCGTGGTGAAGTACTTGCTCAATTTCTTTTGAAGCTTGATATGCTACTGTTGCAACTCGCTCACGGCGGCGATCTGGAAACGGCTCAAGAGAAATCCGACTTGGATGAGACACGACAAAACTTCTTCCTTCCTCATCAACATTCTCAAATCCATCTTTTCCTTCTGGGTGATAATAAAGTACATCGCAGCCGAGCATAATAAGAAAGTATAAGAAATATATACGGCTTTCCTGTGCATCACCGTACCAAACGATACGCGGCATTTGTTTCTTATAATTAATCGTAGAGAACCACTTCGCTACGTAATTTTCACTTAACTTAATCATATCGATTAAGAAACGACGGAATCCTTCTGTCTTTAAAGATTGATTATGTTGTTTCTCATATAATTTCAATACAGAAATAAACGTCGTATGTATATAGTGCTGTAAATCAGGATTGTCTACTTTCGGCAAAAGTTGTTTCCCAGATAAGTGTGCTACTAGCCTATTTACTGTCAGACCATTTGGTGCTTCTTGATGTAATCCGAACACTTCTTGAATGTGACGAAGTTTTTCCGAATCGATTACTTTATTTAAATTTTGTTCGTGTAAAACTTCGATTCCTTTCGCTTCACTATAATCAAATAGTTCATTGAAATATTCATCTACATCATTAGGAACGCCAAGGATTCGACATGCTATATAACTAAATTTCATCTCATTCTCTGTCAGCTCATATTGTGGGCGTTTTTCTAAAAGTGTTTCAAATTGCTTTAAATCTGATTCCTCTTTTAATGCATATGGTTGAAGTGTAAAACGTGAAAACACAACAGTTCACCTCCAAAAACATTTACTTTTTCTTATTCTTCCTTCTATTATAAACTATTTTTGGTTATAAAAAATGGGCGCTCGTAAAACGAGCAAACCCATTTCAATTATTTATTGTCTTCCTTAGTAGCTGCAACTTCTTCTTTAGCTTGTCCAGAATTCTTCATGTAGTGAAGTATAAATGTTGCTCCAAACGCTACAACTAAAATGATGAAGAACACTGTATGACTGATTTCAATATGAATAACAGACAGTAACATTTTTGTTGCAATAATTAAGATTAAAATATATGCTGTCGTTTCCAGTTCCGGAATACGCTCTAACAACTTTAAGAATACGCCAGCGATACCGCGCATCATTAAAATACCGAGCATTCCACCTAATAATAAAATCCAAACTTCATTTGATACACCAAATGCGGCAAGTACGCTATCTACAGAGAACGCGATATCCATTAATTCAACCATTGCAACTGTTCCCCAGAAGACACCAAACATTCTGAAGAGAATACTATTTTGGTTCATACCATGAGCTTCCTCTTCTTCTGCATTACCTTTTCTTTTATCAATGAAGTATTTAACTGAAAGCCACGCTAAGTAAAGTGCACCTAACACTTTTACCCATGCTAATTTAATTAAGAACATTCCAATTCCAATTGCAATAAATCGAAATACATAAGCTCCAATAAGTCCATAGAATAATGCTTTTTTACGTTTTTCTTCCGGAAGGTGTTTTACCATTACTGCTAATACAAGTGCATTATCAGCAGATAACAACCCTTCAAGTACAACAAGTGTACCAATTAATCCCCAAGATACTGGATCCTGCAACACTTTAATCCACATGTCCAAGTCGAAAAACTGAGCATACGTATCAAGGATTCCTTGCAAAATACTCATCTTACCTATATCCCCTATTCTTTGCTAGATTTATAGAAAGGTCAAAAAAAGGAAACGAATATCGTTTCCCTTCTTATGCATCCAAGCCATACGCTCTTACAAGCGCACCTAAACCACCTTGGAATCCACTTCCTACTGCATTAAACTTCCACTGTCCATTATGACGGTATAATTCACAAAAGACAACTGCTGTTTCGATGGAGAAATCTTCCCCTAAATCAAAACGAAGAACTTCTTCATTCGTTTCTTCATTCGCTAAACGAACGAACGCATTTCCTACTTGTCCAAAGTTTTGACTACGGCCTTCTGCATCATAAATCGTAACTGTAATAGCAATTTTGTGCACATCTGCTGGAACTTTCTTTAAGTCCACAACAAGTTGCTCATCGTCACCTTCACCTTCACCTGTGCGGTTATCTCCTGTATGTAGAACAGATCCACAAGGAGACTGTAAATTATTATAGAAGATAAAATCAGTTTCCTTCGTACATTTTCCGTTCGCATCTAATAGGAATGCTGATGCATCTAAATCGAAATCTGATCCACCGTCGTAAGATTTAATATCCCACCCAAGGCCAATTACTGCTTTTGTTAAGCCTGGGCTTGTCTTGCCTAAATCAATCTTCTGTCCTTTTTGCAATTGAATAACCATTTATATTCACCTCTATAATTTAATTTTTAAAAATAAATCCATCAGTAAACATACGTTTCACTGATGGATTTATTAATCTATTACTCTACATCTAAACCAAAGTTATTACATAGAGATGCTAATCCACCTTGGAATCCACTTCCGATTGCATTGAATTTCCAGTCACCTGCATGACGGTATAATTCACCTACTACAACAGCTGTTTCAATAGAGAAATCTTCTCCTAAATCGTAACGAATTAACTCTGCATTCTTTTCTTCATCTAAAATACGTACGAAAGAGTTAGAAACTTGTCCGAAGTTTTGGCTACGACCTTCTCCATCGTAAATTGTAATTGTGAAACAAATACGTTCGATATGTGCAGGTACATTTTTTAAATCTACTTTAATCGATTCGTCATCGCCTTCACCTTCACCAGTTCGGTTATCTCCTAAATGCTCTACAGCACCATTCGCACCTTTTGGGTTATTATAGAAGACGAAATCCTCTGCACCTGAAACTTTACCGTTAGCACCTACTAAGAAAATACTAACATCTAAATCGAAATCATTTTGTCCGTCATAACGATTCGTATCCCAACCAAGTCCTACAAGAACTTTCGAAAGACCTGGATTCGTTTTTGTTAAGTCTACCTTTTGTCCTTTTTTCAATGAAATTGATGCCATACACAATTCCTCCTCAGTTTATTTTATTGATAACGTGATACAATCTCACTTAAGTTTTTATCTTGTGTGCCTTCTCCAACAGCTGAAAACTTCCATTCACTTCCGTGACGATACATTTCACCTGCAATTAGAGTCGTTTTGCCAGCATAATTATCCGATAAATTATAGCGTGCTAATTCTTCACCAGTTTGCGGGTTTTGAATACGAATATACGCATTACGAATCATCCCGAAATCTTGACGACGATTTACACAGTCATAAATATTTACAACGAATACTAAACGATTAATACGGCTCGGAACTTTATGTAATTCTACGAAAATTGTTTCGTCATCACCAGCGCCTTCACCTGTTAAATTATCTCCTGAATGAATAATACTACCACAAGTAGAAAGCTTGTTTCCGAAGTAAACTAAATCGTTTTTGTTTAAAAAACGATCCCCTTCTAACATAACAACAGATGCATCACAATCTACATTTGGTTTACTTCCAAATAATGAAGACAGAAACCCACCTGATTGCCCAATTGGATCCCAGCCTAAGCCAACCTGTAATTTTGCTACTTTTGGTTGTCCTTTCGTTAAATCGATCTTTTGACCTTTTTCTAAAATAATAGGCATGCAGTTTCTTCCTTTCTACAAAGCATTTTCCAAGGCGGAAAATATTGTATTCTTCCCTTATATTGTAGCATTATTTACCTAGTGATAAAAAGGATAAATTCTCAGTTATATGAAAACATTCATATAACTTACTTATGATGATGTAAGAAGTGGTAAATAGAACCAATCATTCCTGCGCAATTACCGTTTTGTGCAAGTTCAATCTCGCAATTGCTATAAATCTCCTTATTTAAATATTTTTCTATCTCTTCTTTTACTTCTTTTAAAAACTGGTTTCCTCTATCAGTAATCCCTCCACCTATAACAATCATTTCTGGATTGAAAATATAAGCAAGATTACTAATTCCAATCGCTAAATGTTTAAAGAAAACCTCAACCGCTTGCGTAACTTCTCTATCTCCTTTATCATACAGTTCAAAAATCGTTTTTCCATTCCAATCACTTTCACCTTTATATTTTCGTACAAGACGAATTAAACCTGAAATGGAAGCGACCTCTTCAAACGGCTTTCCTTCTATTAACATATTTCCCCATTCACCAGCACTAAAAGAATGTCCCCTGTATAACTCTCCATCTATAAAAATTGCTCCTCCAATACCAGTTCCAAGAGTAAGCATAATAAAATTCCTTTTTCCGTTTCCAATACCTTTCCACTTCTCACCCAAAGCTGCACAATTCACATCATTTTCAACGGACACCGGAACTTGTAATACCCTTTGCAATCTATCAATAATAGGAATAGTCGTGTAGTTCGGAATATGTTCCACTCCTCCCGTTACAACCCCTTTATGAATATTAACAATTCCCGCAGTACTAATACCAATTCCCGAAATCGTATGTTCATTCATTAATTGTTTGGATAGGAGAATAATTTTTTGAATGATTTGTTCTCCACCAAAAAGAATTTCTGTTGGAACTGTTTTATGCTTTAGTACTACTCCCGTTTCTGAAACAATTCCATATTTAATTTGTGTGCCACCAATATCAAATGCAATATATTCTTTCATCTGCTGTCACTTCCTCTACTGTAATGAGTGTGAAACTCCTACTGCTCTAATATTATAAAGAATTTACACTAACTCTTTTCTCTCTTTAGAAATACACCACCTTTTTCTATATATAGTTTTTTTTGCATAAAACTCTTTTTCCTATGAAATATTACAAAGGGATGTATTTTAGATGGAATATTAATTTTCAGGAGGAAATCAATGACAAAAATCTTCATTTTAGCATCAACTCTTTCTTTATCTTTTTTTAGTGGTTTAAATATCGGTAATGCAGCAACAGACAACTTCTCTCCAGTAACAAACGCGATTGTACAAAATAACGATCATTTCGCAGAAGGCAACTCAAAAGATAATAATAAACCACCAGGAAACAATGGTTCTCAGGACGATAGTGGTTCGGGTGGCAGTGGCTCTGGTGGCAATGGTTCCGGCGGCAACGGTTCCGGTGGTAATGGCTCTGGCGGCAGTGGCTCTGGTGGCAATGGTTCCGGCGGCAATGGCTCTGACGGCAGTGGCTCTGGTGGCAATGGTTCGGGTGACAACGGTTCCGGTGGCAGTGGCTCTGGTGGCAATGGTTCTGGCGGCAACGGTTCCGGTGGTAATGGCT
>NZ_JBYTED010000007.1:79874-205959 GCF_058792175.1 Bacillus sp. EB106-02-03-XG38
CTCTGGTGGCAATGGTTCCGGCGGCAACGGCTCTGACGGCAGTGGCTCTGGTGGCAATGGTTCGGGTGACAACGGTTCCGGTGGCAACGGCTCTGGCGGCAGTGGCTCTGGTGGCAATGGTTCTGGCGGCAACGGTTCCGGTGGTAATGGCTCTGGTGGCAGTGGCTCTGGTGGCAATGGTTCCGGCGGCAACGGCTCTGACGGCAGTGGCTCTGGTGGCAATGGTTCGGGTGACAACGGTTCTGGTGGCAACGGTTCCGGCGGTAACGGTTCCGGCGGCAATGGCTCTGACGGCAGTGGCTCTGGTGGCAGTGGTTCCGGCGACAACGGTTCCGGTGGCAATGGCTCTGGTGGCAACGGTTCCGGTGGCAATGGCTCTGGTGGCAACGGTTCCGGTGGCAATGGCTCTGGTGGCAGTGGCTCTGGTGGCAGTGGTTCTGGTGGTAACGGCTCTGGCGGCAGTGTTAAAGACGATAGCAGCTCTCAAGGTAGTGATGATTCTCAAGGGGGTAACGTAAAAGATAACGCGAAAAAACAAGGCGATAAGTTACCGAATACCGCAACACATTATCCGGCATCTATTTTAATGGGACTTTCAACATTCCTAATTGGTATGTTACTATTTATCCGCCGTAAAAACGCAAAATAAAACAAATCCTTCCATCTAAAAAATACATGAAATAAAGTGAAACTTTAATGGGCAGTTGATCCCCCACCTAACTTCTTTGCTTTCGCTGCATTTTGAGGTGGGGTCTTACTGCCCATTAAAGCGGGATAAATTGTAAAAACTAAAAGGACTTTAGGTTGCATTTTATTATGCAGCCCAAAGTCCTTTTTATCACTTATCAGAAAGATTATTAATACGCTTTTCCCCAATACACCATTTGTTTAGCTTCTTTACCACAACAAATACATTCGTCAGCTAAACGCTCTTGCTCAAAAGGCATACAGCGAGAAGATACTCCAACTTCTTCTTTTAGTTTCTCTTCACAAGCTAATTCTCCGCACCACATTGCCTTAATAAATCCTTGCTTTTCATCAGCTACTTTTTTCATCTCTTCAAAATTCGTTGCACTATACGTATTCTCATCACGAAATACTTTTGCCTTATTAAATAAAGAGTCATGAATTTCCTCAAGTAATGCTGGAATACGTTTTTCTAATTGATCCATTGATATAAATTCTTTTTCTTTCGTATCTCTTCTTACAAGTACAACTTGATTCTTTTCAATATCTTTAGGCCCAACTTCTAATCGAATTGGAATGCCCTTCATTTCATACTCATTAAATTTCCAGCCCGGTGTTTTATTACTAGCATCTATTTTCACGCGTGCAACCTTTTGAATATGCCCTTGTAACTCTGTTGCTTTCGCTAAAACTCCTTCTTTATGCTGAGCAATCGGTACGATAACAACTTGCACTGGTGCGACTTTAGGAGGCATTACAAGCCCATTATTATCACTATGAACCATAATAAGTCCACCTATCATCCTTGTTGATACTCCCCAAGATGTTTGGTGTACATATTGCCACTTACCGTTACGATCTAAAAACTTAATATCAAATGCTTCTGAGAAGTTCGTTCCAAAGTTATGGGATGTTCCTGTTTGAAGTGCTTTCCCATCATGCATTAAACTTTCAATTGTATAAGTTGCCTTTGCGCCCGCAAATTTTTCTTTTTCTGTTTTTTGTCCTTTAATTACTGGTATCGCTAAGTAGTCTTCACAGAAAGAAGCATATAGATTTAAAATATTTAACGTTTCAGCTTGAGATTCTTCTGCTGTTTCATGAATTGTATGTCCCTCTTGCCATAAGAACTCCGTTGTACGAAGGAATGGCCTCGTTGTCTTTTCCCAACGAACTACTGAACACCACTGATTATATAACTTTGGCAAATCATTATAGGATTGCACAATTTTTGAAAAGTGCTCACAGAATAAAGTTTCAGATGTAGGGCGTATACAAAGTCTTTCCGCTAATTTTTCATCCCCGCCATGTGTCACCCATGCTACTTCAGGAGCAAACCCTTCTACATGATCCTTCTCTTTTTGCAATAAACTCTCTGGAATAAACATTGGCATATACACATTTTCATGACCAGTTGCTTTTAACTTCTCATCCATAACCTTTTGCATATTTTCCCATAAGGCATAACCGTACGGGCGTAGAATCATACACCCTTTTACACTTGAATAATCAACAAGTTCTGCTTTTTTTACAATATCTGTGTACCACTGTGCAAAGTCCTCTTCCATCTTCGTAATTGCTTGTACTTGTTCTTTTGCCATAGTCAGTCTTCCTCCTTCTAGAAAATACAAAAAAGCCCGTGTCCCTAAATAGGGACCGAGCTTTGCCGGCGTTACCACCCTGATTCATGCACAAAAATTGCGCATGCTCTCTTTTTGATAACGGGAAATTCCCGCTGCATATGCAGAACGCAAAGGTAGGTTCCATATCGCCTTTTTAAGAATCTTTCAGCCTGACGGATTCTCTCTCTGCTAAAAAGGTTGAACATGTACTAGTCCTTTTTCATCGTTATAACGAAATAAATTTGTTGAATATCATAATATAAATTTCACCCTAAAACAAGAGTGAATTTTCTTATTTTTATATTCTTTTCATTTTTTACAGTTTTATACGTAGCTTTTTCGCGAGATTTTTAAAAGTTGATGTGCAATCATACCAATAAGTGTGCCCAGTAGGACGAAGAAACCAATAAATCCATATCCCATTCCTTCCCATCCACCAATAACCATCATTGTAACGGGAAAGGACGCTAAGCAAAGAAGTATTAAACTAAGTGCAAATATAATATCAAACTGCTTGTCTGGAAACCGTTTCTTTAGTAAATACGAAATAGCGAATACAAGAATAATTGTAATTCCACCAATGATGTAGAAGATACCAAATCCATCTAGCAGATCCACAGTATTCCCTCCTTTCATTCATTCCCTTATACTTAATTATATGTTTAACTTTTCTGAAAATAAATAATAAATTTTATTCAAAAACATATTTTTATTACTAGGTATTAATAGTAATATATAGTAATAGGTTTCATATAATTAGGAGGATTACTTTATGGATAAAGCATTAACGAATCGTGTCATCATTTTATCATTCGACTGTTTATCAGCTTTAGATTTTCCTATACTACAAAAATTACCTCACTTCCAATCTCTAATAAAAAAGGGCACGGTTGTCGAAAAAGTAGAACCAATTTATCCTTCTGTAACATACCCAAGTCACTCAACAATCGTTACTGGAAACTATCCTAATAAACATGGCGTAGTTAGCAATACATTACTTCAACCTGGGCGCCAGTCACCAGATTGGCATTGGTACCGAAAATCTATTAAAGGAACAACATTATACGATGAAGCACGTAAAGCAAATTTAACGACAGCTGCCCTGCTATGGCCTGTTACCGGCAGAGCAAATATTGATTACAATTTACCAGAAATCTTTCCAAATAGGCCGTGGCAAAATCAAGTTTTAGTTTCATTATTTAGCGGTAGCCCGCTATATCAATTAGATTTAAATCGTCGTTTCGGCCATATACGAAATGGACTGTCACAACCCGAACTCGATGATTTCGTACTTGCTTCTGCTGTGCATACAATCCAGACGAAGAAGCCGAATGTCATGTTCGTACATTTCACCGATTTAGACACCCAAAGACACTATCACGGCTTTGAATCAAAAGAAACAATAGCTGCAATTCATAGACATGACGAACGGCTAGGGAAAATTATTCAAGCTTTAAAAGACAGTGACCTATACGAAGAAAGTACAATTATCGCTCTTGGTGATCATAGCGCTTTAAGTGAAAACAGAGCCATTCAATTAAATGTACTATTTCATCAAAAAGGGCTTATATCTATAAATTCAAAAGGAAAATTAATAGACTGGAAGGTCTATTGCCAAAGTTGTGACGGATCTGCCTATGTATATGTGAAAGACAAGAACGATACCGATACAATTCGAGATGTACAACTACTACTTGAAGAACTACTTCAAAATAAACAAAACGGTATTGAATTTATACTTCATGATGAGGACGCGAAGGAATGCGGTGCAGATGGCAATTGTTTATTCATGTTAGAAGCACGAGAAGGGTATTATTTCACTGAAAACTATACAGGAGATTTTATAAAAGAAATTACTGAAAAAGATGTTACGCCTAATAAAAAATATACATTTGGTACGCATGGATACTCTCCAACAAAACCTAACTATGAAACAATTTTCATAGCTGCCGGGAAAGGGATAAAAAGCGGCATTACCATACCATATATGAGACTTATTGATGAGGGCCCAACTATCGCTAGACTACTCGGTTTACACTTAGGTGAAACAGACGGATCAATTGTAGAGGATTTACTCCAATTGTAAAGAACTGTGTATATATGTAAAAGTTATGTAAAAATCATCACTGTTTCTCTTTTTATAATTTTTATTTTTGTACACTGTTAGTAGAACAAATTTAAGGGGGAACATTATATGAAAAAAATGTCCAGACAAGAAAAAAGCTGGATATTATACGATTGGGCGAACTCCGTATATTCGCTCGTCATTACAACTGCATTATTTCCAATTTACTTTAAAGCAGCTGCAAAAGAAGCTGGACTATCTGGGGCAACTTCAACAGCATATTGGGGATATGCAAACTCGTTCGCAACACTTTTAATTTCTATACTTGCTCCTATTCTCGGCACAGTCGCTGATTATAAAGGATTTAAAAAACGATTTTTCACATTCTTCTTTGGACTCGGTATCGTATTTACAAGTATGCTAGCAGTCGTCCCAACATCTCAGTGGTACTTATTACTAGGGTGCTATATGCTAGCATTAGTCGGTTTTGCTGGGGCAAATATCTTTTATGATGCATTTTTAGTAGATGTCACTTCTGAAGATAGAATGGACCGAATTTCTACGAGAGGCTTTGCGTTAGGTTATATTGGGAGTACTATTCCTTTTATCGGTTGTATCGCTCTTATTATTCTTGCTCAAAAAGGAACTATTCCTTTATCCGTTGGCATCGCTAGTCAAATTTCATTCGCGATAACGGCTCTTTGGTGGGGGTTATTTACAATTCCAATGCTAAAAAACGTAGAGCAAACACACTATATCGAGCGTCACCCTAGACCAATTACAATGAGCTTCAAACGCCTTGCTGCCACTTTTAAAAATATTAAAGAATATAAAACAGTATTCATGTTCCTAATCGCTTACTTCTTCTACATTGACGGGGTCGATACAATTATTACTATGTCCACCGCTTACGGAACAGATCTTGGTATTAGTGCAACGAATCTATTAATCATCTTATTCGTCACACAAATTGTAGCTTGTCCATTCGCTTTATTATACGGAAAATTATCAGAAACATTTACAGGTAAAAAGATGCTATATGTCGGTATTATTATTTATATCATTATCTGCACATATGCCTATTTCTTAAAAACGACACTCGATTTCTGGATTTTAGCAATGTTAGTTGCCACTTCTCAAGGCGGGATTCAAGCACTTAGTCGTTCCTATTTTGCAAAACTAGTACCTAAAGAATCTGCGAATGAATTCTTCGGATTTTATAATATATTTGGCAAGTTTGCCGCGATTATGGGTCCAGTATTAGTCGGTGTTACAACGCAATTAACAGGAAAAACAAACGCTGGTGTCCTTAGTATTATTGTACTGTTCATTATCGGTGGATTCTTATTAACTAGAGTTCCCGAAAATAATACATCCGTTACACCACCGAGCCCCACAACGAAAACGCTATAAGAAAAAGAGCCTCTTCAAATAAGAAGAGGCTCTTTTATTGATAACGCCCCACAACGAAAGACGCTACATCTTATACAAAAATAGTTTATCAACAGTTGTTCCTAATACTTCCGCTAAACGAAAAGCTAACGCTAAGCTTGGATCATATTTATTATTCTCAATTGCATTTATCGTCTGTCTTGAAACTTTACACTTATCAGCTAATGCACCTTGTGAAATATTATTTTCAGTGCGTAATTCATAAATTTGATTTTTCACATCTTTTCTCCTAACATGTAAAATCGTTTTTACAACATTAGTATATAGTCGGTACATTTCCTTGTCAAAAGATCGTCATGAGAAAAGGGAGCAATTCAGCCCCCTTACAATAGCTATTTCGAAACCAATGAATTCGTCATTTCCTCTTGATTAACAACATCTTCTTTCTTTATTTGCATACGTAAAACCGGACCTATTGCTAATAAAATAAGTGACATTGCTATACAAAATACGGTAACTAGTGAGGTCATTTCCTTTAATCCGCCAGCTAGTGAAGTCCCAATTAACATTGCCCCCATAAACAACGGTAAAATCGTCCCATTTACTCTTCCAACCATATTTTCTGGTACAAGTTGAATCATAAGCGCACCGACAACGATATTAACACAAGCTAAACAAATACCTGTTCCAAATCTCATAAAACTAGTAACCCAAAATGATGTAGATAGCCCTTCCACTAAAAATGACATCGCTAATATACTCATACCGAATACAAACATCTTTTTCGGATTCACTTTTGAAGCGAAAACTGCAGCAACAATACCACCAATTAACATACCTATGCCATCAGCTGCTGCTAAATATTGCACTGCTTCCTTTTCCATTCCAAGACGCTCTATTACAAGAAACACCTCTAACGGATTCGTTAGTCCAACAGCTAAGCCCATAATGGTGAAAGTGATCGTAATCATACGTAAATTTTTCGTATGAAGAACGTACTTCCAACCTTCTTTTATATCATTTTTCAATGAATCTCTCGCCACTTGCTCTTGTTCCACCCATTTTGGTAAAAACGAAAGAGCGATAGCAGATAACAAAAATAAAATGATTAAGCTATATAGTGACGTAAATAAACCAAGTTGTGTATACACAAGCGATCCTACCACTGGTCCGAAAATCATAAATAATGACTGTAATGTTTGGTTAAATGCAATCGCATTTGCTATCTGTTCTTCTTTTACGTAGCGCTTAAATATACGCGAAGATGATGGCTGAGAAAATTGACCTACAATCGCGGAAATGAGTGTTGCAAAAAATATAGCCTGCCAATAATCCAGCTTTAACAACAAGACAATTCCTATAATAGACAGTACGCTTAATACATCTCCAGCGACCATTGTTCTTTTCGGATTCCAGCGATCCGCTAGCGCACCACCGATAAACGAGAAAATAAAAATAGGTGCATATTCCATAACCGATAACAATGAAACGGAAACTGGATCATTATTCGTTCGCTCCATTATGAAATACAAAAGAGCCATATTTCTAATCCAAATTGCAAATTGTTGTAAAATATCAGATGCCATAACGAGCATAAATGCTCGATTTTTAAATAAAGCGTTCATTTTCATTCCCCTTTCATAAACCGACCGTTCGGTCTAATTTGTTTTGTAAGAAAAGCAACTGACCTATTATTCAGCTGCCATTCCTTTTAACAATACATCTATTGCCTTTTTATAAATACGTTTCAGCTCTTTATAATCTAACTCGTAATAAAGTACTCCAAGCCCTGATAATAATCCATTCACAATATACATAAGATCGCGCGTATTATCTTCACGAAACTCTCCAGACTGTATACCAGCTTCAATTAGTTTCTCAAACATAACATATGATTCTCTAGTTAAAGCTAATAGTTCATCCAAAATCTCTTTACTTACGACTTGGCTCATAGAGAATTCCTCTATTGCATTTGAAATTGGTTGCTGTATGTCCTCTACATGATATTCCGCGAGACCATATAGTTTTTCAGTATTCGTACTATACAACTTCTCCTTTTCATTCCATTTTTCAAGCCAATCATACGTATGCTGTTTTACTACAAATAAAAATAATTCTTCTTTACTTTTAAAGTGATAATAAATGCTTCCTTTACTTCGCTCTGTAATTTCACAAATCTCTTCCATAGATGTAGCTGCATAGCCCTTCTGTGAAAACAGACTTTCTGCTTTATATGCAATTTCTTTCTTTATCTCTTCTGCGCTTCTTCTCATATTTACACCTCTTTAAACCGACCGTTCAGTCTAATAATAACAAATAAAAAACCTCTATCGCAAGAGGCTATATTCCTTATTTAAGAAAACGTACTTTCAAACCACGTTCGAATCATATGTATGATTCCAATTTTAAATCCTAGTTTAACAAGAAATACGCCTCCCGCAGCTAATAAAAATAACATTACTTTCCCCTTGTTTTTCACTTTCGGTTCCCTTTTCATTTCCATTCCCCTTAGTACGTTAAAAATATGTAATCAAACGTTTGTTTAACTGTTTTTATGCGTATGTAAGTCAACTAAACAAACGTTTGTTTAAAAAGAAATACGCCCTATATGGCGTATTCTCATCAATCACCGCCACCTCCACCACCATCGCAGCTGCCTCCGCTATCTCCGCCAAAAGATCCTCCGCAATCATGCGAGCTATCATTATCAGACCCAGCAAAGAAAAATAATGGTGATGAACTGTTAGATGAATTATGAATGTTATTTTGTTTCGTAAGATTTACCTTCTTTTTGTTTGATCTAACTGCTGTTACAATTATTCCAACTACAACAAATAATAGTATGAAAATAATAAATTCCATATAAAAACCTCCCTTAATCTTCGAATAATTGAATAGTTCTCTCTAGATTTTCAAGTGAAATAAAGCGAGATTCACGAAGGATCTCTTTTCCATTATAAAATAATAAAACTGTTGGCCCTGTAAATACTGCATATCGCCCTGCAATTTCTTGCATGTCTTGTAGTAATATTTCTACTTTTTCTACGTAATCATAATTCTCTAATACACCATTTACTTTTCTTAACATAACATCACAAACACTACAATTTTCTGTTTTAATAAACAGAAGTACTAATTGTTGTTCTTCAATATATGTCGATAATTCTTCTATCGTTTCAAATGTATTCATCTTATCCCTCTTAGCGTAATTTACGAAATACTTTACCTTGGTACATACGAAAAACTGAACTATCTTTCATTTTCCTCTTTTCCATTACCTGCTGAAAACGCAGCGTTTTTGCTGTTAACTCTTCTTGTAATTTTTTTCTCTCTGCTTCATCATAACAGCACGCAATTAAGTCTTCTATTTTTAATATATCTTTTTGTAGTTCCATTTCTGGTGGAATCATACCCGCATTTTTTAAAATTTTATAACTCATTCTAAGTTCTGGAGGTACCATTGAAAGGTCTTCTAATTGTAGTGGTTTTCCTTTTCCCGGAATATAATCAAGGTCTCCATTCCGTATTGCTTGTCTAATTTTTTCTTCAGCAATGTTCAAAAAGACATCCACACCATTCGCTCCTTTACATATTTTTACTATTATTTTACATGATATTTTCTCATCTTGCTACGCTATTACAAATTGACTTCATACAATTTTTTCTCAAATTTAATTCCAAGAAGCCCTTTCCTCCCTAATCAATATTTTATTTTCATGTGTAATCTGTATTAGAGCCATTTCATATTGAGAAAGTCTTTTCGAATCCAATAAAGCGTTTACACCAAATCTTACATTTGCTACGATTTAATCACCCCAGCTCCCTTGTATAGACTTCGTGATGTCTGATCATTTTTATCTAGACGTTTCATTTTGGTTTATTGGCGCATGCCTTTAAATATATCTTTTATTTTGAAAGGAGAAATGACTATGAAATCAAAAAAATTCACGCTGCTATTACTATCCCTACTACTCTTCTTACCTCTTTTTCTCACAAACTTTATTACTCCAAATTTCGCATTAGCAGATTCACCAAAGCAAGGTCAAAAAATTGTTGGGTATTTTCCTTCTTGGGGCATTTACGGACGTAATTATCAAGTTGCAGACATTGATGCATCAAAGCTAACTCATTTAAACTATGCTTTCGCTGATATTTGCTGGAATGGAAAACACGGAAACCCTTCTACTCACCCCGATAATCCAAATAAACAAACGTGGAACTGTAAAGAATCTGGTGTACCACTGCAAAATAAAGAGGTTCCTAATGGTACTCTCGTACTCGGCGAACCATGGGCTGATGTCACAAAATCTTATCCGGGATCAGGTACAACTTGGGAAGATTGTGATAAATACGCCCGTTGCGGAAATTTCGGAGAACTGAAACGATTAAAAGCTAAGTATCCTCACTTAAAAACAATTATTTCCGTTGGTGGCTGGACTTGGTCTAACCGCTTTTCTGACATGGCCGCCGATGAAAAAACAAGAAAAGTATTCGCTGAATCTACAGTAGCTTTTCTTCGCGAATATGGATTTGACGGTGTTGATTTAGATTGGGAATACCCAGGCGTTCAAACAATTCCTGGTGGTAGTTATCGTCCTGAAGATAAGCAAAACTTCACCCTACTCCTTCAAGATGTTCGAAATGCATTAACGAAAGCTGGTGCAGAAGATGGGAAACAATATTTACTAACAATCGCGTCAGGTGCAAGCCAACGTTATGCGGATCATACAGAGCTAAAGAAAATTTCTCAAATACTGGATTGGATTAATATTATGACATATGATTTCCATGGTGGATGGGAAGCTACTTCTAACCATAATGCAGCTCTATACAAAGACCCAAATGACCCAGCAGCGGATACGAAATTTTATGTAGATGGTGCGATAGATATTTATACAAATGAAGGGGTTCCAGCTGATAAACTCGTATTAGGTGTACCTTTTTACGGACGTGGATGGAAAAGTTGCGGAAAAGAAAATAACGGCCAATACCAACCTTGTAAGCCAGGTAGTGATGGAAAACTCGCTTCTAAAGGAACTTGGGATGATTATTCTACCGGTGACACAGGTGTGTACGATTATGGTGATTTAGCAGCTAATTATGTTAATAAAAATGGTTTTGTTCGCTATTGGAACGATGTAGCGAAAGTACCTTATTTATATAATGCGACTACAGGCACGTTTATTAGCTATGATGACAGCGAATCTATGAAATATAAAACAGACTATATAAAAACAAAAGGTTTAAGTGGCGCAATGTTTTGGGAACTAAGCGGGGATTGCCGTACAAGTCCAAAATATAATTGTAATGGACCTAAATTACTTGATACGCTAGTAAAAGAGTTACTTGGTGGACCTATTACTCAAAAAGATACTGAATCACCAACAAACGTAAAAAACATCGCTGTTACAAATAAAAACTCAAACTCTGTTCAATTAAACTGGACTGCATCTACTGATAACGTAGGAGTTACGGAATATGAAATTACTGCCGGAGAGGAGAAATGGAGTACAACTACAAATAGCATTACAATTAAAAACTTAAAATCTAATACAGAATACACATTTTCAATAATAGCAAAAGATGCTTCTGGAAATAGATCACAGCCTACTTCTATTATTGTAAAAACAGACGATGCTAACACAACACCTCCTGATGGAAATGGGAATGCTACTTTTTCAGTCACTTCAAACTGGGGAAGTGGTTACAACTTCTCGATTGTAATTAAAAATAGTGGAACGACCCCTATTAAAAACTGGAAATTAGAATTTGATTACAACGGCAATTTAACACAAGTTTGGGATTCTAAAATTAGTAGTAAAATAAATAATCATTACGTAATTACGAATGCAGGATGGAATGGTGAAATTCCTCCTGGAGGATCGGTTACAATCGGAGGGGCAGGAACAGGCAACCCTGCTGAACTTGTAAATGCATCCATTAGCGAAAACTAAACGTAATCTCCATTAATTATTTCACTAAAGTTTGAATTTAGGTTTGAGTGCTCTATCCTAAATTCAAACTTTTAATTTTATGAAAAATCACAAACAAACATCATAATAACCTATTATAATTATATTTAGTTTCCAATATGAAGTTAGTGTGAAGTTCATCTGAATTTTACATGAATTCCCTTTAATTTCTATTGTCTTCCTATACCAATCACATTATCCTTTACATATAGGAATTAGTTTTCATTCCATTTCAAACTATCTATATATAAAGAAAGATAGTCGCCTATTAGGGAAAGGCATCTAGTATGATTATAAATATAACAAAAGAAAAAGCACGCTTATAAGCGCACCATAAGAGTGCTTCTTCATACAATTCTCATGTAAGAGTTCTCGAAAATCATGTTAATCACAAAGAAAAGGCATTAGCTTATACAAGCTAATGCCTTTTCTTTATCCCTATTGTTCAGCGTTCCATTCTTCTATATTCCATACTTTTGTTATCCATGCTTCATAGAAAGAAGGCTCATGTGAGACAAGTAAAACTGTTCCTGTATATTGTTGTAACGCTTCCTGCAATGCCTTCTTTGTTTCTATATCTAAATGATTAGTTGGTTCATCTAAAATTAAAACATTGCTTCTCATTACGATAAGTTCGCATAAACGTACTTTCGTTTGTTCCCCACCGCTTAATAAACGGATAGGTTTTAATACGTGTTCTTCTTTCAATCCACACTTTGCTAATGCTTGGCGTACTTCTTTCCTTGTCATATCTGGTCGTTCTGCCCAAACTTTCTCTAATGGTGTTGTTTCTGAAGCAAACTCTTCCTGTGCAAAATAGGCAGGATTTACTCGATCGCCAACAGAAATTGAACCACTTAGCGGCTTTATTTGACCTAATAACGTTTTTAACATCGTCGTTTTTCCAATTCCATTATGACCAATAACCGCTATCTTTTCGCCTTTTTTTACTTGTAAATTCAACTCTGGACATAACGGATCACTATAACCTATCCTTAGTTGCTCAGCTTGCAATATACGACTTACTGGCTCCTCATAAACATTGAAATCAAAACGGGGTCGAGTTACATGAGTAACCTTTTCAACCCTTTGCATTTTCTCCAATACTTTCTCTCGACTTTTAGCCTGTTTCGCTTTTCGAATTTTATTTTTTTGAATAAATGTTTCTAACTGAGAAATTTCTTTTTGTTGTTTCACATACGCCGATTGTAATTGTTTCTTTTGCACTTGATAACTTTGTACAAACTTTTCATAATTTCCTACGTATCGCTTTACTTTCCCTCCTTCTAGATGATAAATAATATTTGTAATACTGTTCAAAAATAGTTCATCATGCGAAATGATCACATAAGCTTTTTCATACAGTCTCAAATACGATTGCAACCATTCTATATGAGCTGTATCTAAATAATTTGTTGGCTCATCTAGCAATAAAACATCAGCTTTTTCTAAAAGGAGCTTCCCAAGTAATAACTTTGTTCGCTGTCCTCCACTTAACTTTGAAACGTCCTTTTTAAGCCCTATTTCAAATAACCCTAAACCGACTGCTATTTCTTCAATTTCTGTATGAATGTGATAGAAATTAGAGCTTTCCAATATAGTTTGTAATTCTCCATATCTTACTAACAGTTTTTCTATTTCTTCTGCTCCAACCATTTCTTCTGCAATTTTTAACATTTTGCGTTCAATCTCATACAAATCCGAAAATGCACTTTGTAGATATCCTTCAATTGTGATTCCCTCTTGTAAATCCATATGCTGCTGTAAAAAACCTACCTTCACATGTGGAAACCATTCAATGTTCCCATCATCATGTATAAGCTCTCCTGTTAAAATCTTTAACAATGTTGATTTTCCAATTCCATTTCCCCCTACTAATCCAACATGCTCGCCCTTTAATAGTCGAAAACACGCATTATATAAAATGGTTTTCTCACCATACGAATGACTTAAATTTTCTACTGTTAATATACTCATTTTTTCTCTCCTTTACTTATAGTTCATAAGCTAAATAGAGAGCGCAACAGTATAAATCCTTATTTAATTGTACATACAAAAAATGGGTAAGGTGAATACACCTTACCCATTACATATTATCGTAAAAAAGGATTAAGGTTCTTTACCTGCTGTCTTCAATTTAGCTTAATCATTAAAAATGGGCAGACTTCTCCCGTATCAAGCTAAAACCATTTGAAGAACAGTTGATAAAGTCATTTTATCCTTTCACTCCTTTAACATTTGTTATATTAAGAGTATAAACTACTCTTTTATATTCTATTCTCTATTTTTTCTTTTGTTCCTTCTCCATTTTATCGTTTTCTGCATAAATTTCTTTATACATCTTTTCTAATGCATATGGACTTGTAAAGATAATTGTTAACGATTTCCACATATAAATTCTTCTTTGTAATTCTATCCCATACTCTTTACTCACTATATTTTTCACTTCTGGGATAGGATCTTCAGTTTGGAATTGTTGCACAGACTTCAATTCATTCGTTTTAAAATCTGTTAAAAATCCTATTACACTTCGCCCATGTTCCTGTGACCTTTCTTCTAAATCAAACTGAATCGAATGAACAAATCCTAAAACGTGAAAGATTTGAGCATGTAACCCGATAGCTGCACGCTGTTCCATTAAGTTGTAGCACTCTCGTTTTAACTCTTCTACCATTTCTAAAGAATTTCTATTAACTTTTCTTTTGCCAACAAACATAATTTTTACAATATGAGCGACTGCTCCCATACTTTTTAATACACTCTCTAAAATTTCTACCGCGTCTTCTACATAACCATTTGAAATTATAGAATGAATAAATTCATCTAATAGCGATTGAAACTTTTTAATTAAATGTAAATCACATAATTCCGGAACTTCTTCTCTCAATTGATTTCGGCCTTGAACCCACTTTAAAATTTCTGTCATTTCTTCTTCTTTTAATTCGTGATATCCCATACCATACTTCATTAATAACATATGATTTTTTAATAAGGACTTTCCTTCTTCAAGATTATCAGCTGTTAACGAATCAACTATTTGCTCTATAGATTTCATCTTTCTCCCCCTATACAAAAAAGCCTCTTAACAGCGATTATACCAAAAACTGTTAAAAGGCTTTTTCTATTTTTTCATATAAGGAGCTAATACTCTCAAAATTTCTTCCTTATCCTGCTTTAACTCAAGTGATGTTAACATATCCATCGTTCTCGGCCTAGGTAATTTCACTTGTACCTCGCCAACTATTGATGCTGGCCTTTGAGATAAAATAAATACGCGATCCGAAAGTAAGATAGCCTCATCCAAGTCATGTGTAACCATAACGATTGTTTGCTTCTCTTGGTGCCAAGAGTTTAAAAGCCAGCTATGTACTTCCATTTTTGTAAAAGCGTCTAATTTACCAAAAGGTTCATCAAGTAGCATAATTGGCTTTTCACATAAATATGTGCGCAGAAAACTAATCCTTTGACGCATACCACCTGACAATTCATCTGGATAATGGTCTGCATATTCATCTAGTTCAAACTGCTTTAATGCTTCCATTCCCTCTGTCAGCCTTTGTTTTTTCGGTTTACCTTCGATTTCCAATGGCAGCACTATATTTTGCAATGCCGATCGCCACGGTAGTAATAAATCTTGTTGTGGCATATAGCTTACGACATCTTGCTCTCGTACGTGCGTATCCTTATAGGTTACATTCCCGCTTGTTGGATTTTCAACATTTGCAATCATATTTAATAATGTGCTTTTCCCGCAACCACTCGGTCCTACAAAAGAAACAAACTCTCCCTCTTGTATAGAAGCACTAATATTTGCTAATACATTCTTTCCATCGAAAGATTTCACAATATCTTTTATTTGTAATCCACTCATTTTTCGCTAGGAAGGAACTCATTTGTAAAGGCATCTTTTACATCAATTTTCTTCTTAATAACTTTGTTATCATATAAGAAATTCATGTAATTCGTCCAAACTTCTTCCTTCTGTACTCCCCATGCTTTTGCATCATCTTGATACTTCGTACTTAACCACTTTTGACTTTCTTGTACTAAGTCTTTATTCACGTCTGGAACAGCTTTAATTAAAATATCAGCAGCTTCTTTCGGTTCTTTAATTGCAAAATTATAACCATCTGTCGTTGCACTCATAAACTTTTTCACAAAGTCTTTATCTTGTTTCGTATGTTTTTCACTCGTAATCATAACAGGACTATAGAAATCAAGCGCTGGGTCTAAATCTTTCACCATAATCGTATTTAACTCTTTTCCTTGGCGCTTCGCTTCAATTCCATCCCATCCGTAATAAATCCATTCAAAGTCTGCATCACGGCCGATTGATTTAAAGAAATCGGTTTGTCCTAAGATGATTTTTTCAACTTTATTAAAATCAACTTGATGTTTCTCCATAATTGTCTTTAATGTAGCTTCTTCTGCTGGTCCTCCCCAGCCTCCGTAGCGTTTGCCTTCAAAATCTTTCGGTGAAGTCATGTTATCTTTCTTAAGCGATGCAAAAGCTGAAGTGTTATGCTGAATAATCGCTCCGACAGATACAACGGGAATCCCTTCCACACGAGCCAACGTTACATTTTCTTGTGCGCTTATTGCGAAGTCAGCTTTTCCTGAAGCTATCATTTGCTCCGCTGTCACATTATCACCAGGCTGAATAATTTCCACATCTAAGCCTTGCTTTTTATAATAATCTTTCGCTTGCGCTACATATAAGCCAGTATGATTCGTATTCGGAAACCAATCTAATACTACTTTTACTTTTTGATATTTACTCGCACTTTCTTCTTTCTTCGCTGGGTTACACCCAACCACACCTACTGCTAATAAGGCAGCCAACATAACTTTTAAACCTTTTTTCATTTTCTGCCGTCCTTTCTATATATCCATGGTGCTGTTATTCTTGCCATAAACTCTACGATAAAATACAGGCATAATGTCACCATAACAATAATTGCTGCAACACCAAATACTCGGGCTGTTAAAAAGGATTTCGTAGCCCTCGTAAGCATAACTCCTAATCCTTCACTGGCACCGAGCCATTCTCCAATAATCGCTCCCATTACGCTATATGTAACTGCAATTTTTAAACCTGAGAAAAAGTATGGAAGTACTGCTGGAAACTTTACTTTCTGGTAAATTTGCCATTTCGTTGCCTTCATGGTTTGCAACAACTTCAACATATTTTTATCTACTGTTTGAAAACCTTCTAAAATGCTAAGCGCAATCGGGAAGAAACAAACGAGTATGACTACCATTACTTTCGGTAACATTCCATACCCAAACCAAATAATAAATAACGGTGCAAGTACAACGATTGGAATCGTTTGAGAAATAACAAGCAATGGATTTATTAAAATACGAAATAAAGGAATAACGTCCATAATAATTGCAATACTTGTCCCAATTAAAATAGCAAAGAACAGTCCAATTATAACCTCTTGCAACGTTTGCATCGTATTCGGTAATAGTAAATCTTTCATTCCTATTAACTCTTGAACAATGGCAGAAGGCTTCGGTAAAATCCAAGGTTCAATTTTAAATAATGAAACAGATCCTTCCCATATCGCAATGAGAAGGATAAGCCAAATTGTTGTAATTATTTTAGATTGCTTCTGGTTTTGCATATTCATCACGGTACTTCCAAACTTTTTCATCTATCGTTACACCAGTGCTTGGACGATAGTGGATTTTAATAGAAGTAATTACTTCTTCTGCTCCAGCATCCACACACGCTTGTTGTGCACGTTTAATGACATCAAGAAGTACATCTAATTCTCCTTCCAGCGTTGTTTCCATTGCCCCTACTTCATAACGAACTCCCGATTGTTGTACAACCTCAATTGCTTTATCAACAACAGAATACACATCTTTGTTCTTCGCTTGTGGTACTACTGAAAATGAAATTGTAACTTGTTGTGACATAGTAAAATCCCCCTTATAATATGAAATATTAAAACAAGAAAAGGCTTTCCTACTGCGTAGGAAAGCCTTGTATGCAAGTTATTATAGAATAACATATGCTACATCACTTTAAGTAACTCCCTACGCTGGCATTATCCAGATCAGGTTGAGGGTCGATGTTTGTTTACATCCTCTCAGCCAATTGGCTCCCCGGTCCTTAATTCGTTTTCATTGTAGCATGATTTATTTTATTGAACAAACAAAAGTACGTATAATCATTTCATTTAACTTTTGAATTCACCAATTAACTCTTGTAACTCCTGTGAAAGCCAGCTTAAAGAACTGGCTAATTCAGCAATATCCTGTACAGACATTTCCTGTTCTTTCATACTTTCTTCAATATTATTACTACTATTTGCATACGTATTTGCGATAAGTGATAGTTCATTTACAACCCGAACAATATTTTGGCTATTTTGCAATATATCACTTGAATTGTCAGAAACAACTCTAACTTGATTTGTAACAGATTGTGCTGATTTTGAAATTTCACCAAAGAAAGCACCACTACTTTCAACAAGTTTCATTCCAGATTCTACTTCTTTTAAAGTATTTTGAATTGAAACAACAGCTTCTTCCGTACCAGCTCGTATTTCCCCTATTAATTTTGCTATATCTTTTGCTGATGCTTCCGTCTGCTCTGCTAATTTACGTACTTCATCCGCAACAACGACAAATCTCTCACCAGTTTCCTCAGCACATGAAATTTCAATAGTAGTAGCATCTAGAGCTAGCGAATTCGTTTGATTTGAAATACCGGTAATTACTGTTACAATGTCACTAATTTCTTTTGATCTTTTTTCCAAAGTATAAATAATAGAAGATAAATTTTGTACTGCATTTTGTATGATGTTCATTTGATTAATCGTCTGTTCAATAATACCATTTCCTTTTACTGAATGATGGTTTGTACCTTCAGACTCTTTCGCCATTTGTTTTGCAGTATTCGTTATCTCTTCCATCCTATCTTCCATTTCATATATAATATCTAAATACTTTGGTACTGCAGTTTCTTGTAATTGAACGCCAGCTCTTAACTCAACTATAGAACTTACGATTCCTTGGACTGCCATGCTATTCTCTTTCGTACTCACTGACAATTCTTGTGAAGATGAGGAAACCTGTTCTGCTGTCTGCTTTACTTTATCTATAATTCCTTTAAACTTCTCGATGGTATTATTAAAATACGCATTAATAATACCAATATCATCTGGTCTTTCCTCTAATTTAATACTTAAGTCACCTTCTCCGACTTTGCGCAATCCTTCACGTAAATCCCGCAATGGAGCAAGTGCGTTACGTACGATTAGGAATTGAATAACCGTTGCAATTAGAACAGAAATACAAATAAACATTAAACCTTGTATAATGAACTTTTCCTTTGTACTAGGAACAATAGAGGCATCTACATCAGCTGCAACAAGTGCCACAATGTTACCTTCTCCATCTGTAATTGGCTCTAATATCGTTACCCATGTTCCTAATGCATCTTCATATACTACTGTCATGTTTGCTTTTTTTGTGCTCATTACTTTATCATATGCTTCCATCCAAAGATCTGGTTGTTTATAATATTCTCCTGGCCTTACTTCAACAACATTTGCTAAACCTGTAGACAAATCAATGATTTGTAGCTCACCTTTTTCATTTTTTTTCGCTCCAACAATATATGTTTGTCCAACACTGTTCAATTCTTCCGTTGATTCATCTAATTTCTCTGTTAACTTCTCTCTCTTTTCTCCTTCTGCCGTTGGGTCTTTTGCAACATCTCTTAATATTTCCGCGTCTAATTTATGTAATACCGTATCTCCTGTTTCAAAAGAATGCCTTTCAAATATAGACATCATGCTATTTTGAAACATGTTAAAACTTAACGCTCCCATAGTACCAACAAGCGTCAAAATAACTAGCACAGTTAACAATACATTTTTTTGAAGAAATGATAGCTTGTGCCAATATTTTTCCATTAACATCACCTTTCTTAATTAACGTAATATAAAGTGAAACTTTAATCAGTGGGGATTTTCTTCATCCCCCACTGATTATTAGTTGAACCAATCGGACTTTTATGAGGAGTTGATCCCCCACCTAAATTCTTTGCTTTCGCTGCATTTTGAGGTGGGGGTCTTACTGCCCATTAAAGTCGGATAAATTAAGACTATTAAAATATAAACCTCATTAACAATTGATAAAGGTTCTCATTTGTTTACAAATAAAAAAAAGACCAATGAAAAGAGCATTGGTCAAGACCAACCCTATCCGTCCGGTAACTGGCTAGCATAGCCTTTCGGCCTTAGCTCCTGTAGTTTTGCGTCCTAATGTTTCCATCAGTTTGCCTTTCTCGCTGAACGAGTTGAACGATATGGGAGTTCTATGAGAATTAAATTATTCTCTATCAAAGATTACAACATAAAAATTAAAATGTCTACCTATTTATAGATGTAAATGTAAAGTTTCAATGTATTATTTTTTCGAAATAATTTAACAAAGTTCGTGAATGTTACATTTCTTGTGTTATATAATAAAAAATGTATGAAACACAAGGATTATTTTGAGTATTTATTTTAATTTTCGTTCAAATTAAATTATTCAAATATATCTTAACTAACGAATTTCGGAGGTAGTTTATCATGTTTTGGCTACAATTTCTTACGTTACTACTCTGCATTTTTATTGGCGCACGCCTAGGTGGAGTTGGTTTAGGAGTAATGGGTGGCGTCGGTATGGCAATACTTGTTTTCGTCTTCCATTTACAACCTACAGCTCCTCCTATTGATGTAATGCTTATGATTTTAGCAGTAATTACAGCTGCCGGTGCACTTCAAGCCGCTGGAGGAATGGACTACCTTGTTCATCTGGCTGAAAAAGCATTACGAAAAAATCCAAAGCGTATTACATTCTTTGCTCCAATTGTTACTTATTTATTTACACTCTGCGCAGGAACTGGTCACGTTGCTTATTCTGTACTTCCTGTTATCGCAGAAGTCTCTCGCGAATCTGGGATTAGACCGGAACGACCGATGTCAATTGCCGTAATCGCTTCCCAACAAGCAATTACAGCTAGTCCTATATCAGCTGCAACAGTTGCACTTTTAGCAATGTTAGCTGACTATAAAATCACTTTATTAGATATTTTAAAAGTAAGTATCCCTTCTACTTTCATCGCTTGTATGGTAGCTGCATTTGTTGCTAGCAAAATGGGGAAAGAACTAAATGAAGACCCTGAATACTTGAAACGTTTAAAAGAAGGAATGATTCCTAAAATTGAAGAGAAGAAAGAATTTGTTGGCTTAAAAGGCGCTAAACTATCCGTTATCCTTTTCTTAGTAGGAACTTTCCTTGTTGTACTTCTCGGTTCATTTGAAGCACTTCGTCCAGGATGGATGGTCGACGGGAAGTTAACTCGTCTTTCCATGCCAAACACAATTGAAATGGTTATGTTAACGATCGCAGCCCTTATTATTATTTTCTGTAAACCAAATGTAGAAAGCATCGTGTCAGGTAACGTCTTTAAAGCGGGAGCAACAGCAGTTGTTGCTATTTTCGGTATCGCTTGGATGGGAGATACTTTCTTTAATGGAAACTTAAATATGATTCAAGGATCAATTCAACACCTAGTAACAAGTGCACCATGGCTATTTGCCATCGCATTATTCATTCTATCTATTTTACTATATAGCCAAGCCGCAACAGTACGTGCTTTAATGCCTCTTGGATTATCACTCGGTATTCCACCAGCACTACTAATCGCAATGTTCCCTGCAGTAAATGGATACTTCTTCATTCCAAACTATGGAACAATCGTTGCTGCCATCAACTTTGATCGCACTGGTACAACTGGCATTGGTAAATATGTTTTAAATCATAGCTTTATGATTCCAGGCCTTATCGCAACATTCACTTCTATCGGAATTGGAATGCTCTTAATATCAATTATGTTTTAAAGAAAAAGCACAAACCTACATTTTTAAAGGGTTTGTGCTTTTTTAATCAAACGTTTGTTTAAATATTTTTAACTGTCCATTATGTTCTTTACTGAAGTTTCTTTTTCTACAAACTCTTACTTACTTCCTCCACTAACTTCTTCGTACTTTCATACGCAGATTCCGCTAAACTAATCGCAGAAATAATAGAAACACCGTCCGCACCCGCTTCTATAACTGAAGCTGTATTTTCAATTGTAATACCACCAATCCCGACGATCGGTATTGTAATTTCTTGCTCTCTAAAATGAGCTAAACCTTTCGTTCCTTGCACAGCTTTCGTATCTTTTTTCGTACTCGTTGGGAAAATAGGGCCAACACCTAAATAATCAGCTCCGTTTTCAATTGCCCAGTGTGCTTCTTCAATTGTATGTGTAGATACACCAACAATTTTATCTCCCATTTTCTCACGAACAGAAGTAATTCCTTCATCATCTTGTCCAACATGCACACCATCTGCATCTAACTCAAGAGCTAGTTCCACATCATCATTTACAATGAAAGGTACACCGTACTCCTTACAAATTGCTTGCAGTTCTTTTGCGAAACAAATACGTTCCTCTCCTGTTAAAGCACCTTCTCCCTTTTCACGAAATTGAAAAATTGTTATACCGCCTTCAAGTGCATCTCTCAATACTTGTAGTGGCTCCTTCGTACAATTGTTACTTCCCATAATAAAGTATACTGATAACAACCTAGACATTTCATCCTTTGTAATACGCGGCATCTAGTTCTCCCCCTTACTATATAAGCTCAATCTTCCCGTACTTCTCAATATCATCTGAAGTTGTATTCGCTAACTGATTTAAAAATTCAATTTGGAAACTACCAGGTCCATACTCCACTGTCTTAGCAGCTGCCAGTTCCGCAGCTACACCATAAAACGTTAATGCCGCTACCGCTGCCTTTACATAATCCTTTTCTACTGCTACAAATGCTCCTATTACAGAAGTTAGTAAACAACCAGTTCCTGTAACTTTCGTTAAAATAGGGTGACCATTTTGAATAAGAATTGTTCGCTCTCCATTTGTAACAACATCGTCTTTTCCAGTAATCACCGCAACTGTATTTAATTCATCGGCTGCCTGCCTTGCAATGCTTACGACATTACCATTTCCAGCACCGGCGTCTACTCCTTTAATTTCCCATCTCTCATTAATAACGTTCGCTATTTCAGCTGCATTTCCGCGAATAATTGCTAACTCGATTTCGGCTGGAATATGTCTCGCAACTTCTGTTCGATACGATGTTGCTCCTGCACCAACTGGATCAAACAGTACTGGTACATTATTCACATTTGCTGATTTACCCGCAAGTAACATCGCTTCTACTTCTTCAGGACGAAGTGTCCCCATATTTAATACTAACGCTCCAGCAATGCTAGCCATTTCTGCTACTTCTTCTTTCGCATACGCCATTACAGGTGATGCTCCTAACGCTAACAAGCCGTTAGCTGTAAAATTTGTTACAACAACATTTGTAATATTATGAACGAGCGGATTAGACTCTCTCACCAAATCCACTACTCTACTAATTTCTTTTATATTCATCCTTCTCATCCCCTAACTATAGTAATGGGAGATACACAAAAAGGCACTTTGCGCGTACGCAAAGTGCCTGAACATGTGCTTTTACACTCTCCCTACGCTGGCATTATCCAACAGGTTCAAATGGTCAATGACGGATTAGTCATACTCTCAGTTTGCATCCACAAACTCCCATGTGCTTATTATTCTTCTACTTCAAAGTCTACTCTTATTCTAGTAAAATAACAAGTTCTTTACTTTTCTATTTAAATAGAAGCAACTAATAAAACAATAAGCATAATAACTATCTATTTCTCACAGTCTCATCATGGTGCATATTATGTTCTGTCGCCATCATTCTCTTTCAAACGGATGTTATCCCACTAAAAAACGTTCAAATCTGGAGCGAAACTGAATCTCAAGAAGATGTATGCTATAGTTAACGTATGGAAATTTGAAAGGATGTTTTTAATATGGCAAAAAGCGTTGTAATCGCTGAAAAACCTTCCGTTGCACGAGATATTGCGCGTGTACTTAAGTGCGATAAAAAAGGAAACGGCTACCTTGAAGGTAGTAAATATATTGTAACTTGGGCTTTAGGTCACCTTGTTACATTAGCAGATCCAGAAAGCTATGATGTGAAATATAAAAAGTGGAATTTAGAAGATTTACCTATGCTACCTGAGCGTTTGAAACTAACGGTTATTAAACAAACAGGGAAGCAATTTAACGCTGTGAAGAGTCAGCTACTTAGAAAAGATGTAAATGACATTATTGTAGCGACAGATGCTGGACGTGAAGGAGAATTAGTCGCTCGCTGGATTATTGATAAGGTTCGAGTTAACAAACCGATCAAACGTCTATGGATTTCATCTGTTACTGATAAAGCGATTAAAGATGGTTTCGCTAATTTAAAACCAGGTAAAGCATATGACAATTTATACGCTTCAGCAGTTGCACGTTCAGAAGCTGACTGGTATATCGGTCTTAACGCAACTCGCGCTTTAACGACTCGCTTTAATGCCCAGCTGAATTGTGGCCGTGTACAGACACCTACTGTCGCTATGATCGCTAATCGTGAAGATGAAATAAAGAACTTCAAAGCTCAAACTTACTACGGCATCGAAGCTCAAACAGCCGATAGGTTAAAACTAACTTGGCAAGATGCTAACGGTAATAGCCGCAGTTTTAATAAAGAAAAAATTGATGGCATTGTAAAAGGTTTAGATAAGCATAATGCTACTGTTGTGGAAATTGATAAAAAACAGAAGAAGTCCTTCTCTCCTGGTCTTTACGATTTAACTGAATTACAACGTGATGCAAATAAAAAGTTTGGTTACTCTGCGAAAGAAACATTAAATATTATGCAGAAATTGTATGAGCAACATAAAGTGCTAACATACCCTCGTACAGATTCACGCTATATTTCATCTGACATTGTTGGAACACTTCCAGAACGTCTAAAGGCGTGCGGGGTTGGAGAATACCGTCCTTTAGCACATAAAGTATTACAAAAGCCTATCAAGGCTAATAAATCATTTGTTGATGATAGTAAAGTAAGTGATCATCACGCAATTATTCCGACAGAAGGATACGTTAACTTCTCAGCCTTCACAGATAAAGAACGTAAAATTTATGATTTAGTTGTAAAACGTTTCTTAGCTGTTTTATTCCCAGCATTCGAATACGAACAACTAACATTACGTACAAAAGTTGGCAATGAAACGTTCATCGCACGCGGAAAAACAATTTTACATGCCGGCTGGAAAGAAGTATATGAAAACCGCTTTGAAGACGATGATGTAATGGATGACGTAAAAGAGCAACTTTTACCTCGCATCGAAAAAGGCGATACATTAACTGTAAAGTTAATTATGCAAACATCGGGCCAAACGAAAGCACCTGCACGTTTTAACGAGGCGACTTTACTTTCAGCAATGGAGAATCCTACAAAATATATGGATACGCAAAATAAACAACTTGCTGATACGTTAAAATCAACTGGTGGATTAGGTACTGTAGCAACGCGTGCTGATATTATCGACAAGCTATTCAATTCATTCTTAATTGAAAAACGTGGTAAAGATATTCACATTACTTCAAAAGGCCGTCAGTTACTTGATTTAGTACCAGAAGAGTTAAAATCACCTACACTAACTGGCGAGTGGGAACAAAAGCTAGAGGCGATCGCAAAAGGTAAACTGAAAAAAGAAGTTTTCATTTCAGAAATGAAGAACTATACGAAAGAAATTGTATCTGAAATTAAATCGAGTGATAAAAAATATAAACATGACAACATTTCAACAAAGTCTTGTCCAGACTGCGGTAAACCAATGCTAGAAGTAAACGGCAAAAAAGGAAAGATGCTCGTTTGCCAAGATCGTGAATGTGGCCATCGTAAAAATGTATCTCGTACAACAAACGCTCGCTGTCCGCAATGTAAGAAGAAGTTAGAATTACGTGGTGAAGGTGCGGGACAAATCTTTGCATGTAAATGTGGCTATCGTGAAAAACTTTCCACATTCCAAGAAAGACGTAAAAAAGAATCTGGAAATAAAGCTGATAAGCGTGACGTTCAAAAATATATGAAACAACAGAACAAAGAAGAAGAACCATTAAACAACCCATTCGCAGAAGCGTTAAAAAAATTAAAATTTGATTAAACAAAAAGGTTCCTACCTCTATCGGTAGGAACCTTTTATTTTAGTGAATGATTTTACTTCCTTTTGCGTTCTCAACGAATTTTTCACTCGACTTGTTAATTGGTGTTTTCAGTAATAACGCAGCAATAATCATCACTACTACGAAAGCACTTAACACAAGTAAATCTCGCGTTACGATATCCCAAAGCATTCCGCCTACTGTTTCACGAATTGCACTAATTGCATATGTGAACGGTAAGAACGGATAAATCGCTTGGAAGAACGCTGGTGTCATTTGAATTGGGAATGTTCCGCCCGATCCTGCTACTTGCAGTACAAGTAAAATAATCGCCATCGATTTCCCAACGTTTCCGAAAATAGAAACGAGTGAGTATACGATACAAACGAAGACCCCACCAATAAATAAACTAAATAATACAAACCAGAACTTATCGACTACGTACGTACCGAGTAAGAATATATCTCCCATTGATACGATAAACGCTTGCGAAAGACCTATCGTTAAGAATGTTAATAAACGTCCGAAGTAAATTTCATGGCTCTTATAATTCGCGTCCTCTTCATGTACTTCTACTGTTAATAACGAAACCATTAATAGTGCGCCTACCCATAATGCAAGCACTGTATAGAACGGCGACATTGCTGAACCGTAGTTCGGCATCGCAAATAATTTATTCTCTTTTAAATTTACTGGATTTGCGAAATAGTCACTCTGCTTTTCGACATCATTTTTCAATAAGCGTATGATGTCTTTTAAATCCTCTTCAGATTCAAAATCACGAATTTTATCTGCTAATTCTTTAATCTTTTTCTCAGTTTCCGGCATTTCAGCTTTAATATCTGCTAATTTCTTTCTACCGTCTACTAAGCCTTTTGATGAATCTTCTAGTAACTTTTTAACATCTGGAAGCTTTTTGTCTGCATCGTTTAAAATTTGAGTTGTATTTTTCGACATCTCTTTTGTACGAGCAATTGCTGTATTGAAATTAGGTACAATTTCTGAATCATACGTCGATAATACATCTGTTAATTGAGCTGACCCGCCCTTCGCAGCGTTGTTAATACTTTCAATTACATCTTTTGTAGGTTTCTGGCCATTGTTAAGAAGTGTAATTCCCTTATTCGTTGCCTCTACACCTTTTTGCAGACTACTTTTCGCTTTATTTAATTTCGCAATTCCATTATTAAGGTTTTTATCACTATTTACATCTGCTAAAACCTTATTTGTACTTTCTAGAACAGGAATCATATCATCAATTAAACCGATTCCAGATTGGAATTGACCATTTAAACTATTTAAAGCTACTTTCGTTGAATCTAAACCGTTAATACCTCTATTTTGTACATCTTCTTTCGCCTTTTGTAAATCTGCTTTTGCACCTTCAAGGCCATTTTTTGCTTTATCGTAATCTGCTTTTGCGTTATCATATGCTGCATTTGCATCAACTTTAGCTTGATCTACTGTGCTAACTGCTTTTTTATAATCTGCTACAAATGTTTCATTGTAATCTTTTTCCGCTTGATCGATTAATGCATTTGCTGCATCTAATTTTTGATTTGCTACATCTGTTACATCTTTCTTTACTTCTTGTCCTGTACCAATAACATTTACAATATCTTTAATACCGTTGTTTGCATTTTCCATCTTACCTTTAAGGCTAGTTAAGTGATCCACTCGCCCTTTGAAAAATCTTTGACCAAAATCATTCGTCGCTGAATTTTGAAGTTCAGTAAAGAAATTAATAAGATATGAAATACCATCTGTACCAGTTTGTAATCGATCTGATACCGCATTTAAATCTTTCTTTGCTTGTTCAGGGTCAAATTGGCCATTTTGTAAGCCATTTAAAACACTTTTCCCATAAGCTGTTCCTGCACGCGATGAACTTAAAACATTATTTACTGTTTGATTAATACTTTGCGCTATACTCTTATAACCATCACTATTCAACTTAGAAAGATCCGGTCTTGCTGGGAATTCAGGTAATCCATTCATTCCAGACAAGTCAGGAATATTTAACTCTACACCTGGATTCATTAAAAAGTCAGTAAATGCAGCCGCACTATCCATAACGCCTTTTGCTGCTACTAAATCGTTTCTTATCGTCCCTGGAGCATTTTTTAATGTTTGATCTTGTCTTGCAAAGAACTTATCTAAATTCGCTAACGCTTCCTGTCCATCATTTATGACACTCTCTACAACAGGTAAATCTTTCTGTGCTACTTTCACAATATCCTCTGCTCGAGTCGCATCATCTAACGCCTTATCCATCAGTGTATTCATTTCTGGGAACTGCGCTTCTAACTTAAATACAAGATCTTTTACTTTCTCGATACTTGGTAAGTTTGTTTCTAAATCGATTCCAAGATCATTAAAAACTTTAAAAATCTCACCGTTTGCTGTTTTAACAAAGTTTTTACTAATTTCTTCTGTAATACCTGATGCACCTTTTGCTGTAATTTTCGGTGCAATCGCATTTACCTTTTCATTTACATAGTAATCAAGTTCTGGTTTCTGCGGATTTTCATCCAGAACAGTTGCAATCTTTTCAGAGAAATCTTTTGGAATTGTAATACTTGCATAGTAATCTCCGCGCTCAACTCCGTGAATTGCCTGTTTTTCATCTACAAATTTCCAACCAAGATTTTTGTTTTTCTTAAGAGAATCTACAATCTCTTCACCGATATTAATATCTTTCCCTCTTAAATTAGATCCTGCATCTTGGTTAGAAACTGCAATGGGAACCTCTTTTGTATTTCCGTACGGATCCCAGGAAGCTTTAATGTTAAACCATGCATATAACGATGGTAAAATCATTAACCCTAAAACAATAACAATTGCAGCCCAATGTTTAGCTACATTCCGTAAATCTGTCTTATAAATACGCCAAATTTGTTTCATAGAAGTTATCACCTAATTATATATTTTTCCTTCTTTAGAAAATGATACATACATTTTGCAATTATATCACTTTCTACATCGTGGATTAACCAAAAACGGACTATTTTTCCCATTAACTTTGACTTACTCCATTATATAACGAAGTTAGTCAAAGTATGAATACAAAATGACCAAATCGGTTTTACATTCAATAATAACAAATATATAGGAAATGTCATAAAAAATACAAGTATTTTCTCTTGGAAATACTTGTATTCCTCAAAAAAATCCTCACAGCTTTTCATCATCTGTGAGGATTTCTTCTATTATATATCTACTTGTACTTCTACACCGAAATGATCTGAAATTACCTTTCGGTTTGTACCGTTAAAAATAACTTTTGAAGAACGAACTTTTTCACTTTGGTTACACAATATTAGATCGATGCGTAAATTATGTTTATTTTCATTCCAACCAGCAATCTCACCTTGGACTGTTGTTCCTTCATCCTTCTCTATTGCTAGTTCATATGTGTCATATAAACCTTTTTGCATCATATATTCATAACCCTCACCTTGCAAACGAGCATTGTTATTAAAGTCACCCATTAAGAAGGAAAGTTCATTGCCATCTACACGCTCCATCAAACGATTAACTTGACCTTTGAATGATTCTTCTTCATCATTCCACCAACCGAGGTGGCAAGAGTAACACGTGATGTTCTTACCATTATAAGCAATTGTTGCACTTACAATTTTGCGCGTTTTCCAATACGTTGTATCCTTATTTTCTGAAATAAAGAACGTATCTTCTTTTACAACATTATGTTTCGTTACAATCGCTAATCCTTCTTCATACACATCATAACCAATATGAGAGAAATCCCAAGTAATATTGTAATCTTTTACATGTAACGCTTTTAACTCTTCTAATAGTAAAAGTCCAAAATTATCTTTTTTCTTGTTACCGCATACATTTTCAGCTTGTATCGATTGACTTACTTCTTGCAATGCGATGACATCATACTCTTCTTCTTGAATGACTTTAGCAAGATATTTTATCTTTTTTATTTGATTTTCTTCTTGCCAAGAGTGACAGTTTAAAGTTAGCAATTTCATATTATTACGCACCTAACATATCTTGAATGTCCGACTTTAATACGTCAGCTTTCGGACCATATACTGCTTGTACACCTTTATCTTTTACGATCAGTCCTAAAGCACCATTTTGTTTCCACTGTGCTTCTGGTGCAACAACATTTAAGTCTTTTACTGTTACACGTAAACGTGTCATACAAGCATCTACGTCAGCAATATTTTCTTTTCCACCTAATAAATCAATAACTTTTGTTGCTAATGAACCATCTTGTACATTTCCTGTTCCTTCTGATGCCTCATCTTCGTTATCAATATAGTTACCTGCACGTCCTGGTGTTGGTAAGTTGAACTTTTTAATTAAGAAATTGAATAATGTAAAGTTCAGACCGAAGAATACTAATGAAACGATAACGAAATTTATTAAATCTCTAGTTAGTCCTGCATTCACCATCATCGGCGTACGAGTAATTAACTCAATAAATCCAAATGCGTGAACACGCAAGTTAATTAAATCTGCTAATGCGAATGCAAGTCCTGTTGTAATTGCATATACAACATATAATACTGGAGCAATAAACATGAACATGAATTCAATTGGTTCTGTTACACCTGTTAAAAATACTGCTAATGCTGCTGATAAGAACATTGGTTTATATTTTGCACGCTTTTCTTTATCAACATTACGGAACATCGCGAAAGCAATACCCATTAATGCTGCTGTTGAACCGATAACTTGTCCAGCCTTGAAACGAGCTGGTACAACATTATTTAATAGATCGTTATATGCTTTTGTATCTCCATTTGCTAATAAGTTATTTAAATCTGTAATCCATGCAAGCCATAAAGGATCTTGTCCTGCTACAACTTGTCCAATTTTCGAGCCAGTTAACATCGTATATGTTCCACCTAGCTCTGTATAGTTCATCGGAATCGTTAACATATGGTGTAAACCGAATGGTAATAGTAAACGCTCTAATGTTCCATATACAAATGGTGCTACAACTGGTGCACTATCCTTTGAAGCTGCAATCCAGCGACCAAATTCATTTAATCCACTTTGGATGAATGGCCATAAAAGTGATAATACAATTGCAGTGACTGTAGACCAAACAATTACAACGAATGGTACGAATCGTTTTCCGTTGAAGAATGCTAATGCCTGTGGCAGTTTGTTATAGTTATAGTATTTGTTATATAAAGTAGCTCCTAAGAAACCAGTGATAATCCCTACGAAAACTCCCATGTTTAATGCTGGTGCACCAAGTACAGAAGTAAAGTAATCTTTTACAATTAAATCTCCTGCTAATACTGAAGAAACTTTCGCTTTTGAATCCGTTAACATTTCAGCGTTTACGCCAAATATAGCTCCTGTAATTCTGTTCGTTAAGACGAATGCTAATAGCGCTGCAAATGCACCACCTGCGCGATCTTTCGCCCAAGATCCCCCAATTGCTACTGCGAATAAGATGTGTAGATTTGTAATAATTGCCCAACCGATGTCTTCCATTACGCGAGCGATTGTATGAACTGCGTTAATATCCCCAGCAGACATCCCAATTAACTTACCGATAGAAATCATTAAACCAGCTGCTGGCATTACAGCTACAACAACTAATAATGCTTTCCCGAACTTTTGCCAAAAATCAAAAGACGTAATTTTCATCTGTTCTTCCTCCCCTTTATTTATAACAACATAATGATTTAAATTATAATTTCTGTTTCTATTATGAAAACGATTCCTTGTGTTACTTTATTTTTATCCTTTACGCAACCGTTTTCATAAATCTATTTTAATAAAAGCGTTTTCACTTTGCAATAGAAATTTATTTTTTTTCATAAAAAAAGATGCTCTAAGAGCATCCTTTTTTATTATGAAATGCGATAAACCCTTGTTTCATAAGGCTTTAACGTGATTGTAGTTACTTGTTCATGTTCCGCAACTTCATAGTTATTTAAAAGCAAACGTTTGCGTTCTAGTGCAAATGAACCCTCATTATATACAGCTTCTTCTTTCGAAATATTACTCATTACAACGATTTTTTCATCGTTTAATGTACGAGTATATGCATAAATTTGCGGATCATCTTCTAAAAGCAAATCGTACGTACCGTAATTCAGTACATCGTGCTCTTTTTTCAGGGCAATCATTTTCTTATAGAAATTAAAAATAGAGTTTTCTTCATTCTTTTGCTTTTCAATATTGATTTCTTTGTAGTTTGGATTCATACCAAACCAAGGTGCACCTGTTGTGAAACCAGCGTTCGTCTCATCGTTCCAATGCATAGGCGTACGTGAATTATCGCGGCAAGAAGCCCATATAATTTCCATCATATCTTGATGTGATACGCCCTCTGCAATTTTCTCACGATATAAATTTTTAATTGCTACATCATCGTAATCTTCAATGTTTGGGAATTGAACATTTGTCATCCCAATTTCTTGTCCTTGATAAATAAACGGTGTACCGTGCATAAAGAAATACATTGCTCCTAAAGCTGTCGCACTTTCACGCCAATATTGTTTATCATCTCCCCAAGTTGAAACGATACGCGGCTTATCATGATTCTCAATATATAAAGCATTCCATCCTTTATTTTCTAACCCTTTTTGCCATTTCGTTAATACCTTTTTCAGCCCTACAACATCAAGATCTTTCTTCTTTTCTGCATCCCATAAACTTAAATGTTCGAATTGGAATACCATATTGAACTTACCTTGCTCTTCTCCAACCCAAAGCTCAGCATCTTCAATCTTAACGCCATTCGCTTCACCAACAGTCATAATATCGTACTTAGAAAACGTATTTTCTTTTAACTCTTCTAATAAAGGTTGAATTCCATCCACATTCATATGTTTATCAAAAGATGGAACATACTTTAGTTCTTTTGGATTTGGCATATCTTTAAAGCCATCTTCTTTTTTAATATGGCTGATTGCATCTACTCGGAAACCATCAATTCCTTTATCAAGCCACCAATTAACTGTATCGTATAACACTTCGCGAACTTCTTTATTCTCCCAGTTTAAATCTGGTTGTTTACGCGAGAATAAGTGTAAATAATATTGTCCTGTTACTTCATCATATTCCCATGCCGAACCATTAAAAATACTTTCCCAGTTGTTTGGTTCCGCACCATCTTTACCATCATGCCAAATATACCAATCACGCTTCGGATTGTCTTTAGATGAACGAGACTCAATAAACCATGGATGTTCATCACTTGTATGATTAATAACTAAATCAATAATAAGCTTCATATCACGCTTATGAACTTCATCTAGTAAAGCATCAAAGTCTTCCATCGTACCAAACTCATCCATAATATCTTGATAATCACTAATGTCATAACCATTATCATCATTAGGTGACTTATACATCGGACAAATCCAAATTACATCTATACCTAAATCTTTTAAATAATCCAGTTTCGCAATAATACCTTGTAAATCTCCAATACCATCACCATTTGAATCCATAAAGCTACGTGGGTAAATTTGATAAGCAACCGCTTCTTTCCACCATGTCTTATTCATAGTCATTCTCTCCTTTTGCATCCCATCGGAATTTTTTATGCAAACGTTTTCGTAACACTATCATAACAAAATATGAATAGTTTGCAACTGTTTTCATTGAACTCTATGTAGATTCCTTATTCTTATGCTTTATTTATTTCTCACAAAATAAAATCTCATTCCTTATCTTCTCTTGTCCACGCACGTTACACATGCTTTTCATATCTTAATAACAAGTACTGCTTATTTTAGAAAGGAGTGATACATTGAAACAAACAAAATTAACAGGTCGTATCGTCGTTCCCTCAGATCCTGGCTATGACGTAGCCCGAATGAATTTAAATTTAAGTATTCCAAAACTCCCTTGTATTATTGTTTTTTGCCAAAATAAAAATGATGTTTATAATGCCTTAAAATGGGCTCGCGAACGCCATATACCATTTCGCTTAAGAAGCGGACGTCATAGCTATGAAAATTTTTCCCTTTTAAATAGAGGCCTTATTATTGATGTAAGTGAAATGCATCGTATCACTGTTAATACAGATAAATTAACAGCAACAATTGAAGCTGGTGCAAATCTTGGCACGGTTTATAAAGAGCTTTGGAATTATGGTGTAACAATACCAGCTGGTACAAGTGCAAGCGTCGGAATTGTTGGATTAACACTTGGCGGTGGCATCGGTATGCTTTCACGCTTATTTGGATTAACATGTGATCAATTAGTAGAAGTTGAAATGGTACAAGCGTGCGGTAAATTTGGAGCAAAAATCATTCGCGCAAACGAATATGAAAACCATGATTTATTTTGGGCGTGCCGCGGTGGTGGTGGTGGAAACTTTGGCATTGTTACTTCTTTAACGTTTCGAGTACATCCTATAAAAAATGTATCAATCTTCTCCATTACATGGGAATGGGAAGATTTTATCGCTGCATTTCAAGCATGGCAAAGCTGGGCGCCTTATGTAGACGAACGGCTCACCTCATCTATTGAATTATTCGCAAAGCAACAAAACAAAATTGAAGTACAAGGTGAGTTTGTTGGCTCTCCCTCTGAACTCCATTCCTTATTATCTCCGCTTCTTGAAACTGGTACTCCCTCCCTTTTTATAGATGAAGTTCCTTATATACAGGCTGTTGAATTTTTTAACAGTGGTAACATCCCTGAAAAATTCAAGCGCTCCGGTTCCTACGTATATAAACCTATTCCTCTTAAAGGAATTCAAATCATGCAATATTTTCTTTCTCATGCACCAAATAAAGATGCGAGTATTTGGCACCAATCACTCGTAGGTGCTGTTGAAAATATTATGCCTACTGAAACAGCTTATTTCCATCGTAAAGCAATTATTGCGCAAGAATACATTACCTCGTGGAGATGCGATGATGAAGAAAACCGAAATATACGCTGGGTTAAAGATTTACGAGAAAGCTTAGATCCTTATACACTAGGTGACTATGTCAATTGGCCCGATATCGACATTAAAAATTGGCAATCTAGTTATTATGGCCCTAACTTTCAAAGATTGCGTAAAGTAAAAACCATATATGATCCGTGCAATGTTTTTCGTTTTCAACAAAGTATCCCACCCTTTCATACGTAAAAAAAAGGAAGAACAAAATACTGTTCTTCCTTTTTACATTGAAAATCGTTCAATTGTTTGTTTCAAGTCCGCCGCTTGCTGCTCTAAATCCTTTAGTAATTCATCGATTACTACCATATTTTTAGATTGTTGCAACGTCACACGCGCCACTTCTTGTGAACCAGCTGATGTTTCCTCAGCAATTGCTGCTACAGCCTTTGTTTGTGCTCCTGTTTGATGAATGTGCCTCACTTGTTCGTTCATATAGCCACTAATTTTCTTCGTTGCATCGGCTACTTCCATAACACTTGATGACATTTCTTTTAAAATTAATTCCGTAGCTTCCCCACGTTTCGCCTCTTCTTTAGCTGTTTTTACTTGCTCTGTCATTTTCAATGCGACTTGTCGCACTTCTTCTTGCATATTCCGTAGTAACTGCGATATGTTTCTTGCAGAATGATCACTTTCATCAGCAAGTTTCCGTACTTCTTCCGCAACAACCGCAAAGCCTCTTCCATGCTCTCCGGCACGAGCTGCCTCAATAGAAGCGTTCAGTGCTAATAAATTCGTTTGACTCGCAATCTCACTCACAACAGAAACAATATGTTCTACTTGTTTCATTCGGTCTTCTAACTTTTGTACATTTTGCATCGAATTTTCATTTTCTTTTGCCAACGTTTGAATACCTTGAATTAAAGAAGTAAAGACACGTGTACTTTGCCCTAAAGCTTGAACCATTTCTAAAGACAACTCATCAGACTGTTTTGCTTTTTCTTCTACTTCACTTGCAATAGAAGTTGTTGTATCAACAGCAGAAACAATTGCTTGAATGGAAGCTGCTGATTGCTCAGCTCCAGAAGAAATTTCTGCAAGAGTTTCCGAAACACCTCGCGCTTGCTTTGTCGCTTCCCCTGTTTGTCTTCTAATTTGCTGAACTTGATTATTTGTATACGAAAATGTAGTATCGATATTTTGTACCATACCTCTTAAGTTTCCTAGCATCATATTAAATGCAACACTTAAAGATTTAATCTCATCGTCTGTTTTTGGTAACGGGACATCTTCACGAATATCGCCATCGGCTGCTTTCCTCGCAGCCTCCTCCAACTTTCGAAGTGGTTTAATTAAAAAGATTGCTGCTCCATACGCTAAAATTCCAGACCATACTACACCTAATAGCATAACAATGATATTATAAACGGTTTGACTTACATAACCTTGAAAATAATCATATATAACGTAAATAAAAATTAAACTTGTCGAATACGTAATAAAAGCTAAAATTGTAGTAAATAGCATAAGCTGCATACGTAAGCCAAAGGAAAATTTCTTCCTTTCTTTTTCCATTTTTTCTTTCCCCCTTTTTATAAGCAATATAAATACTACCTATATATTATTATCCATATTTTCATTATAGAAGGATATAGGGATTTGAAAAATTATTATTTCCTTGAATATCAAATCCACTAAAAAAAATAAAGGATTCTGACAATTTGTGACTAATAACAGAAATAAGGGGCAACATTTGTAAAATATATTTTTGACTGGGGGTTTTGTATGATTCAGGTTCGAAATCTAGTAAAATCATTTGGCTCACTTGATGTTTTAAAAGGAATTGATTTAGAAGTACAAGAAAAAGAAGTTGTTGTTTTAATTGGTGCCAGTGGTTCCGGTAAAAGTACATTACTTCGCTGTCTTAACTTTTTAGAAATGTACGATGAAGGGGAAATTCACTTACAAGGCGAACAAATTGATCCAAAGCACTCAAATTTAAACAAAGTCCGTGAAAATGTCGGTATGGTTTTTCAGCACTTTAACCTCTTTCCCCATATGACCTCACTAGAAAACATCATAGAAGCACCTATTCATGTAAAAAAACTAGCAGCAGCCAATGCAAAGGAGATCGGAAATCAACTTCTGCAAAAAGTCGGCTTGCAAGATAAAGCAGATGTAACGCCCCACCTCCTGTCAGGTGGTCAAAAACAGCGCATTGCCATTGCACGAGCTCTTGCCATGAATCCTAAAATTATGCTATTTGATGAACCTACCTCAGCCTTAGACCCTGAGCTTGTTGGAGAGGTATTGCAAGTTATGAAAGAACTTGCTGAAGAAGGAATGACCATGGTTATTGTTACTCATGAAATGAATTTCGCAAGAGATGTAGCTGATCGCGTCATTTTTATGGATGATGGAAAAATTGTAGAAGACGCTCCGCCAGCGCAATTCTTTTCAGCTCCATCACACGAACGAGCAAAACAATTTTTACGCAACGTTTTATAGTGTAACTTCTGTTTCAAACGAAAAGAGATACATTCATACGGTGCACAACTAATCATCTAAATACAATATTTCAATAACATACTTAAAGCCATCCGTATGATCAATATATAGGAGGGGTTTTATGAAGAGAAAACTATTAACCATTGTTACGAGTATTACATTATGTACATCTTTCATACTAGGAGCATGTAGTAAGGAAAGCTCTACTACTTCTTCAAATGGGGAAAAAGAATTTCGTTATGCGATGAGTGGCTTATATAAACCTTTTAACTATAAAGAAAACGACGGAAAACTTGCCGGTTTTGATGTAGAAATAGGTGAGGCACTTGCGAAAAAAATGAATATGAAACCTACTCCTATTACAAATCCGTGGGAAACACTAATTCAAGGTCTCAAAGCAAAAAAGTATGATGCAATACTCGGCAGTATGGCAATTACAGAAGAACGATTAAAAGCTGTTAATTTCTCCAATCCTTATTATCGTTCTGGCGCCCAAATTTTTGTTGCTAAAAAGAATACATCTATCTCTTCTCCAGAAGACTTGAAAGGTAAAAAAATTGGTGTTGTAAAAGCTAGTACCTTTAAAGACCTTGTTGCAAAACATACAGATCAAATTACAGAATACGATAGCGATATTACTGCACTTATGGACTTAGAGCCTGGACGTATTGACGCAGTAATCACAGATCAAATGGTTGGTTTACGTATGATCAAAGAAGGTAAATCAAATATAAAAGAAGCTGGAAAACCATTAAACCTTGATGAAATGGGAATTGCTATTCGTAAAGATGATAAAGAAATGGCTGAAAAAGTAAATAAAGCTTTAGATGAAATTATTAAAGATGGTACGTATGAAAAAATCAGTAAAAAATGGTTTGGACGTAACATTCTTGGTGAAGAGGAAAAAACAAAGTAAATTAGCTATTCAAATGTTTCATAAATTATGCCCCACTTTTTATCTCGCTATTTCTGGGCAGTAAAACTCCCAAGTAGTCCGAGAGAATAATCAGTGGGGCATTTCATTCCCTACCAAAATCCATACAATATGAGGTGACACATATGTTTGAAATTTTTATGTCTACTTATCCCACACTCTTAAAGGCTACTATTATCACATTACAACTAACACTAACATCCCTATTACTGGGTTCACTAATTGGATTACTATTCGCTTTTTTTCGCATCTCTAACAATAAAGTTTTAAATAGTATTGCTCATGTATACATCGCCATTATTCGTGGTACACCTTTAATTGTTCAAATTGCCATTCTCTATTTTGGGATTACATCCGTTGTCGTTTTTACTCCCTTTTGGGCAGGAGCAATTGCTTTAGCAATCCATAACGGTGCATACATTACTGAAATTTTCCGCGGATCCATCCAATCTATCGACCGTGGACAATTGGAAGCTGCTCGCTCCCTAGGTATGCCGTATCCTTTAGCAATGCGCCGTATCGTATTACCGCAAGCATTTCGTCAATCGATTCCTCCTTTAGGAAATCAATTTATTATTGGATTAAAGGACTCTTCCCTCGTTGCATATGTAGGGTTATCCGAATTATGGGGATCAGGTTTATCAATTGCTGCAGGTAACTTCCAACAATTAGAAACATACATAATCGTTGGTTTATATTATCTCGTGCTTGTTCTTCTATTTACTTATTTTGTTAATCTTTTAGAAAAGCGACTACAAAGAAAAGAAACAAATTCAATTCAAGTTAGTGCAAAGAAAAAAAAGGAAGTTTCTTTATAAAAAAAAGCAAGCCTGAAATGGCTTGCTTTTTCACTGCAACATGTATTAATTTTTACTGATTTATTTTTTTAATACTCTCTTCTTCCTCTATATGTTCCTCACGATATGAAATATTATGAGGATCTAGTCCATTTCCTAAAGAACCATAGAAATGCTCTCTATGCGGATCTACTAATTCACTTCCTTGATAATACACACGTGGTGTATTCCATAGCGCTGCCAAAGCCTTTGTCATTGGCATCTCATGATAGCGTTCCGGCCACATTTCTTTAATTTTCTCTTTTACTAACGGATAGTATTTAGAGCTCATAGCAGGGAACAGATGGTGTTCTGTATGATATGAGAAATTGAAATGTAAAACGTCTACCCAACGCGGCACTGTTACTGACAAACAGTTTGCTAACGGATCATTTACTGGAACAATTGGATTTAAGCGGTGATTTGTCGCGATATATGCCATTACAATAAAGTTAGCAATTAACAACGGTATCACATATGCAAATAACCATTTCCCAGGTCCCATAATAAACAATAAACTAATCCAAACTGTCCAAGGCAAAAGAAGTTGAAGCCATACAGATTTTTGATTGGATGACTTAAATTCTTTTATAAAATGAAAGAACATTCGAGTCGAATGCAATGTAAATTGAATGGTTAATGACAGAAAACTAAAGAATGAACGTACATGCAGAGGCATACGATATACCCAGCTCAAAAACTTACTCTTTTTAAGCTTCTCAAGTGTAGGCCATGCATCTGGATCATTCTCTTCATGTTGTGTATGAACGTGATGCGTTGCATTGTGCCACTTTCTCCAAAGTTTAGGTCCTGTTGATAATGGCATAAACGCAATTGCTCCTAAGAAATCTCGAAGCCATGCCTTTCTTACAACAGTTCCATGTAAAATTTCATGTCCTAAAAACCCAAGTGAAGCAAAACATAACCCAAGAACAATCGCAATTCCTAGATTCGCCCACACATTCAATTCAAATACACCAATCGATATTAATCCCGCCAATGCCACAAGCAAATAAGCCAGTCCACCAAATAAACGAGTAGGAACTGGTTTGAATGCTTTTTTCGGCAAATGTGGTGATACACGTGCTGCATACCACCCAAACGTATGAAGCTCCTTCATCCTTTTGCCCCTTTCTTATGCCGCGTCTTGCGCAACTTACATATATCAATTCTTGCTTCCAGATTGATTTTACTAGCTGATTAAAAAGCATCTATGTATAAGGAAAATATACTCACTCTATCGTCACTTATTTTTCGCTTTTATTATCAATGAAAAACATTTCTCTTTTTACTCTCTATCAACCTTTCCACATGATAAATCATATCAATAGAATTTCCATATTGTCAACAACTTTTATGACCTAGTAATAAAAGTTGGTTATATTTTTATAATTATACTTTATTTCACTAAAGAAAAAACATAGATTTTATAAGGTTTCATCCATTATCTATATACATATACTCATATACTATAGACTCTAACTTATTCAAGAATTCTCTGTATAAACAACAAATAAACTTACCTGAATCTATCTTTACACAACGCCTATCTCTTCATACCCACAACATCAAATAATTATATTAAAATAATTTCATCTTTCTTTTAATAAAAATAGGCTCTCTCTAAAACAGCACACATGAATTTCATATCTTATGGAAATATTAAAAGGAAAATTGTTCTAAAATCGGGAGGTTTCTATAATGACAAGCGATACATTTCCACAATTCCCATTATCTTATTGGATTGAATCTACTCAAATCCCTACTTTTCCCCCTTTATCCGAAAATGTAAAAACGAAAGTTGCTGTTATCGGTGCTGGTATTACAGGTATTACTACTGCCTATTTACTTGCGAAAGAAGGCATCGATGTTGTTTTAATTGATTCTGGTCTTATTTTAAACGGAACAACTGGGCATACAACAGCAAAGGTAACAGCTCAACATGATCTAATTTATGATGAATTAATAAATCATTTCGGTTTGGAAAAGGCTAGGCTTTACTATGAAGCAAATAATCATGCTCTACAATTTATTAATGAAACTGTGCAAACATATAAAATCGACTGTAATTTCTCAAATGAAGATTCATATTTATATACAACTACTGATAATGGATTAAGAAATTTATCGAAAGAATATGAAGCCTATCAAAAATTAAATATACATTGTGACTATGTTCAATCTCTATCGATTCCAATTCCAGTACAATCTGCACTTGTCATGAAAAATCAAGCACAATTCCATCCCCTTCTTTATTTGAAAACACTTTTAGAAAAGTTTGTGGAGATGGGCGGAAAAGTTTATGAACAAACTACAGCTATTGATGTAGAAAAGGGTGATTATCCACAAGTCATTACAAAGGGCGGACATCGCATCACTTGTGAATATGTTGTCTCTTGTTCACATTTTCCTTTTTATGATGCGAATAGCTTTTTCTTTACACGAATGTACGCAGAACGCTCTTATGCTCTTGCCATTAAAGCAAAAACAGATTATCCAGGTGGCATGTATTTAAGTATTGATGATCCAAAACGCTCTTTACGATATACAACAAACAATGGTGAAAAGTTAATTTTAATTGGCGGAGAAAGTCATAAAACAGGACAAGGAATAAATACGATGCTTCATTATGAAGCGCTGTATTCTTTTGCGGAAGCGACGTTCGGAGTAGATGAAGTTCCTTATAGATGGTCAGCACAAGATTTAATCACGCTAGATAAGCTACCTTATATCGGACATATTAACGAAAGAAATCCAAATATATTTGTTGCAACTGGATATCGTAAATGGGGAATGACAACTGGAACTGCTGCTGCTCATTTACTGAAAGATTCCATTCTAAAAGTACACAGTCCATATAAAGAATTGTATGCACCATCACGCTTCCATGCAAATCCAGATATAAAAACGTTCTTCTCCCAAAACATTGATGTTGCGAAACATTTAATTGAAGGAAAGATTGAAACTGCATTACGTAAGCCAGAAGATCTCGAAGTTGGCGAAGGATCTGTCGTACATGTTAACGGGAAACGAGCAGGTGCTTATAAGGACAAAGATGGAAAATTACATCTTGTTGATACAACTTGTACACATCTCGGCTGCGAAGTTGAATGGAATAATGGTGATTGTACTTGGGACTGTCCTTGCCACGGCTCACGCTTTTCAATTGAGGGAAATGTTATTGAAGGTCCGGCAGATCAACCGTTAAAACGAGTTGATAATGAGTAAACAGCTGAAAGAAGTTCAACAGGTTTTCTGTTGAACTTCTTTATTTACTATAAAACCTTTTCAGATAAAGTGGGATAAATCACGGTACAAGAAGGAAACAATTAACACAAAATAAAATAATATATTCATCTACAAATTAAAAGGGGTGAATATTATGCAACCTTCAGCTCCACCTCATCTAGAATCTACAGAAATTATCTTTTCGAGCTCTATTACAAAACTTGTTGTTTTTATTTGTTGGCTAGCCATTCTAGCTGATGGATATGATTTAGGGATTTACGGTGCCGTTCTGCCAAAGCTCCTAGAAGACAAAAACTGGGCACTTTCACCGGCACACGCTGGTACAATTGCTAGCTACGCTTTATTTGGTATGTTTATTGGCGCTATTCTAGTTGGAACCATTACAGATCTAATTGGGCGAAAATGGACACTTATATGTTGTTTAGCACTTTTTTCTATCACAATGGGTCTAGCTGCACTTGCTCCTTCTCCTGAATTATTTGGTTTATCTCGATTTATTGGAGGAATCGGATTAGGCGGTGTTATTCCAACAGCTTCAGCACTTACCGTTGAATATTCACCAAAAAAACGACAATCTTTTATTTATGCTCTTATGTTTACTGGCTATCCTTTAGGAATCGTATTAGGCGCTATTTTGTCTATGTTTATGTTAGAAGATTTCGGATGGAGAACTATGTTTGGCATCGGAATGATCCCACTGCTCCTCATTCCTTTCATTATCCGTTATTTACCTGAATCCATTCAATTTTTATTATCACGTAATCGCCAAGAAGAAGTAGACAAAATCCTTCATCGTTTTCAAATTGAATTCCATAAAATAGATGAAATTCATCAAAAACCACCTAATATACGAAAGAAAAATGGATTCCTTACTTTATTCTCAAAAGAATACAGAAAAGCGACGCTGCTTTTTTGGATCACTTATATAATGGGAATGTTTTTAATATACGGTTTAAATACTTGGTTACCGCAGATGATGCGCCAAGCAGGATACCCTCTTGGATCTAGTTTATCATTTCTACTTATGCTAAATATTACTGCCGCTATCGGTGCATTATTTGCTGGAGCAATCGCGGATCGTATAGGAGCTAAAATTGTTATTAGCATTTCTTATCTTATGGCAGCTATATGTATTGGACTATTAACAATTAAGCCATCTGTTACAATCATCTATCTTTTAATTGGTCTTGCTGGAATTGGATCAGTCGGCATTACTCAAATATTAAATGCATATGTAACACAATACTTTCCATCCCACATTCGAGCTACCTCCTTAGGCTGGGGACTTGGACTTGGTCGAGTTGGTGCAATTGCTGGTCCTATTCTTATCGGTATTATTATGACAATGCAATACGAATTAACATGGAATTTTTACTTATTCTCATTTGCAGGTCTTCTTGCAGCTATATCTGTTTTCTTTATTCCTACAAAATGAAAAAGAGCACAAACTTACTTGTGCTCTTTTTCATTTACTGCAAACAACATATCTCGAAACAACGTATTTAAACTCTCAATATCGATCCCTGATCCCTTTTCAATTCCTTTTACATATTGCTCATAGTAATAAATTTGTTCTTCTAAAAATTGATTCAACACCTCAATTTTTAATCCAATATCTAATTCAGTACCTGCCTTTTTCTTTATTAACAACTGTTCAATTTCATCTAATACGCTACGTTCTAATGGTAATTCTGTAATTAACCGATCAAATTCTACAGGTGGTAAAGTCTCTTTCTCCTCTAACCATTTACAAGCTAAAATAGGACGTAATACATAGAAGTACTTTTTCAACTTTATATTCTCACCTTGCAAAAATTCACGATAATTTTTTGAAGCCATATGTAGATAATGATATATCGTTGCTTTTGGATCAAAATCCTTTTCACTCATTTGCTGAAGTTGCTCTGGAAAATGAGAGTTTTTTGAATAAAAAATTGGTGATCGAATCCATTCAAGTAAAGCTGGGTTTGACTTTGCGAATAGTTGTAACGCCTTTTTAATATCCCATCCGCTTATATCTAAATCATCACTAATCGGATACTCAATTACATCTCGTTTATCATGAATTGATAAATACCACTCTACCGGATGCATATAAACAAACCTAACATCATAATCGCTATCTTTCGATGGAAATCCCCACGCACGACTCCCTGATTCTACCGCAAATAAAATTTTCACATCATTCTCTTGTTCAATTCTTTCTAACTCCGACCTAATTTTCTCTCTCATTTCATACCCTCTCCATTTTTTGATTATTTCCTTGGAAATTCGACAAATATATTACTAAGTTTACTACATACTAAAATAGCTGTCAGAAAATTACTGACAGCCTGCCAAAGTTCCTTATTTTTTACTTGTTTTTTTCTGTTACACTAACCGCAATTCGTTCAAACTCTTTTTGAATCTCCTCTTTATATGCGTCTACTTTTGAAAAATCCATAGCAGCAATATAAATTCGTTCTAATTTATCACGAACTGATTTTGCTTTCGCTAAGAAAGACATCGCCTCATTCATTTTTGCTTTATATTGAATCGACACGTCGCGAATTTCTGTCGCATACTTCTCATCTGTCCCTGGTGTCACGATTAGGGCATACATATCTATAACTTCATCACCTTCACGGCTTGGAAAATATTCATGTGGTGCGGTACTATCAAAAATTGCAAACCCTAACTCTCTTACGATAACCATATCAAGACTATTCGGATCAAATCCACAGTGATATACTTCAACCGCAAAGCCTTTTTCTTCTGCTGCCTTAGCTAATTTTTTGAGCATTGTTGATTTCCCAGAGCCTGGGCGCCCTTTTATAAAATAACGATGTGGTAACCCTTCTGTTAAATTAGGAACAAAATCAACTGCTCCTTTCGGTGTAGCTGCTCCTAAAAAGCGATGTTTCACAAGCGATTGTTTCCCGCCTTTATCTGTAAATAGCTTCTGAATCAGCTGATCTGTTAGTTCATTTGCTTTATTAAAATCAATATTATTAATATATATTTTCTCCCACTCATCATGTATAATCAGTGCCTCATGGAAACGGGCGTAAGCAGCTTGAAAAGCTTTGCTTGCTTCTGAAACAAATCGTTCAATTTCTACCTTCTGCTTTCTTAATTTATCTGAGTCCCAAGCAACTCCTAAATTGATATACTCCTCAACAACTCCTGGCATTTTCGGCTCAATAACATGCGGTGATGTTCCATCAACAATTCCTACCTTTAACTTCGGGATAATGACACCATCAACCGATTTGTTATCAGAAGAACAATGTAAAAGTTCAATATCATATCCTTTTTCAACCCATTCACGACCTATTACCTTAATTAAAGAAGACTTCCCCGTTCCAGGGCCACCCTTTAAAATAAATAATCTGTCTAACCCTTTTAAATTCTCATCGTATAAATTATGAAATCCTCTAGCTGTATTTCCACCCGCATAATAATTCAATACATTCCCTGTCACTGCACTCACTCCTTCGCAGCATTCTATTTACATAAGCTACAATATGCAAGCAGCTTTATTTGGGTGAATACCTATTTTATATTGCACGAAAAAAGGAAATGAATTACAATTTAAATGAAATGAATATTCAGAATTAAAATTAAATATATCTTTATCAAGAGAGGCAGAGGGACCGGCCCTTTGAAGCCCAGCAACCTCAGTTTATATAAACTGAATAGGTGCTAATTCCTGCAAAATGCAATGCATTTTGAAAGATAAAATGTAACTATTGTGTGCAAAACTCATCTTTCTTGATTATAAAAGGTGAGTTTTTTATATTTCAAAACTTATATTGGAGGTATTTAAAGTGAAAGTAATTGACCTATCACAAACATTTGAAAACAATATGTCCCAATTCCCTGGAACACCAAAAATCAATTTAGGAGCCATTACAAGCGTTGAAGAGACAGGCTATCAAGTTACAGATTTTCATTCTGTCGTTCATGTTGGCACGCATTGTGATGCTCCTGCTCATTTCATTTCAGGCGCAACGACTATTGATCAATTACCCCTAGATCAATTTGTAGGCGAAGCGGTTCTTATTGATGTAACTCATGTACAAGAACGAAAACTACCTAAAGAAGTACTGCACAATGCTGATATAAAAGAAGGAGATATTGTTATTTTCCATTCCAATCTATCTACTAAATGGAATACAGAGGCGTATGAGAAAGAAGCTTTTTATCTTTCTGAAGAATTAGCCGAGGAACTAGTACAATTAAAAGTAAAATCTGTCGGTTTAGATTTTATTTCTCCTGATAAGGTAACGACAGAAACATCACCAATTCATCACATACTACTTGGGAATAATATTTATTTAATCGAAAACTTAACAAACTTAGATGCCATTCACACGAAACGTTTCTTCTTCTCAGCGGCACCTTTAAAAATTAAAGATAGCGACGGTGCTTTTGCAAGAGCATTTGCTGTAATTTTTTAAACAAACTATACAAAAAAGCAAAGATCATCATTGACCTTTGCTTCTATTTTTTTTATTTAAATTAAGAAAGAATTGTTCAACCCGAGGACGTAACCAAGCTAAATAATCTTTCTCTTTCTTCTTTGTACAAGCTATCTCTTCCCCATCTACCATTCCGACAAGCTCTAGCTCTAACAGTTGCCTCGTAAAGGCTAACATATTTATTTTTTCGTCTGGATACTCTTCTTTTAATTTCTCCTCAATTTCCCCCAATAAAAAACCGTCACGCATCATTGCCAATGCATCAATCCAAAGTGGCGGCATTTCATATTTCTCTCCTGTAATTGTATCTTTTACAATATAATTCTTTTGCTCTTTTCGAAATTGAATCGTGTGTAAGCATACAGTCGAATTTAATGTTAATTCCATCATACCACCTCTTTCATAATATCTGCATAGAAAAAAGGATGCGCGTGCACCCCTTCTTTTTCTAACACTACCGAACCGTTACATGAATAACAAATCTCATGTCGATATTTTCCTCCATTATAAACGAAGTATTTTATAAAAAAAACCCTTCTTGAAACATTTTATAAAATGTTTATATTTACACAACAAGAACACTTTTCTGAAAAATATTTTCTTCTAGCACATCATACTGTCGGTAAAAAAATCTCCACCTTCGTTCCTATTCCCATGCTACTTTGAATCATGATACTTCCTTGATGTTCCTCAATGATTTTATATGTAATCATTAATCCCAGTCCCGTACCATTCTCCTTTGTTGTGTAAAAAGCCTTTCCAATCTTCTCTAACTGCTCCTTCTCTATACCAAAGCCTTGATCTTCAATAGAAATACATAAATGCCCTTCCGTTTTTTCATATGCACGGATATGAATATCTCCACCTTCTAGCATTGATTCTACTCCGTTTTTTATTATATTTAATAACACTTGTTTTAATTGTTTATCATCACCATTTATAACAGGCAGATTCCCATCTACTTGCAAATGAAATCTCACTCTATATTGCGCTGCATAACTTTCCATTAGCTGTACAACATATAAAAGGATTCCTTGTATATTACACCGTTCATAATTCGTTGATTTCGGTTTTCCTAATAACATCAATTCACTAACAAACCCATTAATTCTTTCAATTTCTTGTAACATAATATCGTAGCTCATCGTATTTGCGGGATTTCTTTCTTTTTGCATTTGCGTAAATCCTTTTAAAGCTGTTAATGGATTCCGAATTTCATGTGCGATTGTTGTAGACATAGTCCCAATTACAGCAAGATTTTCTGTCTCCTTCATATTACTCATCATCTCAACTACTGTTCTTACATACGACTGAAATCGTTTTAACAAAGAATGTGAAATAATAAAAAAGAATACACATAAAACAAGCGGGATCACAACTTTTATATCTTGTAATAGTAACGAGAAAAATACATACTTTCCAATTACGCTCAAAGAAACTAAATAAAAATATTTTCTATTCACAAATATCGGTGAAAATAAAATTAATAATATTTCAACCATATTCCCACTTTCAAAAACACGATCACTATTTAAATAAATCATTAAGTTATTAATAAGATCAATAAGCATATACCCAATTAAAAACAAATATTTCACGAAATATACATAACCTTGTTTTTGAAAGTATATCGAGATAGGAAATAAAGCTATTACTAATATATACACACCTATCCCCATTCCACCTTCAGGCCATCCTATCCTTGCCTCATTAATATTCATAACAGGATACACAAAATGATGAATAACGTCATATAAGAAAAATATAATATAGAATAATAATACAAATACCTTTAAAGCTTCTCTTTCCTCATAAATCAAGCTTTTAAATTTGTTCATATAAATCTCCTCATGATCAATACAGCAACTCTACATACTATCTCATTAAATTATAAGTATGAAATTGCTTTCAGGGCAATATGTAACCTTATCATACGAAAAGGAAGGAGATTTCCCCCTTCCTTTTCACTATAACTTATATCCACCTTACCCGATCATGCAGCAATCCATCCGAAAATTCATTTTCGCCCACTACAAAATCCTTCATATATAGATTTAAATATTCACCATACTTACTTTCTGTATTTAATAATAATTCCTCTACATAATAAGCACCTTGTTTAAAGTTATCGAACAGTAAACTACACAAGCCAGCATAAATTCCGCACCCTACTTGGAAGTAAGTCGCATTTGTTTTATATTTATGAAAAACTTGACTACTATTCATCACGTTATACATATATGTCTCGCTATTTTCATAAACGAGTAATACACCGACTAGATCCTCGCCCGCAATCTCTTCCTCAGCTGGATTAAATACTTTACGATTCCAGGTCCATAAATCTTCTACCTTATCTAAATTCTGTCTAATTATATTTGTTGTATACTCGTTAATTCGGTAAAGAAACCCAACTTCCATGTTAAAGTTTTTCCCTAAAATTAAAACTTCCTCATGTGGCATTAAACAACCATAGAACTCTTTCTCCCCTAACTTCACTTTATACTCTGAAGCATATACATCTTCATAAAAGTAAAGGGGACGATGATGACTCATATACATCGGATAACTCCATATCGCTTCATCTAGAAATCGTTCTACTGCCCATGAAGCATAAAGTGTATGAGGTTTTATAAGTGATGCATCATGTAAAAATGACGTGTCATGTTCTACTATATAGCATGCTTTTGGCTTTTCATTTGGACGTTCCTTCATAAGTTCGACAACCATCCATTGAACAACACCTGGATTCATACCTGAACCTATAATTGCTTTTGTATTTGTAAATTTCTCTTTCTCCTTCTCAAACCGCGTATATCTTTCCGTAAGCTGAAAACCAATTAAACTATCGTCCTGATCTACTGCCTCATTTTCCAAGGCTGAATTAATATAACAAATTCCAAGTTCATTACAATAGCTTACTACTCTAATTGTATCTGCTCCCGAAACATCAATAACAACGCTCGTACCACTTTCTTTTAAGTGCTGTTTAAATGTCACTACATCTTGGAGGTCTATTTCGGATAAAAACAATTGCTCTTTCAAATTTGGAAACAACTCATCATAATAAGCCCTATCTTTTTGTTTTATATCAACTAAATGAAATGTAACGTTCTTTATTGCTTCATAAATCGGATCTTTTTCATTTACTATCGCCTGATTTAAAATTGCTAAAACTGCTTTTGCTGCTCCACCAGCACTACCAAGTAATGTAATCGATAACGAATTCGGAAACTGCTCCACCAACAAAACCCCTTTAATATATTAGTTAAGCAGTTCTCCCTCAAAAAAATAAATTGAATATATGAAAAGATGGCTCTTACATGTTTTTTATAATTTTGCACAAGACCTCCTCTTCAACGGTCACACTAACTTATTTATATTCAATTCATTTTTCCCCTCATATTCAAATCGTGCTAAACAAATAGGCTCGACCTTTTCTTCTGCATATAAAAGAAAAAGCCAGCCCTTTCAACTAGCTTACGGACAATGGACAGATTTTACATGTTGAATATTTACATACATTTTCGCATCACGCGCTTTTAATATTTCAATATGCCCTTCATCAATCTTCGCCATCTTTCCGATTTTATTAGATTCCTCACCTAAATCGAACACCATGATCTTTCCAGCCATTTTAATAAGTTGTTCCTCAAACGTTCGAGCTAACGTAATATTTAATGGATTTACGGGGAGTTCGTTTTTATTGAGGGCATAAGGCACTTGGTTTTCTTTATACGGAATTAACCACTTCAAGTGTTTTAAAGATATATATACTGTTTTATAAACTGGGCTATAAAAAACAATATAATCGTTCATTATACTTGTAACATATCCATGTATTGGAGCATTTCCAGCTACATAAATTTCTGTGAAAATCCCTTTAGAAGTACTTAATACTTTCCTCAAAGAAATTGAAGGGGATTCTCTCTTAATTACAGAATCTACATCTGGTTTTGAGATTTCTTCATCAAATGGTCTTAAAAATTTATAATATTGTACATGGTATAACGATATATATACGTAGTCTTGTCCATTGTAAAGAACAACGATATCATTTCCTACGTCTATTAATACACCTTTAAATCTTTTTTCGCCGATTAATTTAACATATATATTTTCTCCAATACTTTTGTTTAACTCATTCATCTATATCCTCCTTCCTATGAATTTCTTCTTTCCTGTCTTCCATTTCTAAAAAAATAATCAGGGCAAAGTTCTGTCTTAATAGTAAGTAATTCCTTTTCATACTATCGAAATAAGAAATTGTTCTTCTCTTTCCCTCATAATGCCCCTCTTATTTATTAAACATTATTCATCTTCATTCTTTTTGCATTTAACTACTTGACTCACACTCTTAATGTGAGACTTAATTACATAAATAACTTCATCGCCGTTTACTAGTGTAATACATCCATGATGTACCTCACTTAATAAACCTTCCACACATTCTGGACCGCCACGATTAATTTTTACCCATTTATACTTCAAGTCTTTTAATATATCTAAAAAAGTATCCTCATCAGAGCAGAAACATGAACTATAGCAATCGCCACATTTACTTTCTTTCACTTTCTTCACTAGACTCTTCACATGTTTCAACTGATAATACACTAATTCACCATGAGGTAATTGTAACGTTAAATAATCTTTGCCTAACGATACGAGCTCACCCACTCGACTTTCTGGTCCACGAAGGTTTACCTTTACAGTCTCACCAACTAAACATTTAATTTGGTCGCAGCATAATACGTTCTCCAATTTCGTATCCCCCTTTCTTATTATCTTCCTCTACTTGATTGTCTTTGTGCACGAGCTCGACCTGAATTATTGCTACTGCTTTCCTTACTGCTATCGTCGCTCTCATCGCTCTCTCCGCATGCTAATGCATTATAGTTAACGCTTTTAATATGCTTTATTGCAATTAATATAACTTCTTCTTTTGCAATTAATGTCACAAAGTCACAAGAAACATCTTGTAAAATGCCTTCCACTTTCTCTGGACCACCGCGATTAATTTTCACCCAGCAATATTTGAAGCTTTGAAGTAGCGCTTCAAAGTCTTCTGCACATGCGCAATCTTCCCACTCGCACTTACTTGATCCGCAGTCTTTCGCATTTTTTGTAATACTTTTTAGATGATTAAGTTGATAGTAATAAAGTTCACCTTTTTCATTCTGCAATACGAAGTAGTCCGGACATACTGATATTATTGTTCCTTTTTGAGATTCTGGACCACCCCTGTTTACTCTCACAAAAGATCCAATTAAGTCTTTCAAAAAATCACAATGAAATATACTCACGAGAAAACCCCTTCCATTAATTTATAAGCTTTTGCACTGATAGTATATGTATCTGTACAGGTTACGTTCTCTATGTTTGTCCTAGCTAGAAAAAAATATGCTTTTAACATGGTAGACTACTACCTATTAAAATCACACAGAATACTCAATGTCTTTTAAATTCGGCATCTTCTCACAAAAAAATCCCGTATGAAGATACATTTCTGCATATCTTCATACGGGATTTCCCATCGTTTAATCTTCGTCTTTAACATCCATATCTTCTGGAATTGGTTCGTTTAATATTTCTTCCACTAATTGCTTATATTTCTCCATTTGTTCTAAATGTGTATTAAATTGTTCTTTATTTAATAAATATTGCTCTCCATCAAATAGTGCGCGAACTTTCTTTTGCTGAATTAGCTCTTCAATATACGACTTTGGTAAATTCAAATACTCCGCAGCTTCTTCTACTGTTATATACAACGCGTTCATTCCTTTATTATTTTTTCCTATATACTGTATCTTACTTTATTTTTGTAAACAAATAAAAAAGATTTTGTAAATGCAATTTAAAAAGAAGGTGGATGCATTCCATATATTGTATAATAATATAGTAAGGATTTTTTAAATATAGAATGGTCTTACCCATTTACACAAAGGAGAGTTAACATATGGCTACTCGTCACATCATTACAATGTTAGAAAAAACATTACAGGTTGAAACAGAAAACACAATTTCGCATTTAACTACATCTTTATCTGATCGTATTCTTTCTCAAAGCGCAGCAATACATGAAAACAATTGTTACCATACAATTGGGGAATGGTACAAAAATCATTTTTTATTCCAACAAGATGATTTCCTTTGGGCTAAATACGCTTTCTATGACGCATATTGTGAAGCTATAAAAGCACAAGGACATCTTACAAAACGTGTCCGTCAAATATTAGAATCATTAGCTCGAATGCATGGAAAGCAGTACATTGCTTCTATATTAAATATGCCATTTCCTAACGAACGAGCTAAAGGAACAGCGTAATGTAAGACTGTTCTGCGTCAGCAAAACATAGATTCATTGTTTTATAGGAAGATTTACAAATAAAACGTTCATTTCACATGAACTGATGAAACCGGTGTCATTATAATGATTGATAATATAGTAAACAGGAAAACCCCCATTTACCTCTCTCGTCATTCGAATAGAGAAGTAAATGGGGGTATACTTGTTTTTTTATTATTTCATCATCTGCTTGATCAATTCACGATTTCTCTTCTTAAATACTTCATTATGCGAAGAAACCATTCCGTACTCACTTGCATCTGGTTGAATGAATTGTTTCGCTTTATTTACAGCATTCCCAGCATCTTGGAATGCTCCCGCAATTAAGTGTAATTTCCCATCATGCTTTAAAATATCTCCCGCAGCATATAATCCATCTACTGAAGACTCACTATTGGCATTCCCAGCAATATAATAATTATCTATAATTGCAACATCTAACTCACTATTTTCTAATAATGTAATGTCACGTTCATATCCATGATTAATAATAACTTCATCGATAGCTAACTGAGAAACCTCTCCTGTTTCGTGATTTGTTAATTCTACATATTCAATCGCTTCATGGTTATCGCCAGCAATTAAGGTTGTAATCGATGTATTAAAGAAACATTCTGCAGAACTGTTCATAAGTTGTTTAACTTGTGCCTCATGCCCAGATAATTCTTCTTTTCTATATGTTAAATAAACTTGTTTCGCAATTGGTTCTAACTCGTTTGCCCAATCAATTGCAGAGTTACCTCCGCCTGAAATAATGACCGTTTTATCTTTGAAACGTTTTAACGATTTAACTGTATAATTTAAGTTCGATACTTCAAATCGCTCCGCACCTTCAATTGATAATTTTTGTGGATTCAATATACCACTTCCAGTTGCAACGATCACTGTTTTTGAAAAGTGTTCTTCTCCATTGCTTGTTTTTAACGTAAAAATACCATCTTTATTACGAATAATTGATTCTATTTTTGTATTCAATACAACTTCTGGCTGAAATGTTAACCCTTGTTGTACAAGTTGCTCAATTAACTTTTCACCAGTAACCGGTAATAATCCGCCAATATCCCAAATCATTTTCTCCGGATAAACATGTATTTTTCCACCTAACTGTGGTTGAAATTCTATTATTTTCGTTTTCATTTCTCTGAGTCCACTATAAAAAGCTGAATAAAGCCCTGCAGGTCCCCCGCCTATCACGGTTACATCAAACAATTCTTCTCTATTCATCCACCTTCACTCCTCAGCTACTAATCATTGATTATCATTCTCAATAAAATATAACCTGTTTCCGCAAAATTTACAATCAAAATTACTATTGACAATACACCTATATAAAATTATATTATTTAATGAATCAATAGTGATAATCATTATCAATTTGTTAATAATTAGCAAATTTGAGATTACATCTTCTTTTATTAATATGGTTAATACTATATTGTAGAATCTCACATTCAAGATTTTTAATAAATATTTTGCATTACCACTACTCTTTCAAAAAGATTGCAGTTAAACAAATTATTGTATACACATATCATCTATGTTAAAGGAGAAAAACGATGAAAAAGTTATTTATTTCACTAACAGTTCTTTTCGTTCTTGTTATGAGTGCTTGTAGCAATGGCTCTACAGACAAAAAGAACGATGCAAAAGGTAGTAAATCAGAAACAATTACATACCAATCTGAAAATGGTAAAGTAGAAGTGCCTGCAAATCCAAAACGCGTTGTTGTTTTATCATCATTTGCTGGTAACGTAATGTCGTTAGATGTAAATCTTGTTGGGGTAGATTCATGGTCTAAACAAAACCCACGTTTTGATAGCAAACTGAAAGATGTTGCTGAAGTATCAGATGAAAATGTTGAAAAAATCACTGAACTAAATCCAGATTTAATCATTGGTTTATCAAATATTAAAAATGTTGATAAGTTAAAGAAAATCGCTCCTACTGTAACATACACTTACGGAAAAGTTGATTACTTAACACAGCATTTAGAAATCGGTAAGTTATTAAACAAAGAAAAAGAAGCAAAAACTTGGGTTGATGACTTCAAGAAACGTGCACAAGACGCTGGTAAAGAAATTAAAGCAAAAATCGGTGAAGATGCAACAGTTTCTGTTGTAGAAAACTTCAACAAACAGCTTTATGTATACGGCGAAAACTGGGGCCGTGGAACAGAAATTCTGTACCAAGAAATGAAATTAAAAATGCCTGAAAAAGTAAAAGAAAAAGCATTGAAAGAAGGTTACTACGCATTATCTACTGAGGTATTACCTGAGTTTGCTGGTGATTACTTAATCGTAAGTAAAAACAAAGATACTGATAACTCATTCCAAGAGACAGAATCATATAAAAACATCCCAGCGGTAAAAAATAATCGCGTATACGAAGCAAACATGATGGAATTCTATTTCAATGACCCACTTACATTAGATTTCCAACTAGACTTCTTCAAGAAGAGCTTTCTTGGTAAATAATACAAACATGAGGAATTCTTAATTTAAGAATTCCTCTTCCTTTATTCTATGAACAGAAAAGATGTGAAACGAATGACAAAAGATCACAATAATCCACGTTCTATAGCTTTTACGTACAAACTCATTTTGAGCATAATTGCATTCTTTCTTATTTTTATGGTGGCAATGGTATTAGGGGCTGCAGATACTTCAATAAAAGATGTATGGTTAGCACTCACTTCCTCCGCTAAAGGGGACAAACTATCTATTATTCGCGAAATTCGTTTACCACGTGAAGTAGCTGCTATTTTTGTAGGAGCTGGACTTGCTGTGTCTGGAGCAATTATGCAAGGGTTAACACGAAATCCACTTGCAGATCCTGGATTATTAGGATTATCTGGTGGAGCAAATGCTGCACTTGCGTTAACGATAGCCTTCAACCCTTCCATCAGCTATCTTTACTTAACATTTGCTTGCTTTATCGGTGCTGCAATTGGCGCAATTATGGTATTTGGCATTGGCATGGTGAAAAAGGGTGGGCTCTCTCCTCTTAGAATTGTATTAGCTGGTGCTGCCGTTTCAGCATTTCTGCTTGCAATTTCAGAAGGCGTTGGCATTTACTTTAAAATTTCACAAGAGGTATCACTTTGGACTGCTGGGGGTGTAATTGGAACAACTTGGGGCCAATTAAAAATTATTATTCCAGTCATTTCAATTAGTATCTTTATCGCTATCTTACTAGCAAAAAAATTGACAGTTCTTAGTTTCAGTGAAGAGGTGGCTATTGGACTAGGTCAAAAAATTATTGTTATTAAAACCATTCTATTTATCATTATTATCTTACTTGCAGGTGCTTCTGTAGCGCTCGTCGGAAATATGGCATTTATCGGCTTAATGGTGCCTCACATGGTACGCCCAATTGTCGGTCCAGATTATAGATTTGTTATACCGATGTCAGCAATTGCTGGAGCTTCCTTTATGCTACTTGCAGATACAATCGGACGTACGATTAACGCTCCGTACGAAACACCAGTTGCCGCTATTGTCGCAATTGTAGGGTTACCATTCTTCCTATTCATTGTACGTAAAGGAGGAAAAACATTCTCATGATGCAATCTATCCTAAGAAAACAACGTCTTATTATACTCGCTTTACTTATACTAACCATCACAACCATTGTAGTTGGAATGGGACTCGGTTCAGCATCTTTATCTTATGATCGACTACTCCCAACATTAATGGGACAAGGGACTTTTAAAGAGGAGTTTGTTTTATACTCTTTAAGACTACCTAGAATTGTCATTACATTATTAGCTGGTATGGCTCTCGCTTTATCAGGGGCTATTCTGCAAGGAATTACACGAAACGATTTAGCTGAACCTGGTATTCTCGGAATCAACTCTGGGGCCGGTGTTGCTGTTGCTATTTTCTTTTTATACTTTCCAATAGATGTAGGTTCATTTCTTTACTTACTACCTGTCGTTGGATTTATCGGAGCATTTCTGACAGCTGTTCTAATTTACGTATTTTCATATAGCAAATCAACTGGACTTCAGCCAATCCGCTTAACATTAACTGGTATTGGTTTTTCATTTGCACTATCTGGAATGATGATTGTCCTTATTTCATCCGCTGATCGTATGAAAGTGGACTTTATCGCCAAATGGATCGCCGGAAACATTTGGGGAGATGACTGGGTCTTCGTTTTCGCAATGCTCCCGTGGTTAATCGTATTCATTCCGTTCGTTTTCTATAAAGCAAATCGATTAAACATTCTAGCATTAAACGAGCCAGTCGCAATCGGCGTTGGAATTGAAATTGAAAAAGAACGCCGATACTTATTAATTGCAGCAGTTGCGCTTGCTGCTGCAGCTGTTTCTGTAACAGGAGGAATTAGCTTTATCGGGCTAATGGCTCCTCACATCGCGAAATCTTTAGTAGGCCCAAGACATCAAATCTTCATGCCTATCGCCGTTTTAATCGGCGGATGGCTATTGCTATTAGCAGACACTATTGGACGAAACATCGTTGAACCTAATGGCATCCCAGCAGGTATTGTCGTTGCTTTAATTGGTGCTCCTTACTTTATGTATTTGTTGCTTAAGAAAGCATAGAAACACCCTCAAGAGTGAAATCTTGAGGGTGTTTCTTATTTCATTCTACTGCTGCCCATATCCTTCAAACTTCTTCGCCAAATTCTCCATCTCATCTTCTGGCAATAACTTCGGTTCTCCAACGCTTTTCGTTTGATAATAAATTTGCGCACAAAACTCAATTTCTTCCGCAACAGTAAATGCCATTTTTATATTATTTGCACCTGCAATTAAACCGTGGTTCGCAAGTAAAACCGCACGGCGATCAATCATGCCTTCGAAAGCAGCCTCTGCTAATTGCTTCGTACCAAATGTTTCATACGGTGCACAGCGAACATTCGGGCCTGCGAAAGCAATTAAATATGATACAGCAGGAAGCTCCCACCCTAATGATGCAATCGTCTTCGCATAAGGTGAATGTGTATGCACAAGCGCATTTATATCTTCACGATTTCTATAATAAATAAGATGCATATCGAGCTCGCTTGATGGTTTTCTCTCTCCCTCTACCACTTCACCATCTAAATTTAATATAACTACATCTTCAGGTTTTGTTTCATAATACTCTAAACCACTTGGACTAATCGCAACAAGACCTTGTTCGCGATTAAAAATACTAATATTACCGCCTGTCCCCTTTGTCAAACCGCTAGAAATCATTTTCTTTCCATACGCTACAATTTCTTCTCTTTCTTTTTGTAATAACATATACATCCCCCTAAGTATGAAGCTTATGATGACTGACTTTTTTATTCTATCTATTTATTGAAACAGATTTTTTAAGTTCTCCGTAAACGGTGCTTTTACAATCCCTTTTTCCGTAATAATCGCTGTTACATTTTCATGTGGCGTGACATCAAATGCTGGATTATATACTTTACTTTCTTTTGGAGCAGAATATTGTCCAAAACGATTAATCACTTCAGAAGCATCTCTTTCCTCAATCGGAATTTCTGTTCCTGTCGGTGTTTTTAAGTCAATTGTCGGTGTTGGTGCCGCTACATAAAAGGGAATGTTGTAGTATTTCGCTAAAATAGATACACCTAATGTCCCAATTTTATTTGCTACATCACCGTTTGCTGCCACACGATCACACCCAACGATTACAGCGTCAATTTTTCCTTGCGACATGACCATAGCTGCCATATTATCCGTAATGACAGTAACATCAATCCCCGCCCGTTGTAGTTCTAATGCAGTTAACGTTGAACCTTGTAACCTAGGACGAGTTTCATCTGAATAGATTTTTAAATCCCATCCTTTTTCTTTCGCTAAGTACATTGGAGCTGTCGCAGTACCATACTTAGTCGTCGCTAACGCACCAGCATTACAATGTGTTAATACTCCCATTCCATCATGGAATAACGTTAATGCATGTTCCCCGATTTGACGGTTAATTTCCTCATCTTCTCTATGAATCTCTTTCGCCTCTTCTAGTAATCTATCTTTCAACTGCGCGATTGATAAATGTGAGTTCTCTACCGCGACTGCCTCCATTCTTTCAAGTGCCCAAAATAGATTTACTGCTGTTGGCCTTGATGTCGCCAAATATGCACACACCTTTTTGACTTCCGCTATAAAGTCTTCCACCGTACCTTGGATAACTTCCTTAGCACCTAAATACACACCATACGCTGCTGAAACACCAATCGCTGGCGCTCCTCTTACTTTCATTACTTGAATGGCATCCCACACGCTTTCAGCTGTCTTGAAAGATTCATAGACAACTTCATTCGGTAATAATGTTTGATCTAATAAAACTAAAGAATCATCTTTCCACTGAATAGGTATTAATTGCTCTTCCATCATCTTCTCCCCTTACTTCGCGTAGTTCATCGACTGTTCTTTTAACGTTTCTACAAAGCTTGTGCCTGTTTTATATTGATTCGCCCGTAAAATAAATTTCTTCGCTACTTGAAGACAAATACGTTCTGCTCTAGCACGTGCTTCCTCATTCTCAATGCAAGTCATATCTTTTACTTTCGCTAGCCCAACAATACGACGAATTAACTCCAGACCTGTTACTGCAGCTGTATCCTCTAATACAGATTGTAAATATACTTCCTTAAAGCCTTCTTCCTTCGCCATAATCTCGGTCACATGAATATCCCATGCACTTAAAAACTTCTTCTTAAACAAATCAATTACCTCTACCATTGTCGTTTGTAACCAACTCATATACGTATCTTTCTCAGTACCGGGCGGCATGGTTGCATCTGCATTCACCCAAGCAAACATTAAATTCGCCACTACATTTCCAACGTCGTATCCCATCGGTCCATAAAAGGCAAACTCAGGATCAATAACCTTTGTGGAATCACTTTTCACAAAAACAGAACCAGTATGCAAATCACCATGAATAAGCGCCTGTGCATTCGTCATAAAAGAAAACTTAAGTTTTGCGACTTCCATACGAAGCTCTTTATCACTATATATATGCTCTCTAATCCATCCTTCATTTAACGGAAACAGCTCATTACGCTTATTATGATTTGTAAATGGCTCAGCGTAGACCAGGTCTTCTGTAATCTCACATAATTCAGGATTTATATAGTTTTTCACGAGCTCCTTCTTCTCTTTATGATTCATTACAACATCCGACGTTAATAAGAGTGTATTTACTAAAAAGGTCGTTAAATCATCCGCAAGCTTTGGAAACATTTGATGATTTATAAGTGCTGTACGTAATATTGTGTGGTCTGATAAATCTTCCATTACGCAACAATTCATCACACTATCAAACAAATACACCTTTGGAACAAGCCCAGGTGCTAACTCCTCCTCTAACTGCAAAACATCTGATTCAATACGAATACGATTCGTCGACAACTTAAACTCATCTGAAATACGTGCTGTATCCCCAGCTTGCTTTACAATGACAGAAATATTCTCCTGTTCATCCCAAACGCGGAATACATAATTTAAATTACCATCGCCTATTTCTTTACACTGTAACCCCTTTGCATCCTCGAACTTAGATAATTTCTCTTTCACATATACAATCACATCGTTAGCTTCCATTAAAAAATACTTTGTGAACTTAGACATGGTTTCCCCTCCACACTAATTGTAAGCGTTTTCTAAAAGCTATAAAAAATAATAGGTTAAAATTTTTTCATCCTATATTATATCTTCTTCTTTTTGAAAGGTATATCTAGGTTTTATTATATCTTGTTAAAAAAGGGAGTCAATGTTTCTATATCAACGCAATATGCTTCCTAATTATATATTTGAGATGACAAAAATTGTTCAAAAAGATTTTAATTCATTTTATTTTATTTATCACAAAATTCTTTGTAAAATAGAACTAAGCAATCCCTTTTCAAATCGACAACTTCTAAGAATTATTCCCTTCCTATCAATTTATACTTACAACATGTCTCTCACATATGCACTACTCTTTTATATACTCATTGAAAATCTATTACATCAAAACTAACTTTTCATTCCCTAACAATCTTAATTGAGAATAAATATTAATTAAATTGATATAAAGTTGGTTTATTCTCTTGACAAAATAACCAATTCTATATGATAATTAATATCGAATTAGAATTATTATAGTTAATTAAAAAATATATTTTATGAGCACACTATTTTTTGATGCTCAAAACCAACATTTAGGAGGAATTTTAATATGTTATTAATCGGCACAGAAGTAAAACCGTTTAAAGCTAATGCTTACCATAATGGAGAATTTATCCAAGTTACTGACGAAAGTTTAAAAGGAAAATGGAGTGTAGTTTGTTTCTACCCAGCTGACTTCACATTCGTTTGCCCAACTGAACTTGAAGACTTACAAAACCAATACGCAGCTCTTAAAGAGTTAGGCGTTGAAGTATACTCTGTATCTACAGACACTCACTTCACTCACAAAGCATGGCATGATAGCTCAGAAACTATCGGCAAAATCGAGTACATCATGATTGGTGACCCAACTCGCACAATCACTACAAACTTCAACGTTTTAATGGAAGAAGAAGGTCTTGCTGCTCGTGGTACATTCATCATCGATCCAGACGGCGTTATCCAATCTATGGAAATCAATGCTGACGGTATCGGCCGTGACGCAAGTATTCTTGTTAACAAAATTAAAGCAGCTCAATACGTACGTAACAACCCAGGTGAAGTTTGCCCAGCTAAATGGCAAGAGGGTTCTGCAACACTTAAACCAAGCCTTGACCTTGTAGGCAAAATCTAAGGAGTTCGATCAAAATGATACTAGATGCAGATATAAAAACACAACTATCCCAATATCTTCAGTTAATGGAGAACGATATTTTACTTAAAGTAAGCGCAGGAGACGATGACGTATCTAAAGATATGTTAGCTCTAGTAGACGAATTAGCTACTATGTCATCTAAGATTACAGTAGAAAAAGTTGAATTAGAGAGAACACCAAGCTTTAGCGTAAACCGCCCTGGTGAAGACACTGGTGTTGTATTCGCTGGTATTCCATTAGGACACGAATTTACTTCATTAGTGTTAGCTTTACTACAAGTAAGTGGACGCGCTCCAAAAGTTGAACAAAAATTAATCGATCAAATTAAAAACATTCAAGGCGAATATCATTTTGAATCTTATATCAGCTTAAGTTGTCATAACTGTCCTGATGTTGTACAAGCTCTTAACGTAATGAGCGTTCTAAACTCTAGTATTACACATACTATGATTGATGGCGCTGCATTCAAAGAGGAAGTAGAAAGCAAAGACATCATGGCAGTACCAACAGTTTTCCTAAACGGCGAATCTTTCGGAAGCGGTCGTATGACTCTTGAAGAAATTTTAGCTAAAATGGGTAACGGTCCAGATGCATCAGAGCTTTCTGATAAAGATCCATACGATGTTCTTGTTGTTGGTGGCGGTCCTGCTGGTGCAAGTGCAGCGATTTATGCAGCACGTAAAGGCATCCGCACTGGTATCGTTGCTGAGCGCTTCGGTGGTCAAGTAATGGATACTATGGGCATTGAGAACTTCATCAGCGTAAAACGCACTGAAGGTCCTAAGCTAGTAGCAAGCCTTGAAGAGCACGTTAAAGAATACGACATCGATGTAATGAATCTACAACGTGCAAAACGTTTAGAGAAAAAAGAACTTATTGAAGTGGAACTTGAAAACGGCGCTATTCTGAAAAGTAAGAGCGTAATCGTTTCTACAGGTGCTCGCTGGCGTAACGTCGGCGTACCAGGTGAAGCTGAGTTCAAAAATAAAGGTGTAGCATACTGCCCACACTGCGACGGTCCATTATTCACTGGAAAAGACGTAGCAGTTATCGGCGGAGGTAACTCTGGTATTGAAGCAGCAATCGACTTAGCAGGTATTGTTAAGCACGTAACTGTTCTTGAATTCATGCCAGAATTAAAAGCTGATGCTGTATTACAAGAGCGTCTTAACAGCTTACCAAACGTAACTGTTCTGAAAAACGTTCAAACGAAAGAAATTACTGGTACTGATAAAGTAAACGGTATTTCTTACATCGACCGTGAAACTGAAGAAGTTCATCACGTTGAATTACAAGGTGTATTCGTACAAATCGGTCTTGTTCCAAACACGGACTGGTTAGGCGAAACAGTTGAACGCGCTCGCGGTGAAATCGTAACAGACAAGCACGGCGCTACAAACGTACCAGGAGTGTTTGCTGCAGGTGACTGTACAAATAATCCGTACAAACAAATCATCATCTCTATGGGTTCAGGTGCAAACGCAGCTTTAGGTGCATTTGATTACTTAATCCGTAACTAATAAAAAAAGACGCGCTACCAATAGGTAGCGCGTCTTTTTTATTATATTTCATGTAAATAGTTATCAAGTTCCTTCCAACTCATTACTGTATAAGGTGTTCCTACATTCAATACTACTTTTACATTTTCTGCTACTACTTGCATTCTCTTAGTTGGATTATCTCTTTTTCCTGAAGGATAAATAGCAAGTTTCATCATTTCTTGCTTTCCACCTTCATAAATCTTTTTCTTTAAACCGAATTGGTTAATTTGTTCCTTTGAAGGAACTTCTCTTCCTTCCCAGTCACATATTTTAAATAGAGGATACCGATCTCCGTGACATTCCTCAATAATCTCAATGACTTTAAGAATAATATAACTCCCTGATACTAATTCATAACTAACAGCATCACCTGCTTTTAAAGAAGTATTAGTTATAAATCTCTTCGGCACTTTTTTAGCTTCTGGCTGCGGAGAATGTAACTGTTCTCTTAGTTTATTTAAAACTACTTCACGTTTCTTCTGTAATTTAGGTTCTTCTTGCCAGCGGGCTAAATCTGCACCACTCTCTATTATTTGCAATGCCTCCTGCTTAACATTCTCTTGAAGTCTCCCTAACTTCCATTGTACGGAAGCAAATACTAACCAAAACACAATAGTCTCTTCATCATCTAATTCATTCTTGTATTCCTCAATTACAATCCTACTTGCGTCCTCATTTGAATATTCATTTGCTAACAAATCCTTATACAGTAACTTAATATCTTCAGCAATATCGTCCGATAATATTGCTACTCCCCAAGCCCCCATACATTAACACTCCAATCTATATACTAAAAATCTCTCATTCCCATTCTTCTCATAAGCCCCAGGCAACCTTACTTCTCTCTTCAGCTCAAACGCAGTCTGATTCTCCAAGAAGAAAATATAATCTTCAGAAGGATAATATAAAATAATATCCACTTCTCTCTCCGTCTCTTCTACCGAAAGTAAAATATTATTTACTACGTTCATAAACACTTGTACAGAAAATGGATTGAAGAAATAAAACCGGTTATCACGTGGATCAATTTCATATTCCTGCGCTAAACAGCATTCAAACCCAATTTTATCTTTACTGTTTCTTACCTTTCGCGCATAACGATCAAGATTATCCAACGCGTCTTTATAAAACTCTTCATTCATTTCAATTCCAACCGCTGAAGCACCACACTTATGGTGCATGTAAAAATTTAATCGTCCTTTTCCGCATCCAAAGTCTACAACCCGGTCGCTACTTCTTATTTCATATTGATTCAATAGCTCATCTAATCCGCTATACGGCGTCGGTTCATAACGGTGATAATGCATAGACTTGTTAAACCCTTTTTGCTCACCGACTGTTTTTATGTTTAAAACTGCATCATAATATTGTTCGTTCATTGATTTTCTCCTATTAAGAAATGGTACTTATTATTATACACCATGTACAGGAGACTCATTTTTCATCAAGTTAACTGGTACGTGAAATTATATAAACGATTTTCTGAATATATCTATCATAACTTCAAATATTTCAACGTTTTTTTCAATATATCGACGTTTCGACAAAGAATATCGATTTACCGACAATTCACCATAAAAAAACAGGAGCTCTCTAGCCCCTGTCTTCTAACACTTTCAATACAGTTTGTTTCAATATTTCTACCCCATCCATAATACAACTATGATCGAACTTCATATACGGATGGTGTAATCCAGGTTGTAGGTTGGCCCCTAGCCCAAGCATGACAGCTTTTAAATGTGGTCTCTTCACTGTGTAGTAATGGAAATCATCACTTCCTGTCGTATACAGTGGTCCAGTACATCCCTCTTCCCCGTACACTTCAAGAATGCCTTTTCGCATAAAGCGCTCAGCTTCTTCTGAAACTTCAGCTCCTGGTGCGAGATCAATCCATTTGTATGAAGTTTCAGATCCCATCGATGCGGCTGATTCTATTACATGTTCTATTTTTTTCTTTAGTTCTTCTAATAATGTATTACTCTCTGCCCTAACATCTAAGCTAAAATGGCCGTTCCCCGGAATAATATTTAAATTATCTCCACCAGCTTGGCACCTTGTCATCTTCACTGAATATGAACTTTGCGGCGATAGCCATATATTTTTCAAACCGATATTGATCATAGAAATGACATCAATTGCATTTATCCCTTGATGCGGGCGTGCCCCGTGTGCATCATCTCCATGAATCGTTCCTTCTAAAAATCCTGCTGCTCCGTGACGAATAGATGGGGCTGCTTGTTTCAAAGGCAGTTCTTCAATTGGTCTTAAATGAACACCAAACAAGAAGTCAGCATCATCTACAGCACCCTTCTCTACCATCTTTAAAGAGCCATTTCCCTTTTCTTCTGCCGGCTGAAAAATAAATCTAACCGTTCCACTATTCCATCTCATATTTTTCAATTGTAAAATAAGCCCCATCACAATTGTCATATGAGCATCGTGACCACATGAATGATTCGCTTTAAATTCTCCGTCTACTTCTTGCCATAGTGCATCCATATCGGCACGAATTGCAACAACTGGATTTCCGCTTCCGATTTCCGCAATCACGCCTGGACAATCATCAAATATTTTATATGAAATTCCTTCTTCTTTTAAAAAGTTAGTAATATACGCTGTCGTTTCATACTCTTTCCAACTCACTTCAGGGTTTTCATGTAAATGTTGAAAAATTTCAGTTAAACGCTCTTGTAGTTCTAATGTTTTCAAAGCTACATTCTCCTTCCCAAATTCCAAAAACATTCAGGTTAATTATACTTATGAAAAACAGATGTTTTTATGAACATATTGAATTTTAAGAAAAAAGTCAATTGTTTATTTTCAAATGTAATCGACAACTTATTCCTACTCATTTTATAACGATAGAACATTCCTTATTTTCTGTTTTTTATTGACGCTTATATAACTTTTTAGTTATTATAACTTAATAGCGTCTATTTTGCGACAATTCTAAAAATAGAAAAACATACATAATGAGGAGGCAGTTTATGAAAAAAGAAATACCTTTTGGCGTAGCAATAATCCCTATTATCATTACAGTTGCAGTTATGATGGTTACAATTGTTGTATTAAAACAAAGCCCTCACGTCCCACTTATTATCGGTACTACCGTTGCTTCTATCGTCGCTTGGCGCTATGGCTACAAGTGGAACGATCTTGAAGAAGCAATGTATAAAGGAATTCGCCTCGCGTTACCCGCTATCGTTATCATTATTCTAGTAGGTTTAACGATTGGTGCTTGGATTGGCGGCGGAATCGTCGCAACAATGATTTATTACGGTTTAAAACTTTTAACTCCATCACTATTTTTAGTTTCAATTACCGTGATTTGTTCTATCGTTGCATTAGCGATCGGTAGCTCTTGGTCTACAATGGGAACTATCGGCGTTGCAGGAATGGGAATTGGCCTAAGTATGGGAATCCCAGCTCCAATGGTTGCTGGTGCCATTATTTCAGGCTCTTATTTCGGCGATAAAATGTCACCGCTTTCAGACACGACAAACTTAGCCGCTGGATTAACAAATACAGATTTATTCGCGCATATTCGTCATATGTTATTTACTACAATCCCAGGTTTAATTATTACTCTTATCGTCTATGCGTTCTTAGGAAGAAGCTTCGGTGCTAACAATATTGATGCAAAAAGCATCGATCAAACGTTACAAGTGTTGCAACAAAACTTTGTTATCTCACCTTTCCTATTAATCATACCTGTAGTCGTTATGGTATTGGTCGCTAAAAAAGTGCCAGCTATACCAGCTATTCTCGTAGGTATTATTTTAGGATTTTTATCACAAGTCTTTATTCAAGGTGGTTCTGTCTCAGCCTCTGTCGGTGCACTCCAAGCTGGATTTGTCATAGACACTGGAAACAAGCTAGTAGACGAACTATTTAACCGCGGTGGCTTAGATTCGATGATGAATACTGTTTCTATGACAATTGTCGCTATGACTTTTGGCGGAGTACTAGAACATACTGGTATTCTTCGCTCAATTGTAAATCAAATTTTAAAATTAGCGACATCAGCAAAAGGGCTTATCGCTTCTACTATCGCATCTTGCTTTGCAACCAATCTTACTTGCTCTGAACAATATATTTCGATTGTTGTTCCTTCAAGAATGTACGCAAATGCATACACAGAAAAGGGGCTACATTCTAAAAATTTATCCAGAGCATTAGAAGATGGTGGAACATTAACTTCCGTGTTTGTACCTTGGAATACATGTGGTGTATTTATACTCGCAACACTTGGAGTTGGCGCATTCGAATATGCTCCTTATGCTATATTGAATTTCATCGTACCTATTATCTCAATCATTTATGGTATAACTGATCTCACAATTACAAAACTATCTGACATTGAAAAAGCAGAACTACTAAAAAAACAAAAAGCTCAATTAGAAGCTTAAAGATAATGGTAAATTCAGTTCATATATTGCGCGAGGGCGTCCTTGTTGATAAGGCATTTCCTCGCCGCAAATATGAGCATATCCATAATCAACAAGTTTCTTTAATAACCTTTCTGTTGATCGGCGTGTCACCTGTAAGTATTCAGAGAGGTCTGCTGCAGTAAACTTCAATGACGAATGTGATTGACTAAATTGAATAATTTTTGATAAGTTTGCTGGACTAAGTTTCGTTTCTTTCGCTATTTTCATTAGTTCTGGGTTTTCATTCTTCAAACTTTGTACTCTCTGTTCTTTCGGGAACGGACCAAATAGTTCTTTATCACTTGTTAGTATATAAAAACAGTGGTCTATTGGATTGTTCTTCGCAAAATCTTGAGCGATTTTAGCATTTTTCTCCGCTTCTTTTACAGTTTTTCCGTAACCAAATCCAATAGCTATCGTTCCTTCTATACTCGCAAATAAATTATTTATCATATTCGTTTTTATAATCGATTCAATATCACCACGAGTCGTATACAAAATGAATGTCATTTCATCAACTTTTTTAAATGAACCATGTAGTGCTTTGGAAATAGCATCTAATTGCTCAAGCAAACCTTCTCTTAATTCTAAAGAAGAAATCATACAAGCACCAACAGTAGCTGAATGGCTTTTTGCTAACTCAGCTTTTATTTTCGCATCTTTTAACCCATGTATAATAGATTGCTTCGGATCTATCATACGCTCTGAAGGAATACCTATTTTTTGAAGTTCATCATAGACAGCGTGAATACTAGTTAAAGCTAAATGTGCTTCTCCAGATTGATATTTAGCTACATGAAAATCAATAACTCTATTTATTTCATCTTTGCTCCACAGCATATTTTTATAATCAAACACTTGTGGCTTTTCTTTTATGCCGATATCATGGAACACATTTGTAATGAAGGAACGGTCTACTAAATCAATTGAAATTTGATGTGGTTGAATTCCTTGGTGATACATGACAGAAAGAATGGAAGATGCGATGGTTGTCTCGTCTTGCTGTAAGTACGTACTTGGAATTCGTAATTGTTCTCTTATTTCTTTTGCCATATAATAAGGTAAAGCACCTGAGAAAAAGATGAAATCACAAGGCTTTAAACGCTTCAATAGTTCAGAAGATTCTGCCGGATGGAGGTAAATATATGGATCAATCTCTATTTCTTCTAGTTTATGAGCAACAGGTAAAAGTGTCTCCATAAACTCTTTTGAACCGACAACTGCAATTTTTATCATCATTTCTCTAACTCCTTATCATTAATTAACGACTATTTAACGTCAACTATATCAAATGTACAAAACTATTGTAAACAGGAAGGGGTCTCTACCTAATGAAAATTACAGCTATTCATCTTTACGCAATTCGTTTACCACTTCGCGATCCGTTTGTTATTAGTTATGGTTCTTACTCTGATATGCCTTCTATTATCGTCAAAATGGAAACAGATGAAGGCATTGTCGGCTACGGTGAGGGCGTTGCTGATGATCACGTTACAGGCGAATCATGGGAAAGTACTTTCCATACTTTAAAACATACACTTGCTCCTGCGCTCATTGGGAAAAATCCAATGAATATCGAGAAAATACACGATATGATGGATAATACAATTTACGGTGTTCCTACTGCAAAAGCCGTAATAGATATTGCTTGTTTTGATATAATGGGCAAAAAACTAAATCAACCTGTATATCAATTAATTGGCGGGCGTTACCATGAAGAATTTCCTGTCACTCACGTCTTAAGTATCGCCGAACCTGAAGCCATGTCTGAAGAGGCTGCTTCTATGATTCAAAAAGGTTATCAATCATTCAAAATGAAAGTCGGTACAAATGTAAAAGAGGATGTAAAAAGAATTGAAGCGGTACGTGAACGTGTAGGAAATGATATTGCGATTCGTGTTGATGTAAATCAAGGTTGGAAAAATAGCGCCAACACATTAACAGCACTTCGTTCATTAGGTCATGTAAACATCGACTGGATTGAACAGCCCGTTGTCGCAGACGATATTGACGCAATGGCTCACATTCGTTCTAAAACAGACCTTCCGCTTATGATTGATGAAGGATTAAAAGGTTCTCGTGAAATGCGCCAAATCATTAAATTAGACGCGGCTGATAAAGTAAATATAAAACTAATGAAATGCGGTGGCATATATCCCGCTGTAAAACTCGCTCATCAAGCAGAAATGGCCGGCATTGAATGCCAAGTTGGATCCATGGTCGAATCATCTATTGCCTCTTCCGCAGGATTCCATGTCGCTTTCTCGAAAAAAATTATTACGAGCGTCGAGCTAACAGGTCCATTGAAATTCACGAAAGACATCGGAAACTTACACTATGACGTACCATTTATTCGCTTAAACGAAAAGCCAGGACTAGGTATCGAGATAAATGAAGATACATTACAAGAACTAACCGTATTTCAAGACGTTGTACGCTAAAGGAGGACTAACAACATGACAGTGCTATATAAAGGAGCATTAAAACAAAATAACGATCCATTTCACGTTACATTACTATCACTTGAGCATATCGAACAAATCTTATCACTACAAAACGTCGTAGTTGAAGCGCTAGAAGATAAAAGTCGCTTACAACCACTCTCGTTAGAAGAATTTCAATACATTCTAGAAGGAAACGGCATGATGATCGGTGCTTTTATCGAAAACGAACTCATCGCATTTCGTGCCCTACTCGTCCCTCCTATCGACGATGAACATTTAGGTCTTGATATTGGCATAGCAGAAAGCGAACTACATCGCGTCATCTATCAAGAAATCTCAAATGTTCACCCGAACAGCCGAGGAAATGGGATGCAAAAAATATTAGCGACAGTCATCATGGATGAATTACAAAAAGAAGATAGCAACTACGACTATGTTTGCTGCACCGTTGCCCCTTTTAACATTCCGAGTTTGAAGGATAAGTTTGCGCAAGGTATGGAGATTGCTGCGCTGAAAGAGAAGTATGGCGGAAGTATGCGGTATGTGTTTGTGAAGGAATTGCGCGGGGATAAGGAGAACGATTGGACGGATGTTAAAAGTGTTCCGATGAGTGATGCTAGTGGACAACAGGCGTTGATTTCGGAAGGGTATCGCGGGTATGAAATGAAGAATGTGGACGGAGATTTTGTTGTGAAGTTTGGGCGATGATTGCTACGCCAGAAAAAAGGAGATGTCTACTATGACATCTCCTTTCTCTTTATTGGACATATTGATTGCAATTTCAAATATACCAGTGGTTTTCGAAATATATCGGCGCAACTCCAAATATATCAGCGATTTTTGAAATATATCGACTTACCGACAAGTATTGACAATAATTGCAATAAAGCGCACCACTAAACCGTCATCTTCCAACTAGATAACGCTAACCAATTCTCCATTTCCTCGTAATCAGGCATTATTTTCCCGACAAGACGCCAAAAAGATCGATCATGATTTAAATGAACCATATGACACATTTCATGAACAACTACATAATCAATTACTCGCTGTGGTGCCATCGCTAACTTCCAATTGAATGTTAGCTGTAAATTTGAATCGCAAGTGCCCCACGTACGACTACTATCTGTAATACGAATAGAACGTGGTTTTGTTTTGAAGTTACTTTGATGCGCTTTAATACTCTTCTCTACTAATGACTTACACTGCTTATAGTAAAATCGTTTTAAAGCCTGCTGGATTTTCTCATCCTTAAGCTCTTTCACATAAATATGTAACTTATCCCCTTCAAACACTGCATTGTCTTGTGTAATACTTGCATCTTGGGAGATCTGTATCGGATACGTATTTCCTAAATACAGAAAGCCCTCTCCTTGATCATAATCCTTTTCCTGTGGTCCAAGCGCTCGCTCCTGCATTTCCTTACGTGTTTTCTGAATCCAATCCCATTTCTCCTCTAACAACTGGACTAAGTATTCAACGGGCGTTCCCTTCGGAGCTTGCACTTCCACATTTCCGTACGAATCTACAAAAAGACGCACCGACTTTTTCTTTTTATAAGTTATATGAAAATTAATTGTCTCACCTAAATATGTATGTACCATTTCATCACCTAACGTATTATTTTACATATAAAAAAAGAGTAGGATACGAACGTCCTACTCTATCTATTATATCATTTACCGCTTTAACGGACTCATTATCCTCTATACTTCACACCTAATCCCTTAATGAAGTTCCTTGCGTATCTATCGCCGCACTCTTTGTAATTTTTATGGCCTTTTTTTCTTAATAGGGCTCCTAGTTCTCCCTTTGTTACCGTAACGCCTACGCTATCTAATATATCAAGTACATCCTCACTCGTTAAAGATAGTGCAATTTTCATTTTCTTTAAAAGGAGGTTATTCGCACTCTCTTTGCTTTGTACAGGTGCTGGTTGTCCTGGTTTCGGATCTTGCTTCCCTCTTTTTAAAGTAATAAATCCATTGAAAAATGCTTCTAACATCATCATATCGCATGTTTTTACGTACTCATCTTCAGCTACATCATCATTTTCAGCTTCATGCTGAGGCGCTCTCTTTATTTTTGTAAGCATATCAACTACGTCTTCTTTCGTTACTTCCATCCCGCCAAGTTTAAAGATTTCTACCATATCTATATCTCTTATATCTAAAGCGTACCTTACTCTTTTTAATATATCGTTGTTGCTCATTGCCATTGTGTTTCCTCCTGAAATGTTAAATATAATAATGCCTTTAGCATGTGTAAATTCATGTCGTTAAGTTACTACTTTAACATTTTAGAGGGATGTTTTGTAGTCTTAGGTGGATTAATGCTCATGGGGATGGTTTTATTTATTATTAAGAAATACTTCTAATAACGAATTTATTTTAGTAGAAATTAAGAAAGGTCTTATTTCTAGAAACGCCTTCAATCAAATTAAATACTATAAAAGGTATTTTAGTTGGTAGTGGGATAACTCCTTCATTTTGGGATGATATTAATAAATCAAAAAAGATGAGATAATCGCGCGAAATTACGGATGGGCATTTACTATTAATTAACACACTTGTAAATGGACTAATCTTATATAGGTTAGTCCATTTCTTTTTATACAACTCTAATTTAGCGGGCAACTCAAACATGAATATTACACAAAATTCATGTGAAATATATTGATTATGTTTACTTAAGCTTTACTTTTTATTTATGTTAAGGTTCATCTTAACTAATCTAAATAAGATTATTTTTTATTATTCCCATAATCAAATTTAACCAAAAAGGTAGTGCCTTCGGATCCCGTTTGAATTTCTATTTTTGCATTATGACGGGCAGCAATGGCATAACATACACCTAACCCCAATCCAGTTCCATTATCTTTGGTCGTGTAAAATGGCGTGCCTAGTTTCTCTAATACTTCAGGCCTGATACCTTTTCCTTGATCCCGCACTGCAAGCACGACACAATCTCGACCTTCTTTATAGGTGCTAATGGTTAGAACTTTCTCTGTGTCCATCGCTTCTAAGCCATTACGGTATATGTTTATTAATAATTGCCGTATCTCATTACGATTTAAAAGTAATTCCGGAATGTCATTTGTATCGACTTGAATATATTTATTTTGATTATGCGTATCAATCTTTATTAAAGGAATAATATCGCGGATAATTGAATTTAAATCTAACAGCTGCAAATTGGATTTCCTTGTATTACCCATTGAGAGAAATTCAGTAATAATAGAATTGGCACGGTCAAGTTCTTCAATCATTAAATTAAAGTGCTTATTATGTTTCTCATAGGTGGGCTCTTCTTTTAATAACTGTAAAAATCCTCGTACTGTTGTCATTGGATTTCTAATCTCATGGCTGATACCAGCTGCCATTTGCCCTATTAAATCTATGTTGGATAACCTTTTCAATTCCTGCTCATATTGCTTTTTTTCCGTTATGTTTTTAAAAATACAACAAATACCATCATCATACGGATATGCAATAACTTCGTGCCAATATTCATCAGGGGCAGAAAAAAATTCAAAATACACTGTAGTTCGCTCTGACATTACACGATGAAGTTCCTTATACATAACTTCGTCAACGCTACTCGGGAAAACCTCCCATATATTCTTGCCTAATACATCTTTTGCTGTTTTTCTTTGTGGAAAATACTGATGCTTATTTACGTACGTAAATTCCCATGTATTATTTAAAGTAAAGAATCCATCCGTAATACTTTCAATCACACTTGTAACTTTTTCATTAGCAACAGCTAGTTCTCTCGTGCGCTCTTCCACCATGCTTTCAAGTCGATCCATATATAGCAAGTTTGAAAACGTAGGCGCTGTGGCATCAACGATGGATTTTGCCAGTTGCATTTGGGAATTATCATAATTGTGAGCTTTTCCCTCTTTGCTAACGACGATTACCCCTAATACTTCTCTCATTGAAACCAATGGAATCATCAGTAGACCATTACTATCTATATTTTTTGTTTGGATAACCTCTTGGATCTTGGCTTCATAGCTTTTCTCCGTCCAATTTGCTTCTGTCCAATCACATTCCTCGCTTAACTTCGTTGTTTTAATCGTTGTTTTGTCTAGGGTGTCTAAAAGGTGAGCTGCCATGTTTTTACTCTCTAAAATCTGCCCTAAGTAAAAAAAACATTTATCAAAACTCTCCTGTATCGAGGAACACATTGATAAATCACGGGTAACATTTAGTAACAGCTGCTTCTCAGCAATAAGGTTTTCCTTTTGCTTTAAATTATTTGCATTTTGAATTGCGACCGCAGCCATATTTACATAAGCTTCAACACTTTGAATTTCTGAATTTGTTAAGTTCATTGGAACTCCATAATCAAATAAAAAAACCAAACCAAATAACTCTTGCTCAAATGAGATGGGCAAAGCTAATAAGGATTTAATTTTGAACGCAGCAACTGGTCTTGAATCCGGTCGATCATCCTTTGATGTATCAGGGATATAAATAGTTTTTTTTGTTTCAATAACTTCTTTTGCCAGTAAGTCTATTTCAGGATCAATTACCTGCGTATCGAGCGTTACGCCATTTATTGTCTCTGGTTTTCCTGCAAATCCTCTAAATGTTCCATCTTCCTGGGGTAAATAAATTCCAACAGCGTTGCACTTAACAATCTCCTCTGATATCGCTATTGTTACACGCTGCAATACTTCACGTAGTTCTAATTTTGTATTTATTATTTTTGTTATATTCGCGAGCCTAGAATATCTCGCCTGATCACTTAACATTCACATGGCCTCCAATTATAGGCATAATAAAATAAACATGATACTATCATTGAAAATCAAGACCAACCATTTCCGCTTTTCTCCTGTATTCTTTTCTTACCCTTGTTTTATGATACAGTTCACCTTAATTAAAGTGAAACAGTGTAACTTTCAAAAGTTACACTGTTTCACTACCTTCTACCACATTCACACTCGCCTCAAACTTATCAAGCAATGCACGCACTTCATTCGTTGATTTCGTGCTCATCAATTGATTTCTTAGTTCAGCAGCTCCAGGGAAGCCTTTTACATAAATCTTGAAGAAGCGATGTAGTCCTGTAATAGAGCGTGGTAATACTTCTGCATATTGATCTTGAAGATCAAGTTGTAGTCTTAAAAGATCTAAATGTTCTTTACTGCTATGCTCTCTTGGCTCTTTTTCGAAAGCAAACGGATTTTTAAAGATACCTCGTCCGATCATAACACCATCAATGCCGTATTTTTCAGCAAGTTCCAGTCCGATTTTACGGTCAGGAATGTCTCCGTTAATTGTTATTAGTGTATTTGGTGCAATACGATCACGTAATTTTTTAATTTCCGGAATTAGCTCCCAGTGCGCATCCACTTGGCTCATTTCTTCTCTTGTACGTAAGTGAATTGAAAGATTCGCGATATCTTGTTTGAAAATATGCGTTAACCAATCTTCCCACTCACTTAACTCTTTAAAGCCAAGTCTTGTTTTTACGCTGACAGGTAGTCCGCCTGCTTTTGCTGCTTGAATAAGTTCTGCCGCAACATCTGGACGCAAGATAAGGCCACTACCTTTTCCTCTTGATGCAACGTTCGGTACTGGGCAGCCCATATTAATATCGATGCCTTTAAATCCTAACTCTGCCATACCAATACTCATCTGACGGAAATATTCAGGATTATCTCCCCAAATATGCGCCACGATTGGTTGCTCATCTTCTGTGAAAATTAAACGGCCACGTACACTTTTCATACCTTCTGGATGACAATAGCTATCCGAGTTTGTGAACTCTGTGAAGAACACGTCTGGGCGACCAGCTTCACTTACTACATGACGAAAAACAACGTCCGTTACATCTTCCATTGGTGCAAGCACGAAAAATGGTCGTGGTAAATCACGCCAAAAATTATCTATCATTTCAAATTCAAATCCTCTCACTATGAATACAATTTCAAACTCTCAATAAACCAAAAAGCAGATGGTATAGATTTTCCTATATCAACTGCTTTCCTATTATACCAACTTAAGCCAAGCTACACACTCCACATGAGTCGTATGCGGGAACATATCAACAGGTTGTACTTCCTGCGTTTTATATCCGCCCTCTTCTAGTACTTTTAAGTCTCGTGCTAATGTTGCTGGGTTACATGATACGTATACGACGCGTTTTGGTTTCATGTCGATGATTGTGTTTAGTAGTGCCTCATCACACCCTTTACGCGGTGGGTCTACGACCATTGTGTCAGCGATTACGCCTTCTTTGTACCATTTTGGAATGACTACTTCTGCTTCTCCTACGCCAAATTCAGCGTTTGTCATGTTGTTGAGTGCTGCGTTTCGTTTTGCGTCTTCGATTGCTTCTGGGACGATTTCAACGCCGTACACTTTTTTCGCTTTTTGTGCTAGGAATAAGGAGATTGATCCAATTCCGCAATAGGCATCAATTACTGTTTCGTTACCATCTAATTTTGCGTATTCTAACGTTTTATCGTACAGCACTTTCGTTTGTTCTGGGTTTACTTGATAGAATGAACGTGCTGAAATCGCAAATTTAATGTCACCGATAAAGTCATAAATATATTCCGATCCGTACAGTACTGTCGTTGTGTCTCCGAAGATTACGTTTGTACGTTTCGTGTTTACGTTTTGAACAATCGATTTTACTTCAGGGAATTTCGCAGCAATTTCTTCAATAATTGCTTTCTTGTTTGGTAGTTCTGCTGTACGAGTAATGAAGACAAGCATAATTTCCCCTGTGACTTGTCCATAACGCGCCATTACGTGACGAAGTGTTCCTTTATTACGCTCTTCGTTGTATGCCGAAATACCATGTTTTTCACAAATACGTTTTACTTCTTGAATTAATGTATCGTTTTCTTCTGCCTGAATTAAACATGATTCCATATTAATGATGTCATGTGTTCCTTGGCGATAGAAACCAGCTACAAGTCCACCTTCACGTTCTCCAATTGGTACTTGTGCTTTGTTACGATATACCCACGGATTTTTCATGCCAAGTACAGGATGAACAGGAACATCACTTAGTCCGCCAATGCGCTGCATAACGTCACGTACTTGTTTTTCTTTCGCTTGTAATTGTCCTTCATATGTTAAGTGCTGAAGCTGACAACCGCCGCACTGATTGTACACTGGGCATTCTGCATCTTTACGGTACGGGCTCTCTGTATGAAGCTTCATTAAACGACCGAATGCGAAGTTTTTCTTCACTTTAATAATTTTAATTTGTGCTTCTTCACCTGGTAATCCGTTTTTAACGAAAATAGGATAGCCTTTTACTTTCGCAACACCGGCACCATCATGTGTTAAATCTTCAAATACTACATCTATAAACTCGTTTTTCTCAACTGGTGGCGTCATTTTTGTACTCATTTTCCGACCTCTCTTTTTCATAACACTGCGTTACATTTTATCATACTTATATGGTCTATTTCTATCGGAAGAAAAAAAGCTATTGACGATAGTTCTCTGTTAATGTTACGCTACTACTAATTTAATACGGACGATGTTACCTCATATATACTCGATAATATGGATCGAGAGTTTCTACCCGGCAACCTTAAATTGCTGGACTATGGGGAAAACTAATGAATATTAGCCTATGTGCAAAAAAGGACTCATATTGATTAGCTTTCTCTCATAGATGAAAGTGAATCCATATGGGTCTTTTTTTATTTTTATTTTTCTAAAAGGTCAGACATCTTACGTATGACATAAAACCTCTTTGTTTTATTTTTAGTAATATAACGAGCTTTTTATGTACAAACTTTATACGAACTTCTGAAAGGGGCAACTACATGCAATATGTAATGAGCATTATCGGTATTCTTGTCGTTTTAGGTTTATGCTTTGCTTTGTCAAACAATAGAAGTAAAATCAACCTCCGTGCAATTGCTATTATGATTGGTTTTCAAATTTTAATCGGTTGGTTTATGTTTGGCACAAAGATTGGTCAACAAATCATTATTTTCATTGGTAAAGTTTTCAACAAACTAATTAAACTTGGTACGACAGGTGTCGATTTTCTCTTTAATGGAATTCAAAGAGATTTTGTCTTTTTCTTAAACGTACTATTAATTATCGTATTTTTCTCAGCACTACTTTCTATCTTTAGTTATTTAGGTGTTTTACCATTCATCGTTCGCGTTGTCGGCGGTGCCATTTCAAAAATTACTGGTTTACCACGCGTCGAGTCATTCCACGCAGTAAACTCTGTATTCTTCGGTTCAAGTGAAGCGTTAATCGTTATTAAAAACGATTTACAGCATTTTAACAAAAACCGTATGTTTATCATTTGTTGTTCTGCGATGAGCTCAGTTTCTGCTTCTGTTACAGCATCATATGTAATGATGTTAGATGCGAAATATGTACTAGCAGCTCTTCCGCTAAACTTATTCTCAAGCTTAATCGTTTGTTCGCTATTAACACCCGTTGATACGAAGAAAGAAGATGAAGTGATTCAAAAATTTGATAGAACTTTATTCGGAGACAGCTTTATCGGTGCAATGATTAACGGTGCGCTTGATGGTTTAAAAGTAGCTGGTATCGTTGCCGCATTAATGATCGCCTTCATCGGTGTGATGGAAGTTGTAAACTACGTAATTAGTGCAGCTTCAGGTGCAATGGGATATGCTGTTACGTTACAACAAATCTTCGGTTATATACTTGCTCCATTCGCATTCTTAATGGGTATTCCAACTCAAGATATTATCCCAGCTGGTGGTATTATGGGTACGAAGATTGTATTAAACGAGTTTGTAGCAATTCTTGATTTAAAAGATGTTGCAGCAACATTATCTCCACGTACAGTTGGAATTGTTACAGTATTCTTAATTAGCTTCGCAAGTATTAGCCAAATTGGTGCGATTGTAGGTACAATCCGTGCCCTTTCTGAAAAACAAGGAAGCATCGTTTCTAAATTTGGTTGGAAAATGCTATTTGCATCAACACTTGCTTCTATTTTATCTGCAACAATCGCTGGATTGTTTATTTAACAAAAAACTCCACCTTACTTCTCCTTTTTCAAAAGGAAATTGAGGTGGAGTTTTTTTACTTTCTTCTATATGTATTTTTATGTAAACTCCACCAGAAAAAAATAAGGCATTTTTACCTAAATATCCCAAAAATATATTCCCCTACATATTCTATAGTGATATGATGGACAAGGGTATAAATCAAATTTTTAAAACCAAAAATTTGATTTAGTGTCGCTTATACGAACGATGGTTTCATGACATAAGTGATGATAATCAAATCACAATAGAAGGATGATAGAATGAAAAAATATACACATATCGCTTTACTTTCTTCTGCTATTCTCGTAGGTTGTAACACTAGTAGCACTAGTGATAAACAAATAAAAGAAGCAACGGCGAAACAAACAGTTGAACAAAAAAAAGCGAAAGCAGTTGAACTTCCTTTAACACAAGGAATTATTACATGGGATCCATATGAATATAACGCACAAAACACCACGCTTTATACAAAGGATTTAAGAGATTCATTCACACAAGTACGTTACAATATTTGGCGTACTGCTGATGGTCCTGAAAGCAAACAAACTTTTACTTCACAAGAAAAAGAACGTGACTTCGCCCTCCCACTACATTTAAAATCATTTCATTTAAAACGTGGCGAATTTCAAATTGAAACAGTAGGAATCAAGGAAGATAATACTGAAACAAATCTAGTAACATCTAAAATTACATTCCAGCAACATGTACCGGTTTTAATGTACCATGCAATTGAAAAATACCCTGGGCCAAGTGATGGGGATTACGGCTTATATGTACCACCTGAGCAATTCGAAAAGCATATGCAATATTTGAAAGATAACGGTTATACGATGCTTACATTTGAACGTTGGAATGATATAAATCGTGTAAATAAACCTGTTTTTGTAACGATGGATGATGGTCGAAAAAATAATATGAATGCTCTTCATATTTTACAAAAATTAAAGGATGATAGATTTCAACCTACGGCTACTGAATTTCTTACTGCAAACGAGATAGATAAACCAAATCGTCTATCAACAGATGAGATAAAACAAATGATGGATTCAGGCATATTTTCTATTCAATCACATACTGCTAATCATACGATGATGGCTCATTCAAGCAATTATGATGAGGAATTACGTGGTTCGAAAGAAAAAATTGAAGCTCTTACTGGCAAAAGAGTTATCGCCCTTGCCTACCCAGTAGGTTCTTATAATGATTCAGCGGTTGAAGAAACGAAAAAATATTATGATTTCGCAGTAACGACCGATCACGGTAATCATATTACAAAAGGGATGCCAAACGAACAATATTTAATTAAACGCCACTTTGTAGGACCTAATACATCGATGGAAAAATTCATATCTCTTATAAAATAAACTTTACTAAAATAGCTCTATTAAAAGCTACTAACCTATCTCATTACTAAAATGCTATGATAAACAAGGGTATATCCCCACCTCTCTTACAGCGGTGGGGATTTTAAATATGAGTATGCAACATAATACACAATAGAAGGTGATTTTATGAAAAAATACGCAGCAATCGCTTTATGCACGTCTGCTATTCTAGCAGGTTGTACTACTAACAATGTAAGTCAAGAGCCTAAAAAAGAGAAAAAGGTTCAAGAGACTAAGAAACAAGAAGTGACCGTACAAGAACAAGGAAAAATTTCTTATAACCCAATTACATATGAATCTACTAACACTACTATTCACATGGCAGATATAAAAGATACTTTAACTGAGGTACAATATAAAATTTGGCGAACTGCTGCTGGAAAAGAAACTGCTAAATCCTTATCTTCAAAAGAAAAGGAAAAACAATTTTCACTTCCTTTTGACATAAAAGAATTTGAAGGAAAACGCGGTGAGTTCCAAATCGAAGCAATAGGAATAAAAGAAGATGGGAAGACCATTCCGCTCACAAAATCTACTATTACTTTCGAGCAAAAGGTTCCCGTTCTTATGTATCATGCAATCGATGATTATCACGGACAAGGTATTAAAGATTTATTCGTCTCACCTGCTAACTTTGAAGCCCAAATGAAATATTTAAAGGACAACGGTTATACATTACTAACTTTCGAACGTTGGGGCGACATTAATAAAGTAAATAAACCTATCTTCGTTACATTTGATGACGGTATGAAAAATAATATGAATGCATTTCATATTTTACAAAAGCTAAAAGACGATACGTTTAAACCGACAGCAACAGAATATATGATTGTTGATAACGTTGATGTAGAAGGATCACTATCTACATCTGACATAAAAGAAATGGTTGATTCCGGCATTTTCTCTATGCAATCTCATACTGCAACACATGCAGACTTGCCGAAAATTACAAACTATGAAAAAGAATTAAAAGAATCAAAGGAAACGCTAGAGAAAATAACAGGTAAACCTGTTATGGCAGTTGCTTATCCATTCGGTCATGTAGATGATAAAGTCGTTGCAGAGACGAAGAAATATTATCAATTCGCAACGACAACAAAACCCGGAAAATTCATTACAAAAGGTGAACCCGATGAGTTGTTAAAAATGAAGCGTGTTCGCATACACCATACGACGACCGTAGAACAATTTGCTTCTTCAATTAAATAACGATGAGAGCTCAATATATTTTGAGCTCTCTTTTCACGCTATATTTATATATATTTTTTGAATTTTCTTGTATTATATATAGTAAGAAATCTTTCAAATTAAAGGAGATTATACATATGTCATTTGAACAAACGTTAGAGAAATATGCTGCCCTTGCAGTCAATGTTGGTGTTAATATTCAACCAGGACAAACCTTATCAATTAGTGCACCTCTTGAAGCTGTACAATTTGTACGCCTCGTTACAGAAAAAGCATATAAATCTGGTGCAAAACACGTATATGTGGATTGGAATGATGAGACGTTAACACGCTTAAAGTTCGATCTAGCTCCTGAAGAAGCATTTGCTGAGTTCCCATCTTGGAAAGCACACGCTCGTGAAGAATTAGCAAAAGAAGGCGCTGCATTCATGTCTATTTATGCAGAAAACCCAGATTTATTAAAAGGTGTAGAAGCAACGCGCATCGCAACAGCTCATAAAGTAGCTGGTGAAGCAATGAAAGTATACCGTGATTACGTACAAGCTGATAAAGTAAGCTGGTGTGTCATTTCTGTTCCTACGAAAGAATGGGCTGCGAAAGTATTCCCTGACGTTGCACCAGAAGAACGAGAAGAAAAACTATGGGATGCTATTTTCAAAGCTACTCGTGCTGATTTAGAAAATCCTGTGGAAGCATGGAAAGAACACGATAAAACATTACATACAAAAGTTGATTACTTAAACGAAAAACATTATAAAGCTCTTCACTATACAGGTCCTGGAACAGATTTAACGATCGAACTTCCAGAAAAGCACGTATGGGCTGGTGCTGGTAGCTTAAATGAAAAGAACGTACCATTTATGGCGAACATTCCAACTGAAGAAGTATTTACAATGCCGCTTAAAACAGGTGTAAACGGCCAAGTATCTAGTACAAAACCGTTAGCATTTGCAGGTAACATTATCGATAACTTCACGTTAACATTTGAAAACGGACGTATCGTAGACTATAAAGCTGAAACTGGTGAAGAAGCTTTAAAACATTTAGTAGAAACAGATGAAGGTTCTCACTACTTAGGTGAAGTAGCTTTAGTACCTCATGACTCACCAATTTCAAACACAAATATTTTATTCTACAATACGCTATTTGATGAAAACGCATCTTGCCACCTTGCAATCGGAAGTGCTTATGCTTTCAACTTAGTTGGCGGAAAAACAATGTCTAAAGAAGAGCTTGCTGAAAACGGAGCAAACACTAGTATTACACATAACGACTTCATGATCGGATCAGCCGAGCTTGATATCGACGGTATTACAGATGATGGAAGACATGAACCAATCTTCCGTAAAGGTAACTGGGCATTTTAATACAAATAAAAGGCTATCTTCCACACCGGAAGATAGCCTTTTATGATGCCGATGAAACCTTAAGTCCAATTACTCCTAAAACGATAAAGAGAATACAAAACGCTTGGAATAAGCTAATGTGCTCTTTAAAAAAATACACGCTAATGATTGTAATAAGTAATGTCCCTACGCCAGACCAAATGGCATAAGCGATACTTAAATGAATTTTTTTGACAACGATGGCAAATACGCTGAAACAAATTCCATAAAATACGAAAATAAGTATACTTGGAACGAGCTTTGTTAAACCATTCGATAATTTCATCGCAATTGTTCCAGCTACTTCAAAAATAATTGTTACGAGTAATAATAGCCAATATATCATACTAGACTCTCCTTCTCTGTTACCTTATAGAGATTCTAGTATACTACCTTATAGCCCTAATGAAATATATTTAATTTCTAAATATTCCTCGATACCGAAATGGCCTCCTTCACGGCCAATACCACTCTCTTTAAAGCCACCGAACGGCGCTTGTGCAACCGATGGAAGTCCATCATTTAAACCGATAATTCCGTACTCTAACGCTTCGCTAATTTGGAATGCTTGACTAATGTCTTTTGTGAAAATATAAGCAGCCAATCCATATGGTGTATGATTTGCACGTTCAATTACTTCTTGCACTGTTTTAAATTTCGCAACTGGTGCAACTGGTCCGAATGTTTCTTCATTCATACAAAGCATCGTATCATTTGCTAATCCAATTACAGTTGGTTGCATAAAGTGTCCGTCTAGCTCTGCAACCTTTTGGCCACCATATAAAACTGTTCCACCTTGTTTAATAGCATCTTCGATATGTTCCTGTACTTTCGAAACTGCATGCTCGTCAATAAGTGGTCCTACAGTCGTTCCGTCACCGAAACCGTCTCCTACTTTCAACTGCCCTACTGCCTTTTGGAACTTCTCTGCAAATACTTCGTATACTTCTTCTTGAACGAATACTCGATTTGTACATATACACGTTTGTCCTGCGTTACGGAATTTCGAACCAATTACCGCATCTACCGCTTTATCTAAGTCCGCATCGTTCATAACAATAAACGGCGCGTGACCACCTAACTCAAGTGAAACCTTTTTCATCGTTTGTGCAGCACTGGCCATTAATTCCTTCCCAATTTCCGTTGATCCTGTGAAGGAAACCTTTCGAACACGTCCATCTTCCATCCACGTATCCGCAATTGCTTTCGCACTACCTGTTACAATATTTATTACACCTTTTGGAATGTCCGCTTCATGAGCTAATTCAGCCAATTTAAGCGCAGTTAACGGCGTTTGACTTGCAGGTTTTACAACTGCCGTACATCCTGCTGCAAGCGCCGGTGCTACCTTTCTCGTAATCATAGCGGCCGGGAAGTTCCAAGGTGTAATAGCTGCCATAACCCCAACAGGTTGCTTCATAACTAAAATACGTTTATTCGGATGAGAAGCAGGAATCATTTCACCGTATACGCGTTTTCCTTCTTCTGCATACCATTCAACAAAACTATTTGCATAATTCACTTCACCAAGCGCTTCTGCAAATGGCTTTCCTTGTTCTCTCGTCATAATCGCTGCAATCTCTTCTTTATTTTCATCAATAAGTGTGAACCATTTTTTTAACTTCATTGCACGATCTGCTGCTGTTAACTTAGACCATGATTTAAAAGCTTCATGGGCAGCATCAACAGCTTGCTTTGCCTCTGTTACTCCGCCCTTTGGTACCGTCGCAAATATTTCCTTCGTTGCTGGATTGTTTACTTCGATTTGTTCTTGCAATGTAATCCACTCACCATTTATATACATCGCCTTTTTCTCTACATTTACAAACGTCGCTTTTTTATCCAATGTTTTCTTCCTCCTCTATAAGTTTCTTTATTTTCCTCGTGGCAGCAGATTGACTTATTTTTAAAAACTCCGCTACTTTATAGCTCGATCCATATGTTTTATATGCTTTCAAAATAATATTCCGTTCTACTTCTTCTAACATTTTATAGAGACTTTGACCGGACTTTTCAACCGTTGATTCTTGCATCGCTATCGGCAAATCTTCTATCGTAACGATATCGTCAGCAGTTATAACAATTCGCTCAATCACATTTTCAATTTCTCTATTATTTCCTTCCCACGGGTAACTAACAAACATTTGTAATGTGCTAGGCGCTAATTTTACATTCCGGCCATATTTCTCGTTAAAGTGCTGTAAATAATGATAAATGAGTGGCAAAATGTCTTCAGTTCTTTCCCGAAGTGGCGGAATTACAATTGGAATGACATTCAGACGATAATATAAATCTTTCCGGAATGTTCCTTGTTTCACCATCATACTTAAATCTCGATTTGTTGCCGCTACAATTCTAACATCTACCTTTTTTAATTCCCTTCCTCCTACCGGGCGAAACGTCTTCTCCTGCAACACTTGCAAAAGCTTGGCTTGAATTTCAAGCGGCATTTCGCCAATTTCATCTAAGAAAAGCGTTCCTTTATGCGCGGATTCTAATAGTCCCTTTTTCCCTTCACGATTCGCACCTGTAAAAGATCCACCTGAGTATCCAAAAAGCTCTGATTCAATTAAATTTGTTGGCAATGCCGCACAGTTAATTTCATAGAAACTTTCATTCTTCCGGTTACTCACTTCATGTAAATGACGTACTAATCGACTCTTCCCTACTCCTGTCTCACCTAAAACGAGAACAGTACTATCTACTACAGATACTTTTTTAATTGTCTCGACTATTTTTTGCATAGCGATACTTTTAAAAATAAGTCCTTCATGCTCATACGTTTCTCTTAATTCTTTTTTATATGTTTTTAACTGATTATCCATTTCCTCTACCTTTTGACGTAATTGGTAGAGCTCTGTAAGATCACGAGAGTAACTAATTACTCTTCTTAAATTTCCCTCATCATCGAAAACAGGCCTTGTACGAACGTGTAAATACTCTCCTGATTTTGTCGTTTGGACGAGTTCAATCGGCCTCTTTTTTTCAATTACTTCTAACGTTGCAGATGGATAAAAGATACCGTCCTTCTGCAACTCTTTTACATGCTTACCTACTAACTCTTTAGCAGCTAATTGATAGTGCCTTTCACATGTACTATTTACACGCACAACGATTCCCTTTTCATCAGTCACAAAAATTTCGTCAAACGCATATTCAAATACATCTTGTAAATCCATTAACACTCGTTCCTTTTCTGCAACCATCCTAGCCACCCCTAACTTCCAAAATCCATCGATTCACTTCACTACTTTCATTATAAAGTGAATTTTCTGCATTTTATATAGAGTCAGCTAGAATGTTTGCGATTTATTATTTAGCTTTTAAACACGAGCAGTATTTGCTTTCTCATAACAGACTTGCAATGATTCTTCAATGATTGTTAATCCTTCTTCAAGTTGCTCATCTGTAATCACTAATGGCATTAGCACACGAATAACATTACCGTATGTCCCTGCTGATAGTAGAAGTAAGCCGCGTTTGTTTGCTTCTGCGCACAAGTTAGCCGTTAACGTTTTATCTGGCGCTTTCGTCTTACGGTCTTGAACGAGCTCGAATGCACACATTGCTCCTAAACCGCGCACATTACCGATGCAATTATATTTATTTTTCATCTCTTCAAATCGATTCATTACGACTTTTCCTAATTCTATCGCTCTATCATTTAAATGCTCTTTTTCTATTACATCAAGTACTGCTAATGCCGCCGCACATCCTAGTGGGCTTCCTGCATACGTTCCACCAAGCTCTCCCGGTGCAGACTCATTCATAATTTCCTTACGCCCAATGACACCACTAATTGGTACACCAGCGCCTAATGATTTAGATACCGTAATTAGATCTGGAACGACATCATAATGATCAATGGCAAAGTATTTTCCTGTACGGCTAAATCCTGTTTGAATTTCATCCGCTACAAATAAGATGCCGTGTTCTGAGCAAATATTGCGTACTGCTTGCACAAACTTCTTACTTGGAACGATAAATCCACCTTCCCCTTGAACAGGTTCCATGACAACGGCTGCAATTGTTTCTGGTGCTACTTCTGATATGAAGAAATTCTTAAACTCTTCAATCATAAAGTCATCGTACTGCTCTTCAGTTAGTCCTTCTGGGCGACGATATTCGTATGGGAATGGCGCTTTATATACTTCCGGTGCAAATGGGCCAAATCCAAATTTATATGGTTTTACTTTACTTGTCATCGTCATTGTCATTAATGTACGTCCGTGGAAACCTTTAGAAAATGCAATAATACCAGATCTTTTTGTATATTTACGAGCGATTTTCACCGCATTCTCAACTGCTTCTGCACCACTATTTAAAAATAGTACTTGCTTATCAAAACTTCCTGGCGCTAATGCTGCAAGTTTTTCTGCTAATTCAATATATGGCTCATACATCATGACATTAAATCCAGTATGAATGTATTGATCTACTTGTTTATGAAGCGCTTCTTTCACAGCTGGATGACAATGTCCTACGTTAATTGTTCCAATTGCTCCCGCGAAATCAATGTACTGATTGCCATCAACATCTGTTACAAGAGCACCATTTGCAGATTGTACAAACGTTGGGATGCCGTTACTTACCCCTTTTGGTACTATATTTTGGCGGCGTTCTAATAAAGACGCTGCTTTCGGTCCAGGAATTTGTTCATTTACTTTAGCAAATTTTTTTGTGTTCATTACGTACCCCATCCTTTTCTTTACATTGTTTTCTCTTTTCTTTGCAAAATGTATGCCAACATTCTTTTCCAGCATTCATCCTACATACCTTCTATGTCGACATAAAAAATAAGTCTATAAAGACTCATTAAGAGTCCTTATAGACTTATTTTTCTTACACATTAGACTTTCCTTGTTCCCAAATGAACTCACCCGAATGAGAAATAAACTCCCCAACAGATTGTACTACTAAATCAGCAAGTGGTTCTAATGTTTGACGATCTCCTGTACCAGATAGTACTCCAATTGCATAGCAATCGCCGCCATTTCTCGCTAAATATAAATCAGTTGGTGTATCTCCAACGACGGCTACTTCACATGCTTCTAAATGAAAATTCTCACAAAACGATTCTATAATTCTTTTATCTGGTTTTTGTGCTGGAAACGTATCTGAAGCTACAACATAATCAAAAAAAGACTCTAATTGATACTGTTTCAAAAACAATTCTGTCGGTGCAAAATCATCAGCTGTAACAACACCTAAAATAAACCCTCTATCCTTTAAACCTTGTAAAATTCTCGGTAAATCCGCCGTCATTTTCATATAGGAACGATGCTCATACATAAGAGAGAATAACTTTTCACTTACCCACTCATGCATCTCATCTTCCTTAGATGACGTAATATACTTACAAAGCCCCTTTGCAACATCAAGGCTTGTTCCTGCCGCTATTGCGCTACGAGGATGAACAAATGCCCCATCCACACCAATTTCTTTTAGTAAAGTGGGCTGCATTGACTTTGGCAGTTCATATAAATTGATACATTCCGCCACAAGTTCTTCAGCTACTTTTATCCAAATTGAATGAAAATCCATTAATGTCCCATCTTTATCAAATAATATTGCTTTTACCTTCTCCATAGCACCCTACCTCTCGTTTCTTCTCTCCTCCAGTGTATCAATAAAGTATGGATATAAAATAAACGAATTGTAAAAATACCATAAAAATCAAACTAACTTCCAATTTACAATTCCTCTACATAATAAAAAGGATGCCTTTACAGGGCATCCTCTTGATGTTCAGGAACAAATAGTTCGAGACAATGATATATATTTTCGAATTCCATCGGTGCATCTCCACCGTATTCACCATCTAAATTAATCATTAGTTTATCTGGTGAATGTACTTTAATTCGATTTGCTTGTGTGTATAACACTTTTGGATTGTTAATATGTTCACCACGCTGCGCTTGTGTTGCTGCTTTAATTAAGTCAGCGATAGATCCTTTTTTCAGCACTAATAAATCAAATAAGCCATCGTTAATTGATGCATATGGTGCTACTTTTTCAAAGCCACCTACTGAACGAGTATTCGTAATTAAAAACATCGTAATTTCTTCTTGTAGTAATTTTCCATCATACTCAATTTCAACATATGTTGGATGTAATGATGGTAACATTTCGATACCTTTTAAATAGTAAGCAAGTTGTCCTAATACTGTCTTTAGCTTACTCGGTACTTCATATGTTAATTCTGTAATACGACCGCCACCAGCGATATTAATAAAATATGTATCGTTTGCTCTACCAAGGTCTAATGGTACAGTTTTTCCTTCACAAATAATATCTGCTGCCTCTTCAATAGAACGAGGTACACCGATTGCACGTGCAAAGTCATTAGTCGTTCCAACTGGAATAATTCCAAACTTTGGACGATGTTCATGCCCCACTAAACCGTTCACCACTTCATTTAACGTGCCGTCACCACCAGCTGCGATAACAACATCAAATTTACGATCCGCAGCTTGCCTCGCCGCCACAGTTGCGTCTCCAGGACCCGTTGTCGCATGACAAGACGCTTCATATCCAGCTTGTTCTAATTTTTGTAATACTTCTGGTAAACTCTTCTTAAATAGCTCACGCCCAGAAGTAGGATTATAAATAATTCTTGCTCGCTTCATCATTTATTAGCACAGGAAGTTTCTTTATGTATTGAAAAAGAACATACCGAACTTTTATTCAGTATTCCCATGCCTACCTCCTCTCATCTTCCTATCCTTTTCTTATCTCGCTCAAACAGGCAGTAAGAACCCGATTCGTGTAGCCCATCAAAAATAAATATTCATTTCGATGGTTTTGTTTTATTTGACAAAAAATTTATGTCCATCTATTTCCTCGTAACAATTTACATATAAAGAATAATAATTATCTATTATTTCATGAGATGAAAAAAACCTCTATGTCTAGATTTATCATTATTCCCACCTTTTTGCAACTATCATACCATAGTTGCTATACAAACATTTTTCCACTTTTGACAGTTAATCAAACGTTTGTTTAAATGATTTTCTCTCATTTAAACAAACGTTTGATTAACCTAGAAAAACACCCATGTACGGGTGTTTTTCTGCTTAATCTTTACAAGTTACTATTATTATCGCTTATTAATCTCTTCAAGTAAGATTTTGTTAACAAGCGGTGGATTTGCTTGTCCTTTTGTAGCTTTCATAATTTGACCAACTAAGAAGCCAATTGCACGGTCTTTACCGTTTTTAAAGTCTTCGATAGATTGCTCATTATTATCAAGAATTTCTGTTACAACTTTACGAAGTGTACCCTCGTCAGAAATTTGAACAAGACCTTTCGCTTTAACGATTTCTTCTGGGTCTCCACCTTTTTCAATTAATTCGTTAAATACTTTCTTCGCAATTTTAGAAGAAATTGTACCTTTTTCAATTAATTGAACCATTTTAGATAAACCAGCAGGCGTTAATGCAACGTCTTTTAATTCTTTTTGTTGTTTGTTTAAGTATGCAAGCACTTCACCCATTAACCAGTTTGATGTTAATTTCGCATCAGCACCGTCTGCAACAGTTGCTTCGAAGAAATCAGACATTTCTTTCGTTAATGTTAATACGTGTGCATCGTAAGCTGGTAAGCCAATTTCTGAAACGTAGCGAGCTTTACGCGCATCTGGAAGTTCTGGAATAGAAGCTCGAACTGCTTCTTTCCACTCATCGTCGATGTAAAGTTCAACTAAGTCTGGCTCTGGGAAGTAACGGTAATCGTCAGATCCTTCTTTCACACGCATTAAGATTGTTTTCTTCGTTGCCTCATCATAACGACGTGTTTCTTGTTGGATGATACCGCCAGATAATAATTCTTTTTCTTGGCGTACTTGCTCGTGCTCAAGACCTTTTTGTACGTAAGTGAATGAGTTTAAGTTTTTCAGTTCCGCTTTTGTACCGAACTTCTCTTGTCCAACTGGACGAAGGGAAATGTTCGCATCACAACGTAGAGAACCTTCCTCCATCTTACAATCAGATACGCCAGTGTATTGAATGATTGATTTTAACTTCTCTAAGTATGCATATGCTTCTTCTGGCGTACGCATATCCGGCTCAGATACGATCTCGATTAAAGGCATACCTTGACGGTTGTAGTCTACTAATGAACCATCAGCTGTATGCGTTGATTTACCAGCATCTTCTTCTAAATGAAGACGTGTAATACCGATACGTTTCTTTTTACCGTCTACTTCGATTTCAATCCAGCCATTTTCACCAATTGGCTTATCAAATTGAGAAATTTGGTAAGCTTTCGGATTATCTGGATAGAAATAGTTTTTACGGTCGAACTTCGTTTCCGTTGCGATTTCACAGTTTAATGCCATTGCAGCTTTCATTGCAAAGTTAACTGCTTCTTTATTTAAAGTAGGAAGTACCCCTGGGTATCCTAAGTCAATTACACTTGTTTGTGTATTTGGCTCCGCTCCGAATTCTGTTGGACTCGCAGAGAAAATTTTCGAATTTGTTTTTAACTCAACGTGAACCTCTAAACCAATAATTGTTTCTAAATTCATCTATGCTCGCCTCCTTACAGACTTGCTTTTTTTGTATGATAGTCTGTTGCTTGCTCAAACGCATGTGCAACGCGGTAAATTGTCGCTTCATCGAAGTGTTTACCAATGATTTGTAGACCAAGTGGCATGTTGTTAGCACCGAATCCACATGGAACAGAAATCGCTGGAACACCCGCTAAGTTTACTGGGATTGTTAAAATGTCGTTTGCATACATTGTCATTGGATCATCAACTTTTTCGCCCACTTTAAATGCCGGAGTTGGCGTTGTTGGTCCAATAATAACATCGTAGTTAGCAAATACATTTTCAAAGTCGTTTTTAATTAATGTACGTACTTGTTGTGCCTTTTTGTAATATGCATCATAGTAACCAGAGCTTAGTGCAAATGTACCAAGCATAATACGACGTTTTACTTCATCACCGAAACCTTCGCTACGTGTGTTTTTGTATAGGTCTAATAAGTTATTTACATTATCAGAACGAACACCGTAACGTACGCCATCAAAGCGTGAAAGGTTAGCAGATGCTTCAGAAGAAGATAATAAGTAATACGTTGCTAGAGCGTATTTAGAGTGTGGAAGAGATACTTCCTCCCAAGTTGCGCCCATACCTTCTAATACTTTTAAAGCAGCTAGTACTGACTCACGAGCTTCTTCGCCAACACCTTCTCCTAAGTATTCTTTCGGTACAGCAATGCGTAAACCTTTAACGTCGCCTGTTAAACCAGCTAAGTAGTTTCCTACTTCAACGTTAGCAGAAGTTGCATCCATACGGTCAATGCCTGAAATAGCTTGTAATAAGTATGCATTATCTTCTACTGTACGTGTAATCGGTCCGATTTGGTCAAGTGAAGATGCGAATGCTACTAATCCGTAACGAGATACGCGTCCATAAGTTGGTTTTAAACCTACAACGCCGCAATATGCAGCTGGCTGACGGATAGAACCACCCGTATCAGAACCTAGAGAGAATAATACTTCTCCTGCTGCTACAGCTGCCGCAGAACCACCACTAGATCCACCTGGAACGTAATCTAAGTTCCATGGATTTTTCGTAGCGTAGAAACCTGAGTTTTCGTTTGAAGAACCCATTGCGAACTCGTCCATATTTAATTTACCGATTGTAACTGTGTCAGCAGCTTTTAGCTTTTGCACAACTGTCGCATCATAAATCGGATCGAAGTTTGCTAACATTTTACTCGCACAAGTAGTACGAAGACCGTTAGTTACAATGTTATCTTTTACACCAATTGGCATACCGAATAATAAACCATTATCTTCAGCACCAATTTTCGCGTCTAATTCTTTCGCTTTCGCGCGTGCGTTTTCTTCATCTAATGTAAGAAAAGCTTTTACGTTATCTTCAACATCCGCAATACGTTTGTAAGATTCTTCTACTAAATCCGTAACGGAAATTTCTTTGTTGTTTAATTTCTTATGTAACTCTGATACTGAATGATCAAATAATGACATCGAAATTCCCCTCCTCTATTCTAATACTGCTGGAACACGGATTTGATTATCTTTGTGATCCGGTGCATTTTTTAATACTTCTTCGACTGGTAAACCTTTTTCTGGTACATCTTCACGCATAACATTTTTCATAGTTAATACATGAGTTGTTGGTTTTACATCAGTTGTATCTAATTCATTTAACTGTTCTGCAAATGTAACAATTGCATCTAGTTGTTTTTGAAATTTTTCTGCTTCTTGATCAGTAATTGCAAGACGTGCTAAATGTGCTACGTGCTTTACATTCTCAACGGAAATTCTTGACACGGCTAGGCCACCTCCATAATATATCGTTCAATCTACAATACTATTGATGATACCAAATTTTCAGTACTTCAAGCAAGTCAACACACGGCACTTACGGTATTTTTACATAAAAAAAGAAAGGCAAACGCCTTTCTTTACGATTTACTCTTTATCTAACGGTTTATTTTTCGGAAATCTCTCGTTATCTTCTTCATTATCACGAATTGTTTTTTGTAATACAAAACAAGACATCGTTAAAAATAATGTTCCAATTAAATAATATCCTTTTACACTAAGCGTTTCATCTAACGTATAAATTCCAATTAGCATACCTGAAAGCGCGCAAACAAATGAAGTCCATGCTAAAAACGTGAACGCTTGCGTATTACGTCTTCTCATCGTTCTCCCCCTCGTTAGCTGTACATCCATTATAGATAAGTATATTTATCATGATGGATTTTTATGTAAATTCTAGTTTTATATTTATAAATCTATCACAAAAGAATACTATTTTAAAGTTAGTTTTCTGCCTAATCTGAAAAAACAGTTAAAATAATTGACATTTATTTCAATTCTACATAAAATAAAAACAAATATTACGAACCTCGAAATATACGGGAGTGGAATTAATTGTTGCAATATGAACATTTTTTAGACTTACTGCTAGATAACGCCAAGAAACTTTTCTATCCTGAAGAATGGGTAAGCCTAGATTTAACACTTTCTAAAACAGAAGTATTTTGTTTACTTTGGATGGAGCGAAATACAGATATTACAATGACAAAAATCGCTGACCTTCTTGATATACCGATGAGTACAACGACAGGTGTTGTAAATCGCCTTGTAAAAAAGGGATATATCGAAAGGTACCGTGATGAAAACGACCGACGCATTGTATTAATTCGTTTAACAGAAAACGGTGTAATGCTCGTTCAAGAAGTAAAACAAAATGCAGCCCATTACTTTAACCTAGTGACAGAAGCATTATCAGAAGAAGAAAAAGCATTCTTACTACAGATCTTCCAAAAGATCATGAATCACATTGCTACGTCACAGCAAAAAACTGAAGAAAAGGTTTCTACACCTAAAATGAAAAACATTCCGATTGAATAAAAACCCTAATAGGGTTTTTATTCAAAAAAATATTTCGGTACTCGTAATATTCGATATTCGAAACAAAGGGGGATATGATGATGAGAATTATTTTGTATACAGGTAAAGGCGGCGTAGGAAAAACTAGTATTTCAGCAGCAACTGCACTTCAAAGCGCAAAACAAGGCTTAAAAACTTTAGTAATGAGCACAGACCCTGCTCATAGTTTAGGAGATTCATTTGGTATAAAACTTTCTTCTGAGCCATTAGAAATTCGTGAAAATTTATGGGCACAAGAAATTAATACGATTTATGAGATGGAAAAAGGCTGGGGAAAGTTACAGAAATATATTACACTACTCTTCACTTCCAAAGCAGCAGATGATATTACAACCGAAGAGTTAACGATGTTTCCTGGTATGGAAGATTTAATTAGTTTACTTCGCGTACTCGATTATTATAAACAAAACACATATGACGTTATTATCATTGATTGTGCTCCAACAGGAGAAACATTAGCAATGCTCAGCTTTCCAGACATGCTCGGCTGGTGGATGGAAAAACTCTTTCCTATTAAAAGAAAAGTTTTAAAAGTTGTTCGCCCTGTAGCTCAACCACTTCTTGGTGTCCCCCTTCCAACCGATGATATTATGGACGAATTAACGAATACACTTGAACAGCTCGGAGAAATGAGAGATATTTTATCAAACCGAGGCGTAACAAGTATCCGCATCGTTGTAAATCCTGAAAAAATGGTCATTAAAGAAGCACAGCGCAGCTTTACGTATTTAAATTTATACGATTATAACGTAGATGCCATTATGATCAATCGTGTCATTCCTAAAACTGTCACCGATCCTTATTTTCAAGCATGGAAAGATACCCAAAAGAAATATAAAACATTAATTCAAGATAGTTTTGATCCACTTCCTATTTACGAAGCTCCAATGTTTGAACAAGAAGTTGTTGGTTTACCTATGTTAGAACGCGTAGGAGATGCTTTATTTAAAACTGATCATTTTCCTACTGAAGTAAAATTTAACGGCCGCACTCAATATGTAAAAAAAGATGGCGATGAATATATTTTCGTTCTGTCCATTCCCTTCTCTAACAAAAGTGAACTTGCATTAAATCAAAAAGGTGATGAGCTTATCATTCGCGCTGGTTCTGTTAAACGAAATATCACATTACCAAAAACGTTAACACACCTTTCTATTCAAGGAGCAAAATTCGAAGATGATGTACTAAACATTCGTTTTGGAGGTGTAGTACATGCGTGAGGAACTACTAAGAAAGGTAATTCATGCAAAAATAAAAGTCGTTATGAATATATTAGAAGAGTTGCCTACACCAATCCAGCAATCAGCTAAGCAAATGCTAAATATTTTACAAGAGGAGCTAGCTGCTTATCCGAAAAAACGAGAGCATCATGAAGATAATTTAAAAAGTATCATAATTGAATGAACATCTCTGGATAGAGGGCCTTTGTAGGCTTTCTATCTCCATATTGGAGTGATCTAAGTTGATGAAAAAACATTCCACTATTATGTTTTGGATTATTCCCTTGTTATTTTTCATTCATAACCTTGAAGAATCTTTCCAAATGCCACAATATCTTGCTAATCGATTTTCAATTCATTTTATAACAAGCCAACAATTTTTCATTGCCATTTCCGCATTAACAATCTTTGTCTTACTTATCGTCTTTCTATATCAACTAAACTTCTTGTCTTCTATATACTGGATTATTTTTATACAAGGGGCTATATTCTTCAACTCCGTTCAACATATTATTTTGTTTTTCATTTACCGTTCCTATAACCCTGGCGTAATATCGGCAGCTTTCATTTTCATCTTTTCGATTTTCTTTTTTTTATCCGAAAAACACCTCATTCATAAAAAACAATTCATAATTACACTCATTTTCAGCTTATTTTCTTACCCTGTTATAATTTGGATTACCTTACTATTTGCTAGCTACTTTCATCTATAAAAAAAAGACCAGGAAAACTCCTGGTCCATTACTCTACTTAACAAACATTGGATTCTACGTTATACAGAATTGGAAGGTACAGAATTAGGGTTTGTTTGTTAAGTAGATTATATGTTGAACGAACTAACAGCGGAGGGGTTCCTTCTGCTAGCCCGTTAAACTCAATCATTATTTTACGATTTTTTCAAGCTCCTCAAGTGAAAGATCTACTGAAATGGAACCATCATTTGTTTCTTTCTTAATTGCATCTGTTACTTCTTTTGAATGATATAGTTCAATTACTTTTTTCAGTGTTGGATCATCTTTATCTTTCGTGCGAGCTGCGAAAATATTAATATATGGCTTCGCATTTTCATTCTTTGGATCTTCTAAGAAAATTGGATCCTTCGCTGGGTCTAATCCAGCTTGACCAGCAACACCATTATTAATAACTGAAGCTGCAACATCTTTTAATACACGAGGTGTTTGCTGTGCGATAACCGGTGTAACTTTTAACTTCTTCGGATTTTCAGCAATGCCGCTTGGATCTCCGAATAAGCCAAAGTCTTTCTTAAGCTTTAATAATCCAGCTGCATCAAGAAGTTTTAATGCACGCGCTTGGTTCGTTGGATCATTTGGAATCGCAATTTCTGAACCATCTGGAATTTCATTTGCCTTCTTATATTTTTCAGAGTATAAGCCCATCGGTGCAATTTGCGTTGTACCAACAGCTGTAATATCTAACTTATGCTCTTTTTTAAATTGCTCTAAGAAAGCAATATGCTGAAATGAATTTAGTTCAATATCTCCATCAGCTAACGCTTTATTTGGCGTTGTATAATCAGAGAACTCAACCAGTTTAATTTTAATTCCTTCTTTTTCAGCTTTTCTCTTTAAAATCTCCCAAGCGTCTCCATCTGTTCCGGTTACACCGACGCGAACTACCTTTTCTTTCGCCCCTGCCCCCGTTTCTCCACTTGAGCAGCCGCTTAACGCTGAAATCCCTACAATCGCTGATAATGCAAATGCTAAAATTTTCTTCATTTACTTTTCCCCTCTTCCTTTTTATGATCTGCGTAAAAAGACTTTCGCAAAGTAGTTTCCTAAATTTTGAGCTACCTGTACGAGAATAATAAGTAAAACGACCGTTACGAACATAACCGATGTATCAAAGCGTTGATAACCATATGTCATCGCTAAGTCACCAAGACCGCCACCACCGACAAGCCCAGCAACTGCAGAAAATTCAATTAAACCAACTGTCATAAACGTAACCCCTAAGATCAATGGTGCTAACGCTTCTGGCACAAGAATTTCAAATACAATTCTAATTGGTGAAGCACCCATTGCTTGTGCTGCTTCAATGACTCCCTTTGGAACAGAAACAAGATTTGTTTCAACCATTCTCGCAATCCCAATCGAAGCGACTAACGTCATTGGGAAAATTGCTGCTGCTGTTCCAATCGTCGTTCCAATAACACTTCTTGTTAGTGGGCTTAAAGCTACTAAGAAGATGATGAACGGAATTGGACGAATTGTATTAATAATGATATTAAGAATAGAAAAGACCAATTTATTTTCTAAAAAGTTTCCTTTTCTCGTTACATACAAAAGTAAACCTAGAGGTATACCAAGAATTGTAGCAAATATAAGGGTTACGATTACCATTAAGAGGGTATCCCCCGTTGCCTCTACTATGCGAGGCCAAAATATACTCCAATCAACTCGCATGAGCTTCTACCTCCTTCAGCTGCACTTGTAGTCTTAGATGTTGTAATGCTTTTTGAACTTCCTTCTGTTCACCTTGCAGTTCTAAGAGAAGATTTCCAAATAGCACATTTTGAAGTTCAATAATATTTCCATACAGTACATTTACATCGACGTTATAGTTTTTCGCGATATATGATAGTACTGGCTGTCCTGTCTCTTCACCAGTAAATGTTAAGCGATAAATCTGTCCTCCGTTTTGAATTTTCCCTAGAACACTTTCCGGTAAATGATCATTAATAATAGAGCGTACAAAGTTTTGAGTTGTCTTTGTTTTTGGTTGTGTGAAAACGTCAAACAGTTTTCCTTCTTCAATAACTTTCCCCTTCTCCATTACAGCTACACGATGACATATTTCTTTCACAACATGCATTTCGTGTGTAATAAGAAGAATTGTTACATTATATTCTCGATTTACTTTCTTTAATAAGTTCAAAATTTCTGTCGTTGTTTCTGGATCTAGAGCTGACGTTGCCTCATCACATATAAGAATATCTGGTGATGTTGCAAGTGCTCTTGCAATGCCAACCCGTTGTTTTTGACCACCTGATAGTTGCTCTGGATAATAGTCTGCTTTATCTTCTAATCCTACAAACTTCAGCAGTTCATTTACTCTTTCTTTTATCTCATTCTTTGGTACTTTCGCTAACTTTAATGGGTACGCAATATTCCCAAACACTGTTCTTGAGTTAAATAAATTAAAACTTTGAAAAATCATCCCGATTCTTTGTCTTAGCTTCCGTAATTCTTTCGTCGATAGTGATGTAATATCTTTGTCATCTATTGAAATCGTTCCTGCCGTCGGTCTCTCTAACATATTTACTAAGCGTAACAACGTACTCTTTCCAGCGCCACTAAAACCGATAATGCCAAAAATTTCGCCCTTCTCAACGGATAATGTTACATCTTCCACCGCATGAACAGATTGCCCACCTGATTCATATACTTTACTTACATTGTTAAAAGAAATCATTTTCTTCCCTCCTATATGCTGTAAAAACTTGAAGTAGAGCTTTCGAGGTGAAATAAAAAGTGCTCCCCCTCTTATCAAACATAAAGATAAGAAGGAGAGCACTTATATGTACTCGGTCACATCTTCTCATCTTCCAAGCCTTTTATAAGACTTGCTGGAGTTAGCACGGTATTAAAAAACCCGTTGCTGAGGTATCGTAGGGCCAGTCCCTCCACCTCTCTGGATAAGAATGTATCGATTTAATTGTCATTTAATTAATTCTCATTATAGAACTCAGAATAATGAGAGTCAATACATTTTTTAGAAAAATATTAATTATTTCTCTATTAAAATTTTCAAATAAAAAATCACAATATAATATTGGTTTTTAAAGTTATGTAAAATTCTTCTCCTTCATATTTTTTTAAAAGGAGAATCCTCTCTATACATTGAATACCATTATTTGAATATGAAATTGGAGGAAGATAAATATATGAAAACTGCTCTTTTACTCGTTGATATTCAAAATGATTATTTTCCGCATGGAAAGATGGAATTGCGTAATCCTGTAGAGGCAAGTGACTATGCTAGTCAGCTACTAAAACTCTTTCGAACGAAAAACGAACCTATTTTTCATATCCAGCATGTAGCAATAAAAGATGACGCTACTTTTTTCCTACCCAATACTGAAGGTGTACATATTCATGAAAGCGTACGTCCACTTAGAGAAGAAACCGTTATACTCAAACATTATCCAAATAGTTTTCGGGAAACTGATCTCCTAGAACAATTACAACGTTTAGCTATTGAGCACGTCGTCATATGCGGGATGATGACTCATATGTGTATCGATGCTACCGTAAGGGCTGCTTTTGATTTCGGCTTTCAATGTACTGTTATACATGATGCTTGTGCTACAAAAGATCTTTCTTTTAAGAATGCTACTATACCAGCCGTTTATATTCATAATACAATTTTGGCTAGTTTAAATGGCGTATATGCAAATGTAATGAGTACAGCGGAGTTTGTAGCTACAAAAAAACACTCCCTTCAGTGAGCAAAACCGAAAGGAGTGTTTCTTGTCAAACCATAGATTTTCTTTCAAATTGTATTATACAGGAAATCCTTAAAATGAATACTAAAAAATGTGACTAATAAGTCAACTTTTCTCGTTGCTTTGTTTCTATTTCCATGTTTATCCCGATATGAATAGGGTTTAGCTAGTTCCACTTACCAAATAGTAATATATGGTAAGTGTTTTAAATTCAAATTAACTAGTCTCTCCTATTATTTATCTGTTTGTTTTTGCTTCTTTTTCAAATACTCTGCACGCAAATTTTCAATTTGCTGCTTTTTATCAAATTTGGCAGGCGTCTGTTTTTCATGAAACTTTGCCACAGCTACCTGACTCTTGTAATCCAATTGATATTTTCCCACTTTGTTCACCTACTTTTCTTATCTTGAAAGAGAATGTATTCAACCAATATAATATACCTTATTTTACTTAAGTACACCTTATATTAGTTTTTCTACTGATATGTATCTTAATCCACATATAAAAATTTTTTCAAAAAAAAGAGATCTTCGCAGACTGCGAAGATCTCTTCTACTATTTCTTATAAAGTTTCAGAAGTAGTTTTTGCTTGCATGTGAAGTGCTAAGTAGTCAGGGCCACCAGCTTTAGAGTCTGTACCAGACATGTTAAAGCCACCGAATGGTTGGTATCCTACGATTGCACCAGTACATCCACGGTTGAAGTATAAGTTACCTACGTGGAAGTCTTCACGTGCTTTTTCAATATGGTCACGGTTGTTAGTAACAACAGCACCTGTTAAACCGTATTCTGTATTATTTGCAATTGCAAGTGCATGGTCAAAGTCTTTTGCTTTACAGAATGCTACTACTGGTCCGAAGATTTCTTCTTTCATTAAGCGAGCATCTTCTGCAACGTCAGCAACGATTGTTGGTTGGATGAACCAACCTTTAGAATCGTCCCCTTCGCCACCTGCTAAGATTCTACCTTCTTCTTTACCAATTGCAACATAGCTCATTACTTTATCGAATGCAGCTTGGTCATTAACAGGACCCATGTTTGTACCTAATACAGCTGGGTTAGCAACTGTTAATTCTTTCGTTAATTCAACAGCACGATTTAATACGTGATCGTATACATCTTCATGGATTACTGCACGAGAACATGCAGAACATTTTTGTCCTGAGAATCCGAATGCTGATGCAACGATAGATTTAGCTGCTAATTCAAGATCTGCTTCTTTATCAACAACGATTGTATCTTTACCACCCATTTCAGCGATAACGCGTTTTAACCAAATTTGGCCTGGGTTTACTTTCGCTGCACGCTCATAAATACGGATACCTACATCACGAGATCCCGTGAAGCTCACGAAACGTGTACGAGGGTGATCTACTAAGTAGTCACCAACTTCAGAACCATTACCTGGAACGAAGTTTACTACGCCAGCTGGTAAGCCAGCTTCTTCTAATACTTCCATGAATTTCGCTGCTACTACAGGAGTTGTACTAGCTGGTTTTAGTAATACTGTGTTACCAGAAACTAAAGCAGCTGTTGTCATACCTGCCATAATTGCGAATGGGAAGTTCCAAGGAGAAATGATAACACCTACTCCTAATGGAATGTAAGAGAAACGATTATATTCAATTGGACGGCTTTCTACTGGAATTCCGTCTTTTAATTTCAACATTTGACGACCATAATATTCCATAAAGTCGATTGCTTCTGCTGTATCAGCATCTGCCTCATTCCATGGTTTACCTGCTTCTTTTACAAGAATAGCAGAGAATTCATGTTTTCTGCGACGAACGATTGCTGCAGCGCGGAATAAAATGTCTGCACGCATTTCTGGCTTTGATTTTCTCCAAGTTTGGAATGTTTCATCCGCTACTTGCATTGCTTTTTCAGCTAACTCACGGCTTGCTTTTGAAACGCGACCAACAAGTTCCTCTTTATTTGCAGGGTTTACAGAAACAATTTTGTCTTCTGTAGTGATTTTTTCTCCCCCAATAATTAATGGATAGTCTTGTCCAAGATAAGATTCTACTTTCTTTAAACCTTCTTCAAACGCTAATTTGTTAGCCTCCACTGAAAAATCTGTAAATGGCTCATGTTTGTATGCTACTACCATCCTTTTAGCCTCCCCTTAGAAAAACGTTTACATTTTACAACATTATTCTACACGATAATTTAGATTTATTCAAATATTCCTAGACTTATATTTTAAAAATTAATTAATTTTTAAAATATAATAAAAAAACAGAGTTATACAAATGTATAACTCTACAAAATATGAGTATATTCCAAAACGTTTTTGCCAATCAATAAAATAGTTACTAACAAAAATAAAGTCCTTACATATCCAACACCTTTTTGAACTGCAAACTTCGATCCAAAATAAGCGCCAAAAATCATCGATAACCCCATAATAATACCGTATTCAAAATGAATTACGTCTAAAAATAAAAAAGTGATTAACGATACGATATTACTAACAAAGTTCAAAAGTTTTCCAGATGCTGCCGCTTGAATAAAATCCAAACCAATTAATAAAAATGCAAAAATTAAAAAGGATCCTGTCCCTGGTCCAAAAAATCCATCGTAAAACCCTATCATTAAAATAACAAAGAAAAATATTAATGTTTTTCTTTTCGTCATCTTCTTATAGGTAGACACACTTCCCCAATCCTTTTTCGCAATAATATAAATAGCAATAAATACCAACATTACAAGCACTAACGGACGTAAAATATCTGGAGGAATAAACTTTACTACTAAAGCACCTGCTACTGCTCCTATAACAATTAACGGGATTAACTTTCCTACAATTTTAAAATCGACCTTTCCCGATCGAATAAAGTAAATCGCACTCGTAAACGTCCCCATCGTTGCAGCTAATTTATTCGTTGCAATTGCCGAAGCTGGCGGTAAACCAACAAACATAAGTGCCGGAAGCGAAATTAACCCTCCACCGCCAACAACTGAATCAATAAAAGCTGCTAAAAAACCGAATGCAATTAATAAAATAATGACTTGAAAACTTAATTCGTCCATGCGCTTTACCCCTTACCCCATTATTTATAACATTTTAAATTATAACAAAATTACCCAAGAAAAAAAGCCGTTCCACAAAGGAACGGCCCTTCTATTTAATCTAAAATTTTCACATACGGCTCATCTTGCTTCGCTTCACGTATAATAATCGCTTCTGGACGTTCTACAGATTTAATCGTTACTTGTACTTTCATATAATTCGGGAAGTATTCCATAACAAGCCCGGCTACATATTGTGTAAAGCCAATTATTTCTGCTTTGCCATTAAACTGGACAGGAATATCAAGCTTTATTTCTCTTAATTCATCGTCTCTATACATACCAGTACCGATAACAGCTGTATAGTCACCTTGGAAATAATCGCTTAATTTTGCCTTGAAGTTTGATACTCTCGCCAAGTCTTCACGTTTATTATCTGTTTTCGCTTGTTCAGATGGGAACAAATAATATTTCTCATTAATTTGTTTCCAATCCTCAACCGTTTCACTACCTTTTTCGACATTCGCATAAGAAACAAAGTTACCTGGCACGAGCGAAGACTTCGGAGCCTGACGATAAATTGCAAATGTTATCGGAAGGTTTTTTGTTTCAGGATCTTTTTGATGCATAACTTTCAAAATTTCTTGCGCCATTTTTTTCCCTTCAGCTAACATTTTTTCATTCGAAATTGCAGCCTCACGCGGATACCCATGCTCTTCCTCATAATAATGAACCGAATTCATCGCTAATCCAACTACAATGCCACTTCGCTCATCTTTGTTCACATAATAATCATGCTCTAAAATATTTGAAATATATATTGGATTTTTTTTATTTTTCACTTCTAATGATTCGGATCCTGTACCTAATGCAGGATTCAACCCTATATTTGGGAATTTAACCGCATCTTTTTTTAATGTATCTTCTAGTTCCTTTTGTTCTGCATCTGTACGTTTTCTTTTAACAAGCATCTGTATATCCTGAGTTTTTAGGGATTTTCCGCCTTTGAAAACATTATCTTTCGTACTAAATGATTCTTTCGCAATACGCATTAATCCTGTTTCAAATTCATCTATATCAAGACGATTACTTACTCCTTGCACAACTAATCCACGTGCCTCTCCTCCATAAAATGGAATAGTCGTCTTATAATATTCATCCGAAATAGAGTAATTTGGGACGATTGCTTGCTCTTTTGCTTTCCCCGATTTCTCAACCACTTTTTCATCTTTATCGGCACCTGCACTACACCCACTTACGAGTAGGCCAAGGCTTAATACCGCTAATGCTATTTTTTTCATGGTAAGTTTGCACCTCTTACTTATTTAGCTCTTGTAAGAACCTCTCTTCATTCCAAACCTCAACATTATGCTTCTCCGCTTGTGCTAATTTCGAACCTGCCGCTTCACCTGCAACAACTAAATCCGTACTTTTACTAACACTTCCGGTTACCTTTCCACCTAATGCCTCAATCTTCTTCTTCGCTTCACTACGTCCCATCACTTCTAATTTACCTGTTAAAACGACAGTTTTCCCTGCGAAGTACGACTCAACATTTTGTAAATCAGCAATTTTTATACCTTTGTATGTCATATTCACGCCATACTCTTTAAATTGTTGTAATAACTCTAATACATCTTCATTATCAAAATACGTCACGACGGATTGAGCCATTTTTTCACCAATCTCGTTAATTGCTTTTAGTTCTTCTTCCGTTGCTTTCACAAGCGCATCCATCGTTTCAAAATGCTCTGCAAATGTACGTGCTGCTTTTGCTCCAACGTGGCGAATACCAAGACCAAATAATAACCGCTCTAATGAGTTTTCTTTAGAATTCTCAATTGCTTGTACTAAATTCGTTGCTGATTTTTCGCCGAATCGTTCTAGCTGCAATAATTGCTCTTTCGTCAACGAATATAAATCTGCAAATGTACGAATATAATCAGCATCAAAGAGTTGTGTAATGACACGTTCTCCAAGTCCATCAATATTCATTGCATTTCTTGAAACGAAATGGATTAACCCTTCTCGAATTTGAGCTGGACAAGTTGGATTTATACAACGAAGTGCTACCTCTTCTTCTAAACGAACTAGTTCACTCTCACATGCTGGGCAATGCGTTGGCATATGATATTCTTCTTCCTCACCAGTACGCTTATCGAAAATAACGTTCACAACTTCAGGAATAATATCTCCAGCCTTCTTCACAACAACGTAGTCACCAATTCGAATGTCTTTTTCACGAATTAAATCTTCGTTATGTAAAGAAGCACGACGAACGATCGTACCAGCCACTCGCACTGGCTCTAGCTCTGCAGTCGGTGTTACAACCCCTGTGCGACCAACACTTAATTCAATGCCTGTTAATCTTGTTACAACTTCTTCAGCTGGGAATTTATAAGCAATTGCCCATCTTGGGCTCTTTGCTGTAGTTCCTAAACTTTCTTGAAGAGCAACATCATCTACTTTTATAACGATTCCATCAATCTCATAATCAAGATGCGGACGTTTTTCTTGCCATTCTTCTACATAAGCGATAACTTCTTCAATTGTTTCACATGTACGACGATTTGGATTTGTTTTGAATCCAAGTTCACCTAAGAAATCAAGCGATTCACTATGTGATGGAATTGTTTTTTCTTCTACATTCGCAAGACCGTATACAAACATAGATAAGTTACGCTTCGCTGCAATTTTTGGATCCAGTTGGCGTATTGAACCTGCTGCCGCATTACGTGGATTCGCAAATACATCTTCACCGTTTTGCTCTTTTTCTTCATTTAGCTTAACGAATGAACGCTTCGGCATGTAAGCTTCGCCTCGTGCTTCTAACGTTACTTCTTCATTTAAACGAAGCGGAATCGCTTTAATCGTTTTTAAATTTTGAGTAATATCTTCACCTGTTACACCATCACCGCGTGTTGCCCCTTGAATGAAGCGCCCTTTTTCATAATGAAGTGAAACAGCAAGTCCGTCAATTTTTAATTCACAAATATATCTTACATTCGCATCATCAATTCCTTGGCGTACTCGTCGGTCAAAATCACGTAAATCTCCCTCGTTAAATGCGTTTCCTAAACTTAACATCGGTGACTTATGTGTTACTTTTTCAAATATATCAAGAACAGTTCCCCCAACGCGAATTGAGGGAGAGTCTTCACTCATAAACTCTGGATTCTCTGCTTCTAATTTTATAAGCTCCTGCATATTACGGTCATACTCCGCATCAGAAACAGAAGGATTGTCTAATACGTGATATTGATAGTTAAATGTATTTAACAAATCACGCAGTTCTTCTATACGTTGTTTTGCTATCTCTTTTGACATATCCTCATTCCTTTCCTATTGTTTCGTCACAGGTGCAAATTTTGCTAACAAACGTTTAACACCAATTGGGCTTGGGAACGCAATATCTAATTCTTTTGCATCACCTTCACCTTTTACACTTACAACTGTACCAACTCCCCATTTTTGGTGAGAAGCTTTATCGCCTACTGCCCAGCCGATTTGTTCACCGCCTGTCGTCTTAGCTGCAGGACGCGCGAAAGCTGAACGAGAGCGTGTTGTAGTTGTGACTGTCGTTTTACTGCTACTAGCCGTTCTTCCTTTTGCACCAAACGAAGTTTCACGCTTTGGTGCTGTTTCATTTAATGATTCCACTAATTCTGCCGGGATTTCTGTAATAAATCGAGATGCGGCGTTCATACTTGTTCTACCAAATAAAGTACGCATTTGTGCATTTGATAAATACAGCTCTTCTTCTGCACGAGTAATACCTACATAAGCAAGACGGCGCTCTTCTTGCATTTCATCTTCTTCCATTAGAGAGCGAGTATGCGGGAATATTCCTTCCTCTAAACCGACAATAAAGACAACTGGGAATTCTAATCCTTTCGCTGAGTGCATCGTCATTAAAATAACTTCCTCACCAGCAGTTGGATCTTCATCTACACGATCAATATCAGCAACAAGTGCTAAGTCTGTTAAGAATGCAACAAGGCTCTTATCTTCGCTTTGAGATTCAAATGTTTGCGTAACAGATAAAAACTCATCTAAGTTCTCTAGACGGCCTTCCGCTTCTAACGTACGCTCGTTTTTCAACATATCGCGATAGCCTGTTTTTTCAATAACTTCTTCTACCAATTCTGTAACAGATAAATACTCTTGCATATTTACCCAATTGTGTAATAAACCTGCAAATTCTTTCACTGCCTTTGTAACCTTTGCACTTACTCCAACATGCTCAATCTCATCGAATACAGCCGTTAATGAAATTCCATTTTGCACACCGTAATTAATAATTTTATCGATAGAAGTCGCACCAATTCCACGCTTTGGCACATTTATAATACGTGCGAAACTAATTTCATCATCTGGATTTCCAATTAAACGTAAATACGCCAAAATATCTTTAATCTCTTTACGATCATAGAACTTCGTACCGCCGACAATTTTGTAAGGAATATTAGATTTCAGGAAAATCTCCTCGACCATACGAGACTGCGCATTCGTACGATATAACACTGCAAAATCAGTATATTTTCGTTTTCCCATTTGAATATCATCACGAATTTTTTTCGCAACAAAGTACGCTTCGTCTTTTTCCGTTGCAGCACGGTAGTATGAAATTTTGCTTCCAACTTCATTATCTGTCCATAACTTCTTCGGCTTACGATTCGTATTTTTTTCAATAACAGCATTCGCTGCATTTAAAATATTTTGTGACGAACGATAGTTTTGTTCTAACAAAATAACTTGTGCATTCTCGTAGTCTTTTTCGAATGACAAAATGTTAGAAATGTCAGCACCACGCCAGCGATAAATAGACTGATCAGAGTCACCTACAACGCATAAATTTTTAAAGCGTGCAGCTAAATGTTTAACAAGAAGGTACTGCGCTTTATTCGTATCTTGATACTCATCCACGTGAATATATTGGAACTTACGCTGATAAAACTCTAGTACTTCTGGAACACGTTCAAATAACTGAATCGTTGTCATAATTAAATCATCAAAGTCTAATGAGTTATTTTTCAGAAGACGTTTTTGATATTCTGTATATACATCGCTCGTTAATTTTTCATATGGATCAGCGATTGTAATTTTTTTTGCGTATTTATCTGCAGATAACAATTCATTTTTCGCATTACTAATACCAGCTAAAATAGAGCGCGGTTCAAATTTCTTCGGATCAATATTGCGCTCTTTCATAATTTTTTTGACTACAGTTAACTGATCGCCTGAATCTAAAATTGTAAAGTTACGATTAATACCAATACGATCGATATCACGTCGTAAAATACGTACACACATAGAGTGGAACGTAGAAATCCAAATATCTTCTGCTTCTGGTCCGACAAGTGTATCAATACGCTCGCGCATTTCACGAGCGGCTTTATTTGTGAAGGTAATAGCTAGTACATTCCACGGCGCTATACCTTTTTCACCAAGTAAATACGCAATACGATGTGTTAACACACGTGTTTTACCACTACCTGCGCCTGCCATTAATAGAAGTGGTCCGTTCGTTGTTTGTACTGCTTTTTGTTGCTGCGGATTTAAACCATTTAATAACCTATCTGTCGTACTCATATACGCCTGCACCTACTCTCCTTTTACTGCTTTAACCGTTTTTAACGCTGCTTTTATATCATCATAAATAATATTTCCAACAACTACCGTATCAGCGTACTGCGCCATCTCCTTCGCTTGTTCAGCATTAGAAATACCGCCGCCGTAATACAACTTCGCTTGTTTCAATTCTGCTTTCACATTTTTAACAAGTTCAACGTCTCCATACGTACCGCTATATTCTAAATAAAATATCGGTAAACGTAAGAGCTTGTCTGCTAAACGCGCGTATGCAATCACATCATCTTCTGTTACATCGCATTTCGCATCTGTAAGCTGGGCTACTTTCGCTTCAGGATTTAAAACACAATACCCTTCCATGAAAATTTCGTCCCAATCCATAATATCCCCAAATTCTTTCAAAGCCTCATGATGAACGCCTGTTACCCATTCTACTTTTCGGCTATTTAAAACGCTTGGGATATAATAAAAATCAAATCCTGGTGTAATTGCTTCTACATCAGAAACCTCTAACACACAAGGAACTGCATATCTACGAATGCTAACTAGCATGTGTAGTACATTATCAATTGTTACTCCATCACTTCCGCCTACAATAACAGCATCTGTTCCAGACTCACAAATCATTTCTAAATGTTCATCACTTAACTCCTTATTTGGATCAAGCTTAAATACATGTTTCCACCCGGAAATATCGTACATGAAAACACCCTTTCTTTTCTCTATTGATGTATATTTCTGTTCAAAATAACAGTTTATTTTCATTAGGATTTTTTTTACTTCATCTTAAATATTTGTTTAAAACGGAGAATTAAGTTTGGAATTCCCTCTTCCACATTTTTTCAAACGAGAGGATTTAATTTTGAACTTCTTTTTATGCATTCTTTCATTATAACAAAAAAAGCTACTTGCACACACGCACATTCCAACATCTTTTTCAACGTCAAATGTTGGATTACATATACAAAAAAACACACGGGATACTAATAAGAGAAATAGTATTATCTATTTCAACTTTCATAAAAAGGAGTGTTTTTCTAATGAAGCAAAACATCGGTACAATAAATGCACTAATTCGAATTACACTCGGACTTGTCCTCTTCGGCTGTAGTAGCGCTAAACTTGTACGCAAGCCGTGGTGCATTTGGTCTAACGTCTTGCTATGGATTGGTGCAATGAAAATTGCAGAGGGAATTGTTCGTTTCTGCCCTATTGTTGAAATGTGGAAATTCGGAAAATACATGAATATGGGGGCATTTAAAATGCCTAGCATGAATTTTGCTGAAAAGGGACATACTAAAGAAGAAGTGAACCAAACTTCCAATCATGACAAACCACGGTCAAATGGAAGTTATGACGCTTCTGACAAAGAGATTGAGTCAGCGATTGAAGATATAATCCTGGCAAAACCGCTTTGAATCATTTGTCACGATGCAAGATGCTCTCAAAGAGACTTAGCTGCTGCAGTGGGCGGTTAAGTCTTCTTTATTTTACCATAAAACAGAACGTATATTCTTGTTTTTCATACATAAAAGATATCACTTAACAAATTTCAGAAAATTAGGTGTAAACCCCTTGCTTAAAATGATATAAAAGTGATATCATTTTTATATCAGGAGGCGATCATATGAAAGAAAAACAAGTATTTTATGTAAATGGTTTTCTCGGTATTATCGGGATTTTAATTTTAGCCGCTATCGGTGTATTTTTCCTCGTGCAAGAAATTTTTATAGGAGCAGCATTAACTATTATTTTAGCCGCAGTTCTTGCTACAGGCATTGGTATTGTTCAACCAAACCAAGCGAAAGTCATTACGTTTTTCGGTAATTATTTAGGAACAATTCGTCAAAACGGTTTATTTTTAACGATTCCATTCGCGTTCCGTCAAACTGTATCGTTACGTGTCGAAAACTTTAATAGTAAGAAATTGAAAGTAAATGATGTTGATGGAAATCCAATTGAAATTGCAGCTGTTATCGTCTATAAAGTTGTTGATTCTGCAAAAGCAATGTTCGGCGTTGAACATTATGATCGATTTGTAGAAATTCAAAGTGAAACGGCAATCCGCCACGTTGCAACGAAGTATCCTTATGACAATTTCCAAGATGATAATTGCGTTACATTGCGTGGAAATACTGAGGAAGTATCTGAAGAATTAAAACGTGAGTTAGAAGCACGCCTTGAAATCGCTGGCGTAGAAGTATTAGAAACTCGTTTAACACATTTAGCTTACGCAACAGAAATTGCCCATGCAATGCTACAACGTCAACAAGCAAAAGCAGTATTGGCTGCTAGAAAAGAGATTGTTGAAGGTGCTGTGAAGATGGCAAAAGATTCAATCCATATGTTAGATGAAGAAGGCGTACTGGAACTCGATGACGAGCGTAAAGCAAATATGGTAAACAACTTATTAGTTGCCATCGTTTCAGATAAAGGTGCGCAACCAGTTATTAATACAGGAAGCCTATACTAAAAGGTTGTAAATCATTATGGCTAAAAAGAAAAGCTTTCCATTACGTATTGATCCTGAATTACACGCAGTCATCGAAAAATGGGCGAATGATGAGTTTCGTAGCGTCAATGCACACATCGAGTATTTACTTCGAGAAATGGCAAAGCAAAAAGGAAAATTGAAAAAAGATAAAGAGGCATAAAAAATCCCGCTGAGAAATCAGTGGGATTTTTTTAATACTATAATGATGTTTTCTTTATAATTATATCGTAAAATTAATATATAAAATTATTAATAGAGGTGATTAGATTTGACTGTAAAACACTACTATAAACAAACTTGTTTATTCTATATTGCATTACTCTCATTCAATCTTGTCGCTTGCTCAAATAAACGCCCAACGATTGATACATCGAATAAAGAATATAGCTTTGAAACCGCCGAAAAATATGGTGATGTCATTCAAAGAAATTACACAGTGTACAATATCGAAAAATTAGATACCTTCATTAAAAAATATAATTCAAATAAGAGTCACTCCGTTCGAATCACTCGATTTAACGAAAAAGATGAGCCTCTCATCATAGATTTAACAGTAAAAAAAGGAAAAGAAACAACATCTTTGTATTATGATGTTGATTACTCAAAAACAAGCGATCGAAATACAGAAAACAAAGACATTCAATATTCCAATAGTACTTGTCAAAAAATTCCAAAGAAAGTTTCATCAACAGCAATAACTTATCAATTACAATGCCCTGACATTATTGATCTTGTAAAAGTTCCTAAATAGAATAATATAAAAAGCGGAGAATGAACTACATCATTCTCCGCTTTTTATATTACTAGCTTCTCGTCATCTCATGCCCAATTGCACGATATCCTATATCACTTCGGTAAAATAGACCATCACTCTCAATGTTACCGATTTCTTTATACACCTTATCTTTCGCTTCTTGTAAACTATTTGCCTTACAAGCAACAAATAGTACACGGCCACCGTTTGTTACAAAATCACCATGTTTCATTGCTGTACCTGAATGAAACACAATTACATCTTGCAATGCATCTAATCCTTTAATAATGTCACCTTTTTTATATGCTTCTGGATATCCTTTCGAAGCAAGTACAACACCGATTACCGCTTCCTCTGACCATTGTAACGTTAATTCACTTTCATCTAATACAGCGTTACATACATCCACTAAATCATTTTCTAAGCGAGGTAATACAACTTCCGTTTCAGGATCACCAAAGCGTGCATTAAATTCAATTACCTTTGGACCATCATTTGTTAAAATAAGTCCTGCATATAAAATTCCTGTAAACGATCGACCTTCTTCTATCATCGCTTTAGCAGTTGGATGTAATACTGTTTTTATCGCCTCTTGAACTGCCGATTCTGAAATTTGTGGTACTGGAGAATATGCACCCATTCCGCCTGTATTTGGACCGTTATCACCATCAAAAGCTCGTTTATGATCTTGAGCAATTACCATCGGATGCACAGTTGTTCCATTCACAAATGCCATTAATGAAAATTCTTGTCCATCTAAAAACTCTTCAATAACGACCTTCTTACTCGCTTCGCCGAACTTTACATCTTGTAGCATTTCTTTCGCAGCTTGTAATGCCTCTTCAAGCGTCATCGCTACTGTTACACCTTTACCAGCAGCTAGACCGTCAGCTTTAATAACGATTGGCGCACCAACTTTTTCAATATACTGTACTGCTTCTTCATAGTCTGTAAAAGTTTCATATGCCGCAGTTGGAATATTATATTTTTTCATTAATTCTTTCGTAAAAGCTTTACTACCTTCAATAACAGCAGCCGCTTTATTTGGACCAAATACACGAAGTCCCTCTTCTTTAAAGCGATCAACAATTCCATTCATAAGAGGAATTTCTGGTCCAACGAAAGTTAATTCAACCTTATTCTCTTTAGCAAATAAAACTAATGCATCAAAATCATTCTCATCAATATCAACCGGTGTTGCAACATCGCGCATCCCTTCATTACCCGGTGCTACATATACCTTTTTCACTTTTGCAGATTGTGCAAACTTCCAAGCTAAAGCATGCTCACGCCCACCGCGGCCGATTACTAAAACATTCATATTTCATCCCCCAATACTTAAATAAGTACAAACTAGAAGCTATGCTCCTAGTTTGTTTTCATATCAATACAAGTTTAAAAAGGAGGTTCAAGAGAGCCGAGCAGGTCGAGGCGCATTTGACAGGAGGACACGGAGTGTAGTTTTCCTACATGAGTACCGCACTGGCAATGCAACGACAACTTGCGACAATTATCTTGATCGGACCTTTTAAACATCCTCTATTAGTGTTTGAAATGACGTACGCCAGTGAACACCATCGCAATCCCATACTTATCTGCCACTTTGATAGAATCTTCGTCACGGATTGATCCGCCTGGTTGAATGATTGCTGTAATTCCTGCTTTTGCTGCTGCTTCTACTGTATCTGGCATTGGGAAGAAAGCATCTGATGCAAGCGCGCTACCTTGTGCTTTTTCACCAGCTTGTGTGATGGAAATTTTTGCAGAACCTACACGGTTCATCTGTCCTGCCCCTACACCAACTGTCATGTTATCATTCGCTAAAACAATTGCGTTTGATTTCACATGTTTTACAACTTTCCAAGCTAGTTTTAAATCTTTCCACTCTTGCTCTGACGGTTCACGTTTCGTTGGAATTGAAATTGTACTTTCATCTAATGATAACGTATCTTCCTCTTGAACAAGAAGACCGCCTTGTACAGAAGTTAGTTTTTTACTTGCACTTGTCGCTTTTTCAATATTTACAGTTAGTAAGCGTAAGTTTTTCTTACTTTGCAACACTTCTAAAGCTTCTTTTGAGAAAGAAGGTGCGATAACAATTTCTAAGAAAATTTCATGTAACTTTTCTGCTGTAGCTTTATCAATTTCACGATTTGCTGCGATAATACCTCCAAAGATTGATACTGGATCTGCTTCATAAGCACGCGTGTATGCTTCATGAATATCAGTTCCTACTCCAACACCACATGGATTCATATGTTTTACTGCTACTACTGCTGGCTCTGTAAATTCTTTCACGATACTAAGCGCTGCATCTGCATCGTTAATATTGTTATAAGATAATTCTTTACCGTGTAATTGTTCTGCGTACGCAACAGAAGAAGTTACAGCAAATGGTGCTTTATAGAAAGTTGCTTTTTGATGTGGGTTCTCGCCATAACGTAAATCTTGCTTTTTCTCAAATGTCACTGTTAATGTTTCTGGGCTTTCTTCACCCATTTGCTCTGTTAAGTAGTTAGAGATTAACGCATCATATGCTGCTGTATGACGGAATACTTTCGCTGCTAATTTACGTTTTGTTTCTTCTTTCACTTCACCGTTCTCTTTCAGTTCTGCTAATACAACATCGTAATCTACTGGATCTACAATTACCGATACAAATTTATGATTTTTCGCAGCAGAGCGAATCATTGTTGGGCCACCGATATCAATATTTTCAATTGCATCAGCAAATGTTACATCAGGCTTAGCGATTGTTTCTTTGAATGGGTATAAGTTAACAACAACAAAATCAATTGGCTCTATACCTAACTCATTCATTTGCGCTACATGCGTTTCATTATCGCGAACTGCTAATAGACCACCATGAATGTTTGGATGTAATGTTTTTACGCGGCCATCCATAATTTCTGGGAATCCAGTTACTTCAGAAATACCAATTACTTGTAAGCCGTTTTCTTCTAGTAATTTTTTCGTACCACCTGTTGATATAACTTCGATCCCTTGTTCTAGTAAACCTTTAACAAATTCTACTACTCCTGTTTTATCTGAAACACTTACTAATGCACGCTTTTTCATTTATCCTTCACCCCTGGTTGTATGTTAGTTAACAGTTGGTTCTTTCACAGATTGAACAATTTGATTCACTGTATTTACGTATAATTTATGTTCAACTTGTTGAATTTTCTTTTGTAAGCTTTCTCTCGTATCCCCTTCAGAAACAGCTACTGCTTCTTGCGCAATAATTGGCCCTGTATCCATACCTGCATCTACATAATGAATCGTTACTCCAGTTACTTTCACACCTGCTTCTAACGCTTGACCAACAGCATCTTTTCCTGGAAAACTTGGTAATAGTGATGGATGAATATTAATAATTTTTCCGCCGTAAGCTTCTAGTAAAGTCGGTCCAATTAAACGCATATATCCAGCTAAAATAACATAATCTATTTCATACTCTTCTAGCTTCTTTAATATTTCTTTTTCAAATACTTCTTTTGACTCATATGCTTTCGCTGAAAAAGCGAAACATGGAATATGATGATAATGTGCCCGTCCAACGGCACGTGCTTCTGGTTTATCACATACTAATAAACTAATATCTGCTTCTAATCTTTTTTCTTCTACCGCATTGATAAGAGATTGAAAGTTAGAGCCACTCCCAGAAGCAAAAACTGCTAATCTACTCATAGTGCCGTTCCCCCATTAAAGGTAACGCCAACCCCTTGTACAGTACGTCCAATAATACTAGCTGTTTCTCCCTGCTCTTCTAGAAGACGAACAATATCTTTTGCCTCTTCTTCCTTCACTGCTACTACCATACCAATACCCATGTTAAAAATATTGAACATTTCTTTCTCTTCTAGTTTTCCAACTTCTTGAAGTAAACTGAAGATCGGTTGAATTTTCCAAGATCCTAATTCAATTTCTGCACCGATTCCTTCTGGTAACATACGTGGAATATTTTCAATGAATCCGCCACCTGTAATATGCGCCATACCGTATACTTCATATTTCTTCAATAGTTCTAAAATAGGTTTGACATAAATTTTCGTTGGTGTTAATAATTCCTCACCAAGAGGTAGTTCTAAGCGTCCATAAATGCGATCTAAAGATAGTTCTCCATCTTCTAGTAATACTTTTCGTACTAGAGAATAACCGTTACTATGAATACCGCTAGATGCTAAGCCAATTAATACGTGACCAGCTTCAATTTTTTCACCTGTTACAATTTTCTTTTTATCCACAATTCCAACTGTAAAACCAGCTAAGTCATACTCTTCTGTAGAATACATTCCTGGCATTTCAGCTGTTTCTCCACCAATTAATGCACAACCAGCTTGGCGACAGCCCTCTGATATACCTTTGACGATGTTTTCAATTTTACTAGGTTCAGCTTTACCGCAAGCAATATAATCAAGGAAGAAAAGCGGCTCTGCTCCTTGGACAACAATATCATTTACACACATTGCTACTGCATCAATACCAATTGTGTCATGTTTATCTGCCATAAAAGCGAGCATCAATTTCGTTCCCACGCCATCTGTTCCAGATACTAATACAGGTTCTTCTAATGCAAATTTTGATAGATCAAACATACCTCCAAAACCGCCTAAACCGCCTAGTACTTCTTTTCTCATTGTTGTTTGTACGTGTTTTTTCATGCGAGATACCGCTTCATATCCAGCTTCAATATCTACTCCTGCTTGCTTATATGCATTCGCCATCGTTATCTACACCTCGTCTTTTAATTTCTCCCTATCCTGTGCGGGCCGTTTTAAGAAAGAAGCTAGCTTCTACATCAAAAGAAGTAGAAGCTTTTTTCTTCTTATTTCATACTTTCTAAAAGCTCTTGCTCATAATCGTAAAGAGCTGTTGGATAATCTCCATTGAAGTACGCCATACATAGACCGCCGTATTTCCCTTCATATGGACGTCCAATTGCATCTACTAATCCATCTTCACTTAAAAATGTTAATGAGTCTGCACCGATCATTTCACGAATTTCTTCTACTGAATGATTGGCTGCAATTAATTCTTTTCTCGTTTGAATATCAATGCCGTAGAAACATGGATATTTCAGAGGTGGTGAAGCTATTCTTACGTGAACTTCTGTCGCTCCAGCCTCACGAAGCATACGAACAATTCGTTTACTCGTTGTTCCTCGTACGATAGAATCATCAATCATCACAACTCGTTTTCCTTCAACTACACCTCTTACTGCCGAAAGCTTCATCTTAACCCCTTGCTCTCGCAGTTCCTGAGAAGGTTGAATAAACGTACGTCCAACGTAACGATTTTTAATTAATCCTAACTCATATGGAATGCCTGTTGCCTCCGCATAACCAATTGCTGCTGAAATACTAGAGTCTGGTACACCAGTAACAACATCCGCTTCAATAGGAGCTTCTGCCGCCAAACGTTTTCCCATGTTTTTACGTGCTGCATGGACGTTAATGCCTGCAATATTAGAATCCGGACGTGCAAAGTAAATGTACTCCATACTACAAATTGCATGATCTACTTCATTTGTAAAACGATCTACGTGAATTCCTTCATCATTGATGATAAGTAATTCACCTGGTTCTACATCACGAATGTATGTTGCACCTACTACATCGAAAGCACATGTTTCTGATGCTACAACGTAAGCATCACCCATCTTTCCAATTGAAAGAGGACGGAACCCATTTGGATCTAACGCAACAATCATTTCATTTCCGGTTAGTAAAAGATACGCAAACGCACCCTTCACCTTATTTAAAGCCTCTTTTACACTTTCAATTAACGAATCTTTCGTACTACGTTTAATAAGATGTAAAAGTACTTCTGTATCTGAACTTGTTTGAAAAATACTTCCCTCTGCCTCTAATTCGCGGCGAAGCATTTTTGCATTAATTAAATTCCCATTATGAGCTAATGCCATACTATGATCAGAAAAACGGAATAATAATGGTTGAACGTTAGCTACTTCACTTCCACCAGCCGTCGCGTATCGCACGTGCCCGATTGCTGATTTTCCGTTCAATCCTTCTAACTCACCTCTTGAAAACACTTCTGATATTAAACCTAACCCCTTGTGACCGACGATTTTCTCACCATTATTTACGACAATGCCTGCGCCTTCTTGCCCACGGTGCTGTAAACTGTGCAATCCGTAGTATGAAACTTGTGCTGCATTTTCATGCCCCCAAATTCCGAAAACGCCACATTCTTCATTTAACCCCTTTATTTCAGCAAGCATGGGATTGCCCCTTTCCAAGCCTTTCTCATTTCATCTACATTTGCTGTAAGTAATACTTCATTTTCTTCATTATGAATCGTTACTTCATTTGTATTTGTCACTTCTCCAACTTGAATTGCTTCTACCGCTTTCTCGAACGCTTCTTTATTTTCACGTTTTACAGTTATAACGAAGCGAGATTGTGATTCAGCGAATAATGCTGCTGTAGCTTCTCCGTCTAATTTCACAGTAGCACCTAAACCTTTTGCACCAATGGCACTTTCAGTAATTGCAACCGCTAAACCACCTTCAGCAACATCATGAGCGGATTGAATAAGGCCAGCTTGAATTGCTGCTAATACTTGTTTTTGACGTTTTAATTCTACGTCTAGATCGATACTTGGTGATTGGCCGAAAATTTTGCCGTGAATCATTTTCTGTAATTCACTTCCACCAAACTCAGCTTTCGTCTCTCCGATAACATAAACTAAATCGCCAGCTTGCTTAAACTCTTGTGTTGTTACATGTTTTAAATCGTGTACAAGTCCAACCATCCCAACTGTCGGTGTTGGGTATACAGCTTCACCACTACGCTCGTTATACATTGATACGTTTCCGCCGATAACTGGTGTTTGTAATGTGCGACAAGCTTCGCTCATACCATCTACTGATTTCTCAATTTGCCAGAAGATTTCTGGTTTTTCTGGATTACCGAAGTTTAAGCAATCTGTAATTGCAAGTGGCTCTCCTCCAGAACATACGATATTACGTGCTGCCTCTGCTACTGCAATTTTACCGCCCACTTCTGGATCTAAATAAATGTAGCGAGAGTTACAATCTGTCGTCATTGCTAATCCTTTTTCTGTACCGCGTACACGTACAACTGCTGCATCTGAACCTGGTGTAACAACTGTGCTTGTGCGAACTTGATAATCATATTGATCATAAACCCACTCTTTACTTGCAATCGTCGGTTGTTGTAATAGAGCGAATAACGTTTCTTTATAGTCTTCTACTTTTGGTGTTTCCATTTTCATTGCTTGGAATTCAGCAAAGTATGCTGCTTCTTTTGATGGCTTATGGTAAATTGGCGCTTCTTCTGCTAAAGCATCCGCTGGAACTTCCGCCACTTTCTCGCCTTTATGGAATAAACGAAGCATTTTATCTTCCGTTACTTTCCCCATCGTAACGGCTGCAAGACCATACTTCTCGAATAAATCTACTATTTCTTGCTCTCTACCTTTTTTCACAACAATTAACATACGCTCTTGTGATTCAGATAGCATCATTTCATATGGTGTCATTCCTGTTTCACGCTGTGGTACATCATCTAAGTACATTTCAATACCCATTCCTGCTTTACTTGCCATTTCTGCAGAAGATGATGTTAAACCAGCTGCACCCATATCTTGAATTCCAACAAGTGCATCCGACTGAATAAGTTCTAAGCAAGCTTCAATAAGAAGTTTCTCCATAAATGGATCCCCTACTTGAACTGCTGGACGCTTTGCTTCTGAGCTTTCAGATAACTCTTCAGATGCGAATGTTGCACCGTGAATACCGTCACGACCAGTTGATGCTCCTACGTACATTACTGTATTTCCAGCACCGTGCGCTTGCCCTTTTTTAATGTCTTCATGATTAATTAAGCCTACGCACATTGCATTTACAAGTGGATTTCCTTCATAACATGGATCAAACTGTACTTCGCCGCCAACAGTTGGAATACCGATACAGTTACCGTATCCTGCAATCCCTGCTACTACTTCTTCGAATAAATATTTCACACGTGGTGATTGTAATTCTCCGAAGCGAAGTGAGTTTAATAGAGCTACTGGGCGTGCTCCCATAGAGAATACGTCACGGATAATACCACCAACGCCTGTTGCTGCTCCTTGATATGGTTCAATAGCAGAAGGATGGTTATGACTTTCCATTTTAAATACAACCGCTTGATTATCACCGATGTCTACAATTCCAGCACCTTCCCCAGGTCCTTGCAGAACACGCTCACCTGTTGTTGGGAATTTTCGAAGCACTGGTTTTGAATTTTTATAACTGCAATGTTCAGACCACATAACAGAGAATAACCCTGTTTCTGTATAATTTGGCAGACGGCCTAAAATCTTTTCAACCATGGCAAACTCTTCGTCTGTTAGCCCCATTTCCGCATATATGCGCTCTTCTTTAATTTGTGTTGGATTTGGTTCAAGCATTAACGACATATGTTTCCCTCCACTGTTTTAAGATAGATTGAAAGACTTTTAACCCTTCAGCACCGCCAAGTAATTCATCTACAGCACGCTCTGGGTGTGGCATCATACCAAGTACATTTCCTTTTTCATTTACAATACCAGCAATATCTGAAACGCTTCCATTCGGATTTTCTACGTAACGGAATGCGATTTGATTATTCTCTTCTAATCGTTTAAGAGTCTCTTCATCACAATAGTAATTCCCCTCACCATGTGCGATTGGGATATTAATTACTTCATCTTTTTCATATTGTGATGTAAACATCGTTTCATTATTTTCAACACGTAACTGAACTGTTCGACACATAAATTTTAAGTTTTCGTTTCTCATTAACGCTCCTGGTAGTAATCCTGATTCAACAAGAATCTGGAATCCATTACATACACCTAAAATCGGCTTTCCTTGCTCAGCAGCTTTTTGCACTGCTTTCATTGCATTTGCAAAGCGAGAAATAGCACCGCAGCGTAAGTAGTCACCGTAAGAGAATCCACCTGGTAGTAAAATTGCATCATACTCATCTAAATTCTCTGTATCGTGCCAAACGTAATCTACTTCTTCGCCGAGCTCATCTTTAATTGCATGGAACATATCGACATCACAGTTCGAACCTGGAAATACTATTACGGCAAATTTCACTGTGCGACAACCTCCTCAACTTCATAACGGAAGTCTTCCATTACAACGTTTGCTAATAGTTTTTCACACATTTCCTTTACCTTGCTATCTAAGTCAGTTACTGATTTATCAATTGTTAGTTCCATGTACTTCCCGATTCGAACATCTTGTACTTCTGTGAATGAAAGACTATGAAGTGCTCCTTTTACTGCTGTTCCTTGTGGATCTAATACGCTTTCTCTTAATGTTACATATACCTTAACTTTATACATGTGAAATTCCCCCTAAACGTTTTAAAATCTCTTCATAAGCATCTGTTAAATTTCCAAGATCGCGACGGAATACGTCTTTATCGAACTTTTCATTGCTCGTTTCATCCCATAAACGGCAAGTATCTGGTGAAATTTCATCCGCTAAAATAATTTCTCCTTCTTCCGTTACACCAAACTCTAATTTGAAATCTACTAGTCTTACACGACAGCTTGCGAAATGATCAATCAAAACTTGATTGATTTGTAGAGCCATCTCTCGTAATACGCTTACTTGCTCTGGCGACGCAACGTTTAATACACGAATATGATCTTCCGTTACAAGCGGATCTCCTAAATCATCATCTTTGAAGTAAAATTCTACGATTGGTTCTGCAAGTACAGTTCCCTCTTCCATTCCTAATCGTTTTGAAAGACTTCCTGCAATTACATTTCTTGTGACAACTTCTAAAGGAATAATACTCACTTTTTTAACAAGTTGCTCTGTTTCAGATAACTTCTCAACAAAATGTGTTTTAATTCCTACTTCTTGTAACTTTCTGAACAATAAAGTTGTAATCTCATTGTTCAAACGACCTTTTCCTGTAATCGTCTCTTTTTTCTCCCCATTGAAAGCAGTCGCACTATCTTTGTACTCTACCCAAACCATATCTGCTGATTCTGTACGATAAATTCTTTTTGCCTTACCTTCATACAGCAATTCTAGCTTTTGCATTTCGCAAGCCCCCTGTAGTTTGAAAAATGTGAATAATGTTTTTATAAAGAATGGCACAGAATGACTCTATTCTGTGCCATATGAAATTTTACGCTTCGTTTAATCCTAGGCGCTCAAAGATTGTATCAACGTGTTGCATATGATGCTCATAGTTGAAGCATTCATTAATTTCTTCTTGTGTTAACTTGCTCGTAATACGCTCATCAGCTTCTACAAGTTCTTTAAATTGTACTTGTGTTTCCCAAGCTTCCATCGCTTTAGGCTGTACGATATCATAAGCTTCCTCACGTACCATACCTTTATCGATTAATGTAAGCATTACGCGCTGAGAATAGATTAAGCCGTATGTTCTTGTCATATTGCGTTTCATATTCTCTGGGTATACAGTTAAGTTTTTAACAATATTACCAAAGCGATTTAGCATGTAATTTAACGCGATAGTAGCATCTGGTAAAATTACGCGTTCTGCTGAAGAGTGAGAAATATCACGCTCATGCCATAATGGAACATTCTCATAAGCTGTCATCATATAACCGCGGATAACACGAGCTAAACCAGTCATATTTTCAGATCCAATTGGATTACGCTTATGTGGCATTGCAGAAGAACCTTTTTGACCTTTTGCGAAAGCTTCTTCAACTTCACGTGTTTCACTCTTTTGTAAACCACGAATCTCAACTGCCATCTTTTCGATAGATGTTGCGATTAATGCAAGTGTTGACATGTAATGAGCATGACGATCACGTTGCAATGTTTGTGTTGAAATTGGTGCTGCTTCTAATCCTAAGTTTTCACAAACATACTTTTCTACGAATGGATCGATATTTGCATATGTACCAACCGCTCCAGATAATTTACCAACGCGAACTGTATCAGCAGCTTGTTTGAAACGCTCTACGTTACGTTTCATTTCTTCATACCAAAGACCAAGTTTTAAACCAAATGTTGTTGGTTCTGCATGAACACCGTGTGTTCTTCCCATCATGATCGTGTACTTATGCTCTTTCGCTTTGTTAGCTAAAATACTTACAAAGTTTTCTAAGTCTTTTAATATGATTTCATTTGCTTGTTTTAAAATGTAAGATAACGCTGTATCTACTACGTCTGTAGATGTTAAACCGTAATGAACCCATTTACGTTCCTCGCCTAATGCTGGTGTTTCTGATACAGCACGAGTAAATGCAACTACGTCATGGCGTGTCTCTTTTTCAATTTCATAAATACGATCAATATCAAATGATGCATGCTCACGAATTTTCTTAACATCTTCTTTTGGAATATCGCCAAGCTCAGCCCATGCTTCACAAGCTAAAATCTCAACTTCTAACCACGCTTTAAATTTGTTCTCTTCCGTCCAAATTGCACCCATTTCTGGGCGTGTATAACGACTAATCATCTTTTTCCCTCCAACAGTTGTTCTTGATGGTCCCAAATATGCAAACCCTTCGCTTTTTCTAGAGCGACTTCAATATTATCATTTAATATATTTACATGCCCCATTTTTCGCTGTGCTTTTGCTTCTTCTTTTCCATACAAGTGTAAATAGCACCCGGTTAATCTATTCACTTGTCTTAGGACCCCTTCTATATGTTCGCCTAAAATGTTTACCATGACAACTGGTTTTAACAAATTTGTTTCTCCAAGAGGTAAATTACAGATTGCTCGAATATGTTGACCGAATTGACTCGTTTCACATGCATCCTGTGTATAGTGTCCTGAATTGTGAGGTCTTGGTGCTAGTTCATTAATGTAAATCTCATCATCAGCTGTAGCAAACATCTCTACCGCTAGTGTTCCCACAAGTTCTAGTTCATCCGCAAGCACTCTTGCATAAGCAATTGCTTTTTGAGAAAGTTCTTCTGTAATGCGAGCTGGAACGATAGATTCATGCAAAATGTTATTTACATGAATATTTTCCGCTACCGGAAATACTTTCGTTTCACCACTTACACTACGAGTGACAATAACTGATACTTCTTTTTCAAAAGGCACCCATTTCTCTAAAATACACTCTGCTGCTTTCGCAAGCTCTCTCGCTTTATCAACGTCAGCTTCACTTCTTAAAACAACTTGCCCTTTCCCATCATATCCACCTGTCGTTGTTTTTAAGACGGAAGGATATGATAACTCGGTAATTGCTTCAGTAAGCTGCTCTTCGTTTTGAACCAATCTATACGTTGCTACTGGTAGCCCAGCTTTCTCAATTGCATTCTTTTCTGTAAAACGATTTTGTGTTTTACTTAACAACTGACTGCCTTGCGGTAAGTAAGCATGTTTTTCAAGCCACTGTAAACATCTATAATCAATATTCTCAAATTCATATGTGATAACATCACTGATCTCTGCTAAGTGCTGAATTGCTTTTAAATCGTCATATGATGCAACAATTTCAATATCCGCAACTTGTGCACATGGTGAATTTTTTGTAGGATCTAAAACAGCAATTTTATATCCCATCTCCTTAGCTGCCAATGCCATCATTCTTCCTAGCTGGCCGCCTCCAATAATGCCGATTGTTTTTCCTGGTAAAATGATTCTCGTCATACTAGCTCACTACCTTCGCGCACATCTTTTTCAATTGCTTCTCTTCTCAATTCTAATGCATCATGTATATCATCATGGAATGATCCAAGTATTTGTGCAGCAAGTAAACCAGCATTTGTTGAACCAGCCTTACCAATTGCAACAGTTGCAACTGGAACCCCTCCTGGCATTTGGACGATGGATAATAATGAATCTAAGCCGTTTAACGCTTTTGATTGAACTGGAACTCCGATTACAGGAAGATTTGTCTTCGCTGCAACCATTCCTGGTAAATGCGCTGCTCCACCAGCTCCAGCAATAATAACTTTCAATCCACGTTCACGAGCCGTCTCTGCATATTCAAACATATAATCCGGAGTCCGATGAGCGGATACAACTTTTTTCTCATACGGTATATTTAATTCATCTAAAATGTCACAAGCATATTTCATTGTTTCCCAGTCTGACGTGCTTCCCATTATGACTCCAACTAGTGATTTCATATTAGAATCCCCCCGATTCAAATAAAAAAAGCCTGAAATAGAACAGTTTCTCTTTTACTATGAGAGAAAGTGCTCTACTCAGGCATACGTATCCCTTGTGAATAGAAAAATACCGAGTGACTTTCCCTCATAGTCTAACGAATAACGGTCGTTAGGTAGAGACTTGCAGGCCATATCCCCGCGATTATATGAGGTCTTATATATTATTCTTTCTATGGCTATATTAACAATATTTCATAAACAATGTCAACAAATAATCGAATGTTTTTTTATTACTCACCAATAACGTTCGTGTTTTAGTTATATTCAAAAGAATTATTGTAACTATATGCAAGAAGGATAAGAAATTAGAATATATATTTCTAGAGATCTATCATACGCACAACGGTCTATATCCTAATTCGGTATGCTTTAATATAAAGCATGCTCCCTTTAAATAGCCTCATTTTTAGTCTTTTTTCTTCTTTAATATTACTAAATTTATCGATTATGGCATTTCGTATATAAAAATAAACACAAAAAAGACGAGTCATTCTGACTCGTCTTACAGTTGCTTGGCGACGTCCTACTCTCACAGGGACAAGGTCCCAACTACCATCGGCGCTAGAGAGCTTAACTTCCGTGTTCGGTATGGGAACGGGTGTGACCTCTCTGCCATCATCACCAAACTATGAAGGCATATTCCTTCAAAACTAGATAACACTTGCTACATATTATATGGTTAAGTCCTCGATCTATTAGTATTCGTCAGCTCCACATGTCACCATGCTTCCACCTCGAACCTAT
>NZ_JBYTED010000008.1:0-203139 GCF_058792175.1 Bacillus sp. EB106-02-03-XG38
GGATCAAACTCTCCAATAAAGTTAGTTTGTCTAGCATCTAAAAATAAAAATTGACGTTTCACGTTGTTTGTTTCGTTCAGTTTTCAAAGAACTTGTCTGCCGCTTCAGAAGCGACTTCATCATATTAACATCTTCATTTTTCGATGTCAACCATGTTTTAAAATTTCTTTTTTGTCGTTTTCTGCGTTTCCGCATCAGCGACGTTTATTAATATACCATCATGATTTTTAAATAACAAGTGTTTTTTATAAAAAAACATAAAAAATCTCCAACCTACTTTCTTTTATATAGAAACATCTCATCCCCTCTATAGAAAACAACCATTTAAATTGTATACCAATACACTCTAATTGACAAAATCGCATTTTATAAAACAATTCTCTTCTATATTAAAACCCATAAGCATTTCCTTCTCTATTGAATGACAATATAGAAAACAAAATAGATTCATTACTTCTTAATAAAACGAACATGCTGATTTTTTGTTCCTCCACACAAACTATTAGTTAAACGAATCGGTTATTTATAGGTAGCTCAACTCCAGCTGAATTTTGAGGTAAGAGTCTTATCATCCAGCGAATAGCGGAATACATAACGAAATTTCCACAAAAACATTAACTTAAGATTATTGTTAGAATTTTTTTACATTTAATTAATGAAAAATATCCATTTTTTGTTATATAGTAAGAAAGGACGTACTCAACTACAAATAAACCAATGGAGGAATTACTTTATGGATAGGTTAACGAAGTTTTCATTAAAAAACCGCGCCGCTGTTATCATCATGGTTTTTCTAATTTCCATACTCGGCGTTTATTCCGGCTCTAAATTACCTATGGAATTTTTACCAAGCATCGATAATCCAGCAGTCACTGTCACCACCTTAACTCAAGGACTCGACGCTGAAGCGATGACGAAAGAAGTAACTGATCCTCTCGAAAAACAATTTCGCAATTTAGAACATATCGATAGCATCACCTCTTCTACGCACGAGGGATTATCACGCATCGATATTGCGTATACATCCAAAGCAAATATGAAAGACGCAGCACGCGAAGTCGAAAAGGCCATTAATACAATTAAATTACCTAAAGATGCAACTAAACCCATAGTTAGCCAATTAAATACTTCTATGATCCCACTCGCCCAAATTGCTATCCAGAAGCAAAACGGATTTTCAAAAGCAGATGAAAAACAAATCGAAAAAGAAATCGTACCACAACTTGAAAGCATTGATGGTGTTGCCAACGTTATGTTTTTCGGAAAATCAGCTTCTGAATTATCTATCATACTAGACCCAAACCAATTAAAAGATAAAAATGTAACAACCGAGCAAATATTAAAAGTTTTACAAGGAAAAGAAACGTCTACTCCAACTGGAGCCGTTACCGTTAATAAAGAAGAATATACTCTTCGCGTCATTGGGGATATAAAAAATGTGGATGATATTAAAAGCATTACCGTTGCCCCTCAAGTAAAATTACAAGATGTTGCTCAAATTGAACTTAAACAACACTACGATACAATTTCACATATAAACGGAGAAGAAGGCACCGGATTAATCATCATGAAAGAGCCGAGTAAGAATGCAGTTGCAACCGGTAAAGAAATCGATAAAAAAATCAAAGATATAAGTAAACAATATAAAGATCAGTTTTCTATTAAACTTTTAGCATCAACTCATGAGCAAGTTGAAAATGCTGTTACTAGTATGGGAAAAGAAGTAATCCTTGGAGCAATTGCTGCAACTCTAATTATCTTAATCTTTTTACGTAACTTCCGAACAACTCTCATAGCTGTTATCAGTATTCCATTATCTATTTTATTAACACTCTTTTTACTACACCAATCTAACATCACACTTAACACACTAACACTTGGTGGTTTGGCTGTTGCAGTTGGACGTCTCGTCGATGATAGCATCGTTGTCATTGAGAATATTTTCCGTCGTTTACAAAAAGAATCTTTCTCTAAAGATATTATTCTCGATGCAACGAAAGAGGTCGCCGTCGCAATTACTTCTTCCACTTTAACAACGGTCGCTGTTTTCTTACCTATCGGTCTCGTATCAGGGGTAATTGGAAAATTAATGTTACCTATGGTATTAGCAGTTGTATATTCTATACTGTCATCCTTAATTGTCGCACTAACAGTTGTTCCACTTATGGCTTTTTTACTACTCAAAAAAACAAAACACAAAAAGCCAAGTTCTTCACCACGATATGTCGCTACATTAAAGTGGGCTCTATCGCATAAATTCATTATTCTACTTACTTCATTTTTATTATTCGCAGGATCGATTGCAACCTATGTATTACTACCAAAAGCAAATATAAAGTCTGAAGACGACACAATGTTATCTATTAACATGACTTTCCCAGCCGATTACGCTCCTGAAACACAAAAACAAACAGCCTTCGATTTCGAAAAGAAGCTACTTTCTAACTCAGATGTAACGGATGTTATTTTAAGAATGGGATCTAACGCAGAAGATGCACAATGGGGGCAAACGACCAAAAATAATCTCGCAAGTATATTAGTAGTCTTCAAAAAAGGCTCTAATATTGATCAATATATTAAAGAGTTAAAACAAGAACAGAAAACTTTTGAACCCGCTGAACTTGATTATATAAAAATGAGTTATTCAAGCTCTGGCGGCGGAAACAATTTGCAATTTAACGTAACAGCTACTAACGAAACAAATTTAAAAGAGGCTGCTACTATCGTAGAAACAAAACTTAAAGATATAAGCGCTCTCTCTAAAGTAAAAACGAATTTAGAAGACTCTAAGAAAGAATGGCAAATCCATGTCGATCAAACAAAGGCCGAACAATTAGGATTAACACCAGAATTAGCAGCACAACAAGTAGCATTCCTTATGAAGAAATCACCTATTGGTGAAGTTTCAATCAATGACGAAAAAACAACTATTATGATAGAACACAAAAAAGTAAACATTACGAAACAAGAAGACATTTTAAACACATACATACTATCACCTATCAACGGACCAATTCCTTTAAAAGACATTGCAACTATTTCAGAAAAGCAACTTCAAACAGAAGTCTTCCATAAAGATGGAAAAGAAACGATTCAAATTACTGCCGAGGCCTCAAATGAAGATTTGAGTAAAGTAAGCAAAGAAGTAAACGAAGTAATAGCTAACTTAGATTTACCTAGCGGTGCAAAAGTAACTATTGCCGGCGCAACTGAATCTATGCAAGAAAATTTCACAGATTTATTCAAAATTATGGGGATTGCAATCGGCATTGTATATTTAATTATGGTTATCACCTTCGGACAGGCGCGCGCTCCTTTTGCAATTTTATTCTCCTTGCCATTAGCTGCTGTCGGCGGTATTTTAGGATTAATCATTTCAGGAACACCTGTTGATGTAAATTCCTTGATCGGCGCGCTAATGTTAATCGGGATTGTCGTTACAAACGCTATTGTATTAATAGAAAGAGTGCAACAAAATCGGGAACACGGAATGGACACAAGAGAGGCCTTACTAGAAGCCGGATCTACTAGATTACGTCCAATTATTATGACAGCTATAACAACAATCGTCGCTATGCTTCCTCTTCTATTTGGTCAATCACAAGCCGGAAGCATGGTATCAAAAAGTCTTGCCGTCGTTGTTATCGGCGGTTTAGCAGTCTCAACCGTTCTTACATTAGTAGTCGTTCCAGTTATGTATGAACTATTAGATAAAATCGGGAGAAAAAGACGCTCTCGCAGAAAAATAAATACTTCTACAGAAACACCTGATATTTAAAAGAAAAGCGTTATCTTCATGAATGAAGGTAACGCTTTTTTCTCTACCTACTCATATAATCCATCATTTTTTCCGCATACCGCTCTAGCGGTTTACTAGAATCTACAATAAGATATTCACTATTTAAAGGTCTTTTACTACCATCTAACCACTTTTTAAAAGATACTTCCGAATCCACTCTTCCAATCTGACTGACCATACGCTTACGTGTTTGTAGCCTATTATTGATTTCTTCCATATCATTAAGATAGCATTCGATATATTTATATTTTACACCATGTTTATTAGACAGCTTCATTCCTTTTTCAACCATCCCTTCATATAGACATGGACTATCCAATATCACACTATGCCCTTGGTCTAAATAAGAATCAATCAATACCCATTCAACATCGTATGATATTCCTCCAACAACCGTCGATTCAATCCCTTTCATTTCTAACGATTGTAACAATGCCGATTTCAAAACGTCATGATCTACAATTACAGCACCCGTTAACTTCGCTATATACTTAGAAACTGTCGATTTTCCCGATCCAGGAAAACCTGACATTTGCAGAAAAAACAAATTAACTTCCCCTCTCATCCGCACTATTCATCTATATAATCAATTATAAATTCAACAATCATTACATCCATTCCTTCTATATTAAAATACAAAAAGAACTCCCTATTTATAAATAGAGAGTTCCTCTTTATCATGCTGCTTTTATCTTCTTCGTCGTTTTACTTTTTCTTTTCGTTCCTGTAAAACGTTTGTGCAATACAGATGCTACTAAGCGTGAAATAACATTGAATAGTAACACCATAATAATTAATACAGCTGCAGATTTTGTCGCAATCAACTTCGCATCCGGAATAACACCTTCAGAATTTAACTTCCAAATGTGAACCGCTAACGTTTCAGCTGGTCTAAATGGATTTAAAGGATGCGCTGGACTTGAGAAGTCCGCTGCTGAATTTAAAATCGGAGATGTTAAACCCGCTGTGTAAATTAATGCCGCTGCTTCACCAAATATACGACCCGCCGCTAAAATAACACCTGTAATAATTTGCGGTAATGACGACGGGATAATAATACGAGCGATCGTTTGCCACTTCGTTGCACCTAATCCAAGACTCGCCTCTTTTACATTAGAAGGTACTTCTGAAATCGCATTTTCACAAACACGCGTTAAACCTGGTAAGTTTAAAATCGTTAGCGCAAGAGCACCACCCATTACCGTGTATCCCCAGCCTGTCATAGTAACGAACACTAACAAACCGAATAAACCAACAACAATCGAAGGTAAAGACGCCATTGTCTCAATACATAAGCGAACAAAATTTAAAAAACGCCCTTGTTTTGCGTACTCTGCTAAATATATTCCAGCACCTAAACCAAGAGGAATAGATATAACAAGCGTTATAACAAGCATGTAGAAGGAATTGAATAACTGTGGACCAATCCCACCACCAGCTCTTGTATTACTTGGTTCTCCAAACAAGAAATTAGGATCCCAAAATCCCCATCCTTTTTGTAGAATTTCAAACACTAAGAATACTAGTAAAGCTACAACTAAAGCTGCAACTGCATAAAAGATACCTGTCCAAACTTTATTTACCGTTCTTGCATTCATTATTATCGCTCACCTCTTTGCCCAATCGCTCGAATTACTAAAATAAACAGGAATGAAATAACAAGTAAAATCATTGCTAAAGTCCATAACGCATTGTTCCAAGCAGTTCCGTTTAATGTATTTGTCATGTCCATTGTCAAAATACCAGTTAACGTTGCTGTCGGACTGTATATTCCTTCTGGTAATTTAATTGTGTTCCCAATTACCATTTGAACCGCTAATGCTTCACCAAAAGCACGCGCTAAACCTAAAACAATACCTGTTAAAATCCCTTTTTTCGCAGCAGGAACAATCACTCGGCTAACCGCTTGCCATTTCGTTGACCCTAAACCATAAGAAGCTTCTAAATAATCAAATGGAACAGAGCGTATTGCATCAGAAGCGATACTAGCAATAGTAGGTAAAATCATAATACTTAATACAACAATACCTGCAATTAAACTAAAGCCCACTCCTCCAAACGAATCACGTAATAGCGGCACTAAAATCGTAACCCCTAATAACCCGTATACAACTGAAGGAATACCAACTAATAATTCTAAAACAGGCTTCAATACCTTATTTCCAAACTTCGGCGAAATTAAATTCATGAATATAGCAAGAGCTATAGCAATTGGTGCACTAATAATAACCGCACCTAACGAAACCACTGTTGAACCTACAATGAAAATCAAAGCCCCAAAGGTTCCTTCCTCAGCATTTGGATTCCATTTTGTCGATGTTAACATCTCAGTAAATGAGATTCCACTTTGTGTAAAAGATTGAATACCTTTACCGCAAATAAACGCAATAATAGCTAATGTAATTAAAACAATAAAAATACCACAAAACGTAACAAGCGATCTTCCTATATATTCACTTTTTACGTAATTAATTTGTTTTTTCCCCTTCATCACAGGTCAGACCCCACTTCATAGATTGAAATGAACAGGACTGACCTTGCAGCCAGCCCCATAAAATTTTATTACTTATTTAATTTAGACATTGGAATGTAGCCCATATCTTCTACTTGCTTTTCAAAGTCTTTACCTTTTACATAGTCAATGTAAGCTTTCGTTGCTTCTTTCGCTTCACCTTTTGTTACCATGTACTCGTAAGACCAGAACGGATATTTACCAGACGCAATGTTTTCAACTTTCGGTTCAGAACCATCAATCTTCACTGTTTGTAGTGCACCTTTTTTCTCACCAACCATGTAAGACATTGCTAAATAACTTACTGAACCTGGAGTAGAGTTAATCGCTTGCTCTACTGCACCGTTAGAATCTTGTGTAGTACCAGTTCCATCATTGATTTTTGCTTCTTTCATAATTGTTTTTTCAAATGTAGCACGTGTACCAGATGAAGCCGGACGGTTAATTACGTTGATTTTTTCATCTTTCCCGCCTACCTCTTTCCAGTTCGTTACTTTTCCAGTGAAGATATCTTGTACTTGTTGTACTGTTAAGTTATCAACTTTTACATCTTTATTTACGACAAGTGCGAATGCAATACCCGCGACCTTGTTATCTACTAATTCTTTCGCTTTTTCAGCATCTTTTATTTTATCTCCTGATGGAACATCTGAATTACCAATTTGTACTGCACCCGATGTTACTTGGTTAATCCCAGTTCCACTACCGCCACCTTGCACTTGAATAGAAACTTTCGGATTTTTATCCATGAATTTCTTTCCAGCTTCCTCCGCAAGAGGTAGAAGAGCTGTAGAACCAGCTGCTGCAATCGTACCTGATAATTCTTGTTTTGTATTATCGCTTCCTTTAGCAGTTTCTTTACTAGCTGTATCTTCTGCTTTCCCACATCCAACTAACGCCCCTGCCACCACTAAAGCTGCTAAAGAAAATTTAATACCTTTTTTCATAACCATGTCTTGTACCCCCATTTGGATTATCGCTTTTCGAATTCATTTTCTTTCGAACACAAATTCATTGTAGGACAACAATATTATGTGAGTGTTAAGCAATTTTTAATTTTAAGTAAATGACGATAATACTCTTTAAAAGCTAGGAATCCCAACATTTATAGTTAAAGAATCCAACAAAATCCACATTAATTAAGCAGTAATGTAAATTTAGTCTTAACAATGTAAATTCAATGTAAATGTTTTTCACTCTTTTCCCCTTTTAGTTAAAAATACATTTACAAATCCATTGTATTTTTCAATTTTTACACTCTTACTTTATTTACATTAAACAGAATTTCAGTAATATTTTTTAGTACAACTAAATAAATTGGAACAATTCTAAAAATAAATGAATATTTTTAAAGTACCAATTGACAGCATCATCCAATGTAGTCTACTATATTACTAACAAAAAGTTTACCTAAGGAAACTTTTTAAACTTAAACTAACAATATAGAGATGAGGTAACTTTTATGGTATCGGCTAATACAAAACCACTTTCCGAATTCAAGACAGGAGAGTTTGTACAAATTGAGAAGATACAATTAGAAGGAACTATGAAACGACGTTTATTAGATTTGGGATTCATCCCTGGGGCAACAATTAAAGTATTACAGCGCAGTCCACTCGGAGATCCGGTCGCTTATCAAGTAAGCAATACAACTATTGCACTACGCAAGGAAGAAAGCTCCCTTATTTTCGGGGTATTAATAGGAGATGATTTCAGATGAGCAAACACCGTATTGCTTTAGCTGGTAACCCGAACACCGGGAAAAGTACATTATTTAATACGTTAACAGGCTTAAAACAACATACCGGAAACTGGACGGGAAAAACTGTTTTAAAAGCTGAAGGGGAATATGAACATAACGGAAATAAATATAGATTAATAGATTTACCTGGAACTTACTCACTATATTCAAATTCTGCAGATGAAGAAGTAGCAAGGGATTATATTATATTTGAAAAACCAGAAGTAACTGTAGTTGTTGTAGATGCAACTGCTATGGAGAGAAATTTAAATTTAGCTCTTCAAGTGATGGAGATGACGAGTAACGTAGTCATTTGTATTAACTTAATTGATGAAGCTGAGAAAAAAGGCATCGTTATTGATGAACAGAAATTAGCAAAATCACTTGGTGTACCTGTAGTTAAAATTTCTGCTCGTAACAGAGTTGGTATCGGTCATTTACTAAGTGTCATTGCCAAAGTAGCAAACAAAAAGCTAATTCCAACACCAATTAAAATTTCTTACAGCGAAAAAATCGAAAGTATGATTCAGGAATTAGAACCACAAATTTATAAAGTGTTCGGTGATACGTATCCAGCACGTTGGATTGCGTTACGTATATTAGATGGAGATAAAAATTTCTTAACTACACTTCAAAAACATCATAACGAACCACTTGTAAGGGAGGTCGTAATAAATGGAATCTCACTCAGCCAGTAAAGCTCTTCCATTGGACTATATTATTCAACATGCACAAACACTTTCAAAAGAAGACATACGTGATGATATTGTCGGAGATATTTACCGAACATCTGCAAGCATATGCAAAGAATCTGTTCAATATACAAATACTGATAAATTGTATCGTTCCGAAAAACTAGATAAAATTTTCACATCTCCAATATGGGGATTCCCAATTATGCTCGGTATTTTGTCTATCATTTTTTATCTTACAATCGCTGGTGCTAACGTACCGTCTGATATGATTGCTGAGTTTTTCGGATGGGCCGAAGGATATTTAACATCTTGGTTCCAAGCTGCGCATGCACCTGAATGGTTACATGGTATTTTAATACTCGGTTTATTCCGTGGTATCGGTGCTGTTATTAGCGTTATGTTACCACCTATGGCCATCTTTTTCCCGATGTTTGCACTATTAGAAAACTACGGATACTTACCACGCGTTGCATTTAATATGGACCGCTTATTTAAACGCTCTGGTGCACATGGCAAACAATCTTTAACAATGGCAATGGGCTTTGGTTGTAATGCAGCAGCCATCATGTCAACTCGTATTATTGAATCACCACGTGAACGTATGCTTGCAATTCTAACAAACAACTTCGTTCCTTGTAACGGTCGCTGGCCGATGTTAATTTTAATGGCTTCATTATTTATGGCTGCTGGTTATACAGGTAGCATGCAAACATTGGTTACTGCTGGCGTTGTAGTTGGGATGGTTGTAATTGGCGTTATTATGACATTAACTGTTTCTTGGGTACTATCAAAAACAGCTTTAAAAGGTGTTCCAACTCACTACACACTTGAGTTACCACCGTACCGTAAGCCAAAAGTTTGGAATACAATTGTGCGTGCAACACTTGATAAATCAGTCTACGTTTTAAAAAGAGCTGTCGTTGTAGCTGCCCCTGCAGCTGCATTAACTTGGTTACTTGCTAATATTTTTATCGGTGACACAAGCTTACTTATGTATTTTGTAAACTTCCTAGATCCATTTGCTAAAATGTTAGGACTTGACGGCTTTATTCTAGCTGCATTCATTCTTGGACTACCAGCGAATGAAATTGTTATCCCGATTTTATTAATGTCTTATTTATCAACTGGAGCTTTAACTGAAATAGATGATTTTAATCAAATTAAAAATCTATTCTTAGAAAATGGTTGGACTTGGTTAACAGCGTTAAACACAATGTTGTTCTCACTTCTTCATTTCCCATGCGGAACAACACTGGTTAACATATATAAAGAAACAAAAAGTGCCAAATGGACATTCTTATCGTTTGCAATCCCTACCGTTATCGCCATTGTTGTTACATTCCTCACTACACAATTGGTACACTGGTTAGGGCTTGTATAAGCAAAGCATACATAGAAGGTATCCCCCTTCACATTTGCTTTGCACGAAAGAAACCTGAATTTATTCGGGTTTCTTTTTTTTCGCATTAGTATTCCAAGGCTGCGCTCCATACACTGTGAGCTTCTTATGAATTAAGTATATGGCTCCCGGAAGAACCGCCATTAATATCGTGCAACTAATTCCTAATCCAGTAAACAACTTCCATCACCTTACTTCACTTTCTTCGGTAAAGCTGAGCCTGAATGTTCAATTGTTGGATCAACGTGAACATTAATTTCAGCATTACTAAAATAATTCTGGCCTTGATCCCAATTCTTACTAATTTTCTTCCACTCTTTATAATTATGTCTCTTATATGCCTCCCCTAATTCCAATACATCTACCTTATATTTTTTTTGAACAAGCTGTATAGACTTTTCAATACGCCTCTTCATTTCCTTTGAAATCTCTTTCTTTAAAAACTTTTCATTCATCACTTGTTTCGGTTCATTAAAATGTAACTCAGCTAATATACCTTCTGTGGACAAATGAATATCAAACTTCGGTTTTGTAGCATTTTCAGTAGACACTCGGATCTTTCGGCGCAACTTATGAATTTCATATGTAATGAGCTGATTCTTTTTACGAACAGTAAAGAAACCTCCAATTTTTTTACCTATTACATAGTTCATTCCTAATGTTTGTTCTCCACTCAAAGTTCCAACGCACTTATTATCCTTTCCACGGATCAATGCCGCTCCTTCCATTTGTACCCCTTGTTTAGTTAATCCTAAGAGAGGTAATGCAAAACTTCGATCTGCGATCATTTTCCCTTGTACCTCACCAATTCTCGCCGCCTCAATCATTTGAGCGTTTTTCGGAGGATGTTCAGCTAACATATCAATGTACTGCGCCGGTAAGTTTTCAGGTTTGGCGCTCTGTTTTAAAATAGATTCTGCATTTTTCTTGGAAACGAACAAACGAATATTTCTTCTCATTTCATGATCACGAAAATATACATCTAACGTATTTTGTAAAACATACGGATTCGCTAGTAATTCATCCGAAAAAATAATGACTTGTATATGCGGAAAAAATAATGTTCGACTAATTTTTTTAGCTATTATTCTTATTTGCTCAAAGACGCTATCTGCTTTCGCACTTACGTTAATATAATTTTCACTATCTCCATCGCCCTGTCCACCTTGTTGTGCTAACTTACTGGGAAGTACCATCTGATACGTCCCTTTCATAATCGGATTTGATTTCTTTTTCTTCACAATATCGTAAGCTGCGCCTACTACAAATCCTCTTTCTTCTATTTCTTCTAATTCAGAACACCCACTTATAAATCCAGCTAAAACCATAACCATTATAATTTTAAGAAGGTTTTTCATTTCTACCATTCCTTCTTTTTATTTTATATACAATAAAAACTAGCAAAGGAGCTAATACGACAAACCCCATATCTATCCACGCTAAATACGTTCCGTAATTTGATAACGTATCTAAATTACCAGGGAGCATATTCAGCATAAAAATCAGAGGCGCGCTTCCGAAAATAAAAATATGTTTCTTCACTTTCGGAAACATGGCACAAAACAATAAAGATGCGACGTCGTAATACATTGCTGTAGTGTTATAAATAGTAATAATCCAAGTCGTAAAAAAAATTGCATCGAACCTTTCTAAAAAGCCTCCACCAATTTCAATTTCTTTCCCTAATTCAATTGTTGGATATGTCAATCCACGAGTTGTCATATACGTAAAAACACTAATACAAGTTACATAAATTAAAATATATGAGAGCACATTTACTATCACGGCTTTTGCAACTGCCATTGGTGCCTTTTTCGCTGTCTTATCATTCAACAACACAGCATAAAACAGAGCTACCTCAAATCCAATAAATGTGAATATAGAATTTTTAACCCCAACAGCGTACTGACTTACTTCCGTTTGAAAAGCTGGAAATAAATTGTTTATTTCCATTAAATTTATATTCAATAAAGAAAGAAGCACTATCGCAATTAAAACAATAGGTAAAAATAGAACATTTAACCTTAATAAGGCCGCTCTTGATCCTGCTATTCCGTAAATAACAACTAGTAAGAAGAAGAAAGACAGTAGTTGTATCGGTGTCTCACTAAATAAATACGTTTGAGAAATAATTGAAATCATTCTCGATTCATATGCTGTCAAAGCAGCAAACGTTAATACTAAAATGCTACTAATTGTGTATGCAACAGGCTTTGTCAAATGCGCACTTGTATATTGAACAAAGTTTTGTTTCGGAAATAAAATAGCTACCCTCGTTACAAACCAACCTAAAACTGCACATACCAATCCACCCAAAAGTAAAATAATCCAACCGTCCGAAAATAAAGTTTGATTAGCAATATCTCGTGGCATAGACAATGCTCCTATACCAATAATGGTCGATGATACTGCAAACCCAATTTCCCGAGATCCAATCTCTTCATCGCCATACTCAAATGGTTTCAATTATTTTCGCTCCTTTGGACGTATTGTAGAATCTTTCGTTTGTAAATATTCTGGTCTATCTTTCAACATCGATTTTGGCATACGAATAAACTCTTCTTTCCAATCTTTATAAAATGCAGGAGCAATTGGAGTCGTATACGGTACACCAACACTTGTTAAATTTGTAATATGAATAGCAAGTGCAATAAGAGCTAGAATGATTCCATACAACCCAAAAGCAGTCGCTGCTAATACAAAGACGAAGAGTAAAATACGAAACGTAATCGTAATGCTATATACAGGGAGAGAAAAGGTAGCAATAGCTGTAACCGCAATAATGATAACTAAAAACGGATTTACAATTCCTGCGTTCACTGCTGCTTCTCCAATTACAAGACCACCTACAATCCCAATTGTTTGCCCCATCGGTTTCGGCAACCTAATCCCCGCTTCTCGTATTAACTCCATCGTTAATGCCATCATTAACGTTTCAATATATGCAGGAAACGGAACACCTTCTCTTGCCCCAGCAATTGAATAAGCCAATTTAGAAGGAATAAGGCCTTGATGATATGAGACGAGCGCTACATACATCGCTGGCATTAAAATCGCAATTATACCAGAACCCATCCGCAAAATTCTTAATAAAGTCCCAATCACCCAGCGCTCATAATGATCTTCCACAGATTGAAAAATATCAACAAATACTAGCGGAGCTATAAGGGCAAACGGTGATCCATCCACCAAAATAGCTGCCTTTCCTTTCGCTAATGAGGCCACAATATTATCAGGCCTTTCTGTATTCAAAAACTGGGGAAACGGTGACAAATTATTATCTTGAATTAATTGCTCAATCGTACCAGTCTCAAAAACGACATCTGTCTCTATTGATTGAAGACGCCGATCTAGCTCTTTTACAATGTAAGGATTAATAATGTCTTCTATATATACTAACGTCACTTCTTTTTGTGATCTCTTCCCCATAATATAAGATTGAAATCTCAGCTTTGGGTCACGCAAACTACGACGAATTAACATTTTATTCACGTTAATATCTTCATTTAATCCAACCCTCGGTCCACGTATTAAATCTTCTGTTACTGGCGGTTCTAAACTTCTTTTTTCCCAAGCTCTACTATTAATCACGATAGCGGTTTGAATGTTATCAATTAATATAACCGTATCTCCTGCTAAAATCGCATTTATAATATCCGGAAACGTTGTCTTCTTACCAACTTCCGCAATAGAAATAAAACGATCTAATAACGTCTGAACGACAACTGCTTCTTTTTGTATTTCTTCATATTGGAGTGTACGAACTACATATTTATAAACATTATCCTTATCTGTTAACCCACATAAAAAAATAACAGCACAGCGTGTAAAACTACCAGCAAGGGCAACTTCCCTAATTGTTAAATCATTAGGCGAACCTAACTCATCCCTAATTTCTTTCATAACTTCAAATAAGTTACCTTTTAGCTCTAACAAGTCCCCCACCTAACTTCCTTTTCAACAAGTTTTTAGTTAGATTCCGCTAATAGAAGAAAATATATACAAAAAAAGAGCTATCTCTTTTCAAAGATAGCTCTAGTTCACGGATTACTTTTCTACTATTATATTGTCTGCTTTTATAGACACGTTTTTGGTGAATCCACTAACAATAAACATCACAAGCATATTCATTAACAATGCGACTATTCCTACATTTAAATCTTTTATATATTGAGAGACCCCCGGAAACATCGTAGCTAAAGTTGAACCAGATAAAGTAATATATGCGACCACTAACAACCCAATTCCCATTCCTGCAATTGCCCCTTGTTTCGTAACAACTTGACGCGGAAACAAACTACATACAAGGGCAGGGAAAAGTTGCGTCACTATACTATACCCCATTAAAAGAAGTGCCCCTATTGTTTCTCCACCTTTAAATGTAAACAACACTGCAACAAGCGTTACTACAGGTACAAATAATTTTGCAGCTTTAGCAACTTGTCTATCTGAAGCAGATGGGACCATTGTTCGGTAAATGTTTTTTGCTAACAAAGTAGATGCCGCCATAACAAGCATGGAACCCGGAACTAATGCGGTTAAAACGCCAGCACTACCAATAATCCCAATAAACCACGGATCAAAAGTTTGAAGAGCGAGACGGAATAACGAAAGGTCTACATCCCCTCCCTTTAATCCAGGCACTTGCAGTATAGCAGCAAAACCCGCAAAGAATACGAAAAGTAAAACTAAAGAATAAAGTGGCATAATGGCCGCATTTTTACGAAATACTTTTTCATTTTTTGCAGAGAAAGCAGAAGCGAATGTATGGGGCCACATATAGAAACCGAGAGCCGTTAATACAATAGTAGAAACAAACCAAGAAATACTCATTCCTTCATCAGGTAAAGATAAAAATCCTGGTTTTGCTGCTTCTACAGCTTCGAACATCGGCTGAAATCCTCCATAATAATGGTACGGTAAATATATACCTAAAAACATAACGATAAACAGGATCATAATATCCTTTAAAGCCGCTGTCCAAGCAGAGCCGTGTATACCTGAAACCATTACATATATCGTTATGACAATTGCACCAATCCATACGGCAATAACTGGCGATACCCTGCCGTAAGACGCTTCCGAAACGATAATGCCTAATCCTTTTAACTGTAAAACAAGATATGGGATAATCGAAATAACCCCAATAATAGAAACGATAATACCAAGTGTCTGACTCTTATATTTCTTCACAAAAAAATCTGGCTGCGAAACAAGATTATGCTCTTTCGCATACTTCCAAACTGGCGGCAATAAAAAGTAAGATAAAATATAAGCTAATGCACCATAACCTAAAATATAAAAAGTAGGTGCTCCCTTACTATACGCCCATCCACTTCCGCCTAAAAATGTGAATGTCGTATAAATTTCACCTGCCATAAGAAGAAAAACAAAAATAGTGCCAAATCCTCTTCCTCCAACTGACCATTGCTCTAAATTCATATCTTTTCCATGTTGTGCCCGAATTCCTAAAAATAGTGCGAGAAATAAAAATAAAATAATGATAAGTAATGCGGTCATTTTACATCCCCCTTATTCGCAGGATCAAATACGTACACAATCCCCATACAAAGAGACGTAATGAGCACCGATAATAATACCCAAAATAATAAAAATGGCATCCCTAATACGTAAGGAGTAACTGAATTAGCAAATACAGGTCCAATAACTAAACAAAAAACTGGAATAAGCGCTAATAGATGTATTTTCTTCATCTCATTCTCCTTTGCTTATAAAATTCATAATGGATGATACAAAGACTTCCACGCCAATTGGCAATGCATCCTCATCAATCGTAAAACGAGGGTGGTGGTGAGGATATATAATTCCTTTCTCTTTATTTCCTGCTCCGATAAAAAAGAATGTCCCTGGAACCTTTTGTAAAAACGCTGAAAAATCTTCCCCAGCCATCGTCGGCTGTAAACGAATAACTCCTTCCCGACCATAAAGTTGTAATGCTGTTTGCTCAATAACCTCTGTAACTTCATAATCATTTACTACCGGTCGATATCCATATTCATAAGAAAACGTATATTTCGCCCCGTAAGCCTCCGTCACATGCTTCACAATCCGTTCAATCCTTTTCTCTGTTTCTTCTCGCAACTCATGTTTTAAACTCCGCACTGTCCCTTCAATCTTCGCTTGTTCTGGAATCACATTATGGGTTGTCCCAGCATGAAATTGCGTAACAGATACTACAAGAGAGTCTAACGGATTCGTGAGGCGAGATACAATTTGTTGAAGTTGCGAAACGACTTGTGTACCGATTGCAATACTATCAACAGTTTCATGAGGGATCCCAGCATGTCCACCTTTTCCTTCTATTGTAATTTTAAACACATCTGGAGCAGCCATTGCAGGACCATAAATTACACCTATTTTGCCAACCTGTAACGATGCCCAAAGGTGAGCACCAATAATATAATCCACACCTTCCATTACACCCGCTGCAACCATTTCCTCTGCACCGCCAGGAAAGTTTTCTTCTGCATGTTGGAAGAGAAAACGAATCTCCCCTTCAACTTTCTCTCTTGCCTCTACTAACTTATGTACAACTCCAAGTAATATCGCTATATGCCCATCATGGCCACATGCATGCATCACACCTGGTTCTGTAGATATAAAGTCAAACTCATTTTCTTCATGAATAGGAAGAGCATCCATGTCAGCTCTAACCGCGATGGTTTTACCAGGTTTCTTACCAATCAACCTTGCCATTACACTATATTTAGTAGGTCGTGTCACTTCTAAACATGTGATTTTCCGCAGTATATCGAATACAAACTGTGATGTTTTTTCTTCTTGAAAAGATAACTCTGGATATTTATGAAAATGCCTTCTCCACTCAATCAATTGATTTTTCGATACAACCAGTTCCTTCGCTACATCCATTTCTCTTCTCCCCTTCTTCACCAAGTTAAATGTTATTATAACGTGAATTGTTAATTTTTAAAAGAATCTTCTGAATTTTCGGTTATAAATTACCAAAAATAAAAAGCCATCAAAAAGATGACTTTTTTCATTATTATAAAATAGTAATTGCTTGTTTCCCCATTTGCTCCCAAGCTTTCTCAAATTCTGCTCGTGGAACAGCGAAACGCGGATTGTTTTTTAGAGGATCATTTACATACACAAAGTTTTGATCGTATCCAACCACTACTACACTATGCTCAAAATATGTAATTTTCACTTCACCAGAACTTGTTTTCCATGTTTCAAAACTACTTTCAGCTAGCGGCTTAAACGTTGTATTAATAATAACCCATACTGGAGAGCCAGAACTAATTACCTTATATAGATCATTCACGTCTCTATCTGTTAAATTAATTACTTTTTCAGGAACATATTTTTCTGCTAAATTAAAGATTGGTTTATTATATACACCATATCCTTGTTCAGCTTTCGTATAAATATTTCCAACAAATCCCTCATAAGGATTTCCACGCAAACCATCTTGTTCAAATGGAACTCGATGAATTTCACTAGCAAGTTGCATCTTATCTACTTGCACACCTTTATATTGTAGTAACATAGCTAAGCTTGTCACTTCACATCCACGAGGTAATTCTGGTAACTGCTTTATAAACGGAACATTTTCAATCATAGCCGCTTCTTTCATTTCAGATAGAAAATCTAAGCGTAGCACTTGTGCCTTTTGTATAATCTTATCTTTCCCTATAAAGAACGCTGCAGCTAATATAATTCCAAAAACAAAAAGATATTTTAACTTTTTCATTTTAAACAAAACTCCATTAATTATTATTTTACAGACATACCTTCTATCATTGTACCTTTCTTCTTACTAGTTTGCTAGAAAGATTATGTGAATTATTGTTCACACTTTTACTATCAGGAAAATTCTAATTATTTTTAATAAAGAGAAAAAACAATATACTTTTCTGAATTTTTTTGCTAAAATCGAAATAATTAACATGGTGAAGATATCACTTTGTTAACAAAAACATTCTTAGAGTATTTAGTCATAGTTCGCTTTTTACATACTCCATTCATTTCATAGTAAATAAACCGAGTATGTGTCATATCCCCCACTAATGATTAAAAACTCGGAATAAAAATCAGTTCATACATACAGAAAATAACGGGGTGAGGGGCATATGAATCAACAAGTAGAACAAACAGATTTAAAACGAACAATGAAAAGTAGACACCTATTTATGATTGCACTTGGTGGAGTGATTGGAACGGGCCTATTTATGGGATCAGGTCAAATCGTCCATAACGCCGGTCCTGGTGGTGCTATTCTTGCATTTTTAGTCGGTGGATTTGTTATGTATTTAACGATGTTATGTCTTGGTGAATTATCCGTTGCTATGCCAGAAGCAGGTTCATTCCAAAGCTATGCAAGCAAATTTATTTCACCTGGTTTTGGTTTTGTTGTCGGTTGGATGTATTGGTTAAATTGGGCCGTTACAGTTGGAGTAGAATTAACAACTGTAAGTATTTTAATGAAACGTTGGTTTCCAGATGTTTCTTCGTGGATTTGGTGTGTTACATTTGCAGCAGCACTCTTTCTTGTAAATGCTTTATCAGCAAAGGCATATGCAGAAGCAGAGTTCTGGTTCGCTAGCGTAAAAGTTGCAACAATTGTAGTTTTCATCGTACTCGGTGGTGCAGTTATGTTCGGTCTACTTGACTTTAATGGAAAACCAGCTCCAATGCTTCATAACTTCACTGAAAATGGCGGATTATTTCCAAACGGTGCATTAGCTGTTCTTCTTACGATGATTACAGTAAACTACTCTTTCCAAGGAACAGAATTAATCGGAATTGCTTCAGGAGAAAGTGAAAATCCTGAAAAAACAATTCCAAAAGCGATTAAAAATACCATATGGCGAACTCTCTTCTTCTTCGTCTTAGCCATATCAGTTGTTGTAGGTTTACTCCCATGGCAAGAGGCGAACCTAGTCGAAAGTCCATTTGTACTTGTATTTGATGTAGCTGGTGTTCCATATGCAGCAGACATCATGAACTTTGTTATTATTACAGCAGTATTATCCGTAGCCAACTCTGGCCTATACGCAAATTCTCGTATGCTTTGGGCGATGGCAAAACAAGGAATGGCGAGTCCAGCTTTTACGAAGTTAACTAAAAAAGGTGTGCCGCTAAACGCATTAATTTTCAGTCTAATCTTTGCAAGCTTGTCTCTATTAACAAGTATATTTGCAGCAGATACTGTCTTTTTAGTTTTAACATCTATTGCAGCTATGGCGGCTGTCGTAGTTTGGATGTCAATCGCAGCTTCACAGTTTTTCTTCCGTAGAAACTTCTTAAAAAACGGCGGAGACATTAATGATTTAAAATATCGCACACCGCTTTATCCAATCGTTCCAATCGTGGCTTTCTCACTCAATTTCATTACCTTTGTCAGTTTAGCTTTCATTCCAGATCAGAGAATCGCTCTTTATTGCGGAATTCCATTTATGATTATTTGTTACATTTTATACCAAGTTAAATATAAAAAAGTTGTCACATTTGAACAACAAATAAGTCTAAAAAAAGAGGTAAACTAAATATACAAAATATTCAGCTATCTTTCTTATGATAAGATAGCTTTTTTCTATTTCTTGGATATCTTGGTATAACTTTATTTATCTTAAAATTTCCACAATCACGTTTTTAACTGGAAAATGGTTTACAATGTTATCAAGTTACAAATGATATTCACCTTAAAAAGTGTGCATTTGTGTCTATTTTTTAACAATATCACAAAAACTATTGCCATCTATAAATTAATAGGTTTATATTGTTTTATTGGCATAGTTTCAATCCAAGGAGAAAGGAGATTTTCAATCGTGCAACTAAAGAAAACGTTTTGGAAGCTGGCTTCGCTTCTTCCGTTATCATTACTTCTGTTCCTCGGTGGCTGTGATAAGAAACTCGCAGTATTAAATCCGCAAGGACCTGTTGCAAAAGCACAGTATGATTTAATTGTTTGGTCATTCTTGCTTATGTCATTAATTATCGCAATTGTATTCATCTTGTTTACAGTCATCTTGATTCGTTATCGTGAAAAACCAGAGAATATGGACTATGAGCCACCTGAACAACACGGTAACACATTATTAGAAATCATTTGGACGCTTGTTCCTGTTATTATCGTTATCGCATTATCGATTCCAACAGTAAAAGCAACTTATGCTTCGGAAGAGGTTCCGAAAGAGTCCAAACATATTAAACCAGTGGAGATTTATGTTACATCTGCAAACTGGAAATGGTTATTCAGTTACCCAGAGGAAAAAATTGAAACCGTTAACTATTTAAACATCCCAGCTGGTGTACCAATTCAATTCAAACTGACTTCTGTCGGCCCAATGAATGCTTTCTGGGTACCAGAACTTGGTGGTATGAAGTACACAATGGATGGCATGATTATGGACCTTTATTTACAAGCTGACAAGCCAGGTTCTTACCTAGGTCGTAGCGCGAACTTCTCTGGTGAAGGATTTACTCACATGGAGTTCGAAGTTGAAGCAAAAACTAAAGAGAAATATGACAAGTGGGTTAAAGAGGTACAACAAACTGCTCCTAAACTAACAGAAGATAAGTACAACGAAATTGTTAAACCTGGTGTAGTTGGTCGTATGACATTCTCTAGCCATCACTTAAGTTATGTAGATCCAAAATCACTTGAATATTGTGATTACAACTACTACAAAAACAAAAAATAATAGCTATAATTCCAACAGATTGGAGTGAACACAGTGAAGCTTGATGAATTCTTTGTCACAGGTGACCCGATTATTTACGGTGCAGACGCTTCTATCGTTCTTGTGACATTAGCAATCATTTTCGTACTAACAAAGTATAAAAAATGGAAATGGCTTTGGGACGAATGGTTAACAACTGTTGATCATAAAAAGATTGGGGCCATGTATATTATCTCTGCGGTTATTATGTTATTCCGTGGTGGTATGGACGGTTTAATGATCCGTGCACAGTTAACATTCCCAGAAACAACTTATTTAAACGCTGAACACTATAACGGAATCTTCACAACACACGGTACAGTTATGATTCTTTTCATGGCGATGCCATTCGTTATGGGATTAATGAACCTTGTAGTACCATTACAAATTGGTGCTCGTGACGTTGCATATCCGTTCTTAAATGCTTTAAGTTTCTGGTTATTCTTTGTCGGAGCAATGTTATTCAACATCGCTTTCGTAATCGGTGGTTCTCCAGACGCTGGGTGGACTTCTTACTTCCCAATGGCAGGTACAGAGTTTACTTCTGGTGTAGGAAATAACTACTACGCAATTGCATTACAGATTTCAGGTCTCGGTACGTTAATGACAGGTATTAACTTCCTTGTTACTATCTTAAAAATGCGTACACCTGGTATGACTTTAATGAGAATGCCAATGTTTACTTGGTCAATCTTAATTACAACGATTATCATTATTTTCGCTTTCCCTGTATTAACAGTTGCTCTTGCATTAATGACATTTGACCGTCTATTCGATGCTCACTTCTTTACGATGGCGAGCGGCGGTATGCCAATGTTATGGGCCAACCTATTCTGGGTATGGGGTCACCCTGAAGTATATATCGTTATTTTACCGGCATTCGGTATTTTCTCTGAAATCATTAGTACATTCTCACGTAAACGTCTATTCGGTTACAGTGCGATGGTATACTCAATGGTTGCAATTTCTTTACTAAGTTTCGTCGTATGGCTTCACCACTTCTTCACGATGGGTGCAGGTCCAGCGGTTAACTCATTCTTCTCGATTTCGACAATGGCGATTTCGATTCCAACCGGGGTTAAGATCTTTAACTGGTTGTTTACACTGTATAAAGGACGTATTCGTTTTACAGTTCCAATGCTTTGGTCGTTAGCATTTATTCCAAACTTCGTAGTCGGTGGGGTTACAGGGGTTATGCTTGGTATGGCAGCAGCTGATTATCAGTACCATAACAGCTACTTCCTAATCGCTCACTTCCACTACGTATTAATCGCAGGTACAGTATTCGCTATGCTTGCTGGATTCACATTCTGGTATCCAAAAATGACTGGTCATATGTTAAATGAACGCCTAGGTAAATGGACATTCTGGATCTTTATGAGCGGATTCAACATCTGTTTCTTCCCAATGTACTTCTTAGGTTTAGACGGTATGACTCGTCGTATGTACACTTACTCTGAAAGTCTTGGATGGGGATGGCTAAACCAAATCGCATCTGTTGGTGCGGTAATGATGGGTATCGGCTTCCTACTTCTTTGCTACAACGTAATTTGGAGTGCTCGTCACGGTGAACGTGACACAACTGGAGATCCATGGGACGGCCGTACACTTGAATGGGCAACTCAATCTCCTGTACAACATTACAACTTCGCGAAACTTCCTGAAATCAAAGAAGCTGATGCTTTCTGGTACATGAAAAAACGCGGAGAAACAGTTACACCAGCAGCAGAAGATATCAAACCAATTCACATGCCAAGTAACTCTGGTGTGCCTATTATTGCGTCTGGATTCTTCGGTCTTGCAGGTTTCGCATTAGTATTTAGCTGGTTCTGGCTTGCAGCAATCGGCGGCATTGGTATTTTAGCTTGCTTAATCTATCGTTCATTCGATTACGATGAAGGTTACTATATTAGTGTTGATGAAATTAAAAAATCAGAACATGTAGCATGAGAGGTGAAATGATATGGCGGCTTTAGATAAAAGCTTACCTTTGGAATATCAATCCGAACAAAGCAGATTGAATATCCTAGGATTCTGGATTTTTCTCGGGGCTGAAATTATGCTGTTCGCAACACTTTTCGCCTCTTATCTAGTACTCGCTGGTCGTACGGCAGATGGCCCAACACCAGCACAACTGTTTGAACTTAAAACGCTTTTAATTCAAACATTACTACTTTTAACAAGTAGTTTCACATGTGGTATCGTGATTCACGAAATGCGTAAGCACAACCAAAAAGCAATGCTTGGATGGTTCGTTCTTACATTACTTTTAGGTGCAGGCTTCCTATTCTTCGAGATTGAAGAGTTCATTATGTATATTGGTGAAGGCGCAACAATTCAAACAAGTGCTTTCCTATCTGGATTCTTCGTTCTTCTTGGGACACACGGAGCCCACGTAACAGGCGGTATCATTTGGGCAATTTGTGTTATTATCCAAATTTTAAAACGAGGTTTAACACCAGTTACAGCTCGTAAAGTATTCATCATCAGCTTATACTGGCATTTCCTTGATCTAGTTTGGGTCTTTATTTACACACTAGTTTACTTGAACGGGATGGTGGCGTAAATGGGTCAAAATAACAACCAAGCAAACGGGCATGCGCATAGCGGATTCCCTTGGTCACACGTTTTCGGATTTATTTTATCGCTTGCACTAACGTTTCTAGCTCTATACGTGGCACTTTATACAAACCTGCCACTATCAACGATTTTAACTACCATTATCATAATGGCTGTTGCGCAAGCGTTGTTACAATTAATTATGTTCATGCATTTAAAAGAAGGAGAAGGAAGAGTTCAAATTCTTACTATGATTTACAGTTTCTTCGTTGCAACTGCAACAGTTGGTTTAACTGTATGGATCTTCTTCTCAATGTAATGTACATGAAAAAGACTGCTGAGATTCCTCAGCAGTCTTTTTTTATCCCCTCCCCTATTACATCCACATTACGGAATTAACAACAGAATCATGAAAAATATACTTATTATGACAAATGTTAAGAAAACTCTTTCTTTATGAAATCGAATCCATATGCGTTGCTTTTCTACCTATTATATGGCTAAATAGGTACTATATTTATTTGAAGGGAGAGAACGCAATGGAACATCACACTTCTGTTCTATCACTTATGGTTGTCGTTGCAATCGCGTTTTTCGTTCCCCTTTTGTTACAACGCTTTAAATTAAAAGCACTTCCTGTCGTTGTTGCAGAAATCATCGCAGGAATCTTTGTAGGTAAAAGTGGGTTTAATATTATTGAGCCAGATATGTGGCTTCAAGTCTTATCGACACTAGGATTTATCTTTCTTATGTTTTTAAGCGGTTTAGAAATTGATTTTTCTATCTTTAAACAAAAAGGGAAAAAGAACACGACAAACGAACCAAACACATTCCAAGCAGCAAGTATTATCTTCTTATTTATTTTCATCTTATCTTATGCCCTATCACTACTATTCGTATGGCTAGGATTTGTAGATAATGCAATGTTTATGACTTTAATCATTTCAACAATCTCTTTAGGTGTTGTCGTACCAACATTAAAAGAGAATAACTTAGGAAAAACAGCAATTGGGCAAATTATTTTATTAGTCGCTGTTATTGCGGATTTAGTTACAATGATTTTACTCGCTGTATTCGTCGGATTAAATTCCGAAAGCGGCCAAAGCATGTGGCTCCTTCTTCTTCTATTCGGCGCTGGTATTGTTATTTACTTCGTTGCAAAACGTTTTAAAAACATTCCATACTTGGATAACTTAAAAGCTGGTAGTGTACAAATTGATACACGAGCTGTTTTTGCACTCATCTTAATATTAGTTGGGTTATCTGAATCCGTTGGAGCTGAAAATATTTTAGGTGCCTTCTTAGCAGGTGTACTCGTATCATTATTATCACCAAATGAAGATATGGTTGAAAAACTGGATTCTATCGGATATGGTTTCTTCATCCCTATTTTCTTCGTAATGGTTGGTGTAAATTTAGAAGTTTGGTCTATTTTCAAAGAACCTTCTAGCATGCTAATGATCCCAATTTTAATTGTAGGACTCTTTATTTCAAAACTGATACCATCACTCGTCCTACGAAAATGGTATCCACGTAATATCGTACTGGGAAGTGCCATCTTATTAACATCGACACTTTCTTTAGTTATTGCAGCTGCACAAATCGGTGAAAAACTCGGGATCATCAGTCCAAGTTTATCTGCTTCCCTTATTTTAAGCGCAGTTATTACTTGTATTTTCGCACCTATATTATTTAAAAAAATGTTCCCGAAAGTAGAAACACCAAAACCAAAAGTTTCTATTATTGGTGCCAGCAGAATTACCCTTCCGTTATCCCTTGATTTAAAACGAGAAGATTATGACGTAACACTATATATGATGCGTCAAAATAAAATAAATGATGAGGAAGCGACATCACATGACTTCCCTATCGTAAAATTAGACGACATCACAATCGCATCATTAACTGAACAAACAGCATTTAACGCAGACCGTGTTGTTGTTGCAACAAGTGATGATGAGCAAAACTTATTATTAGCAGAACACGCAAAAGAACTAGGTGTTGAACATGTTATTGCAAGTGTAGAAGATCCTCTTCTACAAGAAAAAGCAACGCAAGAACATATCGCTGTATTCTCAACAATTAACTCTACACGTATTCTATTACGTGCACTTATTGATAAACCGAGTCTCGTTCGCTTAATTACAACAGCAAACGAAACAGTCCGTGAGGTTGAACTACGAAGCAATAAATATAACGGCGTGGCACTTCGCCGCCTTCCGTTTTTAGGCGATGTACTAGTCATTCAAATTTATCGCGGGAATAAAGCATTAATTCCGCATGGTGATACGAGACTACAGCACGGTGATACATTACTTGTAACAGGTTCAAAAGAACATATCGATACACTAAAAAGCATATTAGAATAGAAAATGCCCCTCACATAATTGAGGGGCATTTTTTTCCATTTTATATGGTAAAATGTAACTATCACATATTATGAGGGTGGATCACATTATGTCTATTGTAACTTTAGCTCTTTTATTATTAGCAGAAATACTCGTTGCCATTATTCTCATCGGTGTTAGTATTGAGATTTGTAGTTACGGATGGAAAAAATCGAATGGAATAAAATATTCTTGCCTCCTACTTTCACTCCTTCTCGGAACTGCTAGCATACTCGGACTTCTCGCCGCACCTGCCTATTTCTTTATACAATTAACAGAAAACACCTTATAAGAAAGGATGTTAATATGATTACCGTGAAAAATATTGAGGGATCTGATACTTACGTATTACGTCAAAAAATTTTACGCCCGAATCAAACATTAGCAGATTGTAAATATCCTTCCGATTATGAAACAGATACCTTCCACTTAGGCGCATTTATAAACGATGAACTAATTAGTATCGCTTCCTTCTCAAAAGAAATATATCCTGACCTACCAGCCAGTATTCATTATCGTCTACGAGGAATGGCAACATTACCTGAATTTCGAAACAACCGTGCTGGAAGCTCCATAATTCAGAAGGCGGAACAAGTCTTGCAAGAGCGTCAAGCAAATATATTATGGTGTAATGGGCGAATTACTGTAGCTGACTATTACAAACGCTTAGGCTTCCAGGAACATGGTGAGATCTTTGAAATTGAACCGATTGGTCTTCATAAAGTACTATATAAAAGAATATAAAAAAAGCTTTCCGCAATACGGGAAAGCTTTTCTTATATTTCATTCTTCACTTTTTATTCTCTTCATATATATGTATATAAACAAACTAGGCACTAAAAAACACGCAAACATAATAAGTCCTGTCATACTAATTTCCTTCATCGAAATATCCGGTGTTACAACGATACAAATGGCTAAAATACCAATAATAATACCTACCGGAATAAATAATAACTTCATAAAATAACTACGTGATACTCCGCCCGTATGCTCATACACTTCTACTGAATTTTTCAGGTTTAAAAAGTTTATAACTACTATCCCGCACATAAATACCATTAATAAATCCGAAACACTTTCATATCCTGCACCTTGCAAAACGTAGCGATAAAAAACAATACCTAGTATGACAATATTTTGTAAGATGAAAACGAGTCTAATATGTTTTAGCCCCTCAATCATTAAGCGTTCATCTTTCACGATTCTCATCCTCTCACTCCTTTTCCTCCCAAAATAAATCATTCAACGTTTTATCTACTGCATAACAAATTTTCAAACATAAATCTAAAGATGGGTTGTATTTCCCCTTCTCAATTAAACTAATCGTTTGCCTTGTAACGCCTACTTTTTCTGCTAATTGTTGCTGTGTTAAATCTAACTGAACACGCGCGACTTTTATTTTACTTACAGCCATTCATGTTCCTCCTCTATCTTTATTGTAACATATATATTCCATTAAGTAATTTATATTTTGCTTAATTGACTATAATTTCACTTTATCCTGCTATTTATAAGCAGGAACACCCCTATCTAAGTATTCAGCTAGAGCAAAGTAGTTAGACGGAAAATTAACTGCCCCACTGATTATAGTTTCACTTTATTATACACAAAAAAGGAGCCTCTCATAAGAAGCTCCCTCTCCTATATCTATATTATAAGAATAAATGACATCCAAATAAAATTGTAAATAAGTATAATAACGGATGTACTTCCATCCCTTTTCCTTTCACAATTTTTAAGACTGGATACACTAAAAATCCAATTGCAATTCCATTCGCAATACTAGACGTTAACGGAATACCAACGAAGATTAAAAATGCTGGTAATGCATCATCAAATTCATTCCAATTAATATCACGAAGACTTTGCGCCATTAAACTACCTACAATAATTAATGAAGGAGCTGTAATAGCGGCTACGCTTGATAAAGAAGCAATAACAGGGCTGAAGAATGCCGTTATAACCGTTAGGCCAACTACTACAATACCTGTTAATCCTGTTTTACCACCCGCAGCAATACCAGCTGACGACTCAATCGTCGCTGCTGTTGGGCTTGTCCCAAAAATAGAGCCTGTAGTACCACCAATTGCATCCGCAATAAACGCTTTACCAAAACGTTTCTCTGTATTATCTGTAATTAAACCTGCTTGTTTAATTAAACCGAGTAATGCACCTGTTGTATCAAATAACAGTACAAGTAAAAATGAAAATACAACGCCATATAATCCATATTCAATGACATCTGAAAAGGCGTTGATTGGATTTGAAACGATAATTCCCTCTGGTAAATGAGGCATCGCAACAATTTTATCCGTAAACTTCAGTTGCCCTGTAAAGAAGGCGATAATTCCCGTCACAATCATACTAATAAATAATGCACCGCTCACACGCAATGCCATTAATACCGCCGCTAAAATCAAACCAATTAAAGTTAAAATAACGGCTGGAGAATGGAAGTCACCAATCGTAACTAAGTTAGATGGATGATCAACGATAATTCCAGATAGACGTAATCCAATAAAAGCAATAAATAACCCAATCCCACCTGCAATCGCATGTTTTAAACTGTCAGGAATTGCGACAATTAGCTTTTGCCTAAATGAAGTGAATGATAATAAAAGAAAAATGATACCTGTTACAAATACTGCTGAAAACGCAATGACATATGTAATCCCCTCTGCCTGTTGAACAACAGAATAAGCAAAATACGCATTCATTCCCATAGCTGGAGCAATAACAATTGGATAGTTAGCTAAAAACGCCATACATAGCGTCCCTACAACCGTCGCAATAATAGTTGCCGTAAAAGCTTGATCAAATGGTACACCTGCATCAGATAATATTTTCGGATTGATGACAAGAATATACGCAAATGTAAAAAAAGTTGTGATGCCAGCTAAAATCTCTTGCTTCACAGAAGTATTATATTTTTGTAATTGAAACATGGTTATGTACCCTTCCTACATCTGAATTATTATCACACATTCTTTTCTTACTAGTATGTGAGAAAATATAATACTTAATCTTAACAATCAATAAAAAGAAGAGTCAATATATTCGCTAATAGTTCGAATTTTAAGTTTAAGTCTGACAAGTATAGATGTATTACAGTTAACTATGTTTATTTTTGTAGCATAACAGATAGAAATGTTTTATAATTTGAAATAGTTAAATATTTAGTAAACGCATTCAAATATCGTTCACTCTACAAGGAGGATTCTTCTTATGCAGCAAACAAACAAATCTGGAACTTTAAACCGCGGTTTAAAAGAACGACATATTACTTTAATGTCACTCGGTTCAGCTATTGGCGTTGGACTATTTCTAGGATCCGCTTCTGCTATTAAGCTAGCTGGCCCTTCTATTCTACTAGGCTATATGATTGCTGGACTCGTTATTTTTTTCATTATGCGAGCACTCGGAGAAATGGCAATTGAACAACCTGTTGCCGGTTCTTTTAGTAAATATGCTTATGATTACCTTGGACCGCTAGCTGGCTATATTACCGGTTGGAACTACTGGTTCTTATGGGTTGTGACTTGTATGGCTGAAATTACAGCAGCTGGCATTTACATGCAATACTGGTTCCCTGATATCCCGCGTTGGACTTGGGCTTTACTCGCTCTATTATTAATGAGTGCCTTCAACTTTTTATCCGTAAAAGTATTTGGAGAACTTGAATTTTGGTTTGCTCTCATCAAAATTTTCACAATTATCTGTATGATAGTAGTTGGTGCTGGTATTATTTTATTCGGATTCGGAAACGGCGGTATCGCTACCGGCATTTCTAATCTTTGGTCACATGGTGGCTGGTTCCCAAATGGTTTTTCTGGGTTACTACTCTCCATGCAAATGGTGTTATTCGCTTATTTAGGCGTTGAATTAATTGGGGTTACAGCGGGTGAAGCGCAAAATCCGAAAAAAACACTCGCAAAAGCAATCGATAACGTATTTTGGAGAATATTACTGTTCTACGTTGGGGCTCTATTCGTTATGATGGCAATTTATCCATGGAACGAACTTGGTGAGAAAGGAAGTCCATTCGTATTAACATTCCAGCAAATCGGTATCGCAAAAGCAGCAGGGATTATTAACTTTGTCGTATTAACAGCAGCTCTTTCTTCTTGTAATGGTGGTTTATTTAGTACAGGCCGTATGTTGTTTACATTAGCTCAGCAGAAAAAAGCTCCTGAAAGATTCGGTCGTTTAAATAAAAACGGTATTCCAAGTCAAGGAATTGTAGCAACAGCTACCGTCTTACTCGTTGGTGTTATATTAAACTATCTTGTGCCCGCAAAAGTATTTACATGGCTCACTAGTATTTCAACTTTCGGTGCAATTTGGACTTGGGGCATTATATTAGTCGCTCAAATTAAATTCCGTAAAGGATTGCAAACAGATACAAAGGACAAGCTAACATATAAAATGCCTTTACATCCATTAAGTTCATATTTCTCACTCGCTTTCCTTGCACTCGTATTAGGTATAATGGCGTATTCAGAAGATACAAGAATTGCATTAATTGTAGGACCAATTTGGCTTATTGGTTTAGCTGTCGTGTATTACATGAAAGGTTTTCATAAAATTGATGAAACACCTAATTCAAAAATTAGTTAAACAAAACATCCCTTCCTTATTACTTGGAAGGGATGTTTTTAAATCTCTATAAATATTTCTCAACAAAATTCACGGTATTTTTACAAATTTTTAATATTTTTTATGTTTTCCGTCTTTATTTTTACAGAAAAATAAATTACATTATTAAAGCACATATATTTATTATTAGGGGGATTCTTCTATGAAGAATAAAAAATGGATTACATTTTCTTTAGCAACAGCAATTACACTAAGTATAGGGACTTCGTTCATACCGTCTACTTATGCAGAAAGCTCTGTAGACCCAGCTCCTGAAATTGCTGCAAAGGTTGTAAATCAAAACAATGGGAAAAAAGTATTATTCGATAATACACACGGTCAAACTGCCGGAACCGCTGACTGGGTTATTGATGGTGGCTTTTCTGATTTCGGAAACGGTATTGCTCAAAACGGCTATCATGTAAAAGAACTACGTAAATCAACACCAATTACATACGAAGATTTAAAAGACTACAATGTGTTTATCGTTCCAGAAGCAAATATTCCTTACCAAAAATCTGAACAAGATGCTATGTTACAATACGTGAAAAATGGCGGCAGTATCTTCTTCATTGCCGATCATTATAATGCAGATCGCAATAAAAATCGCTGGGACTCTTCTGAAGTATTTAATGGATATAGACGCGGCGCTTGGGATAATCCTGCAAAAGGAATGTCTACTGAGGAAGTAAACTCACAAGCTATGCAAGGAGTAGAAAGCTCTGATTGGCTATCTGACAACTTCGGTATTCGCTTCCGTTACAATGCAATCGGTGATGTTTCTGCTAAAAACATTGTGTCACCTGAACAATCGTTTGGAATTACAAAAGGTGTTTCATCTGTAGCAATGCACGCTGGTTCAACTCTAGCAATTACAAATCCAAAACTAGCAAAAGGACTTGTTTACCTTCCAGAAAACCCGTCAAAATGGAATAACGCTGTTGATAGCGGTGTTTATAACGGCGGTGGTGTTGCAGAGGGTCCTTATGCTGCTATTGCTAAAGTAGGACTTGGAAAAGCTGCCTTTATCGGGGATTCTTCTCCTGTTGAAGATGCATCGCCAAAATACGTTCGTGAAGATTCTGGTCAAACAAAGAAAACTTACGATGGATATAAAGAAGAAAACGATGCTATCTTACTAGAAAACATCGTAAATTGGCTATCGAATAAAGAAACATTTACAAGTTTAGATCAAGTAAATGGTTTACAACTTGATTTACCTACTACTTTACAAACATTTGAACAACCAAGCTTATCAACCGAGCCACAACCTGAACCTTGGAGTGCGCCAAATGCAGGTTATCAATGGTTTAATACAAATACTTTTAAACCTGGTTCATATGGCTATAACGGTGCAGTAACAGCAAGCGACTACGTAGTTACACACCCTAGCACTCTACCAAACAATGAAGTGTTCCAAATGAAAATTCAAGTAAATAACTTATTACCAAACACAACATACAATAATTACTCTTTAGGCATCTTCACGACTGGTGGTACACAAGTAGCAAAAGTTCAAAATACAAATGGTACTTGGCCATCTACTTTCGGATATAGTAGTGCATTCTCTTTCACAACAAACAGCTTAGGTTCTGCTGAGAAAATCGTGAACGTACAAATCGATTCAAATACAACTGGACAAGCAACGCTTCGTCTACGCCAAAATACAACGGCGAAATATAGTGAGACTGTAACGATTAATAAGAAATAATGAAAAAGGCAATCCGGATATGGATTGCCTTCTTTTTACTTCTCTTCTTTTGAGAAAAACATCCTTGAAATAACGATACCTATACTACCTACGATTAAGAATAAAACTGCCCTAATCATCATCGATACTTCTGGTAGGTCCAGAAGGAATAGCTTCCCTATTGTTACAACTAAAACGACTAATCCAGCATACAATATTTCATTCATATGTTTATTCCGTCCAAGCCAAACTGCAAATAAAGCATATACCATCCATAATAAGGATACAGATACGCTAATTATGCTTCCATCTGTAGAAAGAACTTCACCAACTCTAGTAATTGCAATAAATATGATAACCATAAACCAATAGAGCACTATAGAATAAACATATTTTCCAAAGCTCATTAGCACATCTTTCGCTTGTTTCATGCAGTAATAAAATGTACCTATTAAAATAACATGAGCAACGAAACCAGCTGAAAGGAAATGATCAAACGGGCTAAAAATAGTTTGTATCATTCCAATCGCATAAACCGTCGCACTAACATACAATTTTATTTGTTGTTTTACTTTAATAGCAGTCACCATACCGAGGAAACCTTGTAATAATAATACAATCGCTGCATTCACTAAACTATACTCATATAAAATCGCTAAACTAAATGCACCCATTGCGAAACCAAATAAAAGATTTGCAAATGTAGAATGTCGATTCTTCCTATATTCAAATACGAACATAACAGCATGCACAAGCGCACTAATCATTAATCCCCATGTTGTAAATTCGGGTATTTTTGAAATGGCTAATATAAAGAAAACTGCATTCGCACTAAATATCGCCAAGCGTGGCTCTACTATAAAACTTCGCTCCGTAAACATATGCCAAAATAATAGTAAGTGAATCAAACCATAAACAACTGTTAACTGTACTTGTAAACCCCCTACTAATATTGACATAATAGCAAAGAAGACGAAAAGGACAATAGCAGCAACAGCATAAGAGATCATATATAAATACTGATAACGATTTTTCAGCGCATACCATAATAAGCTAATTGTTAGTATCGTCTCATATCCAAAGAAAATATACGGATTAGGAGTCGTACTATTTAATAAGAATGGCACGAAGAAAGCTCCTACCGCTACGAAAATAGTAAGATATTCTGATTGATACCTCTTGGCTACATAAATACCTAAAATGACCCATGCAATATTACACACAAATGCAACACTTGCTGGAATAAAGCCATATAAATAATGTGCCGCAAATGTCGTTAAAACTATACCCGTAATACTTCCTCCTGCTAATACTAACCCTAAAGCTTGCCGCTCTCGTTTAATTTGAATATCCCCTATATAATAAAAACCGATTGATAGGACAATACCAAATACAATTCTTATTGCTGGCGTTAATAATCCAGCATCTACCCCTGCTTTAAATAACCAGATTACTCCAAGTAACATAATACCGACAAATATGCGTGGTAACCACGTTTGGCAAAAATGAATAATATTAAATGGTTCTGGTTTAAAAGTAGATATGTCTACTTGTTTTACCTCTCGTTCTTGCACGGGCTCTTTTATTGTAACTACTTCTTCTTTTTGTTTTTCTTCCGTTACCGTTTCAATATATTCTTTCTTTTCCTTACTAACATGTTGCTGAGCATTTTCTACTTCTATTTCTTTTTGTTTTGCTTTCAATTCAAAAAGTGCTTCTTGAATTGTTTCAATTGCCGTTTCGAGCGCTTCTATTTTCTTATTTAAATCTTCCTTCATACGCTCCCCCCTCACCATTCATTCAAAACCTATATATTACCAATTAACTTTATCATACTATTAGTCTATTCATTTTCAATACCATTTTTCCAAAAAAGAAAGGTGTTTCCCGAAATAGGAAAACACCTCTTACTTATTTCTTCTTATTGAAAACACTACTCACAATAACGCCAATGCAAGCACCTATAATAGCTGGAACAATCCATCCTACACCTTCTATATAAAACGGAATGTATTTCAATACTGATGTCCACTGATTCATCATCACATTTTTATTGAAAATATCGATTGCACTAAATACGGCTACAATCCCAACTGTCACCGCATATACGTATGCGTACTTTCCAATATACTTATGGAATAACCCTAAAATAATAAGCGTTAGTGCAACTGGATAAATAAATCCAAGAATCGGTACTGATACTTTTAAAATTTGTGTTAATCCTAAATTAGCCAAAATCATGCTAATACAACTTAATATAAATGCCCACACTTTATACGCCACTTTCGGAAATGCACTTGCGAAAAATTGACTACAAGATGTAACAAGTCCAATTGAAACACATAAGCACGCGATCGTAAAAATAAGACCTAATAAAACGACTCCACCTTGTCCAAATAACGTCGTCATCACTTGTGCTAATACGTTCGCCCCATTATCAAATAGACCTAACGAACCGCTAATTGAACCAACATATCCAAGTATGACATAAATAATAGATAATAATAGTCCTGCCCCAATTCCAGCAATACTCATATATTTCGCTAAACCTTTATCATCTTCAATACCTTTTGTACGAAGAGCATTTGCAATAACAATCCCAAAAATTAAAGCTGCTAATGCATCCATCGTTAAATATCCATCTAAAAACCCTTGGAACATAGGAGCTTGTCCATAGTTTCCAGCAGCCTCTTTCACACTACCTACTGATGTAAACATGCTCTTTATAAAGATAAGGGCAATCATACCTAATAATAACGGTGTTAAAACCTTTCCGAACAACCCCATTAATTTAGATGGTGATAAACTTAACCAGTACACGATACTAAAGAAAACAACCGTGTAACATAATAAAACTATGCCTCCTGCTTCTGGCAAGAACTGACCTGGCCCCATTTCAAAAGCTAAACTTCCTGCACGTGGTATACCAAGTCCAGGTCCAATAAATAAATACACGATACACGGAAAAATAATGGCAAATGAAGAATGAACCCTACCCGCTAGCGCTTGAAAACTTCCTGCTTTCGCAATCGCAATAACTCCCAATATAGGAAGACCTGTTGCTGATATAATAAACCCTACTAATGAAATCCACACATGTTCTCCTGCTTCATACCCAAGGAAAGGTGGGAATATAAGATTCCCCGCACCAAAGAACATCGAGAATAACATAAGACTAATAAGTAAAATTTCTTTTTTCTGTAACAATTTCATTTCTTTCTCCTTCTTTAATTTCATCTTTTATGAAATCAATTTCACATATAAAAAAAGTGCAATAAACCGCTTCCTTACAAAGAAAACATAGTCCATAGTCTAACATAAAAGAAACACCCATTCTATAGCTATCTCTCTTTTCCAATTTCTTCTGAAAAATCAACCTTTATTGACTTATAATAGTTAATAAGGTAAAATATTAAATGTACAAAATTATTAACTTTGTTTTTGTTTGTGTCAGGAGGAAAATAACATGGAATCAGCGATACAACTAGAAAGAGAACAACAAAGAAAAAAGAAACATCCTCCAGGTTTATACTTACTCTTCTTTACAGAAATGTGGGAAAGATTTAGTTACTATGGATTACGAGGATTATTAACATTATATTTAACGACAGCTTTAGTAAGCGGTGGTCTTGGGTTTAGTCCCGCATGGGCACTCTCCATTTACGGATTTTATACTGGAGCCTGTTATTTCACACCAATGATCGGTGGATATTTAACAGACCGTTTCCTAGGTAGACGAAAAGCCATCACAATTGGTGGTATAACAATGGCAATCGGTAACCTTACACTATTCGCCATGCAAAACCAAGTCGGCCTATACCTCGGATTAGCGCTTATTATTATTGGTAATGGATTCTTCAAACCGAATATCTCTACACTTGTTGGAGAATTATACGAAGAGAATGATCCAAAACGTGATAGTGCATTTACTATTTTCTATATGGGTATTAACGTCGGGTCATTTTTAGCTCCACTCGTTTGCGGATTTTTATCAGAAAATTTATTCAAAACAACAGTTGATGGTGTTGTACATTACGGATTCCGTTACGGTTTCTTAGCCGCTTCAATCGGAATGATTATTGGACAAATTTTATTTACAACACTATCAAATCGCTTCCTTGGTGATATCGGTAAAAAACCAACTCGCGATTTACAAACAACAGATGGACAACCATCAGTAGGAGATACACCGTTAACAAAAAAAGAAAAACAACGCACCGCAGTTATCGTCATTTTAACATGCTTCGTTGTCTTCTTCTGGGCTGGCTTTGAACAAGCTGGTAGCTCATTAACATTATATACAAACAAATTTGTAGATCGATCTGTGTTCGGATGGGAAGTTCCAACATCTTGGTTCCAATCGGTCAATCCATTATTTATTATTTTACTTGCCCCAGTCATTTCAGCATTATGGGCAAAACTTGCAACTCGTAAGCGCGGGGATTTAAAAATCCCAACTAAAATGGGACTTGGTATGATCTTGCTTGGTATCGGTTATATCATTCTCGTTATCGCTACATTAAAAACAGGTAGTGATGAACATAACATTACAGAAAAAGCAAACTTACTATTTATCGTCTTTACGTATCTTTTCCATACGTTAGGTGAGCTATTCTTATCACCTGTTGGACTATCAATGGTTAGTGCACTTGCACCAGTAAAACTTGCTTCTTTATTAATGGGAGTATGGTTAGCAAGCTCAGGTATCGCTAACATTTTAGGCGGACAACTTGCAAGCTTCACAACTTCACTTGGATATGCTGAAGTATTTACCGTAATCGGAGCTGTAGCAATTGTATTAGGTTGTGTTTTATTATTAATTTCTAAAAAATTAGTGAAATGGATGGATTAAAAAAAGATGAGGGAAATCCCTCATCTTTTTTATTTCTTCGCCTTCGTTCCTACTAAATCACCAGCAACAACGTAACGCTTAGAATTATCCTTCACAGATACACATGTAATAAGCGTTATCTCATCTTTCCCATGATCCTCAACAACTTCCCACTTATCAGGAGTTACTTCAGATACACCAGTAACCGCATATTCATATTCGTTTTCATTATCATACAAATAAATTTTGTCGCCTTTTTTTAAAGATGCTACATCACTAAATAAAACACCTTTTTTAGACATGTTATGTCCTGCTAATGCATAATTTCCTTTTCCCATTACTTGATTTTCTTTTACTGTTGCTGCACCTGATAATAGGTTCTTCTCAGTAGAGGATTTTAAAACAGGAAGTTCTAATGAAACACTCGGGATCGAAATGCGACCAATTACTTGTTTCTTATCTAATGATGCATTCGCCACTTCTGCCAAGTCTGGCTGATTAATTTTCGAAGCATCTACAAATTCCGTCTCATGTTTTTCATAATCCATCTTTTGAACAGCCTGCACATTTTCAGTCTGTTTCTTTTCAGCCTGATATCCATCATAAAATGGCTTTCCGATTAACACACCACCTACAACAAATAGAAGGATTGCTACTATACTATAAATTCTTTGCTTATTCATATACAATTCCTTTCCCATACAAAATCTTACTCTATATAAAATGATAAGATAATATTGCTATATGTACAAGTATAAGCTAAAAAGAAACCTTCTTGCCGATGCAAGAAGGTTTCTTTTTAAGCGATTTTATTTCGATATAAGGATACGTGGAAAATCGTCATTTGAATAAAGAAAATACTAAATGCAATATATACCGGATATGCAGGAATATATAGATTAGCAATTGGAGAAAGAGTTAAAAAACCAACCGCACAAGGCAACACGTACCATAATGACATAAATGTAGTACGACAAGCTTTTTCTGTAATTGCCTTTTCTCGTTCATCTTCTTGAGGAAATAATAGTGGAAACATCCAATACGAGAGCTTTTTATATTTTTTCTTTTGAATTTTATAAAGAATAGTCGATACAATACTAAATATTAATAGTAATGTTAGCGGCATTAAACTCAATGAAACTTCAAATGGTACTCTCTCCGTTTGAATAAAGTTAGCAACTTCGATAGTAAAATAATACAACTCAACAAACGCCCAACCTGCTAATACCATTAAAAGTACATTTAACATATAAGAAAATACAAGTCTATTCATCCTCTTCCCCCTCCTTATTTAAAACAAACACATCTTCCATCTTTAACTGAAATACATCGCAAATCATAAGCGCTAATAATAATGAAGGAACATAATCCCCTTTTTCAATTGCAGCAATCGTTTGTCTCGTCACTCCAACCTTTTCTGCTAATACACTTTGCGAAAAATTAAACCGAGCTCTTAATTCCTTCACTCTATTTAAAATGGTCAAATTTACCACCTCTCATTTATATTGTATGCTAAACTTAACAAAATGTAAACTCTACTTAACATTAGTTTCATAAAAAAATCCAACTTTACGTATTGTAAAGTTGGATTACATGTTAGTTTAAAATTGTAACTTTAACTGTTCTTCTGCCCCAGCTACTTGATGAACCTTTATCTGGCATTAAAACATCAATTCTGTGACCTTTAATAGCTCCGCCAGTGTCTGCTGCAATAGCAACTCCATACCCGTCAACCTTTACAGTAGAGCCTAATGGAATAACAGCTGGATCAACCGCAATTAATTTCATTCCTGGGTTTGCAGTTAAATTATAACCTTTACCACCTGGTCCCCATGCAGAAAATACTTGTTGACCTGGCGCATAACCATTTTCAGCTGGATCCGCTGTATAAGCTGTAGCTTCTACATAGATCTCTCTTCCACCAGCAGTTGGCTTCGAAGGCTGTTCAGGTTCTACCTTCGAATTATTATTAGCAACTGGTTCGGCTGGTTTACTAGCTTGTTCTTGCTTTTTCTTTTCAGCAATTTCTGCTTGTGCTTTTACTAAAGCTTCTTGCTCTGCTTTTGCAGCCGCTTCTGCTTTTGCACGCTCTTCCGCTGCAATTCTTGCCGCTTCTTGCTCACGAGCAATCGTTTCTTGCACTGCCTTCATGTTTGATTCGATTTTAGCTTTTTCTTCTGCAGCTAAATTAAGTTGGCTTGCAACCTGATTATATTTAGCTTGAACTGTTTGTAAGTTAGCTTGACGCTTTTTCAAGTTATCTTGCAGTTCAGCTTGTGCTTTTGCTAATTTTTGTTTGTCTACTACTAAAGATGCTTCTTTCTCGTCAATTGTTTTCTTATCTTCCTCAATTTGACGAAGGTCTTGTTCTTGTAGACGTAAAATCTCTTTATCAGCTTCTAGAATAGTAGAAACTGCGTTCATACGTTGTAGGAAATCAGCAAAGTTTTTTGACTCTACAACAACTTCTACTACTAAACTTGTATTTGAACTGTTTTGAACAGAAACCATACGTTTTCTCATAATGTCCTTGCGCGCAAGAACTTTATCTTCTAAAACGACAATCTCTTTCTTTTTTTGTTCAATCTGCTTATGTGTTTCATCAATTTTACGTTGAATAGCAGCTTGATCCTCTTTATTTTTTGCAATTGTATTATTTAAATTATGTAGTTCGTTTTCGATACCTTGAATTTCTTTACTAACAGCTTGCTTCTCTTGCTCTTTCTTTTGCATTTCTGCATCGTTTTGCTGCAATTGCTGTTGCATGTTGTTAAGTTTCTCGTCGTTTGACTCTGCTTTAACAGCGACTGTACTAGAAAGACCTATAATTCCTGCTAATACTAGACTACTGATTCGCTTAAAATAGTTCATAATCCGACTCCCTTCTTATACAGTTATACATGATTTATTTTACAGTTTGTTTACAATATCATTAAATACAGTTTATTTTTCATGACGAAAAAAAGGGAATTATGCATAAAATGTAATAGATTCTTAAATATTTAACAATTCCTATATTTAAAAATTATAAAAGATGCTAAAATCCAAATATAGAGAAAATATAACTTCTAAAGGCGGTTGAAATAAATATATGTTTACTCAAAAGAAATCACTCCAACATAAAATTGATCAATTAGAAAGTCGTATACAAGAACTAGAAGCAGAATTAAAACAAAAGGATATCGAACAACAAGAGACTATTTCTTCTATCCACGATCGTGTACAAAGCGTTGTTCAAGAACATAAACTTGTAAATAGCCAGCACCATACTCTTCAAAATTTAGTTCAACAATTAAACTCATGTTTCGAAAATGTTTCAACGCGTACAACACATTCCAATGAATTGAATAACGAAATGTTACAAAAAGAACAAAGCTTAATTCAATCTATTGAAGAAATTATTGACTGTTCTAATGAAGGTAAAGAATCTGTTCACCGTTTACTTATTGTAATTAACAAATTAGGTGAACAATCTCAGCGTACGTCTAACAGTATGAATCATTTAAGTGAACGTTCAAAAGAAATCGAGCAAATTGTAGAAGTTATTCAAAACATTGCAGCCCAAACAAATTTACTTGCTTTAAATGCAAGTATTGAAGCCGCGCGTGCTGGAGAACATGGTAAAGGATTCGCTGTCGTTGCCAATGAAGTAAGAAAACTAGCAGAAAGTACAGCGGAAAGTACAAAAAACATCGGCAACTTAACGAAAAAAATTCAAGAAGAAATTGAAAAAGCATACGATAATACAAAAGATAATTTACATTTAGTCGATGAAGGTGTAGAAATGAGTGCCGATACAAACGCTAGAATCGAAAATATTTTAATTATGATTCAAACGTTACAAAACGGTGCTACAAATGTTATTAAAGCTATCGAAAACCAAAAATCTTGTAATGATGATATATTACGAGAATTTGCTAATACACAACAAATGTTCCAAAAGTTAAATACTACTATTATGAATCACATTCATGATGCTGAGAAAGTCGATGTTCAATTAACGAAAAGTCTTGAAGAAACAGTAGTTTCTCATTAATAATAAAAATCCCTTATACTTTTATAAGGGATTTTTATTATATTTTGAATATTTATTTCTTCTCAATATTCATCCGTATCTTTGTTATAATGGACAAGTTATTTCTTTCAACTATTAAACAAGGAGGTTATTATGGAACAATTTTACTACATTTTAAAATATTTAATTCTTGGTCTGTTCCAAGGACTAACAGAACCCATTCCGATTTCTTCAAGCGGGCATCTTGTTTTAGCACAGCATTTGCTAGGACTAAAAATAGAAGGGTTTAGCTTCGAACTACTTGTTAATTCAGCTTCATTATTAGCTGTGTTACTTATTTATAGAAAGGACTTAATTCGTCTAACGAAGAATGGTCTATCTTATATCTTTACAAGAGCAGAGGACGCAAAATCAGATTTCTTCTTTATTATTTATCTTGTTATTGCGACTACTCCAGCAGGTGTTATTGGTGTTTTATTTAAAGATTACATCGACCAGTACTTAAAAGGTGTGAAGATGGTTGGGATTTCCCTTCTTATTACCGCTGTCGGCCTCTGGATTATTAGAAATTTGCGTGGACGTAAAAATGATGGCGATCTTTCTATGAAAGATGCAATCATCGTCGGATTAGCACAAGCTTGCGCACTAATCCCTGGAATAAGCCGCTCAGGCGCAACAATTGTAGCAGCTATGTTACTTGGTATGAAGCAAGAAACAGCACTTCGTTTCTCATTCTTACTATACATCCCTGTTAGCTTAGGTGGTTTATTACTAAGTATTACAGACATTGCAAAAGATCCAAATCTAGACACATTATTCGTGCCTTATGTCGTTGCATTTATCGCAACATTTATCATGACGTATATTTCGTTAAAATGGTTTATGAACATTATGGCAAAAGGAAATTTAAAATATTTCTCTTTCTATTGCATTATCGTAGGTGTACTTACTCTTATTTTCTTATAAAGTGAAACTTACAAATTGAAAAGCGAGTCATTCTATTGAACTAGGATAGCTCGCTTTTTTATATCTTTATAATGCTAAAGCCCCTCTTACTTTTTTGTACAGTAAGAGGGGCTCTTTTATGCGTATACTTTCTTTTCTTGACAATACAAACGAATAACATGTTTATTTTGTTGAAATACATCATGCGTTAGGCGGATAATAATAAAATTTCGTTTTGTTTGATCATCATGAACAAAAATCTGTTCTCCCTCTTGAAAACACCATGCACTTTCAAAAGTTGTAATATGATCCCCACTTACTGAAAAAAGCTCATATCGCATATCTTGTACCCTCTCTCAACTTATAATAATCATAATATCCTTATATTAAATTTAGTATAACTTAATTCCGTTGAAATTTGTAATTTTTTCTATTTCAAAATATTTTAATTTTGTTTTACGGTTCTTTTAACGTTATAATGATAAACGAATTTTCATTGAAAGGAGCTTCATTTTGACTGCATATTTATTTCCTATAAAAACAGCATTTATTTTATTCCCTATTTTAGCGATGTTTCTATTAATCCCTTTTTTAATATTTAATTATCGTAAATACGGTTATTTGAATAAATGGCGTTCATTTATTTTATATTCACTATTACTCTATGTATTAAATGCCTATTTCCTTGTTATCTTACCTTTGCCACAAACATATGATACATGTAGCCTACAACCGGCTAATACACAACATATGCAACTCTCGCCATTTTATTTTATACAAGAGATTAGTAATCATACCTCGGCAATTTTAACGAAGCCAGCTACTTACTTCTATCTATTAAAGGAATCTGCGTTTTTACAAGTCGCTTTTAACGTTCTACTAACCGTTCCATTTGGTATGTACTTGCGTTATTATTTCCGACGCAGCTTCTTACAAACAGTGTGCATTTCTTTTTGCCTTTCACTGTTCTTTGAATTAACACAAGTAACTGGATTATATGGTATTTATAATTGTGCCTATCGCTTATTTGATATTGACGATTTGTTTTTAAACACATTAGGCGGCGTAATTGGTTTTATCATTGCACCAATATTTACGTATTTCCTTCCGAAAACAAGCGAATTAGATATTCATATTGATTTAGAAACGAAACCAGTTGGATTTATTCGTCGTCTCATCGCTATGCAAATTGATTGGATTTTCTTATCTATCGTTGTACCGTTCATTAAAAACAAAGGAAATTCACTATTTATCGCTAACATCCAATCTTATACAAATGTATACGAACTCCTTTTCATTACATGTTCAGTCTTCATTTACTTTATTATCATTCCATACTTTACAAATGGAAGAACAATAGGAAAAGTATTGCTTCGAATTTACGTTAAAGGCCAAGCAGAGCGTATTACACTAAAAGAATTATTCATTCGGTACGGTATATTCTATTTCATTTTAGGCGGAATCAATTATATTCTTTCGAGTAGCTCTATCTTAAATCATACAGAGCCTTTAGTATTACTAGTTATACTATTATTCCAATTTGTCATTAACGGTCTATTTATTATTCATGTTTTATTACATGTATTTAGTCGTGATAAGTTACTATTTTACGAGCGCATTAGTCAAACAAGAAATGCGATCATACTAAAAAAAGCTGACAAGTAATACTTTGTCAGCTTTTTTTCATAATCGCAAATAATTTTTCTGTGTAAGGATTTGAAAATACTTCTGCTTCATCTAGTAACTTTCTCACCTTTAGAAACGAATGCATTTCTGGATATATATTTTGTAATTTTTCGTACGTTAACGTATGCATTTTCCCCCAATGCGGGCGTCCTTCATACTTTAGAAAAATTTTCTCCACCTCACCAAAATAAGCTGCATACTTCATACCTTTATACATATGAACAGCAATGTACGCTGAATCCCTTCCGTACGCTGGACTGAGCCATATATCATCACTTTTCACATAACGGCATTCAATTGGGAAGTGCACTTTATACTTTTTCTTTTCAATAAGATTTGAAATCTCTTCTACAACGATCTGCATATATTTTGAAGGAACACTATACTCCATTTCGTAAAATGGAACCGCGCGAGATGTAGCAAATACTTCATAACTCGGACCAATTATTTTTGTATTCGGTACAGCTTTAGCCGATAATCGACTTACTCCTTTACTTATAGAAGGAAACCATTTACATCCTTTAGATAGCAAAGAGAACATCTTATTTTCAAGCAACTCTACCTTTAGTTTATGCCACTTCAAATCACTTTTTTTACCCGTCGTTTCATTTGTAAATTTCACTTGTACTTCATCTGAATAAGGAAAAACGAAAAATTCAAAATGGCGATTTTTTTTATATTCTTCTAGCTTGTTCATTACAGTAGATAATGACTGTTTTTCACTTTTATAAACGAGTGAATACGCTGGAATGACCTTCAATTTTATTTTTACAATGATACCTAACATTCCAAGCGATAACTGAAAGGCTCTCCAATATTCCACATTGTCAGTTTCCGAACAAACTATACTCTCACCTGTAGATAAAACTGCGGTAATCTCTATAACTTGTGTTGATAAACTTCCAAAGGTAATACCCGTTCCATGAGTCCCTGTACTAATCGCTCCTGCGATTGATTGTGAATCAATATCCCCTAAATTTTCTTGCGCATAACCTTTTTCTGCAAGTAACTTCCCTAAATCATTTAGCTTTGTTCCTGCCCATACTTCGGCAATCATCTTCTCTTCATCAATATTCACAATACCTTTCAATTCATCTAAAGAAATTAAAATTTCTTCCGTCTGCACAAGAGGGGTAAACGAGTGTCCTGAACCGACAACGCGAATTTTCTTCTCTTCTTTTCGTGCAAGCTCTACAACTTCTACTACATCTTGTATACTTTCTGGATACATCGTATAATGCGGCGTTCCTTCTACATTCCCTGTCCAATTTCTCCATTTTTGTCTCTTTATAGAAAGCATTGGCCATCCCCCCGATATGTTGAATACTCCCCAACAATCTCTCCTTCTTTCACACGATATAAAAACGGAAACCGCTCACATAACTCTCCAGCTTTACTATGGCGAAACAAGATAGCATCTCCTATCTCCACTCGTTCCTCACCGTTATAAAAAATTGGTGTTTGTACTTCACCAGCGCCTTCTAAAGCTAATAGTTTGGCATCATTTGGCCTCCAAATCTCAGGTTCTTTATCTTTCCCGATTGCGCCTGAGGCAATATATCCACCACCTAGACAAGTGTAAATAAACGGGGCTGGTTTACGCACAACTGGTAAAGCAAATCCGACAGCTGGATGAAATTGCACCTCTTTATAATAATCAAACAGCTTCGGGGCATAAAAAGCAGAGCCTATTGTAATCTCCGAAACTGCATTATCTTTCTCAGTTGTTTTTATACTTCCTGTGCCTCCCCCATTTACAAACCTTAGTTCAATACCTAGGTTTTGAATTTCTTTTACGATATGTCCTCTTCTTTCTTTAACTTCCAACACCGATTTCTTCTTTAAATACGAAATCACTTTACTTTTCACTCGTTGATTCGGTATGTGGTCTCCTACCCCAGCAATTTGTGCTTCATATCCCATGACACCATCTAGTATTAAAAATGATGATTCCTTCAATCTTTTTACTATTTTCAAAGCACCCTGCACATCTTTTACCGGTGATCTTTTGACCCCAAAATGAAGCTTAAAAAAACGACTACTCATATCAATATCTAAGCAAACACGAAAACATCCTTTAGACTTCTCAGCAATTTTTTCTAAATAAACAATATGATCTTCACAATCCACCATACAAGTTATAATGAGCCCTTGCTTTGTTAGCAAACTTATTTCATGTAACGCCCTATCATCATAAGCAGGATATCCGAGCAATAAATCATTGAATCCTTGTTCAATTAAAAACAAAACTTCCCTAGGTGAAAAACACATAATACCTTGAAAACGATCGTTTGCAGATAAAATCTTTTGCATAACCGGAACAGAACGTAACGATTTACTCGCTATACGAATCTTCTTATTTCCACTTAATTCTATAATCGATTGAATGTTTCTGTCTAAAGCTACTTCATCCAAAAATGCACACGGTAATGGAACTTCTTTAAAAATTCCTCGATCCACATTTTTTCTCTCCTCTTCTCTATATGTCTTATACATATTGGAAAGAAAGTTGGAATCTCCTCTACAAAATAAAAAAGTTTCTTCCTATTTAAGAAGAAACTTTTTTAGGACTACTTCATAGAAATAGTTGCCGCTACTGGATAATGATCAGAATAATCATCATACGTATATTTTTTGAGCCATGATGTAACAGTCCACTGTGGAGATTTCGGTTGTAACACTTTATTCTCTATAAATGACGGATTCGCATGGTCTTTACTTGCAATAATATAATCTAAATACTCGGCAGGGCTATCAGGGAAATTATATTTCGCAATACTGTTTGTCGTCGCATCCCAAGTTGCTGTATGTCCCGTATAAGATGGAATAGAAGCGTGTAATGTTTTAAACATGGATGCGTACTCTGAGTCACTATTGTTCTCTGCATTTATTTTATTCACGTTCATATCACCACCAAATAGAACGTACTCGTCATTTGGTATATTTTTATTTTTAATAAAATCTTGAATTTCTTTTAGCTGGTTTGTACGTACAGATGCAGGTGAAGTTTTTCCACACATACTATCTTCAGCCTGCAAGTGTGTCCCAATCACATGAACGAAATGATCATTTTTCTTAATTTTCGTGTATACAAACCCTTTATTTGATAAATTATCTGGTCCGCACCCTTTTGCGAATACATATTGAATCTTTTCAACGATCGGCCATTTACTCACGATTGCAACACCACCATCTTCAGGCGTTGAAGATGAATAGCTACCTAACGTTTTATCCCATTCATTTCCGTTACTACGACCTAATACCGCTGTTTGATTTGGATATTCTTTCTTCAAATTTCCTAGTAAGCGGTTTGAAGCACTATTATCAAACACTTCATTTAATATAACAACGTCTTGATTCTTTATATAATCTGCCGCTCCAATTAAATCTGCACGCTCACCTTGTCCCCAGTTCGGATATAAGTTTGTTGATAGCATGTACACATTATGGGTCATCACCTTTAATGTATCGTTTTGATTTGTAGACACCTCCGCTTGAGCCGAGGATCCACTATATAAAGCCGCTAGACCGATTCCAACACTAAGTATACTTTTTAGCAATTTACTTTTCACGATTCATACCTCCATGTATTGTATAGTGATAAAAAAGGCCAAATACTCTATTGTGAGATTTGACCTTTTTCAAATACTTAACGGTTTCCGTACGTATCAAACCAAAGCTGAATGTATCCAGCAGTTACACGTTGTGCATCCATTAATCGCTTACCTGTCATTGGTGTAACTTCAGCGCGCCATTTATCTGCATATTCTTGTGATACAGCCGCTTTTACGAACCAATCTTTCGTATTATCATTTACAATTCCAGAGTAATCTTGTTTCGCTGCTACTGCCGCTCCATGAATCCACTCTTCTGGATTTGTACCTTTCCAGTTCCAATATCCATTTCCATCCGTTACTTTATAATTATCTTTTATCGTATCTACAAAGTTTTCATATTTAGAATGGAATCCTTGTGGATATGAAAGATTTGTAAAGTTTGCCGCATGCATCGGTTGGTTTACATCCCCTAAATAATGAAGGGATAATCCTAAATAGAAGAATGCTTGTTTCATATCTTTGTTTTTGTATGACTCACCAGCTAATTTAAAATATTTAGCTCCAGTTTCTTTTGCCTGCTTTGCAAATGGAATATATGTTTTCCCATTGTCTGGATCATAGAAATGTGAAGCAAATGTGCTATTATCATAATAAGGATTTTCATAGTCAGCAGCATAAATACCGTTCTCCAACTCCGTACGCCATTCATTTAATTGTGCAACTCGATCTTGTTTTACAAGTGTTGTATTACGAGACATAATATCAATTGCACGGTTTACAATCCATAAATGAGAGTTTACGCCTTCTTTATGTTTATCTTCAGCAGACCAGCGATGAACTATTTTTATTTTACTTCCCCCATCATTTTCATGAGCAAATGCAACACTTTGTAACGGAGCTACTAATGTAATAGCTGCTGCTAAAGCAAGTACTTTCTTTTTCATCTGAAATCCTCCATTTTATAATTGAATTATTGTAAACTTTTTGTTAGGATCCTATGATGTCGTCCGGTTAACCTATGACTAGAATATCCCACCTTTCATGAAAATTCTATTAATAAATTAAAATATGCAAATTTTCATATCATTATAACTTTATACATAGTGAATATAATGAATGAATGCACTTATATTGTAATAAAGTATTATTAAGCTACTACACATGATTGCCTAAAATAATGTAAAAAAAGAGTAAAGCATCCATATGCTTTACTCTTTTTTTCTACTCGATAATATACTTGGCAGTTGTACATTCACTGCCAACTTATGAATAAATCCAAACACTAATCCAATCCCAATAAATATGTATAAGATTGTAAATATCTTTCCGAAATCAGTTTGCGGACTAAAGTTCCCATCACCGACAGTCGTCAACGTGACCACACTAAAATATAAAGCGTCAAGAGGACGTAATCCTTCAACTGTACTATAAAAAATCGTACCAGATGTTAATGTTAAAAATGTTAATACGAATAACACTTGAAATTCTTTATCTTTCCACGCTCGTAAGCAAGCTTTTAACATCCGTTTCAATGTCAACATAAATGAAAGCATTCGACTTCCCCTTCCAAACAAAACACCTTTAGTTAAAAGAAAGTCTATCACTTTTCTACATAGAAAAAAAGTAGCCCTCTTCGTGAAATAGAAGAGGGCTACTTTTTACTATTCTCTATTATTTAGGTGAAACAAGAATTTTCACTTGTGTTTTATCTTTTACAAGCGCTTCAAATCCTTCTTCAACAACTTGATCCACTGTGATTTTTTTCGTAATTAATTTCTCTGCTTGAATTTGGCCAGAGCTAATTAATTTAATAACAGCTGGGAAGATATGACGGTATCCAAGAATACCGATAACTTCTTTTTCTTTTAGTACAAGGTTGTTTGGCGTAATTGTTGCGTCTTTTTCCCATACACTCACAATTACAGTTTGTCCTTCAAAGCTTGTACTTTCAATCGCTTGACGAAGTACTACTTCAACACCTGTTACTTCAAAACTCACATTTACACCTAAACCATTTGTTAAGTTACGAATTTCTGCTAGTACATCTTGAGTAGCTGGATTTAATACGTAATCCGCACCTGCTAATTTTGCTAACTCTTGACGTTCTTTAGAAAGTTCTACTGCAATAACAGGAGTTGCGCCTGCTGCTTTAGCTGCTTGAATAACAAGAAGTCCAATTGGACCACAACCAAATACTGCTACAGCTTCCCCTTCTTTTAATTTACTTTGACGTACTGCATGAACTGCTACTGCTGCTGGTTCTACAAGTGCACCTTGTTCATACGTCATTTCATCAGGAATATGGTGAACCATATCTTCTGGTACTACTGTATATTCAGAGAAACCGCCGCCTTCTCCGCCAAGACCGTGGAAAACAAGTTGTTCACAAACATTGTAATGTCCATGTTTACAAGCTTCACATTTACCACAAGAATAAATTGGTTCTACAACGACGCGATCTCCCACTTTATGAGAAGTAACGCCTTCACCGATTTCAACTACCTCACCACTAAACTCATGACCTAAAATAACCGGTGCTTTTACGTGTGTTAATGGGTGCTCTTCTGTTGGAATAAAAATAGGTCCTGCTAAATATTCATGCAAGTCTGTTCCGCAGATACCACACCATTTCACTTTAATCTTAACTGCTCCTGGTCTTACAGTTGGTTCTGGTACTTCTTCTACTCGTACATCACGTTGATTATGCCAAAGTAGTGCTTTCATTTTATACATCCCTCTCTACGTATATACTTAACCTGGTGAAGTTTACAAATCTATTATAATACTTTCATCCATATATTTCAAAAAAACAATCTCATTTCCACTAAATTTTAACAAATAACGTTCAATATTTTGTCACTTTGTACTTTTTCCCACATCTGTTAATGCTAATTTCATTGCGGTTGAAATTAGCATTATGCCATAATAGCATAGGAGAGGTGAATATCGCTTGAAATATTTTATTTACTTTATTGTTATCGTAGCGTTTCTAGATACATTTTCACAATTACCTATTATGAGTACGTTCGCTCAAGGTCTGGGAGGATCTCCTCTTATTATTGGACTAGTTGTCGGTATGTACTCATTCGCTAATATGATCGGTAATATTATTGCTGGCGCTGCTGTCGATAAATTTGGTGCAAAAAAAATACTTTATATAAGCATGGGACTTACGAGTTTCATAGTCTTGTTATACACTGTTGTTCAAAGTGGTGAACAACTATTAGTTGTTCGCTTTATGCACGGCTTTAGTGACGGATTTTTAATTCCTGCTGCCTTTACGTTTTTATCAAAACAAACAAATGCAGCAAGACAAGGTAAGGCAATGGCTCTATCTGGTGCTGCTGTTGGAACAGCGGCAATCGTAGGACCTGCGTTCAGTGGAATCATGAAAGCAACTGCTGGTATAGAGTGGGTGTTCATTACCATTTCTATTTTAATGGTCCTTGGTACAATCGTATCTCTATTCTTCTTACCAAATAACGTATCAAGAAAAGATAATTCAAGAACACAAATGATGAACAAAGAAGACATGATTGAACTATTGAAATCAGAACCTTTATTACAAGCATATATTGGTGCTTTCACGCTAATGTTTTCACAAGGAATTGTCACGTATATGCTACCAGTAAAAGTTGAGGCATTAGCACTTAAAGCATCTACAACAGGTATGATGTTAAGTGTATTCGGCATTACCGCTATCCTATTCTTCTTGCTGCCAACAAACCGTATTTACGATCGATTTAATCGTTCAAAACTCATGCTAATTGGGATTGCAGTAATGGCATTCGCGTTATCTTTACTTGGATTATTCGCAACAAAAGGCATGCTCTTTATCGTTATGATGATTTATGGCATTGGATTCGCTATCCTTTTCCCATCAATAAATGCATTACTTGTTGAAAATACAACTGATGATAAACGCGGAAAAGCATTCGGATTATTTTATGCTTTCTTCTCATTAGGAGTTGTTGCTGGATCCTTTACAGTTGGAGCAATTGGGGCATCCCCTAGCGTCAGCTTCGTTATTGGAACTGCATTCTTATTAACATTTGCCGGAATGATTTACGTAAGAAGCAAAGTAAAAGGCAGAGACAAAGTAAAAAAGACAATGATAGGATAATTCCATCATTGTCTTTTTTTAATGATAAACTTCTATTCAACTTTTAACTTTCAATAAGCCGTATTTAATAAACAATATGGCATTATATTTTTCATAAAGATAATACAATGGATAACAAAACAAGAAGAAAATAAGTACAGTTGGTACATCGTCTATAATAGAAAAATATTTTACTAATAATTCCTTACTACTTTCTCCAATTATAATAAACAGTGGGATTATACAAATTGCTGCTAATATTAAGCACGGTGTAATCCTCATTTCTTTTAGCCTCACTTTACAGTGTGGACACCTGAATGAAAAAGGATGCGGGAGATCAATAATATGTTGCGCAGTAATATCTCCTTCACACTGTGGACATTCAATTATTTCTTTCATTTAACTCAACTCCTTTCTATCTATAAAAAGAGCACTATCCAATAGCGCTCTTTTACTGCCGAATATATTACTTTTGTGTGTAACCAAGTAACAATGTAAATAAATTATACTGTAAAGGCAATACTACATTTCTTCTGTTACAAAAAAAGTGTATTAATACCAACGATACTTCGACAATTTCCTCGGAAATATTTCCTTTCTCCACATAATTTGATACACTACACATGAATAAACACTTGTATTACATAAACTAAAATAATAACTTACTGTACAAATTAAAAAGCACACTCTTCATATGAAGAATGTGCTTTTCTGTTATTAACGTTTAATCCAAACAGCGCCTGCCGATTTATCTTCTGCCTGTCCAACAACTTGGAATTTAAGTCCAAGGTTTGGAACTTTTCTCCCTGCGTCTGCAATTTGCTTGTTACTATATACTTTTGAATCATCAAAAGTTGTAACACCTTGTAATCCAGAATAGTTAAACTGACCACGTGTTAATGAATTTACACTCCATGCTGGTGTTTTATCAAATGAAAATGCAGCATCTGCAATTTGCATGCCCGTATTACCGTATGCTGGTTTCCCGTTTAAATTACCAACTAGCGCTTCTGGATGAGAGTCAACAACACCAAGGAATCCTTCACCTGGATGCATCCCAACCCAGTTATCTTTAAAGCTATCATCTGCATACCAAACGACAAGACCTGTATTATACACTGGACCTTTTCCTGCTTTTAATCCATTATCTGATCCCGCATAGTTTCTCCATTCTAAGTAGTAGTAATGAGCTTTCTTCTCTGTCCCATCAGAAACAACAAAACCATTTACATTCATTTTAGACTGTCCTTCTGCATCATCAGAAAATACAACTTGTCCATCAACAGTTACATTTACATTATCCATCGCAAAACCTTTATATGTTACAGCCGGATCTGTAATATAGTCGAATTGTAGTTTCACTTTTTTGCCTTTAAATTGACTTAAATCATATGATTTATCAATCCATTTCCCATCTGTTGTATCTTTATCTCCTTGGACTACTTTTTCTCCAAGTCTATCAATTAACGTCTTCGTTCCATCTTCTGTTACTGCATGTACTTCGACGAAATCGCACTCTGCTTCTAACTCATAATTTGCTTTATAATCGAATTTTGCATTTGTTCCTTTTGTTAAATCAAAGAATGGTGTCTCTAACGTTGTATGCATATCATCGCCTCTTGTACTATAATATGCATGCTTTCCAAACTCCGGTTTAAGCGTTTCAACACTTTTACCTGGTAAGTTAACACGTACAACGCCTGGACGATTTGATTTCGTAACACTTTGATCGATATATGTAGGAACTCCTACACCACGCTTAATTTTATCGTAATCTACTTCTAAAATTTTTACCCAGTTGCCACCCATATTCTTTTGTAAGAAGTCTTTATTTTGTGGTGAGAAACTAGTTGGCTCTGTTCCTGCAATTTTCCCTGTCCAGCTACCTCCACTCATTAATGACCAAGCTTCGACAGGTGAACCAGTTCCCGTATATTTCGTGTCATATTCATCCGGTAAGCCAAGGTCATGTCCAAATTCATGTGCAAATACACCTACTGCTCCATCTTCTGGTTCAATTGTGTAATCATGTGCTGCTACTTTACCACCAAAGTATTCTACCTTTGATTTCGTACCTTCAATCGCTACTGGATCTACTGCTAATTTTGAACGATGTGACCAGATTGCATCATCACCTAATTTACCGCCACCAGCTTCTTGACCAACACCAGCATGGATTACCATTAAATGATCAATTACACCGTCAGGTTCATTTTGATTCCCGTCCCCGTTTGTATCATATCTATCAAATTGATCAAACTGGGATAAATCTAGTCCTTTCTCAGCAGCTGCATGCAAAGCTTCTTTCACTAAATCACGTGCGCCTTTCGGACCCTTATTATCGTGACCACTGCTACCATCAGCTCCATAATCAGATGCTTTTCCTGGGACAGTTAGCCACTCCGTTACATATCCATCTGTCGTATAACTACCACCAGACTGCTCTTCATAGTATTGTTTAAACGTTTTTACTTTCGAACCATCAAATAACGTGTACGGTTCATTACCAAATAACATTTTTTGATAATGCTCTCTACTAAAGTCATTCGAATACATATACCCTGGCGTTTGATCAATATTATTATGTTTATAATCACTAAATTCAACGAGTAATACTAATACTTTATCTGTTCGAACAGATCCCTTATACGGCGCTTGCTTTGCTTTAGAAGTTGGAACTTGTCCATTCAATTGCTTTTTATTTGGTTCAGGTTTTTGCTCAGGACTCACATTTTTTTCAGGTTTCTTTACTTTCTCCTTTTCTTCCATTTTCTTCTCTTTTACTTTTTTCACGAAATCAGATGCCTCTTTAGCAGTATCCGCTGGAAGAATTTCTTTATTTGCCTGATCGCCTTGTTTCTTTTCAATATACTTTTCTACAGCCTTTTTCGTCTCTTCTTTAGAAGAGGCTGGATTTATTGTTCCTCTTTCCTTCAGTGCTTCCGCTAAACGATCTTCTTGAATTAAATTGTAATCAATTGGTGTTGTAGATACATTTTCTTTCTCTTTTGCTAGCGTTTCTGCGTATGCGAGCGGAGTACTCATTACAGATGTACATCCGATAATTGCCGCAATTGCTAAAGATGATAACACTTTAAATGGCGCTTTTCTTCTCATTCTATTTCTCTCCTTTTATATACAAAACTTAAAATTCAGATAAATCGGTGCATTTTTGTCGAAATCCCTGTTTACTACCCTCCCTATATAAAAAGGCATAATTCTATAAACATTAAGCTTTCTGTTATAGAATCATGCCCTCCAGTTTTCTGGTCAGAACCTCTACCTTTTTATGTCGAAATATGAAAAATAAAAAGTGATTTGATATATATTAAATAGCTTATATAACAAATTTAAAAGACAATATGCAAAATTGCATGAAAATTCTTTTAAATAAAAAAAGAACCCTAGTCAATTAAACTAGGATTCTCGATTTTCTATTATTTCTCTTGTGTTTTTTCCCAATCAGCTAAGAATTTCTCAATTCCTTGATCTGTTAATGGATGCTTCACTAATGAAGCAATTACGTTTGCTGGGATTGTTGCAATATGTGAACCGTTTAATGCTGCTTCTGTTACGTGAACACTGTGACGTACAGATGCTGCAATGATTTCTGTTTCGATGCCGTGAATGGCAAAGATTTCTGCGATTTGGCGGATTAGGTCCATACCGTTATGACCGATATCGTCTAAGCGACCTAAGAATGGTGAAACGTATGTTGCACCAGCACGAGCTGCAAGTAATGCTTGAACCGCTGAGAATACTAATGTAACGTTTGTACGAATTCCTAAGTCAGAGAATGCTTTTACTGCTTTTAAACCTTCTGTTGTCATCGGAACTTTTACAACAACGTTTGGAGCAATTTTTGCTAATTCTTTTCCTTCTTCAATCATTTTATCAGCTTCTAAGCTAATTACTTCTGCACTTACAGGACCTTCTACAACACTGCAAATTTCACGAATGCGCTCGTGGAAATCTACGCCTTCTTTTGCTACAAGTGATGGATTTGTCGTTACTCCAGCTAATACGCCTAATGCATTTGCCTCTTTAATTTCGTTAATGTTTGCTGTATCAATAAAGAATTTCATTTGTTATTCTTCCTTCCTAATTTTCATTTTATATTTATTTATTTTTCTTAATAATCTCTAATTCAATCGGAATAGATTTGTCCACTTTTTTACCTTGTGTGATCTCTTTTGCTGTTTGCATCGCCTTCTCCCCGATTAATTCCGGTTTTTGAGCAACTGTTGCAGCCATACGCCCATCTTTAACCGCTTTTACAGCATCTTCTGTTGCATCAAATCCAACAACGACTACATCCGTTTTTCCAGCAGATTTCAATGCTTCAAGTGCCCCTAATGCCATTTCGTCGTTATGCGCAAACACGGCTTTAATATCACCATTTGCTTGTAAAATGTTTTCCATAACAGATAACCCTTTTGCTCTATCAAAATCAGCCGCTTGTTTAGCAACTACTTTTAAAGACTTATCCGCTACGTTATGGAATCCTTTCCCGCGCTCACGAGCAGCAGAAGATCCAGGAATTCCTTCTAATTCAGCAACGTTTGCTCCCTCGCCAACTAATTCACGCATGTAATCACTAGCCATTTGACCACCTTCAATATTATTAGAGGCAATGTGAGAAACAACTTTACCTGAATTTGCAACGCGGTCTACTGTAATAACAGGAACATTCGCTGCATTTGCCGCACTTACCGCTGAAGCAACAGCATCTGAATCGGTTGGATTAATAACAACTACATCGACACCTTTTTGAATTAAATCTTCAACATCGTTCGTTTGCTTTGCTGCATCATTTTGCGCATCAACAGCAATCAATTCAATGCCACTTTCTTTCGCTTTCTTTTCTGCCCCTTTTTTCAAAGTCACAAAAAATGGATTGTTTAAAGTTGAAACAGAGAATCCAACTTTAATAGTTTTATTTCGACCTTTATCGCCAGAATCCTTTGCCCATTCTGGTGGTTCCATTGAACAACCAGCAGTAATGACCATAATAGATGCAACGAGTATAAGTAACCATTTCTTCATGAACTGTCCCTCCATTACGCTTCTTTTCGACGATCAATTAATACAGCTAGTAAGATTACAAGTCCTTTTACAACTTGTTGGAAGAAAGAAGATACACCTAATAAATTTAAACCGTTATTTAGTACACCGATAATAAGTACACCGATGAATGTACCAACAATCCATCCTCTTCCCCCAGAAAGACTTGTTCCACCTAATACAACTGCTGCAATTGCATCTAATTCGTAAGAAGTACCTGCAGTTGGTTGTGCAGAATCTAGTCGTGATGTTAAGACAATACCTGCAAGCGCTGCCAAAATTCCGGAAAGACCGTAAATCATTACTTTAATTCTCGTAACATTAATACCCGATAGTGCTGCTGCTTCTTCATTTCCACCAATTGCAAATGTACGACGACCAAATGTCGTTTTCTTCAAAATGAAGTACAGTACTGCGAAAGCGATCATCATTGTAACAGCTGGTACCGGAATACCGAGAAAATAACCGCGGCCAAACATTTGGAACATTAAATGATCACCAAGACCAGTGATCGGACGTCCGTCCATATAAACAAGCGTCAACCCACGAAAAATAGTCATTGTTGCTAACGTCGCAATAAATGGAGCTACTTTTCCCTTCGCAATAATGATACCGTTTACAATCCCCATTACAAGACCAGCCAATAATCCAACTGCCATTGCAAGAAACGGGTCCATGCCACTTGCCATCATTCCAGCAACAAGTGCACTTGCTAATGCTAAAATAGAACCTACCGATAAGTCAATACCCCCTGTTAAAATTACAAAGGTCATTCCGAATGCAATAAGCGCATTAATCGATACTTGACGCAGTATATTAAATAAATTTGGAATTTCAATAAATGCTGGATTTAAAGCTGTAATTACGATGATAATTAATACTAAACCGATTAAAGAACCGAGTTGTTGTAATACATTCCCCTTCTTAGCCATCCTTACTCTCCCCCTGTAGCTAGTGCCATAATAGACTCTTGTGATGCCTCATCTTTCCCTAAAATGCCGCCGACTTTTCCTTCATGAATAACAAGAACTCGATCACTCATTCCTAAAACTTCTGGAAGCTCAGATGATACCATAATAACGGCATCGCCTTGCTCAGTAAGCTTATTCATAATAGAGTAAATTTCTTTTTTCGCTCCAACATCGACACCCCTTGTTGGCTCATCTAAAATGAGTAACTGCGGGTGGATACCTAGCCATTTTGCAATAACAACCTTTTGCTGATTCCCACCAGAAAGAGATTTCACTGCTTGCTCTCCACTAGATGCTTTTACATTAAGCAGCTTCATCATATCCGCTGTAAACTGTTGCTCTAGTTCGTTACTTAAGACACTTCCCTTTGAAAGACTTTCTAAATTCGGTAAAGCTAAATTTTCTCGAATTGAGAAATCTAACACTAATCCTTCAGATTTTCTATCCTCTGTAATAAAAGCTATTCTTTGTCTAATCGCATCTATCGGACTATCAATCTTTACTTCTTGTCCATTTATGAAAATTTGGCCAGAATCTAAAGGTTCGTATCCAAATATCGCTTTCATAATATCTGTACGGCCAGCTCCCATCAAGCCAGCAACACCAAGGATTTCACCTTTTCTCACTTGAAACGATACATTTTCAAACTTCCCTTTTTTCGTTCCATTACGCATTTCAAAAATAACATCGCCAATTTGACTATTTCGTTCTGGGTAACGTTCACCAATGCTGCGCCCCACCATCATACTCACTACTTCATCAAACGATGTTTCCGGAATGGATCTCTTTCCGACGTATTCCCCATCACGTAAAATTGTAATGGCATCACAGATTGAAAAAATTTCTTCCATTCGGTGTGAGATATAAACGAACGAAACGCCTTCTTTACGTAATTGATTAATAACAGTAAACAACGTTTCAATTTCACGATCTGTTAATGCAGCTGTAGGTTCATCCATAATAATAACGCTAGCATTTGTCATTAACGCTTTTGCAATTTCGATAATTTGCTGTTGTCCAACCGATAACTCTCCTGCCAACATAGCACCTTTTACATGTAACCCTAACTTCGCCAGTTGCTGCTGCGCAATCGCATTCATTTGACGCGTACGCAAAATACCTGTCTTCCCATACATCAACTCTTTACCGAGAAACATATTTTCAGCTACTGTTAAATTCGATAATATGTTCAATTCTTGATGTATAAATGCAATGCCGTACTCTTCAGCTTCTTTCGCATTTTTAAAAGTTCGTTCTTGTCCATCAATCGTGATTGTTCCACCATCTCTTTTATATACACCTGTTAAAATCTTCATGAGCGTTGATTTCCCCGCTCCATTTTCTCCCATCAATGCATGGACTTCTCCTGTTTCAATCATAAATTGTGCACTCTTCAAAACAGGATTGCCATTGAACGCCTTTGAAATATTTTTCATTTCAATACGCATTCTCATCACTTCCCTTTATTAAAAAATCACGCCTGCATGTAAAATTACATTGGCATAAGGAGTAGCCTCTCCTGTACGAATAATTGCCTTCGCTTTCTTTGTATGCTCTTTAAATTGTTCATGCGATACATATTCAAACGCTGGCTCTATTAATTTCATCTCAATCTCTTTATTTACTTCCGCATTAGTGTTAATGACTTCTTCTGCTAACGTTACTTTTTCAATTGCCATATCATCAGCTACCACCTGCAATACGTCTAAAAAACTAGGTTTTCCAAGCTCAACTGCTAAATCAATTCGCTTTACTCCGTCAGGAATTGGTAACCCGCAGTCTGCGATTACAATCGTATCTGTATGCCCCAGTGAAGCAAGAACAGATGCAATCTCACTGTTTAATACACCGTGCTTTTTCATCCGACAATCACCTGCACTTCACGTACTTTATCTCTCGTTGGCATACCACCTTGCGCCCCAAGCTTCGTTACAGAAAGACCACCAGCAATATTTGCAAAACGAATTGCTTTTTGAAGTGTTTCTCCTTCAGAAAGTGCAACTGCTAATGCACCATTGAATGTATCACCAGCTCCAGTCGTATCTACTACATCAACAGCAATGCTAGGAACATGGACAATCTCCGTACCATTATGGAAACGAACACCGTTAGAACCTTCTGTCATCAATAGTTTATTTGGATATTTAGCTAGTAACTCTTCAATTGGTGATGTGAAATCATCTAATACGATGCGGCACTCATGTTCATTTGGCGTAATATAAGTTGCCTTTTCTAATATATCTTCTGATAACACTTGTGCTGGCGCTGGATTTAACATAACTGGGACTTTGTGTTCCTCACAAATGGCTAATACATATTTTACTGTTTCAAGTGGGATCTCTAGTTGAAGAACAACCATATCTGCTTTTATAAGAAGATCTTTTGAACGATCTACAATCGACTCGTTTACAAGAGCATTCGCCCCTTGCACGACAACAATACTGTTATCCTCTTCTGCTAAAACGATATGAGCAATTCCTGTCGCTGTATCTGTAACCGGTACCACATAGTCGATAAAAACACGTTCGTTCTCTAAATTTTTCCTCACTACAGTTCCATAATTATCGTTTCCTACCGCTCCAACCATTGCTACATTTGCGCCTAATCTAGCTGCAGCAACCGCTTGGTTCGCTCCTTTTCCTCCTGGAATTGTATGAAAAGCTTCACCAATTACTGTTTCTCCTGCTTTCGGACGCTTTTTTGAAACGGCCACTAAGTCCATTGAAATACTACCTACTACTGCAATATTTGGCATCTGTTTCATCTCCTTACTTCGTTGTATTTCGTTCTATAATTTCAATCGGTAAACGATAGTGTTTCTCTTCTAATATGTTTCCTTCCATCTGCTCTAACAGCAGTTCTGTTGCAATTTTCCCCATCTCATAAATTGGCTGTGCAACAGTTGTAATAGATGGATACATCATCTCTGTTAAAGAAATTCCATCGAATCCGATAATTTGTAAATCATCTGGAATAGAAATCCCCTTTTGAAGTGCAGCCTTTACAATACCTATTGCAATTAAATCATTACCGGCAACAATTCCATCGATATGTGGGTACTCTTCTAATAACTCCACCGCTACACGCTCACTATTAGCTGGATCAAATGTACTCTCTGCAATCATATAAGAAAGATTATTTTGCGTAATAACGTCTATAAAGCCTTCAAATCGTTCATTAGCGGTGCTTACGTCACGCGGTCCGCGAATATGCGCAATATGTTTACAGCCTTTATCTATTAATAACTTTGTCGCTGCCTGACTTCCCGCATAGTTATCTGCATACACAGCAGGTATACGCTCATTAAACATACGGTCAATTGCAACAACTGGTACTGACAAATTCATGTAATTAACGCTATTTTGTGGATTTGTTGCTACAATAAATCCGTCCACATTATTTTGCCTAAGTACATCAATATATTGCTTTTCTTTTTCTAAACTTTCATCAGAGTTACAAAGTACAACTGTGTATCCTTGCTTATGAGCTACATCTTCTACGGCACGCGCAACTTCTGGAAAGAATGGATTCACGATATTTGGAACAACTAAGCCAATTAAACGAGATTTTTTATTATACAGTGAACGCGCTACTGTACTAGGTTTATAATCTAGCATCTCAATCGCTCGTTCTACTTTCTTTAATGTATCTTCATGAACATATCCATTTTTATTTAACACTCTGGAAACGGTCGCAACAGATACTCCCGCTAATTTTGCAACGTCTTTAATCGTACTCATTCTTTTCTCTCTCCATTTCATGTAACCGTTTACAGAAAATAATATAACGTATTTCTAGAAATACGTCAATCATTTCTCACGAAAAAGCTTTTAAGGTTATACTCAAAAAAGCACCGCCATAAGGCGATGCTTTTTCATTACGAATAGGATACAGTTTGTTCTTTCTCCTCTGTAGCTGGCTCTTCAGCATCTTTTTTACGATCTGACAATTTAATCTTCTGTAAGAAAATCGTAAAGATAGCGCCTACCACGATAAATACTAATCCTGTTAAGAATACAGTATGAAGTGAGTCTACTAAAGAATTTTTCAAAATTGGTACAATGCTGTTAGCAAACGCTTCTGGCATTTGTTTTAATGCCTCTGGACTAAATAGCATCGAATATAAACCTTGTGGATCTGTATGAATCATATCTTTAAATTTCGTTACCATTTGTCCCGCTTCTTTCGGGAACGTATCTAATACAGGTACTAAATTCTTTGTTAATGTTGTACCTGAAGTGTTATTCATAATTGATCCTAAAATTGTAATACCAAATGTTCCACCAATTTGACGGAAGAACTGACTTGATGATGTTACGACACCAAGGTCTTTTTTCGGGAAGCTTTCTTGTAATGCTAATGTTAATGTTGGCATTACAAGACCCATGCCTAAACCGATAACCATCATATAAGACGTTGCAGTTAATTTAGTTGTGTGCATATCCATCGTTGTTAATAACCAGAATCCTCCAGCCATTATAAGCATTCCTGTAATAATTTGTGGTTTTACACCAACTTTTAATACAAGTTGCCCGCCGATAATACTCATCACAATCATTGTAATCATCATTGGCGTCATAATTGTTCCTGATTCAGCAGCACTTACTCCTACAATTCCTTGCATGAAGAATGGTACGAACATAATTGCACCGAACATTCCAATGCTCATAAAGAATCCAATCGCATTCAGTAATGTAAATGTGCGATTTTTAAAGAAATGCATCGGTAAAATCGGTTCTTCTGCCTTCGTTTCAACGATAATAAAGCTAACGATACCAATTAGAGCTAATGCAAATAAACCGATAATTTGCCAAGAATCCCATGGGTAATCTTTTCCGCCAAACGTTAATGCAAGTAATAAACTTACAACACCGAGAATCATCGTGAAAATTCCAGCGATATCAATTTTAATTGGTCCTGTTTGTTTATGTGATTTTAATCCCATTGCAATAAAGATTGTTGCTAAAATACCAACTGGTAAGTTAATGTAGAATACCCATCTCCAGTTCACTGCGTCTACAATCCAACCACCAACTTGTGGTCCAATTACAGAAGCAAGACCGTATAACGCACCAAAAATACCTTGCCATTTTGCACGTTCTTTTCCCGTGAACATATCTCCGATAATAATCATAGCCATTGGCATCATAATACCGCCACCAAGACCTTGAATACCACGGAAAATAATTAATTCTGTCATACCATTTGCCATACCACATAACGCCGAACCAACCATAAAGATAACTAGTCCTGTTATATATACGTTACGACGGCCAAGTAAATCCGCTAATTTACCTGCAATTGGTACAACTGTCGTTGATGTTAACATATAAGCCGTTGTTAACCACGTCATTAAGCTTAATCCGCCTAGTTCACCGACGATACGCGGCATTGCTGTACCAACGATTGTTCCATCTAATGCAGCAAATAGCATCGCGATTATTAAACCAATTAACAGCAACTTTCTATTTATGTTTTCTTGTTGCTCCATGTAATCTCCTCAATTCCTCTTATTTATTCTCTTTTTTCTCTTGTGACCCGCAAATAATTGTTTCTAACTTCTCAAAGAGGCGTAACAAGTCTTCTCTTTCTTGTAATTCTAAATGTGAGAAGTATTTTGCAAGGTGCTCATTACGAGCGATCATTGCCTCTTCTACTCTAGATTTCCCCTTTTTTGTTAACTCAATGACGACAACACGACGGTCATCTTTGTCGTGATAGCGCTCTACAAGCTCTTGGTCAATTAGGCGATCAATCATCACTGTAATTGCACTAGGCTTTACATACATCTTTTTTGCTAATTTTGTCGCCCTTGAAGCTCCATAATGATCTAAAATCTTTAAAATATAAAACTGCGGTGGTGTAAGTCCTGTTGCTTGCATTTGTTCTAATAACTCCGTCTGCATTTTCTTTCCAATCGAAAAGGCAAGAGCTTGAATTTTATCGATATGCGTCATATCATTTGGCATGTTATCCACCTCTTATTTAAACAATGAAATATTTAACGTATTTAAATATTAATCCCGCGAACAAAATCCGTCAACACTTTTTATTTATAAAAACGTTTACAATTTTGTCACAAAGTTGTATAATTTTCGACGAAGTTAATATTGACAGTCACGGAGAATCGGAGTACACGGCTATGAATCATAAAAAAGGAAACTTTTTTATATTTCATGGCCTTTTTATATTCTCTCTGCCTTACAACACTTCGAATTAATTAGGGGAGGATTTTCATTTTATGTTTTTCACACAATTCTTTAAACCTGCGCCCCACGCGGAACGCTTACCAGCTGATCGCGTTGATAGTGAATACCGTAAATTACGTTTACAAGTATTCTTAGGTATCTTCATCGGTTATGCAGGTTATTATTTTGTTCGAAAAAACTTTTCACTAGCAATGCCATACTTACTCGAACAAGGCTTTAGTAAAGGGGAACTTGGGGTTATCCTTTCAGCAGTTTCTATCGCTTACGGATTAAGTAAATTTCTTATGGGTATCGTATCCGACCGTTGTAATCCTCGCTACTTTTTAGCAGCTGGGCTATTTTTATCAGGTATCATTAATATTATTTTCGGCTCATTTTCTTTCATTACAACGAGCATTATACTTATGTTTGTACTTCAGTTTTTAAACGGATGGGTACAAGGTATGGGATGGCCTCCTTGTGGCCGTACGATGGTTCACTGGTTCTCTATTAGTGAACGTGGTACAAAAATGTCTATTTGGAACGTCGCTCATAATGTCGGCGGCGCACTTATGCCTTCTCTTGTAACATTAGGGTTATATTTCTTTGCAAATGACTGGCATAGTATTTTTTACTTCCCAGGTATTCTTTCAATTTTAGTTGGTATTTATGTGTTAATTACGATGAAAGATACACCTCAATCTTGCGGATTACCTTCTATTGAAGAACATACTGGAGAATATCCACCAGATGAAAAAGTACAAGACCGAGAACGTGAACTTTCGGCAAAGGAAATTTTATTTAAATACGTACTAAACAATAAATTTTTATGGTACATCGCTATCGCGAACGTTTTTGTTTATTTCGTTCGCTACGGTGTTGTAGACTGGGCTCCTACTTATTTAGTAGAAGAAAAAAGCTTTACTCATAGTAGCTCACGTACAGCTTACGCTCTATATGAATGGGCTGGTATTCCGGGTACACTTCTTTGTGGCTGGATGAGTGATAAACTATTTAAAGGACGCCGCGCACCTGCTGGTATTTTATTTATGGTTGGTGTATTTATCGCCGTTCTTGTTTACTGGTTAAATCCTCCTGGTAATCCAATGGTTGATAGTATCGCACTTGTCGCGATTGGATTTTTAATTTACGGACCTGTTATGTTAATCGGTCTACATGCACTTGACTTAGCACCAAAGAAAGCGGCTGGAACTGCAGCGGGATTAACTGGCTTCTTCGGTTACTTAGGTGGAGCTGCTTTCGCTAGTGCCGCTATGGGCTTTATCGTAGATGCATTCGGATGGGATGGCGGGTTCATCTTATTACTTGCATCTTGTGTACTTGCAATGTTCTTCCTTGCTCTTACTTTAAAAACAGGCTCTGCAAAACAAAAGCACGCTTAAATACTAATATTATTCTTATCAAAAAAAGAGAGACTGTTCTTTCCAGAACACCTCTCTTTTTTCTACATATAATACCTTTTTCTTACAAAAGATTTATTCTCCTAACCTATATATGTTAGCGTTTTCAAATTACTTCAACTACTAATACAACTGCATTCAATTTTTGTATAAAAAGATTTTTGAATATTTTATTAACTTTTTCTTGTCAAACATTGTCAATTTATATTAAAATAACAACAACATACAAAATATTTAGTCTTTTCTGAAAAGATGGAGGGATAGCCATGAAGAATCCACTTCTTCGCATTGAAAACTTACAGACTTCCTTTCGCATACAAGATCAATATCATGCAGCAGTTGATGATGTGTCGTTAACAGTCCATGAAAATGAAATTGTCGCGATAGTTGGTGAATCAGGTTGCGGAAAAAGTGCACTTGCCCTTTCCATTATGCGACTGCATAATGAAGCAAATACAAAATTACAAGGGCAGCTTAACTATAGAGATAAAGATTTACTGACTATGTCAGCCGCAGAAATGAACAAAGTACGCGGATCCAACATCGGTATGATTTTCCAAGAACCTCTTACAGCACTTGATCCTCTTATGACAGTTGGAAAACAGATCGAAGAAAACTTAGACTACCACACAAGTCTTTCAAAAGTTGAAAAGAAAGAACGCACCCTAGAACTACTTCATCAAGTTGGTATTCCAAAACCAGAACTTACATATAAACAATACCCACACGAATTATCTGGCGGAATGAGACAAAGAATTGTTATCGCAATTGCAATTGCTTGTAACCCAGCACTCATTATTGCGGATGAGCCAACAACGGCTCTTGACGTAACCATCCAAGCACAAATTTTAGACTTACTAAAATCTATTCAAGAACAAACGAAAATGGGCATTATTTTAATTACTCATGATTTAAGTGTTGTCGCAGAAACAGCCGATCGTATCGTCGTTATGTACGCTGGACAAGTTGTAGAAACAGGAAAAGTTGAAGAGATTTTTAACAACCCTCTTCACCCGTATACTCGTTCTCTATTAAACTCCATTCCATCTGCGTACGCTGAAAAAGAAAAATTGCATGTAATTCAAGGGGTGGTCCCTACATTGGCGAAGCTTCCTCGCACAGGTTGCCGTTTCCAAGCTCGAATTCCATGGATTAGACCGGATCAACACGAGGAAAATCCAATTTTACATGAAGTAAAACCAGACCATTGGGTACGTTGTACTTGCTACAAGCATTTCAACTTCCAAGATAAGAAAGGAGATGACGTAACTCATGGCACTGCTTAAAGTAGAGGATTTAAAAGTACATTTTCCAATTAAAGGTGGTTTCTTCGGCCGCACATTAGATTACGTGCGTGCTGTCGATGGTGTAAGTTTTGAATTACAACCTGGTGAAACATACGGAATCGTTGGTGAATCAGGAAGTGGCAAATCAACAACTGGTAAAGCAATTATGCATTTAACGAAAGCAACAGAGGGCAGCATTCATTTTAATAATAGAGATTTAACAAAGTTAAGTCGCTCTGAGCTACGTGAACAACGAAAAGATATTCAAATGATTTTCCAAGATCCATATTCATCATTAAATCCGAAGAAACGTGTTCTCGACATTATTGCTGAGCCTCTTCGAAATTTTGAGAAGCTCTCACCTGATGAAGAACGTAGAGCAGTTCAAGAATATCTTGATAAAGTTGGTCTAAATCCAGAGTCAATTTATAAATATCCACATGAATTTTCCGGTGGGCAAAGGCAGCGGATTGGTATTGCACGCGCTCTTACATTAAAACCGAAGCTTATTATCGCTGATGAACCAGTATCAGCACTAGATGTTTCTGTACAAGCTCAAGTATTAAACTTCTTGCAAGATTTACAAGCTGAGCTCGGACTAACGTACTTATTCATTAGTCATGATTTAGGTGTAATTCGTCATATGTGTGATCGTATCGGTGTTATGTATCGCGGACGTATCGTCGAAGAAGCAACTAGTGCAGAAATATACAGCAATCCGCAACATATTTATACGAAGCGCCTAATATCAGCCATTCCTGATATTCGTCCTGAAAACAGGGAGAGACAGCGTAAGCTCCGTCAACAAGTAAGCTCTGAATACGAGAAATCATACGAAAATTATTTCAATGAAAACGGTCGGGCTTATGATTTAAAACCAATCTCGCCAACGCACCGTGTGGCATTACCATAAGGGAGTGATAAAACATGTGGAAGTTTATATTACGGAGATTTTTAGTAATGATCCCGCAATTATTCGTGTTAAGTGTACTTGTCTTTCTATTAGCTAAGGCAATGCCAGGCGATGCCTTAACTGGCAAAGCAATGAATCCAAAAGCGGATCCAAAAGTAATTGAAGAACAACGTGAAAAACTTGGATTAAATGACCCAGTTACAACACAATATGTTCGCTGGATTAAAAATGCCGTCCAAGGTGACTTCGGTATTTCCTATGCACATAAAATGAAAGTAACTGATTTAATTGGAGAACGACTTGGAAATACAGTATCTTTAGCACTTGTCATTCTTATTCTTACTTATTTAATTGCCATACCACTAGGAGTTATAAGTGGGCGGTGGAATGATACATGGGCTGATCGACTCATTACCATTTACAACTATCTAGGATTTGCTACACCACTATTTATATTTGCATTAATTATGCTCTTCCTATTCGGGTTTAAGTTTGCAATATTCCCAACCGGTGGTAGCGTAGATCCTCAAGTTGCAACAGGTACATTTGCTTACTATTTAAGCAAATTGAATCACCTTCTCTTACCAGCTTTATCCGGCGCATTAATTGCAACAGTTGGTACTGTTCAATATTTACGAAGCGAAATTATTGATACGAAACATAAAGATTTTGTTCGTACAGTAAGAGCAAAAGGTGTTCCAGAATCAAAAATCTATTCTAGACATATTTTACGAAATTCATTCTTACCAATTGCAGCCTTCTTAGGCTATGAAATTACAGGATTGGTTGGCGGTGCCATCTTCTTAGAAAGTATTTTTAGCTATCCAGGCATTGGACAACTATTTATACAATCTATCTCTCAACGCGATTTTAGTGTAATAACTGCACTCGTTATGTTTACTGGATTTGCAACGTTACTTGGAACTCTCCTTTCAGATATTATTCTAAGCATCGTCGATCCACGTATTCGTATTGATTAAAGAAAGGAGCAGACGTTATGTTAGCAAACCCTGAAAAACAAACTGAAGTTGTTCATTACGAAAAAAGCCCTTCTGGTTTCTCTATTATGTGGCGAGAACTTCGTAAAGATAAATTAGCAATGTTTTCACTTGTTTTCCTAGCAATCTTATTACTAGCAGTCTACGCAACATCTTTTATTATGAAACAAGAAGATATTGTACGAGTTGATTTATTCGCTATTTATGCTCCTCCCTCTGCTGAACATTGGTTAGGAACAGATTACGGAGGACGCGATATTTTCGGCCAACTTATTATTGGTACACGTAACTCTTTTACAATTGGATTAGCAATTACTATTCTTTCTTGTTTCATTGGTCTTTCAATTGGATTAATTGCCGGTTATTTTGGAGGAGCAATTGATAATATCATTATGCGCATTATCGACTTCGTTATGGTTTTACCATTTTTAATGCTTGTAATTGTATTTATTACACTTGTTCCTACATTCAATATCTTCACTTTCATTTTAATTATGAGCGTGTTCTTATGGACAGGAAAGGCAAGGTTAATTCGCTCAAAAGTGTTAACTGAAAAAGAACTCGATTATGTCTCTGCATCAAAAACTTTAGGAACACCAAACTGGAAGATCATTCTTTTCCAAGTACTACCTAATTTAAGTTCAATTATCATTGTTAGTGTTACATTAAACCTTGCTGGAAACATCGGTATTGAATCTGGTCTAACGTTCTTAGGATTTGGTCTACCAGAAAGTACACCGAGCCTTGGTACACTTGTTAGTTATGCTAGAAATCCAGATGTTTTACAAGAGAAGTGGTGGATTTGGTTACCCGCATCAATCATGATTTTAACATTGATGCTGTGTATAAATTTTATTGGTCAAGCGCTACGCCGTTCGGCCGACGCAAGACAAAGAAAAGGATAAGGGGTGGAAGAAATGACAAATAAGCCAAAGTTTTTCAAAGTATTAAGTACACTTGCAGTTTCAACATTACTACTTTCAGCATGTGGGGGCAGTGGTGGTAGTGAAAAAACGAGCAGCACAAAAAAAGTAGATACAAATAAATTTAGTACAAATGTTAAAAATGATAAAAAAGAAGTGAAAGATGGTTCATTAACATATGGTCTTGTTTCTAACACACCATTTGAAGGACTTTTGAACTTCGCTGTATATGAAGGAGATCCTGATAACCAAGTCATTACAATTTTCGATGAATCTTTATTATCAAATGACGAAAACTGGGAATACACGAATGATGGCGCTGCTACATATGAAATTTCTAAAGATAAAAAGACAATTACATTAAAAATCAAAGATAATGTAAAATGGCATGATGGAAACCCTGTTACTGCTGAAGATTTAGAGTACTCTTACCTAGTAATTGGTAACAAACAATATGCTGGTTCTCGCTATGACACTCAAATGCAAATGATTGAAGGTATGGAAGATTACCATAATGGAAAGGCTGAAAAAATTTCAGGTATCAAGGTAACGGATCCAAAAACAATTTCGATTACGTTTAAAGAACCAAATCCTTCAGTGAAAACTGGGCTGTGGACATACCCTCTTCACAAGAAATACTTAGGAGATGTACCAATCGATAAATTAGCAGAATCTGATAAAATCCGTAAAAACCCAATTGGTTTCGGACCTTTTAAAGTGAAGAAAATCACTCCTGGAGAATCCGTTGAATTTGAACGTTTTGATGACTATTATGGTGGAAAACCAAAACTGAAAAGTATGGTTTTAAAAGTTGTTAACCCTTCCGTTGTTAACGCGTCCTTAAAAAATGGTGATATTGACATTGCTGAAGTAAGTGCAGATCAATATCCAAATGTAAGTAAATTAAAAAATGCGCAATTAGTCGGTAAAACTGATTTATACTATAGCTATATCGGTTTTAAATTAGGCCATATGGATAAAGAAAAAGAAGAAGTAGTAATGGATAAGGAGAAATTTAAAGATGTTCGTGTACGTCAAGCAATGGCGTATGCTATCGATCGAAAAGAAATTGGTGAAAAATTATATCACGGCCTACGTTATCCAGCTAACTCACCAATTCCACCATCTCTACCAAAATATCATAACAATAAAGCTGGTTCCTATGATAAAGATGTAGAGAAAGCTAAAAAGTTATTAGACGAGGCTGGCTATAAAGATACGAACGGAGATGGATTCCGTGAAGATCCGAATGGTAAAGAATTTAAAGCTAATTTCTTATCAATGAGTGGTAGCGATGTAAGTGAACCACTTGCAAAATTCTTTATTCAATCTTGGAAAGATATCGGCCTAAAAGTAGAGCTTCTTGATGGCCGCTTACATGAATTTAACTCATTCTACGATATGATTAAAAAAGATGATCCAAAAGTTGATCTTTTTGCGGCAGCTTGGGGAACTGGATCTGATCCAGATCCTTCTGGTATTTGGGCTAAAGGGGCAGCGTTCAATTACACACGTTGGGCTACTGACAAAAACACAGAATTATTAAAACAAGGTATTTCTAAAGAAGCTGCTGATGAAAAATACCGTAAAGATGTATACGATAAATGGCAAAAATTAGTTCACGACGAAGTACCATTAATTCCACTTCATTATAAATTTGACTTAAAAGGTGTAAATAACCGCGTAAAAGATTATAAATACACACCAGAAGATCAATACAAGTGGGGTAAAGTTAGCGTAACAAGCGATAAAGCAGAAACAGAGAAATAATAAAATAGCTCCTGGCGCTAAGATACATGCCAGGAGCTATTTTTTATTTACCATCATTCTCTTGCTAGTAATAACAATCAATTCCTTCCTTACTTTAAAATTAAAAGATTTGATGAATCATCTTTATTACAACAGCTAACGTAACAGATGCAGCAAATCCTCCTAAACAAATAAGACCGACACCTTGGCTATATGATAAATTTTGAAATGCTTTCATCTTTTTCATCCTCCCTCTCTCCCCTTCGATATGTTTATTTTACCAATGGAATAATTTTCATAACATCGATTTCACTAACAACTAACTTACAAATTTGTAAGTTAACAATTTCTCTTTAAACTTATATATCTAGTATGCCCGCACTCCCCCTCTTTATACGCAAAAAAAGACCTCGCATTATATCAAGGTCTTGCTTACACTACAGAATATCTCGCTCAATTTATTTAATAATCATTACCGGGCATTTCACTCGTTTCGCTATTTTATGACTAACACTCCCAAGCACCATCTCTTGTAGTGTATTTAATCCTCTACTTCCAGCTATAACAAGGTCTATATCCCCTGTATTTACATATTGAACGATTGTATCTCCAGGATCACCATGTAATATCGTAATTGTATAAGGAATGTCCTCTTGCTTTAATAAACCTTCAATCTCTTTTAATTTATCTTTTCGGCTAGCCGATATTGTTTCTAAATCTGTTTGGCCTTGTATAATATCTGATTTTGCTGTTCTATTATCTACTACGTACACAACTTCAACATTTGTTTCTTCGCTACATTTCGCAATATATGTTGCATGTTCCGCTGCTCGAAGCGCATGTTCAGAGCCGTCACATGCTAATATAATTTGTTTGTACATATGCTGAATCCCCTTTTCGTTATCCTACTCGTATTATATAATAAAGCCCCCTAAAAAGGAGGCTTCTAACTAGCAATTCTTTTATTATAAGTAGCTAAATTTGAAATAATCTTCGAGCTTCGTTCATTTAATCCCGTTATACTTACTTTCACGCCACTTTGTTCATACTTCATGATAGCTTTATCAATTGCTGCTACCGCTGAATCATCCCATACGTGTGCGTGAGTAAAATTCAACTCAACTTCTTTTACACCTTCCTCAAATGTAAAATTATTTATAAAGTCCGCTGTAGATGCAAAGAAAAGTTGACCATGAATTTCGTATATTTTCTTATTTTCAATATATAAATGTTTCACGTGAATCTTTGCCATATTGAATGCAAATAAAACCGCACTAATTACTGTTCCGATAATTACACCTAATGCTAAATTATGTGTAATTAAGACAATCACAACTGTTACGATCATAACAAATGCGTTTCCTTTCGGTACTTTATGAATCGTTGTTACAGAGTTCCAATCAAATGTTCCGATTGAAACCATAATCATAACTGCAACTAAAGCTGCCATTGGAATATGAACGACATAGTCACCTAAAACGAACAGTAATACGATTAAAAATCCGCCCGCTACAAATGTTGATAAACGGCCTCGTCCACCTGATTTAATATTAATAACAGATTGTCCAATCATTGCACATCCTGCCATTCCTCCGAAGAAACCAGCAACAATATTTGCAATACCTTGCCCACGTGCTTCTTTATGTTTATTACTTTCCGTATGCGTCATATCATCTAAAACTGAAGCTGTTAATAAGGACTCTAGTAAACCGATAATTGCAAGCATAACTGCGTACGGTAAAATAATTCCTAATGTCTCAAGTGTAAAAGGCACGTCAGGCATGCTAAAGAACGGTAATTCTTTTGGCAGGCTTCCCATATCCCCGACTGTTTTTAAATGTAATCCGCTCATAAGTGCAATACTTGTCACAATAATAATTGAAATAAGTGTAGACGGTACAGCCGTCGTAATACGTGGAAATACATATATAATTACAAGTCCTAATGCGACAAGTGCATACATTTGCCAAGTTGCATTTTTAAAATGTGGCAATTGCGCTGTAAAAACTAAAATTCCAAGTGAATTTAAAAAACCACTCATAACAGATTTCGGAACAAACTTCATAAATGAGCTCAGTTTGAACACGCCAAAAATAATTTGGACAATCCCCGTTAATATTGTTGTAGCAAATAAGTATTGCAAACCATGATCTTTAACGAGCGTCACCATTAACAATGCCATTGCACCTGTTGCAGCTGAAATCATCCCAGTTCGTCCGCCAACAAATGAAATAGTAACCGCAATACAAAAGGCTGCATATAACCCAACGGTCGGATCCACACCTGCAATAACAGAAAAAGCAATCGCTTCAGGAATTAACGCTAAAGCAACGACAATTCCCGATAGCACGTCCCCTCTCACGTTGGAGAACCAATCATTTTTTATCGTTTGAAACAAAATACCACTCCTCTACTCTTTTATCATTTGATTTTCTCCATAAGAAAATCTAAGCCGACTGCACGAAGGCTATTATATAACGAGTAGAGAGATTTTTGCTATGTAAAAGTTTCCTAAAGAAAAAGACGCTACCTTCATAGCGTCTTCTCTCACTCTATTAATGTCCACCGTGACCTTGACCACTTTCCTGAACAATCTCTAACCTCTCATCCAGTACACCTTGCGTTTCAAATGAAATATCACTCGTACCTCCTAATAAGAAGCCGTGGTTATACGGCCCAAGCGTTGGGTCATCTTTAAACTTCGGCTGAATACTAGCAAGGAAGTCATACACTGGTTGTGAAGCTTTCCCTTCTTCTAACAATACGACAGGTGCGTGTTTACCCATATGCGAAAAAGGGGCTCCTGCAACTGCTAAGTCTGGTGTTTTGCTTGAAACAAATGATAAACCGTGGCCTGGTTTTGTGAACCCCCAGCCGAATTTCGTTTTCTCATCTTTAAACTTCGCAAATGCAACCGAATTTTCTGTTGGAGTCTCACCACTAATACGCGTTACTTTCCCGTATTTACTTAACTCTTTTTCTACTGCTTTTGAAATGATTTTTTCTGGTCCTAACACATATATATTCGCTTTATCTTTTCTCATCTTTAATGCCTCTATCGTCGCTCCTGGCACCTTCTCTTTTTCTGTATATAAAAGCGGTTCTGGCATATGGGAGATCCAATTTACAGCTGGTGTTGTGTATAAACGTCCTTCTTCTTCAGACGAACCGATAATAACACTATTTGGATAGCTTCCTGTTATATCCGCATATTCTTTATCCACATCTTTTGCAAATGTAGCTGGATCTGTTTCTTTTATTTGCTTTACTTTATATTCTTTTAATTGCTCAAGGATAGATGCACCTACATCCCCCATCACCATAATTTGTGTTCCATCTTTCGTTCCGAGCGGATTTAATCGTTTTATTTCTTGTAACGTCATTTCGGGTACCTTTTCTTTTTCTATAAATAAAATTGGCCCGTTATTCGGATGATGAATAAGATCGGCACTCGCAGTACCTAATTGCCACTCGTTTACTGGTACTAAAATAATAGCGCCTGGCTGATTCTCTTTATGCGTTGCTGGCCATATCGTTTGTGAAGTTAATACTGCCATTTGCAAAGGATCATTTGTGTTTAATCTCGTTACATTTTTTAAACTTGTCGTTAATAAATCATTCGATGCACTTTCGTTCATTTCTTTCGGTGCAGTTACCTCCTGATTTATTTTCATTTCCTTTTGCTCTATTTTTTTCTCTTCTTTAGATTGATGATTTTTATGATCCGTGTTCGTTTGTCCACATGCAGCAAGACCAACTGCTGTAATTATTGTTATCCCAAAGACTCGGGTCATCTTTTTCACTATACCGCCTCCGTATGAATCGTTTTTGAGCCAATATGATTACCTAAAATGGAATTTCAACTTTACAATAACAAGCAATTCTGAAGAAATTATGCAGATGCATGATAATCTGCACCATTTCTTCATGATTTTGACTTACAATTTAAGTAATAACTACAAATACGGAGGTACTCTATGGTCGATATACTACTCGTAGATGATGAGCCGAGAATGCTTGAATTATTAACACTTTATCTTACTCCAATCGGATATAACTGCGTATGTGCAGTGTCCGGGGAAGAAGCTATTTCACATATAGAAAATCGAAACTTCAAATTTGTTTTACTCGATATCATGATGCCAAAGATGGATGGGTGGGAAACGTGCAAAAGAATTCGATCCTTTAGTAACGTCCCTATCATTATGGTAACGGCTCGTGATCAAACGGTAGATGTCATTCAAGGGTTAAAACTCGGAGCGGATGATTACGTAACGAAACCTTTCCATGAAGATGAGCTTTTCGCAAGAATTGAAGCTGTTTTAAGGCGAACGAATCAACACGCGCAAATCCAATATCACGGAATTTTATGGGATGAGGCAAAGCATTTCGTCTCTGTCGATAATGAAGAACTTCTTCTCACTCCAATCGAATTCTCTTTACTCGGATTATTTTTACGTCATGTAAACTACGTATTAAGCCGCGATCAACTCATTGAACGAATTTGGGGATTAAATACAAATACAGAAGATCGAACAGTCGATTCACATATTCGTAATTTGCGTGATAAATTACGAAAAGTAAATTTCCCTATTGATCACCATTTAAAAACAGTTTACGGAGTCGGGTATCGATGGATTGATACTTTAGATTAAGGAGCAAAACGATGAAACGAATTTCTATTCAGCTCGGATTTTATTTTTTAATTGTTACACTTTTAATCGAAAGTGTTCTATTTGTCTTGCTTTATTATAGCCTTGTCAACAATAGAGTAAATGAAGAAATGACAGCTTTATTAAAGCGCGGGAATAGTCACCGAGATGTCCTTGAAAAGTATTTTGATAAGCAAACAATCTCCCATGTTGCACTAATGGAATCCGAAGCCGAAACCACTGTTGTTATTACAAATGCAAATAAGGATGTACTAGCTAAATCTAATGAAATTAATACTACTATAAAAAAGCATATTGAAAAGATGCAGACACGGACAGATCATAACGGAGCAATTATAGAAAATCATTGGAAAACATCTAATTATATATGTACAGTTAGCCCCATTATAGTGGCAGGGAAAACGGAAGGCTATGTATATATGTTTCTCGGAACGGAATCAATCGAGGAAATGGTTAACGGGCTAACAAGACAATTTATTATTGCCGGAGTCATTACTTTTCTATTAACAGCCATCACCATCTTTCTCTTATCACGGTTGTTAACAAAACCATTGTTACACATGAAACATGCCACTGAAAAAATGAGTAAAGGCGATTTGTCCGTTTCGTTAACAACTAGTCGAAATGACGAAATTGGTGAACTAGCATCCTCTATTCAAACGCTCGCTAATGATTTACATTATATGAAAACAGAGCGAAGTGAATTTCTAGCAAGTGTTGCTCACGAATTACGAACACCATTAACATACGTAAGAGGTTACGCTGACATTGCTTTAAAAGAAACCACATCTCCTGAGCAACGTTTGCGATATTTATCTATTATAAAAGATGAGTCTGATTACATTACAAACTTAGTTCAAGATTTATTTTCACTTGCACAAATGGAACAACATAACTTTTCTATTCAAGTAAAGGAAGTACATTTACACACATTCCTTACTCGCATAGCCGAAAAAGTTAACGCTATGTATAAAGAAAGGTACATTAAAGTTTCTTTCTCTTGTCCTCCTACACTACTAGTAAAGTTAGATGAACAGCGATTTGAACAAGTGATAATAAACATTTTAAATAACGCTTATAGACATTCAAAAGAACATTCTCATATAAACATTTCTGTTATAGAAGAACATAAACGTATTTCCATTATAATTGAAGATGAAGGCGAAGGTATTCCGTCTGAAGACCTCCCTCACATTTTTGATCGTTTTTATCGAGTTGATAAAGCAAGATCACGAGCTACAGGCGGAACTGGTTTAGGACTATCTATCGTAAAAGAAATTGTAGAACTACACGGCGGGAATATTACTGTAACGAGCGAAGTTGATCACGGTTCTTGCTTTATCATTTCATTACCTTCTATAAAGAAACACGACTACTGATGGTAGTCGTGTTTCTTTATCATTTTACTTTATCCCGCTTTAATGGGCAGTAAGACCCCCACCTCAAAATGCAGAGAAAGCAAAGAAGTTAGGTGGGGGATCAACTGCCCATAAAAGTCCGATTGGTGAGGGCTAATAATCAGTGGGGATGAAGAAAACCCCCACTGATTAAAGTTTTACTTTATAATATAAATTTACAAATTGCCCAAAACGTTTCGTATCCGTTAGAGTTAAATTAATTTCTGGATTCTTGTCTTGAAATAACGGAACTCCAGAACCTAATATATGTGGTGTAATCGTAACAACATATTCATCAATTAGATTATTCTTAAAGAACTCTTTCAGTAAACTTCCTCCACCGACCATCCATATTTTAGACCCTTCTTGTGCTTTTAGCCTTTTCGTAAACTCCACTACATCTTCATTTACAAACTCAACATGTTCGTTTGAACCTTTTTCTGAGTTAGAAAAAACATAACATTTTTTATCTAAATAGGGGAATGGTTCTATATGCTCTACTACATAAGCGTACGTTCTTTTTCCCATAATTATTGTATCAATCGTTTCATACATTTCTGTATAACCGTTATCTCCCTCTCCTTCTGTTTCCATTAACCACTCTAAATCATCATTTTCTTTCGCAATATATCCATCCAAACTAGCGGCTATAAATAAAACAATTTCACGTGCCATCTCTTTTCCTCCTTACAACGTATATTGATAAAATCACCTTATACACACTATACTAACCTTAAAACATGACAATTCATGTCATATTAAAAAAGAAACGAGTGAGATAGTTGTCCAAAGCAAAACGTTTACTAGACATTCTTATATTCGCTTCTGCGAAAAGAACATTTACAGCTCAAGAAATAGCTGATGAATTTAACATTTCCGTTCGTACTGTTCATAGATATATTTTAGATTTAAGTGATATGGGATTACCTATTTATGCAGAACAAGGTCGCAATGGAGGCTATAAAGTATTAACGAATAAAGTCATTCCCCCTATTTTATTTACGGAAGAAGAAGCGGTCTCCATCTTTTTTGCTTTTCAATCTTTAAGTTACTATCGAGATTTGCCTTTTAACACAGAAATCAATTCCGTTACGCATAAACTGTATAACTCCCTACAACATGATGCGAAAGTAAAAGTTGATAAAATACGTTCTTATATCGCCTTTTGGAATCCGAAGAGAATAATTGATACACCTCTTTTAAACGAAGTGTTAACCGCGGCTATTGAAAATAAAAATTTACATTTTCAATACGAGTCTAAATCGGGGATAAAAACAAAACATGTTCACCCTATCGGTGTATACGCTCATGACGGGCTATGGTACTTACCATCCTATGACTTTAGCAGAAAAAAAGTATTACTGTATCGCGTCGATCGTATTCTTTCTATATTATCAACAGAAGAAAATATAGATACGTTCATGAATTTAGAAGAATGGTTCGGCTCTAACTCTAACTTCATAAGCATTCCTACCCAGTTACATGTTTTATTAACGACAGAAGGCGTGCGCCAATGTAAAAGCGTTCCTTACCTTGAAGAATTCGTGGTAGCCAATGAAGACGGGACAGGATATATACATTCAACAATTGATAAAGGTGAAATTAACTTTATTACCCCTTTATTTTATAGACTTGGAAAAGATGCACGAGTTTTAGAGCCGAAAGAATTGATAGATGGTTTACGTATACGTGCAAAGGAAATTTTACATATGTATGAAGACTAAAAAGCTACTACATATAAGCAGCTTTTTAGTCTAGTTATTTAACTATTGACGAATATCAATCCACCAGCGATATGACGCATTCATATTTTCAGTACTTCCATTCCCTCTGTAATGGAAAGCATCAAGGAAGATGGAATCTAGTTTATCCTCATCTACAAAATAACCTAACTTAACATTTACCGTTTGTCCTGGTCGGATACTACCAATATTGTAAAAGCTTTTTCCCTCTCCGTGAGGTTCTAAATAATCAACCTCGCCCGTCATAATATTTTTCTCGGCAATTCCATCTTCTTCAGCGTATTTCCATGCATTACCTTCAGATTTAAGCAGCTTTATAGATGGATGCATATAGATTTCTTCTGTCGCTTGCTTACCTATATTTTTAACTGTTGTTGTTAAGTAAACAAATTTAGGATGAACTGATTTTGACTCTACTAATTGATGAATTGAATCTTTACCATTTCCTAGCTTATATTTATCCCTTCTATATGGTTTCAATTGTCCAGCTTGATCCAAAGCTTGATTCTTGCTTAGTATCCCTAAGCCCATTTCATAAAAGTTCTCTTGTTTAAAATCTTTGATTGAATCAAAGACTTCAACTTTTTCTATCACATATTCAATTTGACTGTTATCCATAGATATCGTTACTGGAACCTTTTGCCCTATATGAAATAGTCGTTTGCTATCCTTCTTCAAAGGAATTACCTTAGTTGTTTTACTTTCTTGGCTAAAATACTTTTTATCATAATCGCTTATATATGATGACTTTTCTTTTGACGTGGGCTCAAGTGAAATGCTCCCTAGCACATCTATCATTTGTTCTTCATTTACATCAGATCCGATATAGCTTTCTAACATAATCCCTTCTTTCTCAAAAAGGAGAAAGACCTTCCTATCAAACATTATATTGTTATTTCCAGCTTCTTTATGAACAATTACTGCTTTCTTACCACCTATCTCTTTTTCTTCGTAGCTTTTTGAATATAAAGTTTGAAATTCCGCATTTTCCCCTACTCTCCAAAGACTAAATGAAAAGCCTCCATTTGCGTCGTTATCTTTAAATGAATACTTCATAGCTGAATCATCAATTGCTTCCATATTTTCTGGCAATTTACCAACCTTCAACTTATACCACTGATCACTCTTTTTCGAATCCTTATTTGTTAAGGAAACATTTACTTCATAATTTTGTTTTTGAACGATCATATTATAGACTTTCACTGCTCCAAAAACGGTTGTCGGCATGCCGATCAATAAGCAAGCAGCAGCGATTAACATACGATGTCTTTTACGCTTTTTCTGCGGTTGTCCATCTTTCAGCTTCATTTCCTCCATAAACAATTTCTTTTTGCGCGTATATGTATGTGAAAATTCATGTTGTTCTTCAAGTTTATCAAAATCATCTAAAGCAATTTTTTCAGCAAGTTCATATATTTCTTTGGAGTTCTTTGAATTCGTCATGTTGTATACCTCCTATCATATTTTGGACTCGTTTTCGAGCCCGTTCAAACTGCTTACGGACATTGACTTCCGTTATCCCCATAACACTTGAAATTTCTTGATACGTTAAGTTATAAAAGACTTTGTACTTAAACACCTGTCTGTTAGATTCATTTAACTCTTTTAGTAATGCATCAATTTGAACCTCAGACATTTTACGTTTTTCCCACTCTTCAATATTTTCATCTACTGCTTCTATCGATTCTCTTTCATATTCTTCTAAAAATGTTTCATGTCGTTTATTTTTCCGGTAACTATCAATCGCCTTGTTTTTCGCAATCCTCAAAATGTAGCGTTTAAGCTCTTGAGTATTCAAACTATGGAGCTTTTCCAAGTTCTTATAAAGAGTAATAAACGTCTCTTGAACTGCATCTTCAGCTTGCTGAATATTATTTAAAATAGAATAAGCTACGTAATAAATTTTTTGTTCGTACAACTCGTATAGCTCTTCCATCTTTTCATAATCGGTGTTTGTAACTTTCATATAATTCCTCCTCTCACTCTATATAACGAATGGACGATATAATTTGTGACACTATAAAATCTATTTATATATAAAATTTAATAAAAGAATAAACAAAAGCCCAATTTCTCTATTTTAACTGAGAAATTAGGCTTTTTAATATTAGAATTTCCCTGACCGCTACGCCTTTTCAGTAAACAGCATTTGCTCGATCACTTCTTTTAACAAATGCTTTGTCTCTTCCAAGTTATGATTCTGCTTTTCTCCTGGTTGTATCGTATAAAACTCAGCAAACGAGCGCTCTTTATATCTTGGCACGACATGCATATGATAATGCGTTAACTCGTTAAAGATTCCACCATTTTGGCAAATCGTAATTCCATCCGGTCTATATAATAGCTTAATTGCTTTTGCAATCAGTTTAGAAGCATCCATAATTGCTTTTGCTACAACATCATCTAATTCGTCTACTTCTACAACATGCTGCTTTGGCACAATTAAAGTATGACCTGAATAGAAAGGTTCATGATCTAAAAAGCATGTTACATACTCATCTTCATATACTTTATATATGTTTTCCTCTTCGCTTGCTAATTTACACCCTAAACATTCCATCATATTTCCCCCTTTATTAAAAACATAAAAACGTGAGATCTGTATTCTCACGTTTTTATGTTTCACTTTATTAGTTCAATTGTTTCCGTAACTTTTATACTATCTTTTACAGATTGAACAATCGTACAATTTTTAACTGCAAGCTGCAGCGCCTTGTCCAACTGCTCCTCTGTAATGTTTTTTACTTTAATTTTATAGTGCAAATGAACACTTTCAACTGGTTTTGATAAAGCTTCACTTCTACCAATTTCCATTTCAATTGTAAACGTATCATATGTAATACGTTTCTTTTCTAAAATTGTTCGAAAGACAATTGCACTACATCCTGCGATAGAAGAAACGAGTAATTGTAACGGTGAGTACCCGTTTTCTTTTCCAATCGCTAATGGACCATACGATAAATCTGCCTCAATATCATCGTGTTTGATTGTTAGTTTCATTTGCTTTTTCCATCTCCACTTTCATCGGTTTCTGCCGTTTCTTATTTATATAATAATATATGTAGCAGAAAATGATAAATGGAATACCACAATATAACGCCATTCTTTGTTCTGGAATAAACGCTAAACTAATAACAACGATACTATTTGTAATTAAAGCTAAAATAGGAACAATTGGATATAACGGTGTTCTATACTTTAAGTCCTCTAACTTTCCTCCGCCTTTTATATGCTGACTTCTAAAGCGAAGTTGCGATAGAGCGATAATGATCCAACTTGAAACAGCTGATAAACCAGCTATAGATAATAAGTACATGTATACTGTATCTTCTGCAAGGAAACTTGTGAATAAAGAAAGGCCAGCTACTGCAATCGTTACAACTAGTGCAGTAATTGGAATACCACGCTTATTTACTTTCTGGAACGATGTTGGTGCCATTCCTTCATTTGCAAGTGACCAAAGTATGCGAGTTGCCGCATATAATCCTGAATTCGCTACAGATAGTAACGCAGTAATAATAACGAAGTTCATAATATCAGCTGCGTATGGAATACCAATTTTATCAAATACGACTACAAATGGACTTTCAATTACCCCTGCTTCTTTCCAAGAAATTAATCCTACTAAAATCGTCATTGTTAAAATGAAGAATAACATAATGCGCCATACTGTATTACGAATTGCACGTGGAATTGTTTTTTCTGGATTTTCACTTTCTCCCGCTGCAATCCCGATTAACTCTGTTCCTTGGAACGAGAAGTTAACTGTAATCATCGTAAGTAATACGGCAGCTAGTCCATTCGGGAATAATCCACCATCGCTTACAAAGTTAGAGAAAAGAGGTGCTGCTTCTTTTCCGTCATATGATATAAATCCTAGTAATGCACTACCACCAAGAACAACAAATGCAAGAATTGTAACTACTTTAATACTAGAGAACCAAAATTCTAATTCAGCATAACTTTTCGCTGAAATTGCGTTTGAAGCATATAAAATAACGCCGAATACGAGACACCATACCCAAACATCAACATGTGGAAACCATCTTTTCATCATTAAACCGATTGACGTTAATTCTAATCCTACTGTTACTGCCCAGCCAAGCCAATATAGCCAGCCAATCATAAAGCCCGTTCCTGGTCCAATAAACTTCGTCGCATACTTTTGGAAAGAACCTGAAACTGGCATTGCTACCGTTAACTCTCCAAGACAAAGCATTGTTAAATACATAATAAATCCGCCTACTAAATAGGAAAGGATGGCTCCCCCTGGTCCAGCCTGATTAATGGTGTAACCTGAACCTAAGAAAAAACCAGTTCCGATTACACCACCTAGTGCGATCATAAATAAATGTCTACTCTTCATCGTACGATGTAATTTCTCATTCGTTTGTTGCTGCATCTAAATCCTCCCCCTACCGATACCCCTATATCTTGTTAAAATTTTCTGATAATAAAAATATACACGAAAGCGGTTACAATTTCTATATAAAATTAAAACTTTTCTGATAAAATAATATAAAAAATCGAATTATCGTGAGATTCAGATTCTAATTAGAGGAAAATAAGGTTAAACAAGGAAAAACCTTTACATATATTGTAAAGGTTAACGAAGTTCTAATCTTCTCGATAAAATTGATAAACTATAATTTACGATAAAGTACATACAAGCTACTACTATAAACGTTGGAATCATATAATTTACATTCTGTCCGCTAATAATTTGAGCATTATGCATAAGCTCTGGCAGTGATATAACAACTGCTAATGCTGTATCTTTCAGCAATGAAATAAACTGACTAACAAGCGGCGGAACCATTCTTCTTAACGCTTGTGGTAAAATGATATGCCAAAGCGCTTGAACATACGTTAATCCTGAAGATCTTGCGGCCTCAATCTGTCCTTTTTCAATCGATAATAGACCACTTCGAACAATTTCAGATATCATTGCTGCTTCAAATATTGTTAAAGCAACAATTACAGCTGTTATAATTTCTAATTTCAAACCTGCTTCTGGAAGTGCAAAATACGTGAAAAATATAATTAATAGTAGTGGTAAGTTTCGAATCACTTCAACGATAATTCCTAATACTTGTGAGACGACAGGGATTTTCATATAGCGCAATATTCCTATTACACTACCAATAATAAAGCTAAGTACAATTGCTATGAGCGCTACCTCTAACGTTATAAGTAATCCTTTTAATAAAAACAGAATATGATCTCCTGTAATTGCTCCCTTAAAATCCATTTACACCGCCTCCTTTGCTAAGCGTTTTTCTAAATAACGCACTAGCATACTGAGCGGAATTGTTAATATTAAATAAAACATCCCGACAAATATATAGACGTCGAACGTAACAAATGTCTTCGTTGAAATTAAGTCTCCTTGATACATTAAATCCATACCAGCGATAATTCCGAGTATGGAAGAGTTTTTTACTAAATTGAGAAATTGATTTCCTAAAGGAGGGATTACAATTTTCATCGCTTGGGGTAAAACAACATAATACATTCCCTGTACATACGTTAATCCTGAAGACCGCGCCGCTTCCATTTGACCTTTTGCAACTGATAAAATACCAGCGCGAATGACTTCTGCAATAAATGCTGCCGTATATACGGTAAGCGTAACTGTTCCTGCTACAAAACCATTTAAAGTAATTCCTATTACAGGTAAAGCGAAATAAAATATAAATGCGATTAATACGAGTGGAATATTTCTTACAAACTCTACAAAAGCTGATCCTATCCAATTTAAAATACGAATAGGTGCAATGCGCATTACAGCCAAAATTACTCCCAAAATAAAGCTGCCTATTAACGCAATTACACTAGACATAACTGTATATTTAAAGCCCTCTACATACATATCAATGTTATTCGTTAATATAGAAAAATCAGGCACATATTCTCCCCTCTTTCTTTACAAGAAGAGGATGAGCATACCTCACCCTCTTGCTATTTATCAATGGGAATACAGCTCCATTAATTAAAATATCACTTTACTATTCTTGCTTTTGTCCAATCCACTTCTCATACAATTTGTCGTACTCCCCGTTCGCCTTCATATCTTTTAGCAAGCTATTAATCTCTTTCGTTAAATCATCTGCACCTTTTTGCACCGCAATCCCGTACGGCTCATCCGTGAAAATTTTCCCTACAACTTCATAATTCGAATCTTGTTTTGCCATGCCGTAAAGAATTGCATTATCTGTCGTTAAAACATCGCCTTTCCCTGCTTTTAACGCCGTAAATGCCTCACTGTAATTTTCGAATTCTAATACAGTCGCTTCTGGTGACTTTTGACGAATATTATTTGTAGACGTTGAACCTTTTACCGCTAACACTTTCACACCTTTTTTCACATCATCAATGCTTTTTATATCGCTTCCTTTTTTCACAAGTAACGATTGTCCTGCTTTAAAATATACATCTGAAAAATCTACTTCTTTTTTACGTTCTTCTGTAATAGTCATTGTTGCGATAATTGCATCAATATCACCGTTTTTCAATAGTGGAATACGCGTTTTAGACGTTACTTCTTTTAATTCTAGTTTCTTTTCATCTCCAAAGATTTTTTTCACAAGCGCCTTTGCGATATCAACATCAAATCCTTCTACTTGCCCTGTTGAAGGATTTTTCAAGCCAAATAAGTTCGTATCATTCTTCACTCCAACTACTAGCTTCCCGCGCTTTTTAATTTGCTCAACGGCCCCACCTTGCTTTGTATTCGTTTCTTTCGCCTCATCTTTTTTACTTCCGCACCCGGCAACGACAAGTACGAATAAACATGAAAATACGATTAACGTAAACAACTTTTTCATTTTAAGCATAAAACTCCTCCTTTAATGGTTTAACACTCGACTTAAAAATAGACGTGCTCTTTCTTGTTCAGGACTTGCAAAAAATTGCGCCGGTGTTGTATCCTCAATGACCTTGCCATCATCCATAAATAAAATCCGATCTGCTACTTCTCGCGCAAACCCCATTTCATGCGTGACAACGACCATCGTCATCCCTTCTTTAGCTAGCGTTTTCATAACATCAAGTACTTCCCCAATCATCTCTGGATCAAGAGCAGACGTAGGCTCATCAAATAACATAATTTCAGGCTGCATCGCGAGTCCTCTAGCAATTGCTACCCTTTGCTGTTGTCCTCCAGATAATTGATGCGGGTATACATTAGCCTTCTCCGGTATTCCTACTTTCTCTAAATAAAACATCGCCGTTTGCTCCGCTTCCTCTTTTGAAACTTTATTTACTTTAATCGGTGCTAGTGTAATATTTTGAAGAACCGTTTTATGTGGATATAAATAAAAATGTTGAAAGACCATCCCAATATTTCGGCGTAATTCATTCATATCTGTTTTGGCATTGTGTACCTCCGTATTTTGTACAATTAACTCTCCGTCTGTAATTGTCTCTAACTGATTTATGCAACGAAGTAACGTGCTTTTCCCTGACCCTGAAGGCCCAACAACTACCACCACTTCACCTTTTTTCACTTGCACATTAATATCTTTTAAAACTTGAAAGCTGCCATAATATTTATTTACATTACGAAACTCTATCAACATACTCCCCCCTTCCATTAACAAAGCATGTACATTCTTTTTATATTCAAAAATAGGCAAAAAAATAACTGCCTGCCTCATTTTGCCCATAAAAAAAGCAAAGGGATTTTCCCTTTGCTTTTTCATTTCTATTCTATTAAGATACTTCTTCTTTCTTATCTTTTCCGTATTCATGCTCCCAAAAGTCAGCGTTTTTAATTCCTAATGGCCCTGGATCAAATACTGGATCTTTTCCTTCTTTTTTCTGCTTTTCATAATCCTTTAAAGCTACTAATGCGGGTTTTTGTAGTAGTAAAATCGCAATGATATTTACCCATGCCATAATCCCTACACCAATATCACCTAAAGCCCAAGCTGTTGCTGCTGTTTTTATACAGCCGTAAAATACAGCTCCTAAAAATACAAACTTTAGTACCATAGACATCCAAGGACGATCTTTATCACGATTTAAGTACGCGATATTCGTTTCTGCAATGTAGTAATACGCCATAATTGTTGTAAAGGCAAAGAATAATAGCGAAATTGCAACAAAACCGTTTCCAAATCCAGGGAAAACAGATTCTACCGCTGCCTGTGTATATCCTGGTCCTGGCTGAGCACCATTTAATTTATTTACGATAAAGTTTTTTCCGCTTGCATCAAATACGTTATACATGCCCGTAATAATCATCATAAATGCTGTTGCTGAACAAACAAATAATGTATCAATGTAAACGGAAAATGCTTGCACTAAACCTTGCTTAGCTGGATGTGATACTTCCGCAGCAGCTGCTGCATGTGGCCCAGTTCCTTGCCCTGCTTCATTGGAATAAATACCACGTTTTACTCCCCAAGAAATTGCTAAACCGATAATACCACCGAAAGCAGCCTCTAATGCAAATGCACTTCTTATAATTAACATGAATGCTTCTGGCAATTTTTCAATATTCATAGCAACAATAACGCAAGCTACTAAAATATAACCAACTGCCATAAACGGTACGACAACTTGTGCCACGTTAACGATTCGCTTTACGCCACCGAAGATGATAATAGCTAATACTACAACTAATAAAGCCCCTGATACGGTAGTGTTAATTCCAAAAGCTGTTTCTAAACTTACAGCAATACTATTTGCTTGCACACCTGGCAATAAAAGCCCCGTTGCAATAATTGTCGCTGCAACGAATACTAATGCATACCATTTCACACCTAATCCTTTTTCAATGTAATAAGCAGGTCCACCGCGAAATTGTCCTTGATGTTTCGTCTTATATATTTGCGCGAGTGTTGATTCTACATAAGCTGATCCTGCTCCTAAAAAGGCCACTGCCCACATCCAAAATACAGCTCCTGGTCCACCGAAGGCAACCGCTGTTGCTACTCCGGCTATATTCCCTGTCCCAACGCGTCCTGATAACGAAAGTGCTAACGCTTGGAATGAAGAAACACCAGCCTCTGATTTTTCTCCTTTAAATGTCAGCTTCACCATTTCTCCCACATGCCTTACTTGTAAAAACCTCGTTCGAACGGAAAAATATAAACCTACTCCTAAACATAAATAAACAAGTGCGGGACTCCAAACAATACTATTTATCCAATTGACGATAGCTTCCAATATTCCCCCTCCTTCTTTATAAAGAATTTTCAGAATATATAAAAATTATAAATGTATACCGAATCTATGACAATATTATTTTAATAAAACAAACATATTTTTGTATAAAAAAACAAAGTATATATTTATTTTATATACTTTGTTTTGAACAAAATGTATTATATATTCACAATCGCTTCTTTACTTATAATTCTTTCATATAATTCTTCACATAATTTCCGGAAGTTATCTGGAATATCTTTCCCTTTAAACTTCTTTTGAAGCGTGCCATATAAACCTATATCACGTAAACGTAAAAATAGCGGTAACGATTCATACCAACTATCCGCCAGCTTATGTTCATATTCGTATCCTTTTCTTAGCACCTGTAACTGTTTACGAGCGAATGTCGTCTTCTCCTCCGCTGTCCATGGTGCAAATAGAACAGAGTAGTAGAGAACCATCGCTAAATCATGTATAAAGTAATTATAAGCCGCATCATCAAAATCAAAGATTGTTAGCTCTTTTCCATCATAATGAAAATTACCTGGATGAATATCACCGTGCATAAGGCCGAACGTTTCTCTTTCAACTGGAAGAGCCTTTATCTCATCCATTAATACAGTAGCAATCTTTTTCACTTGATCATCGTCTAATTCATTCACAATCCCACTCTCATCTTCTTCCCACGTATCACGATAGCCTGTTTTAGGATAGTTCATTGTTAGGCGATGAAGTTGGCCAATCGCTTTTCCCCACGCTTCAAAGTAAGTCTCTCCCCAATAAGGCGATTCTTCTCCTTTTACTTGCTCACCTTTTGCATATGTAAATAAAGAAGCAAAAAAGAAAGTTTCATCCTCTGCTCTAATTTCTTCTACAAGATTTTCAGACGTTGAATACAGAGGTCCTGCTACCTTTGCTCCATTCTCCGCAACATACCGTAAAAAATCTAGTTCCGCTTCGACTTCTTTTTTTGAACGATGAGAAGAGTGGGTTAAACGTAATACGTAATCTTCACCACGATCGCCCTTCGCCTTAAAAATATAATTTTCAAAATCTCCAAGTGGCTTCTCTTCCACTGTTACATGAAATACCTTTGCTGCTCTTTTTAAAATCTCTTTTGTAAAAACTCGTTCTACTGCTATTTCCATATGTATCCCTCCTATATCTCTTCTTAATTCGACACAAATGTGAGAAGTACTGCTATGAATAATCTAAAAACAAAAAAGGTTGATTCATTAAATCAACCTTTACACTATTAAAAGTTCTATTTATCAATTCTTCATCAATTGATTCTCGTATATAACATTTATTTTTACTTCTCTTCACCTTTTGTCTGCATTGAATTGAAAGTCCAATTTAATTTTAATGAATCTCCTTGAAATATATTTTGCTCTTCATCATTATCTACAAATGTGAACATTACATAGAAAGTATCATCCTCACCAGGAGCAAGTCCATTTCCTTCTCGGTCTACAACACCTTTTTGTACGAGATTAGGAATACTTCCGTTTTGCGTAGCTACCTTTAATTCAGATAATGTAGTAGACCAAATTGGAACCTCATTTTTATCCAAATTCCACAAGAAATCAACACGGATATGATCACCAAAATCAGCATTTCCATTATCTCCTTTAGCATCGATTACACTGTAATCTGTCAGAAGTTTCACATCTCCTATTGCTAAAGTTCCTTTGTTTACTAATTGAAAACCACGCTCCATTTCATCACCTGGTTTAATATTGTCGACATTAATAACAACTTCAGGATTCACACTCAAATCTAAAGTACCCGCTGCAAAAGTGTTTTGTGATACTTCCTTATCACTAAAATACGCATATGTTCCCCCGCCAATTAAAGATACGCCAAGTGCTGCAGTTACAACACCCATACCAAGTTTTTTCTTCATACTCATTTCACAAGTCCCCCTATTTTTAAAGTTCAAACTACAAACCTTATTTCCATCCCACAAATAATAATTAAACAACAACCTTGCCCCATATCGAAAGCTAACTTAGTTTAAACTAATTACCTCATGTACCCAAACGACTATTACTTTCAAAATGACCGGTAATATTACCGTGAATCATTACCGGTCATTTGTTAGCTAATCTCATTTCATTTACTATTCATTGTCTGATTGCATTGAAGTTTGTCCACTTATTTTTTGGGTTCTAAGCCAATAGAGCGTAAGATTTTATCTAATGTCACTGGCCCTACATTTTCTTTCGGTTTCTGATTTCCTTTAGCATCTGGACCCTTTTTCAAGAAGTTTTTCTCAATAAAACGAATATCTGTTTCATCTACAACACCATCTTGATTTATATCTCCATCTTTTACAGATACTTTTCCTTTTCCATACGATAAAGCTGCTATTCTAGCATCTTGAATATCTACCATTTTATCGCCGTTTACATCACCTGCAAGGTTATCATCCATGTCAGCTCTAAAGTTTTGTCCCACTAATTCACCGTCTTGCATCTTCCCTATTTTTGTTGTTAATTTACTATTTAAATGACCTGGCATTTCTACGAAAATATCATATTCTTTATCGCTTACTGGAACACTATGAATCTCAAATTGCCCATTTTCATTAATCGTTCCTGTATATTTCTTTCCATCCTTGCCAACTGCGTACACCTTTGCTCCTAGTTTTGTATAGTCTTTCTTACCTAAATATCCCTCTTCATTCAAGAAAGCTTCCGGACCAATATATCCTGTAACCGTTGAATGTTTTGAAACAATAGCAAAAGGTTTATCTTTAAACACAGGAATCTCATTGCCTTCTGTTGCACCAACTTTTGTATAAGAGAACTTATCTACTCCAAATGCAGTTAAATCATTAAAGTATTCATCACTCGTCATCTCGAATGTAACATCTAAAAATGGTGTATCTCCATCTAATCCTTTAAATTCTTTTCCTTCCAATGACGCGCCAACTTTCACCTTGTTTTCCCAAGCTCCTTCCTCACTTATCTTTGTATCTTCTAATTTAAGGTTAAGTCCATGTTGTTTTACATATTCCGTAAGTGCTGGATTTGGTTTCACGTCCGTAAATTTAAATAACTGCTTGTAATAAGGAATTTCAAATGTACCTGACATAAGCTGTTTTACATTATTAAGATTCAAAGTTAACGTAATTTTCTCTCCTAATTTGATTTTATCTTTGTCATAACTTGGAACAGCGTATTCTGTACCTTCTTTTACAAAGACATAATCTTTATATCCAGTTGCCATATTCCCTGCAGTTGCGAGGTCATATCCAAATAATTTTAAATTTAACGGCTCATTTATTTCCTCTGGAAGTACTCCAAATTTAAAATCACCATTTGCTTGAATTGTATTCAACCAACCTGATGGGAAGGCTGAGTTTTGATAATATACGATTTGATTCGCTTTTTGATCATACTGCAAGCCTTTTGCCTTTAATGCATCTACTGTAGAATCATAAATATTACCATGCACCCATAATGCACGTTGGCCGTCTTCTTCTTTAAACATGGAATCATTGACTTCGTGTATACCAGGTTGTACATCCTTAAATTTCATTTCAGGTATTACATTATCAATGATAATGCTATCGCCTTTTGTATAAGATTTTCCTTCTTTATCATATCCAACGAAGTTCAATTCGTAATCTCCATCAGGCAACATAACAGGTTTATCCCCAATTGGATGAGCTGGATCTCCTGTGAATGGAAGTACATACCCTCCCATACCAGAAAACATCATATACTCAACATTTGGTGTTAGGCTACTTGCATTAAGTGTACCAACGACTCCTAATGCCTTCCCTGTCTTTCGGTCCTTCACAACTGCATCAATGGTTTCAAGAGGACTATTTAATTTAAATGTCAAAGGCGAACTAGGTCTTTCCATAAATGGATGGAATTTAGATGTATCTGTTGCCATTGCATCTCTCAGTAAATCCACAGACGCAATCCCTTTTTCTGTGAATTTAACTGCAAAGGGTACTTGATATACTTCTTTTTCATTGTTTTTATTTGAAAGATGAATATATCCCTCATATCTACCGAATTCAGCGTTTTCTGGGATGATAATTTCAGGGCTAATTTCCCCTGATGTACCAGGAGCTACTTTAATAGAATCTTGTACGTTTAGCTTCACACCATTCTTCGCTGCATCTTGCACACCTACACTCGTAGGTGAAAACTCTACTTCTAATTTAAACTCTTTCCCATCTGTTTTACTGCTGTTCTTAATTAGGACTTTTCGGCTATCTTTAATAGGCCCAATTTCAATTTGATTTTTATACCCGAATGCAATAGAACCTGTTTTTTCTTCAATTTCTATTTCTTCATCATTTACAACGTTTGATGTTTTATCAATAACCTCGATAGCTGTATCTGCATGAACCGCACGATACGCATCAATTCGACCTGATCCTACTTCAAATACAGAACGCTCTTCTTTTAAGTCAACCGCGGTATTCATAAGCGCTTCTTTTACTTCAAATGGACTATAGTTTGGATGCTCTTGTAAAATGAGTGCTGCTACCCCCGCAGTATGAGGAGTTGCCATAGATGTACCTGACATACGTCCATACGCTACCGGATAATTTTCTCCATCCTTTGGATCATTAATATATTCAGGAACAGTTGAGAAAATAGACACACCTGGCGCTACAATATCCGGCTTAATATCATCTGTTTTCGTTGCAGGACCACGAGAGCTGAAATCAGCTAAATGATCTCCCTCTGTTTTTATATTACTAAGCTCACCGAATGTTAAAGCCACATCCCCTTGGGCAGCTTTTGCTTGTAATTTCTCACCATCTACTTTTGTTAAGCGGAACGATGGAATAGATGAAGTGCTTTCTCCAAGATAACTTGTGATTTCACCATCAACATTGTTATATACAATTACAGCCTTTGCACCTGCTTCCTTTGCATTCTTAATTTTTTCATCAAATGTAATCTCACCGCGTTGGATAAGAGCTATTTTTCCTTTTACATCTTTTCCTGTAAAATCAACTGATCTCCCAATTCCTGCATGTACAACTGCTAAAGATTGACCTTTTAAATCTTCAAGCTTATCAGTAAAGCTTTTTCCAAGTAGCATCATCTTATCCACATGTAAATCACCTACAGAGGCAGAAAACGTTGGGATAGTCATCGCAGCGTCACTTGCTCCAACTGTAATTGGAAGTGCCGCCGCACTAGGTGATCCAAGGGTACCTTCACCTGGACCACTATTACCTGCAGCTACTACTGTAACAACACCAGATAACATGGCATTATTCACTGCCACAGAAGTAGGATATAAAGGATCATTAATAGCCGCACCTAATGATAAATTGATAACATCCATATCGTCTTTCACTGCTTTATCAATCGCAGCAAGGATACCACTTGTTTGCCCACTTCCATACGGCCCCAATACACGATATGAATATAAATCTACATCTGGAGCAACGCCCTTAATCGCATAATCTACATTATTCTTTTTGTCTGCAGAAATTGTCCCCGCTACATGAGTACCATGGGATGTATAATATGCACTTCCATCATAAAACTCAGGATAGCCTCCAGAATTTTGCCAATCCTTATACGTTGTCTCCATCGGATCAGCATCATTATTAACAAAGTCCCATCCCTTTATAGAATTTGGATCAATTTTGCTTGGATCTTCACCTTGCTTTGCACGATATCCTTTATATGCATCTTTTAAATCAGGGTGGTTATAATCAATACCTGTATCCAGTACCCCCACCTTAATTCCTTTACCTGTTATTTTTTCATCGTGTAGCTTGTCCACACCAATTTGTGGCACACTATCTGCCATTTTTGGCTCGACACCCGCCTTAGCTGTTTCTTTTGGCAAATCGATTTTGACCTCACGATCTTCCCATACACGCTTAACCATACCGGTACGAACTAAATCTTCAATCATGTTCGCAGGTATAGAAATCGCTACACCATTAAAAGCATTCTTATATTCTCTTGTTATTTTGGCAGCTTTTAAATTTGTCCCTTTCTCTTTATTCTTTTGAAGCTGTTCAAGCTCTGCTTTAAATCCTTTATGTGATGCTTCTACCTTTTGTTCCGCATTTGAAAGAGCTACCTTTTTCCCTTTAGCCGCTTGTTTTAATACTTCAATTTTGCTAGGTGCTTGCTTAAATTCTATAATCACATTCACATTATTAGGACTTGCGGTATTGATACCTGGCGAAATAACAAAACCCGGTTTTATATCTAACGTTTTTAAGGCATTACGTTGTTCCTTTGTAAGGCCTTTTAAGATAGCATTTGCATCATCAATTCCAGTTAAAGTAGATGTATTTACCTCTTCCGCTAATACGTTATATGGAATTCCTTGAGACAATAACATTCCAGCTGTTAACGTTCCAATAAGAATCTTTCCAAATTTCCCTCGTTTCATATTGCATCTCCCCATTTTTAATATTATTTTTTGAAACAAATTGATTCTTAGATTCCCATTTAGCATTGGAAACTCTATTAATCTTAATCTTTTGTATCATGAAAGATTTCCAACACTACAACCATCCCCATACCTCATATAGCTAATCACTCACTTTACTCTTTCTATAAGAGCCCCCCATCATTTATTTTCAACACAATATTTTTACAAAATGAATTATTAATAAGGTTAAAATGTAATTCTATTTTTATTATTCCACATTTAGATTATTCTGAAAATTGAACAAAAGGAGTATCTTTTCTCTAAGGATTCTATGCCTACATAGTACAAAAGAACTATCTTGTCCTTTATTCTTTGTGATACAGAATAAAGCAACACGATAGTTCTTTGAAAGATTTCTTATTTAATCTAGCGGAACCAATTGATTTCGGACTGCATAAATCACTGCTTGCGATCGACTTTTTACATTTAGCTTTTTAAAAATTTTATTGATGTGAATTTTAACTGTTTTATCACTAATATACAGAGCTTCAGCAATTTCTTTATTACTAAGTCCTTTTACTAATTCAAAGAGAATTTCCTTTTCACGTTCCGTCAGTTCATTTTCATTTGATTCTACTTTCATTTTTTGCTGATGATATGTAATTAATTTTTTAGTCATACGCGGATGAATTACTGAATCGCCTCGATATAACATTCGAATCGCTGTTACTACCTGCTCCGATGATGAATCCTTCAATAAATAACCATCAGCACCGGCCTGAAGTGCATCCATTAAATACTCATCATGCTCATACATTGTAAACACAAGTACTCGGCAATTCGGATATTTTTTTTTCACTAACTCTGTAGCTTCAATTCCATTTTTCCCCGGAAGATTAATATCCATCAAAATACAATCTGGTCCGCATTCTTCTACTTTTCCCAATACTCCATCCCCAGAGCTAGCTTCTCCAACCACTTTCATATCAGATTCATCCTCTAGTATGCTCCGAATTGCGTCCCGTAAAAAAGCATGATCATCTACGACTAATATTTTAATCATTTTACGCACCCCTTGTTTGTGAATCTGGAATTAACAGTGTAATTTCTGTCCCTTGCCCTACAGAACTATCAATCTGTAAAGTAGCCCCCAATTGTTCAGCTTGTTCATTCATATGTAATATACCATAATGTGGCTCATTCTTCGTTTTAACCATAGACTCAAATAATGAAAAACCAACTCCATTATCCTTAACCCTTAAAAGCACGTGCTCACTTTGATAACTAAGTAAAACATCAGTCTTTTCTGCTTTTGCATGTTTTACAATGTTTTGCAAACTCTCTTGTAATGTATCAAAAATAACTCTTTCTTTTGAAAAACTAAGCGCACGTGCATGACCTCTTTCATGATATGTAATATCTAGTTCATATTCTTGTTTTAAAAATTTTATTTTACTTGCTATCGCCTCCTTAAGCCCTAATTGTTTTGTCGGATATGGTTTTAAAGCATAAATAGAATAGCGAACTTCTCCTAGGCTTCCTCTTAAATCTTTTATACTTTTCTCAACTACTTGTTGCATATCTATTGGTTTATCACGATATTTTTTTTGTGCGGATTCTAATTGATATATCACCCCGGCCAATGTTTGCGCAATACCATCGTGAATTTCGCGTGCTATTCTATTTCTTTCTTCTAAAATCATTCTTTTTTCTTGTTCAGAAATCAGTATCCTTGTTTTAACTACGTTAGCTAATTGGTTAGAAAATGTAGCTAACGACTGTACATCTTCCGGAAAAAAACCTGCAGTTCTACTTTTCCCTGCAACAAACATCCCAACTAGTTCACCATTTACAATAAGAGGAAAATACACAAGTGAGCGTATGACACTATCAAATATTTCATCTTCAGGAGCCGTACCAATTTTCCAATCATTAAATACTAGATTTTTAGAGAGTTCCTCAAACGCCTTGTTTTTTTCTGAATGATCAGAAATATGAGGGCGGACTTTCCCATCTTTTAATAGAATATTCCAGTTCCCATCATCTTTTGTCCATATTACATATGCTTGTATGCCGAAAAAACCTTTAAGTGCTTGTTTAATATGCTTTAAGTTTCCTCCGGTTAATCCTCGACTAATTTCGGTCGTAATAAGAAATAACTCATATAATCGTTCCTTCTCCATCTTTATCCGTATAGAAAAAGAACTAATAATTGAAGCTGCTACAAGTGGAAAAAAGAAAAACAGTACTGTAACCTCGTTTACTTCCACACTATATGTACTAATTAATACATGCATCAGTGCTGCATAAGAAAAACCAAAAGTTTCGCAAAGAAATACAGTTACAGTTTTTTTATACCACTGATAGATTGAATATGGTTGCGGAAGGAGTATCATTAACAAATCGTAAAAGCGGTTGTTGAAAAAACAAAAAAACACACAAAATAATAACAAAGATATTAAATTTTCATATAGAACTGACATATCTATCTCGTTAATTAATAAGGACATACATTTATTTGAAAACCATTCGGCCAAGATCAAACTAAGCGCATGCTGAGTACTATTAAATAACATTCTTTGTATCGGCGAACGACGATGCAGGTGAATAATTAGTGTTACGAGTACAATAGCAATAATAGTTATATGGATTCCAAACTGCCAACTCATAGCGTAAATTATCGGAAAGGTAAGCGAGCTCGTTCCTCTCCAAAATCGTACAGGAAAATACTCTGCAATCCCCATAAATATTAATAACAATATTAATATCGTTGGATAAGAAGGGATTTTAATTTCAAGTAAAGATATAGTTATAGTAATCAAACCAAGAAAAGAAATGAAATAAAGATAAGAACTAGCAATCTTTTCTCTCATAAAGATAGAATTTATATCCTTCAAAACAACCCCTTCTTTCTTTATAAAACTTCATTTTCTCTATTATCCAATAAAAAACCGGCACTGGCAAAATGGAATAACCTCCACTAGCCAATCACCGGCTGTGTACTGTACCTAAAAAGGCAAGACACAATACTAGTATTATAAATCGCTTTTCTTAAATTTCCTATTCATCGAATGATGTAATTATACATACCGCTAGGTTTACCACCTTATAGTACAAAAGATATATATTAATATCTCAAATATATACTTTCTTTCCATCCCCCTACTTTTTCTAAATAATCCAAGCATAATTTTCTCACAAAAAGCAAAAATTAACAGAAATAATTTCAATGTAAAGGAGATGGAAAGTATGACCGAACAAAAAAGTTCACAACAAGATAATAACAAAAAGCATATGTTTCCATCACTTCCGGAGAACATTAATTACATTGAAAATAAACTTTTCCATTCTGATGATATAAAAAAATTAGATCTCCCTTTTCAAAGCGGAAAAGGAACGATCTTATATATAGAATCTTTATCAGATCCAAATTTAATTCATCAATTAGCTCTTGAGCCATTATTAACGCGGTCTGATTTATCTTTAGAGAAAGCTTTTTCCACGTTAAATATGAAAAAAGAAACAAATTTAAATTATGGTGTACAGCTCTTATTACAAGGTAAATCATTATATTTCCATGAACATGTCGATAGTTTTTGTATTTTCGAAACAGCTTTATCTTTAAAAAGAGATATAACCGAACCTGATAATGAGGGAGTTGTCCGTGGACCGCATAACGGTTTTGTAGAAGATTTAGCAACTAATTTAACCTCTATTCGTAAACTCATTAAGAGTCCAAATTTAGTTGTTAAGTATTTTACAATCGGTGAAGAAATGCACACGAAAGTGGCAATTGCTTATATGCAAAATATAGCGAATGACGATTTAGTTACAGAAGTGAAAAGAAGATTAGAAACGATTAAAACGGATGCACTTATGTCACCAGGATACATACAAGAATTTATAGAAGATACGTCTTTCTCACCATTTCCGCAGCAATTAAATACAGAGCGTCCAGATAGAACTGTTGCTAATTTAATGGAAGGACGTGTTGCCATTTTATCTGACGGAGATCCAACAACGCTCATCGTACCTGTTACTTTATTCGCTTTTTATCAATCACCAGATGATTATAATAACCGCTGGATTGTCGGCTCTTTCGTCCGAATGATTCGGTTAGTAAGTTTTTTAATTGCCTTTCTCTTACCAGCTTTATATATTGCAACTGTCGCTTTTCATCCGGATGTGTTGCCGCTCGAACTTGTGTATACAATTAAAGCTTCACTAGAGAAAGTACCTCTTCCTCCTATTTTTGAAGCTCTCTTAATGGAATTAATCTTTGAATTGTTACGAGAGGCTGGTATTCGCTTGCCGAGCCGCGTTGGACAAACAATCGGTATTGTAGGTGGTTTAGTAATTGGGGATGCAATTGTAAAAGCTGGGCTCGTTTCTTATACGATGATCATCGTAGTAGCTTTAACTGCAATCTCATCTTTTCTCGTTCCATCAAATGATATGAGTTCAGCAGTTCGGATTCTTCGTTTTCCATTAATGCTCCTTGCTGCCATATTCGGATATGTAGGAATATCATTCGGTCTCATTATAACTTTCGTTCACTTATGTCAGCTTCATTCATTTCATACACCATATCTTTCTCCTGTTGCCCCGATGCGGATTAAAGATATGAAAGATTCATTTGTAAGACTACCAATTTGGTCATTTTGGGAACGACCACATGATCCAAAACCGAAAAAAATGCAACGCCAACATGTAACGAGAGAGGATGAGGACGGTGACAAACACGCAAAGTAAAATTTCACTTGTTCAATTTACCTTTTTCGTTATTCAATGCCAAATTGGAGTCGGTATACTATCTCTACCTAACCGGCTTCATCCGATAGCAAAAGGTGGTGGATGGATTTCTGCACTCATCGCTGGATTGGCAATTCAACTTATCATTTTACTTATGTGGCTTTTCTTAAAACGATTTCCTGATGCAGATATGTATGAGAGTGTTTGTATGCTATTTGGTAATAAGTTTGGAAAACTATTAGGTTTTGCTTATGTTTTTTATTTTATCCTTATCGGTATGACGGTCATGTTAAATGTTTGTAATGTCATTAAAGTTTGGATATTACAAGCAACTCCGTGGTATGCCATTCTCATGCTATTTACAATAGCTTGTTGTTATGTAGCTTATAATACGTTTAAAGTCATCGTACGATTTTATGTCATGACCTCTATTCTCATTTTACCTATGGCGCTTTTAATTGCCCTAGGGCTTTCCCGAGCTGATTTTTCTTATATTTTTCCCATTACAGAGGCTGGATGGTGGAATATTATTCAAGCATCGAAAGAAACAATTACAGCTATGTATGGTTTTGAAATCTTTCTCATCGCATTTCCTAAAGTAAATGGGAGTTCTGTGGCAAAACTGAAGGCAATTTCTATCGCTAATGGATTTGTGACTCTCTTTTATGCTTTTACTGTTTGGATTTGCTTTATCGTATTTAGTCCAAAACAAATTGAACTTATCCCAGAACCAGTTGCTTACTTATTACGTTCCTTACATATCGGGATTATAGATCGAACTGATTTACTATTCATACCAATTTGGATGATAACTGTTGTAGCTTCTATTGCGAGTTATTATTACGCTGCTTCAATCGGAATTAGACATATATTCAATCTTGCTAATCATAAAAAAGCTGTTCCAATCGTTGGTATTATTGCTTTTAGTGTAGCCTTATTTATAGATACACCTGAAGAATTAAAAGTAATTGCAACTTTCACTGATAAGTTCACCTATACTTTCATCGTTGTCCTCCCTCTTTTATTTCTACTTTATTCAGTAATAAGAAAGAAGAAAGGAGAACAATATGTTCCAAAAAAGAGTTAAATTACTTTTTATATTATGTACTAGTTCCCTCCTTTCTGGCTGTTGGGATCAAGAACCATTAAGAGAAGCGAGATTAGCTTATAGTATTGGATCAGATATTACAGAAGAGAATAAACTCCAGCAAACAATCGAGCTCGTAAAAAGTTCAAACGGAGAACAATCTTCATTCGAGAATGAAATACATTCAGCAACCGGGCATAACATAAGGGATACAAGCGATGCCCTAAAAAAAAATGTGACTGGGAATATTCGCTATTTTAAATATGGTGTTCAATTACTAGGAACCAAAATTCTAAAAAAAGGTATACTACCCTATTTAGATGTCAGTTTTCGGGACCCAACAAATCCAACTGCTTTAGTAAAGCTTATTGCAGTAGATGGTGAAACGTCCGAGGTACTCGAAAAAAAGAAAGTAGGAAATTTATTAATTGGAGATTTTTTAAAGAAAAAAGTGAAAAGCTTAGAAGATATGAGTGTATTTCCAAAAGAAACTTTAGAAACAGCTGCTACAAAAATGTTAGATCCCGGTAAAGACTTTACCCTCCCTTCTATAAAAATAAAAGGAAAAGAAGTAGTTACAAATGGGTTAGCTTTATTTAACAATGATAAATTAACTGGGCATTTACCTTTGAAACAATCTGTTTTATTCGTGTTATTAACCGGAAAAATGGGAACAAGTGCCCGTATAACCCAAAAACTTACTAGCGATGAATCAGAGAAGACATCTGATTATTTAACAATGGAAATTAGCAATCGAAAGTTAAAACGAGACTTAAAAATAACAACAGATAAAAAAGGAAATGTTTATGCTCACATTAAGCTTCAATTAAAAGTTATCGCTCTTGAAGCTCCGAGAGATAATCTTTACAAAATGGACGAAAGAAAAAAACTAAATAAAGAACTGTCTAAACAGCTTACGAAAGAAGCTAAAAAAATAACGAAAAATTTACAAAAGGCAAATTGTGATGCTTTCGGAATTGGTAGACACCTTATCGCATATCATCCTGACTTATGGAAGAAAAAAAATTGGAATAAAGATTATGCAAAAGTAAAATTCAAATCAGAAGTAGACGTAAATATTTTATATAGCGGTGTCTTAAAATAAAAAGGTTGTATGCCGCGCGGGCATACAACCTTTTATTTCGTATATCGATAGACAATCGATTCATATGGTCTTAAGTTTAGATTTGTAATATCCTTGCTGGAATCTTTATAATTCGAAAGTAGTATTTCTTGTTTCATTCCATTTAATCGAACATGGGCTGGTACTGAATACGTTATTTCTTCTCCGTAGAAGTTATTGATAACAAGCAGCACTTCACCCTCTGTAGTACGAGTATATGCCCAAACCTTAGCATGATTTTCATCTAAAATAGCATATTCTCCTTCTGTAATAACATCATATGTTTTTCTTAGCTCGATTAGTTTTTTATAATGATAAAATACAGAATCTTTATCTTCTAATGCCTTCTCTACATTTATTTCTGTAAAGTTTTCAGCCACTGAAATCCAAGGTGTACTCGTTGTAAAACCACTGTTCACCTCTTCATTCCACTGCATCGGAGTACGGGAGTTGTCACGAGATTTTTGTTTTAAAATCCCGATAATCTCTTCTTTTGATAATCCTTCTTCTCGCTTCATATCGTATATATTTAACGATTCAACATCGCGATATTGCTCGATGGATTCGAATTTAGGATTTGTCATACCGATTTCTTCGCCTTGATAAATGTAAGGTGTGCCCTGCAACATATGCATAGCTATAGCTAACATTTTCGCAGATTCATTTCGGTACGTTCTATCATCACCGAAGCGTGACACAATACGAGGCTGGTCATGATTACACCAAAATAACGCATTCCATCCCCCGCCCTTTTGCATTTCAATTTGCCAATTAGACATAATCTCTTTTAATTTAATGAAATCAAAATCCGCTTTCGTCCACTTATCTCCATTCGGATAATCTACTTTTAAATGATGAAAACTAAACGTCATACTTAATTCATTGCGCTCAGGATTTGAATATTTAATACAATTATCAATTGTCGTAGATGACATTTCTCCAACTGTAATTACATCTTTCCCTTCAAAAACATTTCGGTTCATCTCTTGTAAATATTCATGAACACGCGGACCATCTGTATAATATTTACGGCCATCGCTTGTCGTCGTACTTCCATCATCATCTAAGAACTGTTGATCTTTTGAAATTAAATTAATAACATCTAATCGGAATCCAGTTACCCCTTTATCCAGCCAAAAACGCATCATATCATATACTTCTTCACGAAGTTTTTCATTTTCCCAATTTAAATCGGCTTGTGTCTCATCAAATAGATGCAAAAAATATTGCTCTGTCTTCTCATCATATTTCCAAGCAGATCCGCCAAACTTAGATTGCCAATTATTTTTTTCATCACGCCAAATGTAATAATTACGATATGGGCTATTTTTATCTTCCTTCGCTTCCTTAAACCACTTATGCTCCGTCGAACTATGATTTACAACGATATCAAGCATAATTTCAATGTTACGTGCCCTTGCTTGTTCCAAAAGCTCTTCAAACTCTTCCATCGTTCCGTAAGATGGATCAATGCTGTAGTAATCACTTACATCGTATCCATTATCATTTTGTGGTGATTGGTATATCGGTGTTAACCAAATATAATCTACTCCGAGTTCTTTTAAATAATCTAGTTTCTCTGTAACCCCTTTTATATCACCGGTTTCTTTATTGTAATAGCTATTAAAGCTCTTCGGATAAATTTGATAAACTACACTTTTATGCCAATCCTTCATGTTTAACTTCCTCCTACTTCTGTTTTACTCGTTTTGCAAATAACCATGTTAACGTAAATGGGATTACAACTGCGATAATCATTCCGACAATAAACATCGGAATCGATTTCGGAATGATAGAAATAAATGCTGGTAATCCGCCAATTCCGATAGCTGGTGCTAATACACCATTTAACGTAATAAATATAGCTGCAATAGCCGATCCTATAATCGCTGCATAGAACGGGAATTTATTTCGTAAGTTTACACCAAACATAGCTGGTTCTGTAATACCGAAATATGCTGAGATTGCTGATGTAGATGCCATGCTTTTATCATTTTGATTTTTAGAAATCCAAAACATCGCAAGCGCCGCACTACCTTGCGCAATGTTAGAAAGGGCAATCATTGGCCAAATGAATGTACCACCGTGTTGTGCAATTAATTGTAAGTCGATAGCAATAAACATATGATGCATACCTGTAATTACGAGCGGTGCATATAATGCTCCAAACAATATTGCTCCAACTACTGGTACTGTTTCATATACACCTACTAATCCAGCTGTTAATAAATCTCCAATATGACGTGTAACTGGACCAATAATTCCTAGTGCTAACACACCTGTTACGACAATCGTTGTAATTGGTACAACTAATAGTTGAATTGCATTTGGTACATGCTTCTTCAAGAAAATTTCCACTTTACTTAATACAAATGCAGCTACTAAAACCGGCAAGATTTGACCTTGATACCCTACCTTTTCAATTTGAAATAATCCTAAAATATCGAAGTACTCAATCTTGTGTCCGTCTAAACCAGTCGCTGCTTTTCCGTAATCCCACGCGTTTAATAAGGCTGGATGCACAAGCATTAATCCCATAACAATCCCTAATATCGGACTACCACCAAAACGCTTCGTTGCTGACCAACCAACAAGTGCTGGTAAGAATACGAATGCTGTATTCGCCATCATATTAATTAAATCCCAAAGCCCACTTAAGTTTGGATACACATCTAATAAATTTTTACCTTCAAAAAATAAGTCCTTCGCTCCTAATAGGTTGTTAATTCCCATTAGTAAACCAGCTGTTACGATTGCTGGTAATATCGGCATAAATACATCTGAAAATACTTTTACAAACTTTTGAGCTGGATTTAACTTTTGATTTCCCGAATCTTTTACGTCAGCTACTGTTGCTTCCTTCATGCCTGCAAGCGTTATCAATTCAGCATATACTCGATCAACATCTCCTGGACCGATTACAATTTGAAATACCCCAGCGTTATGAAACGCTCCCTTCACTAATGAAACAGACTGCAATTTATCGTTATCTATTTTACTTTCATCTTTTAAAGCGATACGGAGTCTCGTTACACAGTGTGCAGCTTGTTCAATATTGTCTTTCCCACCAATATACTGCAACACTTCCTCTGCTGTTTTACGATAGTCTTTCCCCATATTCCCGTCCCTCTTTTCTTTTTTTGATACCGTTTACAATTACATATTAACTCGTATATATAAGTTAGTCAACACTCGTATATACGAGTTTGCGATTTTTTTATAAAAAAAGAGATGAAACGTTATTACGTTCCATCTCTTATTTTCTCCGCGCCACATCCGAAAAATGAAAAATATCTAAGCGGTGGCGGGATTCTGTATATTCGAACTGACTTCCATCATAAAAATGCGTAAAGTTTTTCACGACAACAACATAGTCTGTTCCATTTAAATCTAAATACTTTCTATCGTCCTCTGTACATGGCTGTACTTCAATTACTCTCTGCGAATAACTAATATGAAGACCTAGTTCTTTCTCAATGTATTTATAAATGGACTCCGCTGCAATTTCACTCGTTAACCCAGGAATATATTCCGATACAAAATGGTTGATATCCAAAATTACTTTTTCTCCATCAATATTCCGTACGCGTTTAATATGATCTATTTCCGTTTTCTCTTTCACATTTAATAGCTTTGCAACTTCTTTTGTCGCGTTTACTTTCTCCATTTCCACGACTTCTGTAATACAATGGCGTCCTAAACGTTCATTTTCTTCTTGGAAACTTACAATACCACCAAAGTTGAATTCAATGTTTTTTCGCTTTAAAACAAAAACACCTTTTCCATGTATTTTTTGAACATATCCACGCTCTTGTAATAAATCTACAGCTTTTCTTACCGTACCGCGGCTTGCTTCATACTGCTTCATTAATTCAGTTTCTGATGGGATTTTGCATCCCTCTTTTAATTGTTTATTATCAATAGACTTGCTGATTGCTGTATAAATTTGTTCATACTTACTCATCATCTACAATAGCCCCTTGTCACCTTCTAATTCTATATGTATTATACCACGCTACACTCTTCTGCCAATCTCTCACTTATTTTCCAGTATAGGAAAAATACAGGTAAATATTTAATCTCTAAAACGTATTTTTATAAAAATTTTTATATTTTTCTTTTCATTCAAAAAAACATGTAGTATACTAACTTCAAAATCAGAGGAGAAAGGGAGCAAAGAACTATGCTTACTTATACAACAATTGTAGTTACATTTGCACAAAAACATCATCATCATACGTAACCCTTGAAACCTAGCGGAAAAATTACGCGTAGGTACAAGGGTTATTCCCGTTGTACCTACGTTAGGCGAAGAGCCATGTAGGTATTTTTTATCTACATGGCTCTTTTTTTATTGCCAAAATGCTAGTAAAAAATGATGTTTAAGCAAAACTTACTACAAAGGAGTTAACAAAAATGGAAACGAAAAAATGGGGATTATGGATTTTAACAGCTTTTGTGATTGGAAATATGGTTGGCGGTGGCGTATTTATGCTTCCAGCGAATTTAGCACAAGTATCAGGTCCCATGGGTTCTACACTTGCGTGGAGTATTACAGGTCTTGGTGTATTTATGATTGCACTCGTATTTGGAAATTTAGCAGTTCGCAAACCAGAATTAAAGGCAGGACCACAAAGTTACGCTCAAGCAATGTTCCCTTCAAAAAAAGCGGGTAAAGTTGCAGGATATAGTATGGCATGGGGATATTGGGCTGCGAACTGGGCCGCAACAGCATCTGTTATTATTTCCTTCGCTGGATATTTATCAACATTCTTTCCAGTTTTACAAAGTAAGCAAATTCTCTTTTCAACGAACGGATTTTCACTAGAACTCGGCAAAGGATTAACCTTCCTCGTATGTAGCCTTATGTTATGGGGGATTCAATATATTCTTTCTCAAAATATTGACCGAGCTGGAAATATGAATCTACTTGCTACCATTGCAAAGATTATTGGATTTACAATGTTTATTGTCATTACGCTATTCATTTTCAATGCATCAAATTTCGGAGACGGTCAAACATTTATGAATGAAGCAGGACAATCCATTTCTTTAGGTGGACAAATTAATTCAGCTGCTATTGCAACACTTTGGGCGTTTATCGGTATTGAATCAGCTGTCATGCTTTCTAATCGTGCCAAATCTCAGCGCGATGTAAAAAAGGCTACCATTTTCGGATTAATTATCGCTCTTCTTATTTACATGTCAATTACTCTACTTACAATGGGCGCTCTCCCGCAAGATGCTTTAAAAGAGTCTCAAAAACCATTAGTAGACGCATTAAATTTAGCAATTGGCAATAAAGGCGCATATATCATGGCTTTACTTGCACTTGTATCTTTATTTGGATCTACAGTTGGCTGGATTGTTGTTAGTTCAGAAGTACCTTATCAGGCTGCAAAGAATGGACTTTTTCCTAAGTTTTTCGCGAAAACAAATAAAAAAGGTAGTCCTTCAAAATCATTATTTATTACAAATGTGATGACGCAGATTTTCTTGTTCTCAACGATTTCTGGTACCGTGTCAGAAGCTTATAATTTCGCTATCGTTGTAGCAACACTTGCTTATTTAATTCCATACCTTGTTTCTACGCTGTACCAATTCAAACTGGTTATTACAGGAGAAACGTATGATATAATGCCTGGCTCTCGATTAAAGGATGGGATTATTACTACATTAGCATTTGTATACTCTATTTGGGTTATCAAAACTGGAACTGCTGATTTAAAAACGTTCTTCTTAGGAATCGGATTGTTCGTATTAGGTCTTATTCTTTATCCTGTACTAATGAAAGACTCACAAAAAATGAATTAAAAAAGGGAGAAGCTTCTGGCTTCTCTTTTTTATTAGAAATCTATAATTAACTTTTCTTTTAACTCTCCTACCGATAAAGGTTTCGCATAATAAAAACCTTGTACATAATCACAATCCATAGATTGTAATAAGCTTTCTTGCTCTACTGTTTCTACCCCTTCAGCAACTACTGCTAAATGTAAGCTATGGGCAATTTCAATAACAGACTTTACAATCGTTCGCTCTGGCTGTGCGTGATCATAATGAAATTCACGAATAAAATTACGATCAATTTTCACTATATCCAGTGGCAGTTGTTTTAAATAGTATAAGGAAGAATAGCCCGTTCCGAAGTCATCTAAAGCAATTAAAACGCCCATACTTCTTAATTCTTGTAATGTAGCAATAATATAATCAAAATGACGAACAGCAATGCTTTCCGTTATTTCTAAAATTAAACGATTTGGAGAAAAGCCGGTTCTCTTTAAAATACTACGTACAGATAAAATAAAATGCTTTTGCATTAATTGTTGTATAGATAAATTCACAGATAACTTTAGTCCTTCTTCGTACTCTGGCAATGTTTTAAATAAGCGACATGACTTTTCTAATACCCAGTCTCCTAATTTTATAATAAGTCCAGATTCTTCAGCTATAGGGATAAATTCGCTTGGGGAAATAGGCCCTTCTTCTGTCGTACAACGTACTAAAGCCTCGATACCAGTATATTTCTTCGTTTTTAAATCAATAATAGGCTGCAGCGCCACATCTAACTCTTCATCACGAATTGCCTTTTGCAAAGCAAATTCAATTTTCATTCTACGATTTATTTTCGCACGTAACTCATCTGTAAAGAAACACGCGGCATTTCTACCTTGTTCTTTTGCACTGTACATAGCTAAATCCGAATTTTTCAATAGCGTTTCCACATCTTGTCCATCTTTCGGATATGAGCAAAGTCCTAGACTAGCTGAAATGTATACTTCATGCCCTTCAAGCATGAATGGTGCCTGAAAACACGACAACACAGATGTCGCTAGCTGCCTCATTTCATCTTGCGTATGATTTTTTGTTAACAACACAAATTCGTCGCCCCCCAGCCTAGCCAGAACATCTTTCTCTCCTAGCACATAATGCAACCGTGAAGCAACTTCGCTTAAAAGTAAATCCCCTATCATATGACCTAACGTATCATTTACAAATTTAAAACGATCTAAATCAAAGTAAATCATACCAAATTCTTTTTTGCCTGCAATCATCTCGTTGACAGTCGTTATTAACTGTAGTCGGTTAGGCAAACTCGTTAAAGCATCATGATACGCAAGCTCCCTATAACGGCTTTCGCTTAAACGCAACCTCTGTTCTGCTTCTTTCCTACTACTAATATCATTTCGGATCGCAATAAATTGATATGGCTCTCCTTTTTCATTTAAAAATGGAACAATTGTTGTTTTAACCCAATAATATGTCCCATCTTTTGCTCGATTTCGAATTTCACCTCTCCATACTTTTCCGCTCAAAATACGCTTCCAAAGAATTTGAAAAAATGTTTTTGGGTGATATCCTGAATTTAAAATACGATGATCTTTCCCTATTAACTCTTCTCGTGGATATTTGGAGATTTTACAAAACTTATCATTTACATATGTAATAAGACCATTTCGGTCTGTAATCGCAACAATTGAAGACTCATCTAATGCTAACTTTAAATCTCGCAATGAAGAGTCATATAATGCATGACCTCTTTGTTCTAGCATGCGCATCTCTCCTTGCTTCCTATCTGACTAAAACACAACTTGTTTATTTTCATAGAAATAGAGATATTTCATTTCCTAATAATCGCCCTTTACATAAATCACATTTTGAAATATGCCGATTAAAATAACATAATATTATTTGTAATAAAAAGCAATATAATACCGTTTCAATTATAAATAGTCGTTTCTTATCGCTATAATTAGCTTACTTTATTATACCTTATTCATTCTCTTATATTGCCTTATAACTAGCTCTATACAACACTAGTTTCCCACTATTCCTGCTTATATCTAACCACTTTACTTTACTAGCGAAATAGAAATTCGAGCACATTATACAACTATTCACGAATAATAATATAAAAATTAAAATTAGTATATATGTTTTAAAATTACAATAACAAAATATTAACATATTTTCACCTTTATTTTGGAAATATTTTATAAATAAGTACTTTATTAAACTAAAAAAAGAGGAAAGCCTCTTTTTTTAGTTTAATACGGATATGGTGTTTGCTGATAACCCGGATATGGCGTTGGATATGGTGCTGGGTATGGTGCTGGATAAGTTACCGGATACGGTGCTGGATAGTAGCCTCCACCTGCACCCGTTAACGCGCCAGCTGTAAGCCCACCTAACACACCTCCAGCAAAACTTCCAGGGAAAAATCCACCGCCCCATGAGCCGCCACCCCAGCCCCATCCGCCTCCGTGATGGTGGTGATGATCATGGTGATTGTGTCCGCCATGATTGTGATGTCCGCCATTATGATGGTGCCCTCCATGATTATGACGATAATACAATCCATTATTGTCTATATAATTCATGTTTCCCCTCTCCTTTTCCATTTTCTCATCTTAATAGATATTGTACGAATAGTACGAACCTAGCTGGTAACCTATATTAAGAAGAATCTGTATAATACGGATAACCATACCTTAGACTTCATCATGCATCTGCTACAATTCTAGAATATGGCTATCTCTCTTCCTATATATAAGAGGCAAGGGTTTTGTCTCTCTTACACTGTTTATTAACCAGCAATTAGCTGGATAATAACGTAACAATATACTGTATGTAGGACAAATGCGGAAAGCATGGGGAAAATGACTATATTTTGTAAAAAAAACAAAACACTTTATAATAAGAATGTCGAATTATACCTTTTTATCCCACTTTAATGGGCAGTAAGACCCCCACTGATTAAAGTTTCACTTTATATAAGAAATTTATATTTAAGAAAGATTAGAGGAATTTTATAAAAATGAAGAAGCCTATCGTTCAATTATTATTGGTATTTACAATTATCTCTATCGTACTCTTACTTTTAGATACGTCTATCCTCTCGCTATATACCTTTGTCGGTGCATTATGGTCTCTTACAATCGTAGGGATATCTTTCGTTATTTTTATTGAAAATAGATCCCCACAGAGTACTTTAGCATGGTTTTTAGTATTAGCACTTCTCCCTGTTGTAGGTGTGCTTTTATATGCACTGTTCGGGCGTAGTCGTTGGAGAAGAAAAAAACATCTACATCGTTCAGAAGAGCAAAGAAAATTATTCCGTGAAATATTAGAAGGAAGACGAGTAGAATTATCACTCACAGTCCCCTTACATGAACGTTCTACACATTTAACAAAAGTCGTGCAAAAATTTGGAGGCGGACCTGCCGCAGATAAAACAACTACAAAGCTTTTAACAAATGGTGATCAAACATTCTCAGAAATTTTGCAAGCTATCGAGCAAGCAAAACATCACATACATATTCAATACTATATTTATAAATCTGATGAAATTGGTACAAAAGTTCGAGATGCTTTAATCAAAAAGGCAAAAGACGGTGTTATTGTACGCTTCCTTTATGATGGACTCGGAAGTAACACTTTAAGAAGACGATTTTTACAACCTATGAAAAAAGCTGGTATTGAAATTGTAGAATTTGACCCTATTTTTTCAGCTTGGTTACTTGAAACTGTCAATTATCGTAACCATCGGAAAATCGTTATTGTAGATGGAGAAATCGGTTTTACTGGTGGACTCAACGTCGGTGATGAATATCTTGGCCGTTCAAAAAAATTTCCCGTTTGGCGTGATAGTCATTTAAAAATAGAAGGAAAAGCGCTATATAAATTACAAGCAATCTTTCTAGAGGACTGGCTTTATGCATCTAGTGGATTGAATACTTATTCCTGGGATCAATTTATGAATAGACAATACTTCCCAGGTAAAGAAATTTCAAGTGCAGAAGGTGCCGTTCAAATTGTAGCGAGCGGACCGAGCTCAGATGATAAAAGTATTCGCAATACATTATTAGCCGTTATGGGATCTGCCAAAAAATCGATTTGGATTGCTACACCATACTTTATCCCAGATCAAGAAACGTTAACATTATTACGTTTAAGTGCAATATCTGGCATAGATGTACGCATTTTATATCCTGGTAAAAGTGATAGTATTATTAGTGACCAAGCATCTCAGTCCTACTTCACTCCACTTTTAAAAGCCGGTGCCTCCATTTACAGTTATAAAGATGGTTTTATGCATGCAAAAATTGTACTTGTTGATGATCAAATTGCTACAATCGGAACAGCAAATATGGACGTACGCAGCTTTGAATTAAATTATGAACTTATTAGCGTACTATATGAATCAGAAACCGTTCATGATATTAGACGTGATTTTGAAGAAGATTTTAAGCATTCCAATGAAATTAAATGGAACGCATTCCAAAAAAGAAGTATCAAAAAACGAATATTAGAGTCTTTTATGAGGCTCATCTCTCCTTTACTGTAAGCAATCAATGTAATATTGATTGCTTTTTCTTTTGTATTTCTCCCCTTTCCTTTTCTTTGCATACCATATTAAAACAAGTTATCATAAGATGTATTACTTTATGAAAATAATGTTAGGTGGGAAATACATGTTAGAACAATTTCATATACATGCTGATTTAAAACAACAGCTCTCAAACATTCACGAAAAGAATAAACAAGAATCTGGTGAAAATGCACATTTAATCGGTACCAAAATATATAAAGCATCTGATAACAGCATTATTGAAGATGCTATTACAGCACTTCTTCTTGGCAAAAACATTCTATTAAAAGGACCGACGGGTAGTGGTAAAACAGTACTAGCGGAAACTCTTTCTTCTTTATTCCAAAAACCAATGCATAGCATTAACTGTTCTGTTGACCTAGATGTAGAAGGTATTTTAGGATACAACACACTACAAACGAAAGATGGCGCATCTGAAGTTACATTCGTTAACGGTCCTCTTATGAAAGCAATGAAGAACGGTCATTTCCTATATATTGATGAAATCAATATGGCAAAACCTGAAACGTTACCACTTCTTCACGGTGCATTAGATTACCGTAAAATGATTACAAACCCGTTTACACAAGAAGTCGTATACGGTGATAACGAGTATCGTGTAATCGCAGCAATTAATGAAGGTTACGTTGGAACAAGCGAACTAAACGAAGCATTAAAAAACCGTTTTGTTATTATTGAAGTTCCTTACATTCAAGGTGATACATTAAAAGAACTATTATTAGCTGAATCAAAATTAAATGATGTTGCAACAATCGAAAAGTTCGTTGCATTTGCAAGCGACCTTATGCCTTTAGCTCGTGATGGACGTGTAAGTGAAGAAGCAGCAAGTATTCGTGGCATTATCGACGCATGTGATTTAGGTGTATATATTCCTGTTATGCGTGCAATTGAACGTAGCATTATCGCAAAATTAAACGATGAAACAGAACAAATGACTGTCCGTGAATTAGCAGAAAGTTATTTCTTTGAGGGATAATTCATGAGACAAATTTTTAGTGACAAAAAAATTGATGCGTCGCTGTTTCTACAAATGGAAAACTTAATGTATGCTCTTCTAAAAGAAGACGATGCCTACCTTGAGTATGGCTATAAAGCATACTACGACGAAATTGAAAAAAAGGTTGTCATTAGTCACTTTTGGGATGATCGAAAAGAAGAGGATACAGTAATCGGATTAAAAAGCGAAGTGTTTTTAAAAGCACTTGGTAATAAACATTACTCGGACATGACTTTAATTCGTTCTTATGCGATTGAATTACAAGAATCACCCTTAAAAAAGTTTTTAACACAATTATTTGTTCTATTAGAAGATTTACGTGTTGAGGAAATTGTAAAAAACTTACGCCCTGGCACAAAGCATATTTTTAAAAGAAGAAAAGAAATGTATCGCAATTACTTCGGCTCACAAAATGAAATCAATCGTGTTCGTAACTATCACGGTGATGGTCTATTTTGTCTCTGCTATCTGTCATTAACGAGCGATAAATATGAAATGTTTAATAATGAATACTTCGAGCAAATTGAAGCAATTTTGCATGAAACATTCCAAGCTCGTAATACAGAAGATATTATGTATATCGTTGAGAAAATTCGCTATCGTTTAGAAGGCCTTCTTGAAAGTGATATGCTTAATAATTATTTCGGACATGCTCCACTTTATTTATCTGTCATCGCAGACGAAAAGAACTGTCGCGTCGAAGATTTAGCAAATGATGATACACAACTCATAGATGACGATGAAAATAAAAACAAAATGGATGAAAGTTTCTCTACATGGCATCGTGAAAATAAAAATAACGAAAACGAGAACTTTTTACGCTTTGAATTAGAAAGCGGAACAAAAACAAATATGATGGGCAATACTGCTCGCGAATCAGAAGATGGCGACCAAGCACTTGGTTCTGTACAAGGTACTTCTCAAAAAAGTACACAATCTAACTTTGATGGTGCTGATACAGAAGAAGCAAGAGCTTCACACGCTTCTAGCCAAAACGACGGTGCATACGGTAAGTATAACGTTGGTGCCTCTCATACATTTAAAGAAGCTCGCAAAGCAAATAGCGATGAGAAAAAAGATTACCAAGTTATCAAATCAGTCGTTAATAAAGATGTAAAAGAATTAAAGAAAATTATCGAAAAAACGATTGAAAATAAAACGAATGCAAATAGTGATAAATATTACGGAAGACTTCGTAAGAAATTCCTTCGTATTTATACTGAAAAGCAGCCGCGCATGTTTTATAAAAAAGGACAAGAATCACAAGAACTCGATGTTGCATTCCAACTACTAGTGGACTGCTCTGGTTCTATGTATAACAAAATGGAAGAAACGAAAAAGAGTGTAGTCCTATTCCATGAAGCGTTGAAATCTTTAAAAATCCCGCACGCTATTAGCGGATTTTGGGAAGATGCCTCTAGTGCTAAACCTGAAGATAAGCCGAACGTGATCCATGAAGTTGTAACGTATAAAAACTCAACGTTACCAAACGTTGGGCCTGAAATTATGCAGCTTCGCGAAGAAGAAGATAACCGCGACGGATATATTATTCGTATCGTTTCTGAAAAGCTTGCGAAAAGACCAGAAAAGCATAAATTCTTACTTGTCTTTACAGATGGTGAGCCTTCTGCGTTAGACTATCAACAAGACGGTATTTTAGATACGCACGAAGCTGTCAAACTTGCTCGTAAAAGTGGTATGGAAGTAATCGGAATCTTCATCGAAGAAGGCGAAGCGAAAGAAGCAACTTATCAATTAATGAAGAACATTTATAACCATCACTTCTTAGTTGCAAATCATGCTGAAGATTTACGTCTGAAAATTAAACCGCTATTGAAAAAGTTATTACTGAAGACGATCGAATAGAAAAACAGGAGCGTTGTCGCTCCTGTTTTTCTATTTCAATCACTTTGTTTCTGGTTGAAACTTGTATGGAATGGCTACTTCTAATAATGCCTCAAATCCTCCATCGTAGAATGGGAATCGTTCATTTGCGATCCTTTGATCCACCCACTCTATTGCAGAAATTTCTTCTTCATCTTCTGCAATAAGTTCACCTGTTACTACATTTGCTCGGAATGTAAACAATAGTGCATGATTCCCTGATTCTTCAAAGAATTTTTCATTGATTGCAACAAGTCCACCTGCCACGGCAGTTAAACCTGTCTCTTCTTTTACTTCCCTTACTAGAGCTTCCCCTAACGTTTCACTCTTTTCAACAGCCCCGCCTGGCAATGACCAAACGTTTTGTTCTACATTATGTACCATTAATATTTTATCTGTTTCCTCATCATGTATTAGTGCATATACGACGTCAACTCTTTGCATGTTGCTTTTCTCCTTCAATTAAAAGGGCCGATTCCTAAGAATCGACCCTTCCTATTAATTCATCACTAACTCAGCTGTGAGCTTTTTTTTTAACTTAGCCAACATGTCCGTTGTCATTTTGTCTAAATCGTATTCTGCTTTAAAGCCCCACTCGTTCATTGCTGCTGTTGCATCAATAGAGTTCGGCCAGCTATCAGCGATTGTTTGACGAGCAGGATCTACAGCGTAATCCATTGTAAACGTCGGAATGTGTTTACGAATGGATGCTGCGATTTGCTCTGGCTCAAAGCTCATTGCTGTAATATTGAACGCGTTTCTATGCACAAGTTTACTTGGATCAGCTTCCATTAATGAAATGATCGCTTGTAAAGCATCTGGCATATACATCATATCCATGTATGTTCCTTCTGCAATGTATGAGGTGTATGCGCCTTTTTTAATCGCCTCATAATAAATTTCAACTGCATAGTCAGTTGTTCCGCCTCCTGGAGGAGCTACGTAAGAAATTAAACCTGGGAAACGCACACCGCGCGTATCAACGCCAAATTTTTGATGATAATAATCACATAACAATTCTCCTGCTACTTTGTTTACCCCATACATCGTAGTAGGACGCTGAATTGTATCTTGTGGCGTATTATCTTTCGGCGTTGATGGACCGAATGCACCGATAGAACTTGGCGTGAAAAACTTACAGTTTAATTCACGAGCTGCTTCTAATGCATTTACAAGTCCTCCCATATTTAAATTCCATGCAAATAACGGATTTTTTTCTGCTGTTGCTGAAAGTAAAGCTGCTAAATGAATAATTGTATCTACTTCATTACGCTTTGCGATATCATGTAGTTTTTGTCCATCTGTTACATCTAACGTTTCAAATGGACCAGACGTTACTACTTCACTATCTGTTTCACGAATATCTGTTGCAATAACATTTGATGCACCGTATACATCACGAAGTTTCATTACTAGTTCAGAACCAATTTGCCCTAAAGAACCGGTTACTAGAATTTTTTTCATTTTCCCCACTCCTCATTTGCAAGCTATTCAAAAGATGCCCTTACTTAAATGATGCCCATTTCTTTCCCTACTTTTTCATACTTACGAATTGCTTCATCTAACATTTCTTTCGTATGAGCTGCTGTAGGCATATTACGAACGCGTCCTGTTCCTTTAGCTACAGTTGGGAACACGATAGATTTTGCATATACGCCTTCTTCATTTAGACGTTTACTAAATTCTTGTGTTAACACTTCGTCACCAATAATACAAGGTGTAATTGGCGTTTCACTTTCTCCAATGTTAAAGCCAAGTTCTTTTAACCCTTGTTTTAAATAACGACCATTTTCCCATAAACGATCGTGCAACTCTGTGCTTTCCATTAAAATTTCAATTGATCGCATACATGCAGCTGCATCAGCTGGTGTTAATGCTGTAGAGAATAAGAATGGACGTGAACGAACTTTTAACCAGTCAATTAAGTTTTGTTTCCCTGCTACATATCCACCAATTACCCCAATTGCTTTTGATAATGTACCAATTTGGAAATCAACTTTATCAGATAGACCGAAATGCTTTACAGTTCCTGCACCTTTTCCAAGTACACCTGAACCGTGTGCATCGTCTACATATGTCATTAAATCTAATTCTTCTGCAATCTCAACAATTTCTGGTAATTTCGCAACATCTCCATCCATTGAGAAGACACCGTCTGTAATTACCATTAATTTATTGTAAAGACCTGATTCTTTCGCTGCGATTGCTTTTTGGCGTAAATCTTCCATATCCGAATGTTTATAAACAATAATTTTTGCTTTTGATAAACGACTACCATCAATAATAGAAGCATGGTTTAATTCGTCTGAAAGAATCGCATCATTTTTATCCATAACGGCTGAAATCGCTGCCATATTACAGTTAAATCCTGATTGGTAAGCAATTGCTGCTTCTGTATGTTTAAACTTTGCAATTGTTTCTTCTAATTTAATATGCAAATCTAAAGTACCGTTAATTGTACGAACAGCCCCTGCTCCAACACCGTACTTATGAATAGCACCAATTGCTGCTTCTTGCAAACGGCTATCTGTTGCTAATCCAAGATAGTTGTTTGAAGATAAGTTAATATATTCTTTTCCGCCAATTGTAATGATCGGTCCATTTGAACTCTCAAGCGGATCAATTACGTTATAAAGCCCCTTTGATTTTAAATCCTCTAAATTTTCTTCTAAAAATTTTGCAAGTGTTTTACTAGACATTGTGAAGCCTCCCATCGTTCATGTAAGCGAATTATTGTCTTAATAGTTCTAATAATCCCTCTACTAGCTTAACACGTTTTCAGAATTTATTATAGAAAAATAGCTTAAAGTAACCGCTTACAATTCTAGATTATATATGATTCATTACAAGAAATCTATCATTTACTTTTCATATTTGGTAGAATAAAAAAATATTTAAGGGGGCTTCAATCATGGCATTTACTGAATCTGATGTATATAATAACGAAGCATTTTTTAAACAATATATGAAACGAAGATACCGAGAAAATAGCCCAAATGAATCACTTGAAAAACCAGCCTTCTTTCAACTCATTGGTGATGTGAAAGGAAAGAAAATCCTCGATTTAGGCTGCGGTGACGCAAAATTCGGCAAGGAATTATTAGAAAAAGACTGCCACTCTTACACTGGTATTGAAGGCTCTGAACTTATGTATGAAAAAGCTAAAAAACAACTAGAAAATAAAAATGGGACCGTCCATTTTTTAAACCTCAAAGACTACACATACCCTCCTGCTACTTTTGACTTAGTAACATCTAGACTCGCCTTACATTATATTGAACATCTTCCTATCATTTTTCAAAACGTGTTTCAAACTTTAAAAATAAACGGAACCTTTACCTTTAGCGTTCAACACCCTATTATTACTTCTTCATTTGAAAGCTTGCAAACGAGCGGAAAAAGAACGAGCTGGCTCGTCGATGATTATTTTAAAACGGGAAAACGCGTTGAACCTTGGATTGATCAAGAAGTTATTAAATATCATCGTACAACGGAAGAGTATTTCACATTGTTACAACAAGCTGGATTTACGGTTACAAACTTAAAAGAAGCTACACCAAATCAAACTTATTTTCAGATTGAAGAAGAATATGAACGTCGGTTACGAATTCCCCTCTTTCTCTTATTCTCTTGCCGAAAATAAAAAAGACGATGAATCCTCATCGTCTTTTTCATTATCTCATTACTTGAGCAACCTCTTTACGTACACGTCTTCCTTTTCCATGAGGAATACAAAGTGGCGTCCCAAATAACGGATCCGTACTGATTTGACATTCCATTCGGAATACATCACGTACTAGCTTCTCATCTACTACTTCTTCCGGCTTACCTTGTGCATATATTTGTTTATCTTGAATGGCTACAATGTTGTCTGCATAACGGCATGCTAAATTTAAATCATGTAATACCATAACAATTGTTCTTTGTTCTGTTTCATTTAATTCAAATAATAAATCTAACACTTCAATTTGGTGAGTCATATCTAAATATGTAGTAGGCTCATCCAGTAAAATAATATCTGTATCTTGTGCAAGCGTCATTGCAATCCAAGCACGTTGACGTTGTCCACCTGAAAGAGCATGCACATCACGCTCAGCAAATTCTGTCATACCTGTTGCAGCAAGTGCTTTTTGTACCATTTCCTCATCTTTTTCTGACCATTGTTTCAGCCATGTTTGATATGGATAACGCCCTTGCTTTACAAGTTGCAATACTGTAAGCCCTTCTGGCGCTTGCGGTCCTTGCGGTAAAATTGCCATTTGACGAGCAATTTGCTTCGTTTGCATATTTTGAATGGCTTGATTATCTAATAAAATGTCACCAGTTGTTGGCTTTAATAATCTAGCTAGTGAACGTAATAAAGTTGATTTCCCGCAACCGTTAGAACCGATAAAGATTGTAATTTCGCCTTTTGGAATCTCTAAATTCAACTCATCAATAATAATTGTTTCATCATAAGACAACGTCAAACGTTTCGTCTCCAATGCTTTTTGCATATTCATCTCCCTTTATGAATTCCGACTTTTATAAAGTAAATAAATAAAATAAGGTGCACCAATTGCTGATGTAAATACCCCTGCTGGAATTTCAAGTGGTGTGAAAACTGTACGCCCAATTAAATCTGCAGCAAGTACTAAAATTGCACCAACAATCGCCGCAACTGGGAGTAATGCACCGTATAAAGAACCAACTAGTCTTCGTGAAATATGAGGCGCCATTAAGCCGACAAATCCAATTCCTCCGGCAAAGGCAACTGCGCCACCAATTAAAGCTGTACTAAGTAATAACATGAATACGCGTGACTTCGTTAAAGGAACACCAAGTCCTACCGCAATATCATCCCCTAGCTCTTGCGCATTTAAATGTCTAGCAGCTATAAATGATACTACTGTTAAAATAAGAACCCACGGCGCAAGTACCATGACGTTTTGCCATGAAGAACCGTACACAGTACCTGTAATCCATATATTTGCTTGACTCGCTTGATAAATTGGCGCAAGCAACATAAACAAAGTCGTTGCCGCTTTCGTTAATGCCCAAAACCCAACACCAATTAAAACAAGACTAATTGGTGATAACCCATCATTTCTCCATGCAAATAAATATACAAAAAGCGCTACAATCGTTGCCCCAGCAAAGGCTGCTAACGGCATATAATGAATGCTTACGGTTAGCGCATTATTTTTATCACTAAATATAGCTAAAAATAAGACAACTGCAACACTTGCCCCGCCCGTAATCCCGATAATATCAGGGGAAGCAAGTGGATTTCGAACAAGACCTTGTAAAATACATCCTGCTACAGCAAGTGCGATTCCTACAAGGATAGCAATCAAAATACGCGGCATACGAAACTTATTTACAACCATATTTGACATCGCATCGCCATTTCCAGTAATCGCTTGCCATACATCATAAGGAGCAATTTTCATATCTCCCATACCTGCACTCGCAAAAAATAATCCTATTAAAACAACTAGTAAACTGAATAAGACGAGACAAGCTCGTTTATACATTAAAAACGAGAGCCTGCCTTTTCCTATACGAAACGGAATATACTTCTTCATTTGCTAAGCCCTCTCTTACGTGCAATATAAATAAAGAATGGGGCCCCGATAAATGCCGTCATAACCCCTACTGGTACTTCTTGTGGCATGATGACATATCTTGCAGCTATATCTGCTAAGATTAATAGTATCGCACCTAACAAGCCGCTATACGGTACTCTCCACCTATGATCTACTCCAACTAGAAATCTGGAAAAATGCGGGATAACAATACCAATAAATCCAATTGGACCTGCGACCGCAACTGAACCACCAGACAGCAGGACAATAATAAGTAATACGAATGATTTCATTAAAATCGTTCGTTGTCCAAGCCCTTTTGCAACGTCTTCTCCCATCATTAATGTATTTACTTTTCCTGCTATCATAAGAGATGCGATCCAGCCCACTAATAAATAAGGGAATACTGATTGTAAAATTTCTAACTTTCTTCCTTGCACAGACCCGGCAAGCCAAAATAATACCTCTTCAAGCGCCTTTTCATTTAAAACAAGTAGCCCTTGTGTTAATGATGAAAATAACGCACTAATTGCGACCCCTGCTAATGTCAGCTTAAGTGGCGTTGTCCCTTCTTTTCCTAAAGAGCTAGAAGCGAATACAAGTACAGCTGCAATTGCTGCTCCTAAAAAGGCAATCCACGTGAAAGCTGATAATGATGTCACTGAAAAAATAACAATTGCTACAACTATGAAGAAAGCAGCACCTGAATTTAATCCAATAAAATCTGGAGAAGCAAGTGGATTCTTCGTTAAAGTTTGCATAAGACAACCAGCAATGGCTAAACTAGCACCAACACTAGCTGCAATTAACGCCCTTGGTAGACGCACATTTTGAATAATAATATGTTCATTGGAACCATTAAAATGGAAAAAAGCATCTAACGCTAATTTCCCACTCGTATTTGTATATCCGAAAATAATACTTCCCCAAATACAAATAATGACTGCAATGATTCCAACAAATAATCCAATCCATTTTGCTTGATTTGTTTTTAATAACATGCAGCGTTTCCCCTTCAATGTATATTGATACGTTGTAAGTGTATTTCAACTTAATTCGCATTGTCAACGGTAATGAGAATTATTTTCATTGACAATTAGGCCATGAAGTATTACTATCATCCTTGCTATCGAAAAAACTTCTCAGTATGTAGGGGGTACATAATGAAATTGACTCAAAAGAAATCGTTTACAGTATTTGTATTTTTACTAGCCTTTTCATTACTTTTAAGTGCTTGTGGAAAATCAAATACGAAAGAAGAAACAAAAGAAAATACGAAAAAAGAAATGATTACGGTGGAACATGCAATGGGTAAAACAGAAGTTCCTGCTAACCCAAAACGTGTAGTTATTTTAACAAACGAAGGAACTGAAGCTTTACTTGAACTAGGTGTGAAACCAGTTGGGGCTGTAAAATCTTGGACTGGTGATCCATGGTATCCACATATTAAAGATAAAATGAAAGATGTAAAAGTTGTTGGTGATGAAGGACAAGTGAACGTAGAAACAATCGCCTCTTTAAAACCAGACTTAATTATCGGTAACAAAATGCGTCACGAAAAAGTGTACGAGCAACTAACAGCAATTGCACCTACTGTGTTCTCTGAAACGCTACGTGGTGAATGGAAAGATAACTTCAAATTTTATGCAAAAGCATTAAATAAAGAAAAAGAAGGTCAAAAGGTTTTAGCTGATTACGATAAAAGTATGAAAGAATTAAAAGCCAAACTAGGCGATAAAGTAAATCAAGAAATCTCTATGGTTCGCTTCATGCCTGGTGATGTTCGTATTTATCACGGTGATACATTCTCTGGTGTTATTTTAAAAGAACTTGGATTTAAACGTCCTGGTGATCAAAATAAAGATGACTTCGCAGAGCGTAACGTATCTAAAGAACGTATTTCTGCAATGGATGGCGATGTATTATTCTACTTCACATTCGATAAAGGAAATGAGAAAAAAGGCTCTGAATTAGAAAAAGAATATATCAACGATCCGCTATTTAAAAATTTAAATGCAGTGAAAAACGGTAAAGCATACAAAGTTGATGACGTTATTTGGAATACAGCTGGTGGTGTAATGGCTGCTAACCTACTCTTAGATGATATCGAAAAACGCTTTGTTAAATAACATTTTTCTAACCAGCTCCCCTTCTATGGAGCTGGTTATTTTTCAATTCACTTAAATGTCACATTATTTCGTTTTGTATTTTTATTCCCAATATGTTATATTATAAAAGTAAATAGAATATATTTTCTTTATATCAGAATAAATATTTTAATCTAAATTTTCTGATTAATCACTATTTTATTTTCTTTTAGAATTCAATTATTACATTTGAAAACGCTTATCATCTCGTTTTCAGGGCAAAATACAATAACGGTCGAAGTGAAATAGAACTTTTTTAGGAATTTTCTTTCTATTTCCATATAATTCTATTGACTTCTAAATATTTTGTAAATTAAAATGATTACATAAATATCCGTTATACAGGATTAGGGGGAAACAAAAATGGATGCAGCTTTAAAATTAGACAAAGCTGGAGAGCAACAATCACCAAAAAAACATCCACCAGGATTGTACTTGTTGTTCTTAACAGAAATGTGGGAAAGATTTAGTTATTATGGAATGCGCGGCCTTTTAGTTCTTTATTTAACGACTGCTGCGGTTAGTGGCGGGTTAGGATTTGATAAGGCGTTTGCAGTGCAATTATATGGTACTTTTACAGCAGCAGTATATTTCATGCCAATTATAGGTGGATGGCTAACGGATCATTATATTACAAGACGTCATGCCATTACCCTCGGCGGAATTATTATGGCAATCGGCAACTTTGTACTATTCTCAATGAATACAAAAACAGGACTATTTCTAGGATTAATACTATTAGTTATTGGTAATGGATTCTTCAAACCAAATATTTCTACACTGTTAGGTGAATTGTATGGTGAAAATGATTCACGTCGTGACAGTGCATTTACTATCTTCTATATGGGTATTAACGTAGGTGCTTTCTTCGCTCCACTTATTTGTGGATTTTTAGCAGAAGATTTCTTTAAAACAAGCGTTGATGGCGTTATGGTTATGGGATATAAATACGGATTCTTAGCAGCTTGTATCGGTATGATTATTGGACAAATTGTTTTCAACTTATTAGCTCCTCGCTACCTTGGTACAGCAGGAACAACAGTTGTTGGTAAAAAAACAAAAAATCAACCTGCAATCGAAAAGAAACCTTTAACAAAACAAGAAAAAAATCGCACTTGGGCAATTGTAATTTTAACTTGTTTCGTAGTATTCTTCTGGGCAGGCTTTGAACAAGCTGGTAGTTCTTTAACACTTTATACAGATAAATTTGTTGATCGTACAATTTTTGGATGGGAAGTTCCAACATCTTGGTTCCAATCCGTTAATCCAGCGTTCATCGTACTCCTTGCACCATTCGTATCTATGCTATGGTTAAAACTTTCTAAATCAAAGCGTGGCGATTTAAAAATACCAACAAAAATGGCATTTGGTATGATTTTACTAGGTATAGGTTACCTTGTTTTAACATTAGCGGTTCTAAAAACTGGAAGTAGTGAAGCTGATATAACTGTTAAAGCAAACTTATTATTCATCGTTATCACTTATATGTTCCATACAATTGGCGAACTATTCTTATCACCAATCGGTCTATCAATGGTAAGTGCAATTGCACCTGTTAAATTAGCATCATTACTAATGGGAGTATGGTTAGCTGGTTCAGGTATGGCTAACTGGTTAGCTGGTAAACTTGCTTCCTTTACACAATCATTAGGCTATCTTGAAGTATTTGCAAGTATCGGTATTATTGTTATCGTCTTAGGGTTTGTACTTCTTCTCTGCTCTAAAAAAGTTGCAAGTATGATGGAATAACACAAAAAAGACGCTTCTAAAATTAGAAGCGTCTTTTCTATTACTTCTCCTCTAAAGCCGTCACGTTCACGCGAACGCTTTCTCCGGGATTAGATACATCATACACTTGAGCAACTCCACTCTGCTCGTCGCAGCTCTCAATCCATACTGGTACGCCCTCATATGTAACGTCAATTCTACTTGAAGAAGATAAGATTTGTTTCACACGTTTTACATCCATACTACTATTCCTCCTTTTCCTTACTACACTCCTTTCTATCTTTTCTTTTCCCTTTAGAATATATTCCATCTAGCAGCATGTTAATTGATAGCCTTTTCTTCCTTACATGCTAATATTTTCTCTCCTATTACCTTTCTGACAAATAAAAAAAGACGTATATCCCACACGTCTTTTTCCATAATATTCAAATTTTAAGAAAATAATGTTTTTACAACTTCACTTACTTTATCATTATGAATTTGATAATACACTTCTAGTCCTCGTCTTTCAAAGCGCACTACTTTATTTTGTTTTAATTTCGTTAAATGTTGTGAAACCGTTGATTGCGGAATTTCTAATACTTCCTGTAATTGTGTTACATTACAAGTTCCTCGTTGCATTAGTTCCATTACTAGGCGTAAACGCAACGGATGCGCTAACGCTCTTAACATTTGTACATCTTCTTCTGAAATACGACATTCGAATTGATTTTGGCTCATAAAGTTCCCCTCATTTTCGTTTTTATTTTCTTTTTATTTATTTATATATCTGTTCTTATATTTCCTGTTACGACATAACTTTATCAACTTATAAAGCCGAAAATTTTTTCCATCTTAACCAACAAAGAACTCAGGAAAAATTCCTTGCTGATTTTGAATATTATACTATATGATATAACGAAAAAGCAAAATAGCGGGCTGCAAATACTTTGCTTGCAAACGTTGTTTTATCAGGCTTTTTGTTATATTTTCACCTCATTGCAACGTGCAGTAATGATATCGTAAAATACCATCTATAATTGATAACCTTTCGTAAAGTAGTTGGAGTATATTTAACCTCTTTGTTACACTAAAAGGAATTTTCAGTAAAAAAAGATACCTTAACATTAAAAATTAACTTATTGCTTTTTCATCCTTATTTAATAGCTTGAACTGTGACGGAATACTTCCTATTAAATACATTTACTGTCCCCTTTCTGAATTAACCAAATGAGACAAGCTGTACCACCCTAGCAAATATTACATACTTCTACACTCTCTCATATTCGGTGCAAAGATAGCCTCTACTATAGACTGTAGGATGAATAATCAAAGAAAAGAATATGTAAATAATTTATCTAGCCCGCTCAAATCCATTTGAGCGGGCTTTTTGTCTACTTTATGAACAAAGTATTTCTTTTAACACTATTATGGAATAATTATACTTTTTTACGTTGACAATAGTGTTGAAGGAGAATATACTAAGCATGTAAGTTGATTGTGAATAGTTTCACAAATAATGTGAATTTCTTCACATAAAATAGATAGGAGTTGTCATTATTATGAGTACTTGGACACAAATTTATGACCCATTAAACAATATTTGGTTATCTGCACTAATCGCAGCACTTCCAATTTTCTGCTTCATCATTTGTTTAATGGGACTGAAAATGAAAAGTTATATCGCTGGTCTTTACAGTGTGATCGTCGCTATTATTCTTGCTATATTCGTTTATAAAATGCCAGCAACAGTAGCTGTAGCATCTGCCGGATTCGGTGTTTTATCTGGATTTTATCCAATTTGTACTATCGTTATCGCAGCAATTTTCCTTTATAAATTAACTGTTAAAACAGAGCAATTCAATGTCATTCGTGATAGTATTTCAAGCATTACAAATGACCAACGTTTACAAGTATTATTAATCGCTTATTCTTTCGGTGCTTTCTTAGAAGGCGCAGCTGGGCTAGGGGTTCCAGTTGCTATTACAGCTGCATTACTTGTAGGTATGGGCTTTAATCCATTAAAAGCAGCAGGTATTTGTTTAGTAGCAAACATCGCTGGTGGTGCTATGGGTGCTATGGGTATCCCTGTTACAGTACCAGCACAATTAACTGAACTAGACGCATTAACTATCGGTCGTCAAACTGTTCTTATTTTACCATTCATTAGTATTGTTTTACCTTTCCTACTTGTTTCAATGGTCGATGGAATTAAAGGTATTAAAGAAACTTGGCAAGGTATTCTTGTAAGTGGTATTTCTTTCGCAATTACTCAGTTCGTCGTAACTTATTTCTTAGGTGCAGAACTTACTAATATTTTCGCAGCCGTTGTAAGTATGGTCTCTCTTGCATTATTCTTACGTGTTTGGCAGCCAAAATCTTCTACTAAAGAAGAAAAACAAGAAGAGAAAGAAGCTCATACATTCAATCAAATTCTATATGCTTGGTCTCCATTCGTATTCTTAACTGCATTCGTAACAATCTTTAATTTAAAACCAATTAAAGCTTTATTTGCTCCAGACGGCGCACTAGCAAACTTAGTATTTAACATTCAGTTCCCTGGTCTTCATAATGCTGTTATGAAAACTACTCCAATTACAAAAGCTGATACACCTTTCGCAGCTGTTTTCAAGTTTGATGTATTCTCATCTACAACTACTGCAATCGTATTAGCAATTATCGTTTCACTTATCGTATACCGCGTAAAAGGGAAAATGGTTAAAGAATTAATGGTTGAAACAATAAAAGAACTAAAAGCTCCAGTATATACAATCTGTAGCGTTATCGCTTTAGCTTACGTAGAAAACTACTCTGGTATGTCATCTACACTTGGACTTGCATTCTCTTCTACTGGTAATGCATTCCCTGTTCTTTCTCCAATCTTAGGATGGATTGGCGTATTCATTACAGGATCAGTGGTATCAAGTGGTTCATTATTTGCACCGCTTCAAGCAGTAACTGCAGATCAATTAAACATCGTTCCTTCTACTCTTGTTGCATTAAACGTAGTAGGTGGTACAATGGCAAAAATGGTTTCACCACAATCTGTAGCAGTTGCTTGTGCAGCAGTTGGACTAGTTGGTAAAGAATCTGTCCTATTTAAAACAGCAATGAAATATAGTTTAATCTTCTTAGCTATCATTAGCTTACTTCAGTTAAACGCTGTATTTAATATCTTTTAAAAATAAAACCCCGATCCAAGTGGATCGGGGTTTTTCACATTACATCTTCTTATTCTTTAATAAAGAAGCACCGGCAATTTCAGGGTGTGTCATTTCGAATGGATCTAAAATAATATCCAATTCTTCTTCTGTCAGTACACCATGTTCTAAACATAACTCCCTAACAGATTTTCCTGTTTCAATTGCTTCACGTGCAATACGAGATGCTGCTTCGTAACCAATATGAGGGTTAACTGCTGTAATAATTCCAACACTTTTCTCAACATATTGCTTCAGTAATTCTTCATTTGCTGTAATTCCTTTAATACAATATTCACGGAATACACGGAATCCGTTATTCATAATACTAATAGATTGAATTAAATTAAATACGAGTACAGGCTCCATTACGTTTAACTCTAATTGTCCTGCTTCTGATGCTAAACAAATTGTATGATCATTACCAATTACTTGGAAAGCAACTTGATTGATTACTTCTGCCATAACAGGGTTTACTTTCCCTGGCATAATAGATGAACCTGGTTGACGAGCTGGCAATTGAATTTCCGCCAATCCAACACGTGGACCAGATGCCATAATACGAAGGTCATTCGCAATTTTAGACATATTCATCATACATACTTTTAATGCCGCAGATACTTCTGTGTATGCATCTGTGTTTTGCGTTGCATCAACTAAATGCTCTGCACCAACAAGTGGGAATCCGCTAAACGTTCTCAAGTGTTTAACCACTTGTTCAATGTACATAGGATTTGCATTTAATCCCGTACCAACAGCTGTCGCCCCCATGTTCACTTCATATAAATGTTGGCGAGACTGTTTAATTCTCTTTATATCACGCTCAAGCACGCGGCTATACGCTTCGAATTCTTGTCCAAGACGAATCGGAACAGCATCTTGTAAATGTGTACGTCCCATTTTAATAACGTGATCGAACTCTTTTGCTTTTGCACGGAAAGCTGCATGAAGTTCTTCCATTGTAATAAGAAGTTCTTCTAACATCATAAGAGTTGCAATATGAATTCCCGTTGGAAACGCATCATTCGTTGATTGAGCCATATTCACATGCGTGTTTGGACTAACCTTTGCATACTCACCTTTTTCATGTCCCATACGTTCTAACGCTCGATTAGCGATTACTTCATTTGTATTCATATTAATAGAAGTACCAGCACCGCCTTGGATTGGATCTACGATAAATTGATCATGGAATTTCCCGTCAACAATTTCTTGTGCTGCCTCTGCAATTTCATGTCCAATGTCTTTCGCTAAGTAACCAGTATCCATATTTGCAAGTGCCGCCGCTTTTTTCACAATTGCCATTGCCGTAATGAGTGACGGATGAATGCGATATCCTGTAATCGGGAAGTTTTCTACAGCACGTAATGTTTGTACGCCATAATAAGCTACACTTGGTACTTCCTTTTCACCTAAAAAGTCTTTTTCTATACGTATATCCTTCGTTGCTATCATTTTTATCACCTATACTTTTCATTCTAAATCCTTATCTGAAAAATTCGCCCTATAAAAATACGAGTATCATGCAGAAGAATTTTTCAGTATCCACCTTCACTATATAGCACCTTTTTTGAAAGCGCAAACATTTATTTTTCTATATATACCTTTTATAAAAAAATATAGAAAATCATTCTTCTACCTTCTTTATTTCCACTCGTTTAATTTGATGCATATCCTTTTCAAGAACTTTAAAAGAAAAGCCGGATTTTTCAATAACATCTCCTTCAGCGACGATTTGCTTTTGTACCATAATCCAGCCACCAATTGTATCTACATCATCAGCGATTAAGTGTATGCCAAATAAATCATTTACTTCACTAATAAGCACTTTTCCCTCTACGATTTTACACCCTTCACTTATATGCTCTATAGGTGGGTGCTCGTCTTCATCGTATTCATCTCGGATTTCTCCAACAATTTCTTCTAAAATATCTTCTAATGTAACAATCCCCGCTGTACCACCATATTCATCATATAATACAGCTAATGGGATTCGTCTTCTTTGCATTTGTAGGAGCAAATCATGTATAGGAATATTTTCTAGTACTTCAATAACTGGCCTTGTATATGGCGTAATCGAGCACTCCTCATCTCGATTACCATCCATATAACGAATAAATAAATCCTTTACATTAACCATCCCAATAATTTCATCTTTATCTTCACCAAATACGGGATACCTCGTATATTTTTCTTGTGCGATTATTTTAATATGTGTTTCAAATAGTTCGTCCTCATATAAACCTACAACTTCCGTACGGGGTACCATTATTTCCTTTGCGACTCTATTATCAAATTCAAAGATGTTATTTACATATTTAAATTCCCTTTGATTAATCTCTCCGCTCTCATAACTCTCAGATAAGATTAATCGTAATTCTTCCTCCGAATGAGCTACTTCATGTTCAGAAGCCGGATGTAATCCGAATAAACCTGTTACAAGCCTTGCTGAACCATTTAAAGCCCAAATAAACGGATACATTACTCGGTAAAAATAAATAATTGGCTTCGATAATAATAAGCTAACTTGCTCTGCCCTTTGTATAGCAAGCGTCTTCGGAGCAAGCTCACCAATGACAACATGTAAAAACGTAATCACTGCAAAGGCAATAATAAATGAAACGGTACTTGCAATTGCAGGAGAAAAGTGTAGTTTTAAAAACAACGGCTCGAGTAAATGTTTTATAGTCGGTTCGCCTAACCACCCAAGCCCTAAAGCAGTAATTGTAATACCTAACTGACATGCTGATAAATACTCATCTAAATTTGAAGTTACTTTTTTAGCTGCCAATGCTCCACGTCGTTTTTCACTAACGAGTTGGTCAATACGACTGCTACGCACCTTAATAATTGCAAACTCAACAGCTACAAAAAAACCTGTTAATGCAATAAGGATGGCCACCATCAATAATTTTATAATATCCACATATACCCTTTAGCTTTCTTAGCTAAAGTTACACCTCCTTTAAAAAGAAGTTTCACTTTAGTTTCTTCATTTACGCAAAAGCAACCCTATATAAAATTCACCAATTTCAAACCTCATACAATTCTAACGGTAAACCGTCAGGGTCTTGGAAAAAGACGAATTTTTTTCCGGTTATTTCATCGATACGTATCAACTCAGTCTCAACACCAAATTGCTTTAAATGTTTCACAGCCTCTTCAATATTTGTAACAGCAAATGCTAAATGTCTAAGACCAACCGCTTCTGGGAAGCTTGGGCGATTAGGCGGACTTGGAAATGAAAATAATTCAATTTGATACTCTCTCCCTACACATAAATCTAACTTATAAGAATCTCGTTCTTTTCTATATACTTCATTTATCGCTTTAAAACCTAATATTCGAGTATAAAAATTCTTTGACAGTTCATAATTCGAACAAATAATTGCAACGTGATGCACTCCACATATATTCATGTTCTCTCTATTCCTTTCTTTACCAAAGATGCATATTCTCCCTTGAAATGAAAAACATATATAGCAGAATATCTCTTTTAGGGGGCTTACTATGAAATTTATTACTTTTTTCGTGGGACTTATCGTTGTTTTCTTCCTTGCTTATATTGCTAGCAACAATAAGAAACATATTAAATTTAAACCAATTTTCATCATGCTTATTATACAGTTAATTTTAACTTATTTATTATTAAATACAGAAGTCGGTCTCATACTTATTCAGGTCATTTCCAGCCTGTTCACAAAGCTACTCGAGTATGCTGCTGATGGTATAAACTTCGTATTTGGCGGTCTTGCTAATAAAGGTGAAATGTCCTTTTTCCTTACTGTCTTATTACCAATTGTCTTTATTTCTGTCTTAATTGGTATACTGCAGCATTTCAAAATACTACCATTTTTTATTCATTGGATCGGTTACTTCCTTAGCAAAATAAACGGTCTCGGGAAATTAGAATCTTACAACGCTATCGCCTCTGCCATTGTCGGCCAATCAGAAGTTTTTATTACGGTTAAAAAACAATTAGCTCAAATTCCAAAACACCGTCTTTATACACTTTGTGCTTCTGCCATGTCAACCGTATCTATGTCCATCGTAGGTGCCTATATGACAATGATTGAACCTAAATATGTAGTAACCGCACTCGTTCTCAATTTATTTAGTGGTTTTATTATCGTACTCATCATTAACCCTTACGACGTGAAAGATGACGAAGATATTTTAGAAATTAAAGGCGAAAAGCAAAGCTTTTTTGAAATGCTTGGAGAATACATTCTAGATGGTTTTCGCGTAGCAATCGTTGTCGGCGCAATGCTCATCGGATTCGTCGCATTAATTAGCTGCATTAATGACCTATTCCTTATTATATTCGGCATTACTTTCCAGCAATTAATCGGCTACGTATTTGCGCCTGTCGCATTCCTTATCGGTGTACCAAGTTCTGAAATTGTCGCAGCTGGTAGCATTATGGCAACGAAGCTTGTAACGAATGAATTTGTAGCAATGATGGACCTTAATAAAATTTCTAATAGCCTTTCTCCTCGTACAGTTGGTATCATTTCTGTTTTCCTCGTTTCTTTTGCCAACTTTTCTTCTATCGGCATTATTTCAGGTGCGGTAAAAGGATTAAACGAAGAACAAGGAAACGTCGTTGCCAGATTTGGCCTTAAATTACTATACGGAGCTACTCTCGTTAGCATTTTATCTGCAATTATCGTAAGCATTATGTTGTAATTAGGTAAAATTTTATCATTTTCTTATCCCTATCTTTTGTATACAATAACGAATAGATGTCTTAATAAATAATCAAGACATCTATTTTTTATACATGTACAATCGCTTTTATTTAGCGTACAATATTTTTTATGTGTTTGAATATGCTTCTAGATGTATACACTTTGATAGTTTTAAAGGAGAAAAAATGATGAAATCCGATATGAACAAAGATACCCGAGCCAAAAAAGGACACTCAAAGAAAAAACGCCTCCTTTGGTTCCTTCTTATTCCATTACTGATTATAGCACTAGGAACAGGAGGCTACTCCTTCCATATATACAGTAAAGCGAAGTCTGTGTTAAGTAATGCCTATTCCGAACTGAGCCGCGGGGATAAATCCAGCAAACGTGAAAAAGCCGTTAAACCTATGACTGATAACATTTCTGTACTCATTATGGGTGTCGATGAAAGTGAAATCAGGGACAAAAATTACGGAAAAGCAACTCGTACAGATGCACTATTACTTGCCACGATTAATAAAAACGATAAATCTGTTAAGCTTGTCAGTATTCCACGTGACTCACGTGTCTACATTAAATCACGTGAGAAATACGATAAAATTACACATGCGCACGTATTCGGTGGGGTAGATAGCACAATTGATACGGTAGAGAACTTTTTAGATGTTCCAGTTGACTACTATGTAAAATTCAACTTCAAATCATTTATCAAAATTGTTGATTCCCTTGGTGGTATTACTGTCGACGTTCCAGTAGAGTTTACAGAACAAAATAGTAAAGACGAAGCAGATGCAATTCACCTGAAAAAAGGACGTCAACATTTAAACGGAGAAGAGGCATTGGCATTAGCTAGAACTCGTCATATCGATAGTGATTATATGCGCGGGCAAAGACAACAACTTGTTTTAGAAGCTATTGCTGAAAAAGCACTATCTCTTAATTCCATTAATAAAATCGGTGGCCTATTAGACGCAGTTGATAAAGACTTAAAAACAAATTTAACTTTTGATGATATGATGACAATTGCGAAAAATTCAATGGGTTCAAACTTAAAAATGGACAAATTGCAAGTAGAAGGTACTGATAAATATATAGGTGGTATTTATTATTACGTTCCAAACGAAAAAAGCGTCAATAATATTTCGACAACACTACAAGAGCATCTCGGTGTTACGAATAAAAATGAACATAAAAAATTATAATAAAAAGGCTGCTAGATCTTTCTAGACAGCCTTTTTATTATATTTTTCAACATATTTCTCGTACATATTGTGACAAAAAGAGACAATTATTACAACAGTGTAACATTTTTTATAAAAACATTACACACACAGTGGAAAGAATAGTATACTAGTACGTACATAATGTTATTTTCATCATTTTTATACAAAAAATGTAATACATATATTTATACAAAAATTTCTGGGGGGAAATAAATGAAGCTAAGTAAAATACTGATCGGTTCTGCAATTGCTGGAGGCATATTACTTTGTGTAGGCGGTGTTGGTGGATATCAATATGTATCCAAACTAAATAATCAATTAGATACTACTGCACTACCAAATACTACATTTGAAGGTATTTCTCTCGACGGAAAAAATAAACAAGATATTCAAGCCATTATTAATCAAAAGGTAACCGAATTAGATCAAAAATCACTTACCTACATATCACAAAATGATAAACAAACGTACACATGGAAAGATTTAGGTGTAAATTATAAAGAAAAAGACCTTATCGACAAAATCTTTAAAGAACAAGAAGGAAACGCAATGAATCGTTACAAAATGCGGAAGCAAGCGGAAAACGGTGAATTAAAACGTGACTATAAATTAACACCTCAATTAAATACAACTGCTTATGAAAGCTTTATGAAGGATAAATATAATGAAACATTAAAAAATCCTGTTAATGCAGAATTAAGTATTGAAGGCTCTACAGTAAATATTAGCCAAAGTCAAAATGGAGAAAAAATCGATAAAGGAAAGTTAACTGATTTAACGAGGCAAGCCATTACTTCTAGCACATCTGACATTACATTACCAGTTACACTATTAAAACCTGAACGTTCTACAGAAGATATACAAAAAATGGGAATTAAAGAAGTAATCGCTGAATATTCGACTCCAATGGCTGGCCGTAATGGGAATCAATCCTTTAACGTAAATAAGTCAGCTAATACTTTAAGTGGCGTTATTGTCGCACCTGATGAAACGTTTAGTTTTAATGGCCGCGTTGGCGTAACGGATGCTGCACATGGCTATAAATCCGCAGCAGTATTTTCACAAGGTAAAGTGATACAAAGTGCAGGGGGAGGCGTTTGCCAAGTTAGTAGTACTTTATATAGCGCAGCTTTAAGAGCAGATTTAGGAATTGTTTCTCGAAGCAATCATTCTATGCCCGTAAATTATTTACCACTTGGGCAAGATGCAGCAGTAGCAGATTATGGTCCAGATTTGAAATTTAAAAACAATACAGGCAATCATATTTATATTCAAGCTTTTTCAAACGGAGGTAGTATTACTACACGCATTTTCGGTACAAATACTGGTAAAAATGTTGAAGTTTCTTCTCAAGTAATTAGTAGAACTAACGATAAAATAACAGCAGTTACGTATAAAAAAGTAACACAAAACGGTGAAGTAATATCTAATGGACAAATTTCAAAAAGCGTATATAAAAGCGCTCCAAAACAATAAGACACTAGCGAACGGATAAGTTTCAAAAAATAAAAAAGGCGTGATTTACTCACGCCTTTTTCTTTTGCAATAATAATAAAAAGGTTGCAAGATGGTCTTTCGTTTCTTCTAACGACCACATACGATTCCCTTGCTTCGCAGCTAATACGCACGCTTCTTCCCAAGCATCCTTTTTCTTCATATATAATAATTCATCGCGTAATTTCAAAACAATTTCTTCGTCTTCTTGCTCTATAAACTCTTCCATCACGCCTACTATTTCATCCTCATGAACACTTAACGTACAGTACGATTTAAGAAAGTATTGTAATGTCGTATACATATGTACTCCCCCTTCTTATTTGTCAGATGGATAAGAAGTAATAATCTTATATCCTAAATCTCCTGACTTATCTCTCGCTAAAACCGTAACAGTTTTTACTAGCTTGTCTTTTACATTCATATTTTTCTTTATTACCGTTTTTCCAACCGGGAATGAATGCGTTGTATTTAATACGAGACGAGCCTCTTTAGAATTTTTTAACCAATCTTGAATTTCCTTATCATGCTGCTTCAAACTATCTTTTACAGCTTTCGTTGCTGTTTCCTTATCATAGTATGTACTTGCCGCTGATACTTTATCTGTCTTCAAGCGATTCTTCAAATCCTCTTCTGATTTGCCTACATGTCTTTCAATCGTATGACCATTTTTAGGTGGCCCTTCCATTTCATCTAAAATATTATCACTAATTTTTTCTACTGATGTCGATTGATTCCCTGTCTGTTTCTCTGTTTTTTGTTCTTTTCCTGCACATCCACTTAAGATCAGCATTAGTGCCAATAAACTACTCAAGAAAAGACTACTTATTCGTTTCATCATATCACCTCTTTCATGATTATTATCGTAACTCCACTAAAAGTCAATTTCACACCGAAAAAATATACACATTTTTTAAATTCCTCACCACTTTTCATGAAACCACTATTTTTGACCTCTCTATAAATATACCCCTATATTTTTCTAATTATTTCCCGAGTTAATTCATCCCTAAAACCACCGAATAAACCCTATATTTAAAGGGTTTATTCGGTGGTTTATTAAAAATTAAAATATACCCCCTATTTTATATACCTAATACCCTTATAAGGTATATAAATGGTGTTTTATCGACGTTTTCTACATTATGTAAATTTGCACTTGCCTATACAATGGAAATATGGTGTAATGCAAAAAAAGATAAAGGATTTTAAACAATGGCTGAAACAATTCAAAACTTCTTAACAGACTATTATTCAATTGCAATTCCACTGAGTATCTTAATTAACATCGTCATCAGTCTTTTAGGTGTTATCCCTAGTATTTTTTTAACCGCTATTAACATACAGCTCTTTGGCGTAGTAAACGGCACAATCATTTCGATCATAGGTGAAGCCTTAGGTGCTATTATCTCGTTTTATATTTATCGTATAGGCCTTCAAAAGTTCACTCACGATAAAGTAAATAAGTACCCAAAGGTAGAGCGTCTTCTTTATGTACAAGGCAGGGAGGCCTTTCTACTCGTCCTATCGTTCCGCCTCATTCCTTTCATTCCGTCCAGTATCGTGACTTTATTTGCGGCTCTAGGCAAAATGTCATTACTATCCTTCAGTATTGCCAGTACAATAGGTAAAATACCGGCTTTGCTAATCGAAGTATATTCGGCTTACCATGTCATGAATGGAACGAATGAAGCGAAGTGGATTGTAACAATCGCAGGGTTTGTTGGATTGTTTTATTTGTGGAAAAGATGGAGAAAAAAATAAAGAAGGAGCCTATGCTCCTTCTTTATTTTTGAAGTATTTTATTAATATTAGTCTCTTAAATCTTTAGTTTACACCAACAGCACTATATGATTGCTTCACTGCTGCTACTTCTGCAGAATTAGCACCATATAAATCAGCTGCAGCTTGTACTAAACCAGCACGAGCTTGACTAAACGTAGTAGATTGAGTGAAATATTGCGTGTTTGCACGGTAATAAATCGCTCCTACCTTATCTTTACCAATACCACTTACAGTAACACCGTAATGTGTACCTCCATTAGCTAATAAATAAGCTGCTTTGTTAATAATACCGCTATTCGTATGAACGCCGCCGTTATCACCAGAACCAGTGTAGCGCTTAGAATAATGGTCTGGATCACCATACTTCGTTGGATCACTCATAGAACGAAGTGCATCTCCTGCTTTACCAGGCGTGTAAATATCTTCACCAATTTCCCAATCTGGGTTACGATTATCATAATACTCTACTAATGTACCAAAAACATCTGAAATCGCTTCATTTAATGCTCCTGATTCATTTTGATAAATTAAATCTGAACTATATTCCGTAACAGCATGCGTTAATTCGTGACCAATTACATCGATACCACCAGATAATGAAGTGAATGTTACACCATCACCATCTCCGTAAACCATTTGTGAGCCATTCCAGAACGCATTATTATACTTACTTCCGTAATGAACTGTTGATTTTAATGGTGCTCCTGCATCATTAATAGAGTTTCTATTAAATGTAGCTTTATAATAGTCATATGTTTTACCTGCATAGTAGTGAGCATCAACTGCTGCTGCATCATACGCTGCATTGAAAACATTATCTGCATCTATCCATAACGTTCCTGGCAACGTAGTACGATTTTTCGCATCATATGTAAAAATCGTTGCTCCGCGCGTATTATCTTGCAAGTAGTAAGATGATCCAGATAACGTTGTATTAAGCGACTTTGTATCTCCTAATACACCTTTACCAGTTCCTACTTTATTCGTCCCTGTTACAGCTGGCTTTGCCTCCTGTTTAGGTGCCTCTTGCTTAACTGGTGACTTATCTTCATTTGCTACATGATCAAGTTTATTATATTTATTTAACACTTTACCGCTATCTGCTTCAATGAAATAGTAGTAGTTTCCTGGGCTTGGCTCTAAGAAGTTTAAATTTACAACGTATGCATATGTTGTTTCCTCACCGTTTTGATATACATATAAGTCCGCTTTTGGTTCTACCTCATATTTAGGTGTAACCCCTAAATCTTTTTGCGCAATTTCAATTGCTTTTGCGCCTTCGATCTTATTTTTATTTTTCAACTTGTCCTTTTTGTCTAAATCAGGCGCAACTGTTCCAGACAATACTTTTAAAGAACCATCTTTACTTACGTGAGCTACTTGCGTAGAACCCCATACAGGTACTCCTTCATACACTTGTTGTAAACGTAATACTGTTGAATCAGTTATAGCATCCTTCTTCACTTGTTTTACTTTGAAAGAATCTTGCGCACTCTTTTCCCCTAGCTTGTAATCACCTTTTGCTGCGTTTAAGTAATCAAACACAACAGATTCTGCTTTCTTACCAGTTGCTCCAGTTAAATCACCAGAAATAAACTCCGGTGACTGCACCGTTTCATTGTACTTCTTCGTAGAGAGCACATTTTTAGAATCCGCAAATGCAGAGCCTGTCCCTCCAAATGTTGTAACTACCATGCCTGTCGCTAACACTAACGCTAAACTTTTCTTTTTCATGAACCTTCCCCCTAATAAAAATTTTTTTGAAAAAGAGTAGTTTCATATTAGCATTATGTTTTCACTATTAATATACTAAAAATTCAAATAATTATTTTCTCAAGTATTGTAGAATTTTGGGGAACAAATATTGAAAAACCCCTTTCCGATTGGAAAGGGGTTTTTTATTAAGAATTAATTACTTCTATTACTTCTTTAGCTTGACCATACATATCTCCAGTCCAAGCATATTGAGGTTCTAACACTACTAATATAGCCACTAATGCTAATGCACCAAAAATCATTTTTTTCATATTCATCTTCCTCCCTTTTCTTCTAATAAATTAATAGTTAGTCTATAATATCGATTACTTTCTTGGAATTCTAATACTTCCTCATGATATTTTGCTAATTCTAAATATACCTTTTTTAAATCTTTTTTATTTTCCTCTTGCTTAAAAAATGTTAAAGCTTCTGTTTCTAAAAACTTTTTATACACCCCCTTCTCTTCAAAATATTTATATTGAAGTATTAAAAGTGTATATAACATACTTTTATACTTCTCATCTCTTTTCGCAACTTCTATCCCTTTATTAATCCACTCTTTTACTTCTTCAAATTCCTTCAATTCAATACATTGCAATGCAATCTCATATACAGCATCAATGTAATCTAAATCTTCTTCCTTCTTGTATTGTAAACATTGTAAATAATACTCTTTCGCTTTTGCATAATCCTTTAAATGGTAATGTAAATACCCCATGTTATTTAGAGCAATCGCTGTTATGTTATCTTTATCCGCAAAAGAATTAGCCTCTCTTAAAATATGTCTATAGATCCCTAAAGCTTCGTTATATTGTTTCTTCTGTATATAACTTAACCCTATCAATAACTGGCAATTAATCACATGACGAAATTTATATTCATTCTTAAAGCCTTCCATAGCTAAATGAGCAAAATGTAAAGCCATATGTTCTATTTCTAATTCATTATAAACGAGCGCTAAATTATAATAGATTCCAGTTTCATAATAACCTTGTTCTTTCGCCATCACTTCAGTTTGAACTAAATAGTCTAAGGCCGTTTTATATTTATGCTGTAAAAAATAATATAGGCCTTTACTATACGTATATAATAATTTCTGAAATGGCGAATACTTTTTGTACATTTTTTTTAATCTCTCTAATTCTTCTTCAACAGCAGGAAAATCTCGTTTCATAATTAAATAACGCGTATAAAGCAGTTTATAATAATTTATAATTTCAAAATCCAAAACATGCTTCATTTCACCTTGTAATTCTTCATATATGCGCTCTACTTGTGGCTTGTCCAAATGAACCAATGCATTTAACCATTCATCCAGCTTCCCCTTCACATCCTCTTCTACATCTCTCAAATCCGTCACGGCAATTTCTAACCTTGTGCAGAGCAATTGTAGAATTTCTTCTGATGCTTCGATCTTTCCATTTTCGATTTTACTTAAGTATGAGACAGAACAAATGCCCTGACATAATTCTTCTTGTGTCATTTTTTGCTGTAGCCGTTTATAAAAGACTTGTTTGCCTATTTTTTCTAATGTTTGTTGCATTGTCCTCCTCCATTCTCATTACCCCCATTACTCTAATAATACATAAAATCTTGAGAAATATAAATTGATAAATGTTAATTTTCTAAAAAATATGCAATATTTCATTTTTTTCCCTCTTGACTATACTTTCATATCCATTCTTTGCTACGAGCGATGAAAAATTGGTATACTATAACCAAATTATGGAGGTGTTTTCGCGATGACTTATTATAAAGACGATAGCTATGCCTTACATACAGATTTATATCAAATTAATATGGCTTATACATATTGGAAAGATGGTATCCACAATCACCGCTCGGTGTTTGATCTATACTTTCGAAAACTTCCATTCGAGAACGGTTATGCTGTTTTTGCTGGTCTTGAAAAGATTGTAGAGTACATAGAAAACTTCAGCTTTACCGAAAGCGATATCGCTTATTTAGCAGAATTACAATTTGAAGAAGAATTCCTTCATTATTTAAAAAATATGAAATTCACTGGGACAATTCGAAGTATGCAAGAAGGTGAAGTTGTATTTAATAACGAGCCTTTATTACGTGTGGATGCACCGCTCGGTGAAGCACAAATTATTGAAACTGCCCTGTTAAACATTGTGAATTACCAAACATTAATTGCAACAAAAGCAGCTCGTATGAAGCACGCTGCAAATAACGATGAACTTTTAGAATTCGGCACAAGACGTGCCCACGAGTTTGATGCTGCTCTTTGGGGCACACGCGCTGCCTTTATTGGTGGTTTCTCATCTACGAGTAACGTACGGGCTGGGAAGCGCTTCGGAATACCCGTAGCCGGCACACACGCTCACTCTTTCGTTCAAGCATATCGCGATGAATATGTCGCATTTAAAAAGTACGCTGAAACTCATAAAAAATGCGTCTTTCTCGTTGATACATACGACACTTTAAAATCAGGTGTTCCAAATGCGATTCGCATCGCGAAAGAGTTTGGAGATCGTATCGATTTTTATGGCATTCGTCTTGATAGTGGTGATATGGCTTATTTATCAAAAAAAGCAAGAATGCTACTAGATGAAGCTGGGTTTACAAATACAAAAATTATCGCTTCTAGCGATTTAGATGAATACACAATTATGCACTTGAAATCTCAAGGAGCAAAAATTGATGTATGGGGCGTTGGAACAAAATTGATTACGTCCTTTGAACAACCTGCGTTAGGGGCTGTATATAAACTAGTTGCGATTGAAGATACTGATGGAAAGTTAAATGATACAATTAAAATTTCATCTAACCCTGAAAAAATTACGACTCCAGGACTGAAACGAATTTATCGCATTATCAATCGAGTTAATGATCATGCAGAAGGCGATTATATTGCATTAGATTCTGAAGAACCAGGAAAAGAAGAACGATTAAAAATGTTTCACCCTGTTCACACGTATATAAGTAAATTTGTAACAAACTTTGAAGCCCGCGAACTGCATAAAGACATTTTCGTTAACGGCGAAAGAACATATGAACTACCAGACATATTCGCCATTCAAAAATACAATGAACAGAGTCTCGCGCTATTTTGGGAAGAGTATATGCGAACTTTAAATCCCGAAGAGTATCCTGTCGATTTGAGTCAAGAATGCTGGGATCATAAAATGAATTACATTCAAACTGTTCGAGAACAAGTTGAAAAAAATATACAAAAATAAAGTGAAACTTTAATCAGTGGGGGTTTTCTTCATCCCCCACTGATTATTAGCCCTCACCAATCGGACTATTATGTATCTTTATGGAAAATATATTAAAATAATAAGACAAATATTTTTTATTTGTAAATTTTAATATTACGTTATTTATTTATAAAATAATACTTGTTATTATTTTATTGAGTCAATTTCAACAAAATAACCTAAAAAAGAGGACGCAGATTGCGTCCTCTTTTTTATAAATCTTTCACTCGTAGTACACGCATTGCATTTAACACTGCAAGTAGTGTCACACCCACATCTGAGAAGACAGCTTCCCACATTGTTGCAATACCGAAAGCACCAAGTAATAACACTAACCCTTTTACACCTAATGCAAAGATGATATTTTGCCATACAATGCGTCTTGTACGTTTTGCAATGTGTACAGCTGTTGCAATTTTTGAAGGCTCATCAGTCATAATAACGATATCCGCCGCTTCAATGGCTGCATCTGATCCTAAACCACCCATTGCAATACCAACATCTGCTCTTGCTAATACCGGTGTGTCATTAATACCATCACCAACGAAAGCAACTTTTTCTTTTCCGTGCTTCGCCGCATCAATTTTTTCAATCTCTTCTACTTTTTGTTGCGGTAATAGTTCTGCGTGAACTTCATCTAAACCTAATTCTTTACCTACAGCTTCACCAACTGGTTTTGCGTCACCAGTTAACATGACTGTCTTCTTAATACCTAATTCTTTTAACTTTTGAATTGCTTGTTTTGAATCTTCTTTTACCTCATCAGAGATAACAATATAACCTGCATATTCTCCATCTACAGCAACGTGAACTAATGTACCTACTGTTTCTGGTTGCTTAAATGTAATGTTTTCTTTTCTCATTAATTTAGCATTACCTGCAAAGATTTCTTTTCCTTGCACTTTAACGACTGTACCGTGACCAGAAATTTCGTTATAATCATCGATTATTTTTTCATCAATTGATTTTCCATATGCATTTCGAATCGATTGTGCAATTGGATGGTTGGAATACACTTCAGCAAATGCTGCATACTCTAATAATTCTTCATTTGTAATGCCTTCACTTGGTTCCATTTTTGTAACTTTGAAGACACCTTTTGTTAATGTTCCTGTTTTATCAAAAACAATATATTTCACATCATTTAAAGCTTCTAAATAGTTACTTCCTTTTACTAACACACCACTTTTAGATGCACCACCGATGCCGCCAAAGAATCCAAGAGGAATAGATACAACTAACGCACATGGACAAGAGATTACTAAGAACACTAACGCTCTATAAATCCAATCTGCAAATGTAGCTCCTTCTAAAATAAGTGGCGGTATGAACGCCATAATCGCTGCTGTAATAACTACAACTGGAGTGTAGTAACGTGCAAATTTCGTAATAAAGTTTTCTGTCGGCGCTTTTTTACTGCTTGCATTTTGAACTAAATCTAAAATTTTTGATACAGTTGATTCGCCAAACTCTTTTGTAACTTCAATTGTTAACACACCATTTTGATTCACAAAACCACTTAGTACATCATTTCCAACTTCCACTTCACGTGGTACAGATTCACCAGTCAATGCTGAAGTATCTACCATTGATGTACCTTCAACTACTTTTCCGTCTAACGGTACTTTCTCACCAGGTTTCACGATAATATAATCACCGATTTGTACATCTTCTGGTGATACTTGTTTCGTTTCATTTCCAACCTTTACATTCGCGTAATCAGGACGAATATCCATTAATGAAGTAATTGATTTTCGAGAACGGTTTACCGCAATACTTTGGAATAGTTCCCCTACTTGGTAGAATAACATTACTGCAACGGCTTCTGGATATTGCTGAATCGCAAAAGCTCCTAGTGTTGCAATTGCCATTAAGAAGTTCTCATCGAACACCTGGCCACGAGTTATATTTCTTACCGCTCTCCAAACGATATCTCCACCTATTAATAAATACGCAAGAACGAATAACGAAATCGTTATCATTTGTGGTAAGCCAGCTAGTGCAGCAATTGCTGTCAAAATTCCGCCGACCACTAATCGTCCTACCATCTTTTTCACATTTGCTTCACCGTGGTCGTGACTATGTCCGTGGTCATGACCACCCTTTTCTTCACGAACAACTTTCACATCTGGTTCTAACTTTTGAACGACATTTGTTATATTTGCTACAGTCGCTTCTAATTCTCTTTTATTCGCTACTTCAACTCTTAATTTCTTTGATACGAAATCAACAGTTGCTTCTGAAACGGTTGGCATTGCTTTCACTTTATTTTCAATCTTCATCGCACAGTTTGCACAATCTAAACCTTCTAATATAAACACTTCTTTTGCTGCTTTTGTGTTTTTTTCTTCTTGTACTTTAATGTGCGGTTCTAATTTTGTAACGAGTTGTTTTGCTTCTGTAACAACTTCGCTTTCTTTATTTTGTGCTGTTTCTAAAATCATTGTTTTTGTCGCGAAATTTACAGAGCAAGAATTTACTCCTTCTATATTTCCAACACCTTTTTCAATTTTCATTGCACAGTTCGCACAATCTAAACCTTCTAACATCAGTTTCTTTTTCACTAATGCTTCAGCCATCGTTCTCCCTCCTCGCGTTTTTTATTCTTCCTCGTTTACGTGTTCAAACGCTTGCTCGAAGATATGAATTACGTGCTGGTCAGCTAACGAATAATAAACGACCTTTCCTTCTTTACGATTCTTTACAAGTTTCGCTTGCTTTAACACACGGAGCTGATGTGAAATAGATGATTGTGTCATTCCTAATAAATACGCCAAATCACAAACACACATTTCAGCTTCAAATAAAGCATGTAATATTCTCGTACGTGTACGATCGCCTAATACTTTAAATAATTCTGCTACTTTACTTAAACTTTCATCAGTTGGAATTGTTTGTTTTACTTGGTCAACAACTTCTTCATGAATTATCGTTTGAGAACATGTCTCTTGTGGTGTTTCTACTTTATTTCCAGCCATTATAGCTCACCTCTTTATTTGAACATATGAACAATCATTCATATATCTTATACTCTTATTATATGAGCGACTATTCATATGTGTCAATGAAATCTCATACATTTTTTCGAACATTTTGTTCACATTTTAATAAGGCTTACACATATTTTCCGCATCCATTACATTCTCATACAAAAAAGAATGTACATTTTATCCAAAAGAAAAAAGCCTTGCGCGCTCCCTAGACGCACAAGGCTTACCATACTTATATCCCTTTTAATTAAGCTTTTAATTAGCTTGTTCTAAATTATCCTGCGAACTTCCATCGTCTTTTAAATGACTATGTTTTTTCGAATAAACAAAGTATACAACTACTCCAATTGCTAACCAAATACCGAAGTAGATCCATGTTGTTAATGGTAGGTTAAACATTAAGAATAGACAACATGCGATAGAAATAAGCGGCAGCGTTGGTACAAGTGGTACCACAAAGCCACGTTTTAAATTCGGATGTGTTTTACGAAGAATAATAACTGACACACCAACCATCGCAAATGTTAATAACGCTCCAATATTCGCTAAATTCGACAATTCTTTTAAATCGACAAATCCAGCAATTAAAGCACTACCAATACCTGTTAACCAAGTTGAGAATACTGGCGCTTCTGTTTTCTTATTAATTTTCGCAAATGATTTTGGTAATAAACCATCACGGCTCATCGCGAAGAATACACGTGTTGTTGCATAAATGTAAGCAAAGATTACAGCCATAATACCAATTACAGCTCCAACTGCGATTACACCTGCTACTTTATCTTGTCCTACAACCTCTAACACATATGCCATAGCTTCTGGTACATCTAATTCTTTATAAGAAACCATACCTGTCATAACAAGACAAACTACAACATAAATGATTGTACAAATAACTAACGAAGCAATAATACCAATCGGTAAATCACGTTGTGGATTTTTTACTTCTTCAGCAGAAGTTGCTAATGCATCAAATCCTAAGAAAGCAAAGAATACTGCTGCCCCTCCGGCAAAGACTCCGCTAATACCGTATGGCATAAATGGTGTCCAGTTTTCTGGTTGTACGTAAAACGCACCAACTGCAATGAATAAAACAACGATACCAATTTTAATTAATACCATTATGTTATTCACACGCTTACTTTCTTTCGTACCTCTTGATAGTAACCAAGTTAAAACTAATGTAATAATGACTGCTGGTAAATTCACGATCCCACCTTGTGATGGAATCTTTAACAGCTCTGTTGGAATTTCTAATCCAAATCCACTCACTAAGTTATTGAAATAACCTGTCCATCCACCAGCTACTGCGGCAGTTGTTACGACATATACGGATAATAATGTCCATCCCATTAGGTGGGCAATAAACTCACCAATTGTCGCATATGAATATGTGTATACACTACCTGAAACCGGGAGTGTAGATGCAACTTCTGCATAACATAATGCTGCAAATCCACAAACAATCGCTGCAATCATGAATGAAAAAATAACTGCTGGACCAGCATCTCTTGCTGCTACTAATCCTGTTAATACTAGAACTCCTGTACCAATTATCGCACCAATCCCTAGCATTGTTAGGTCGAATGCCCCTAGCGTTTTCGTTAAAGTTTTACTTTTACTTTCCCCTAACAATTGCGTAACGGATTTCTTTTTAAATAGGTTGGCCACGATGTATGCCCCCTTTTGCCAAGAAGAGCTAAGAGATCTTCACTCTTAGCTCTTATCATGTTGGTTTATATATTGTTCGATTTTGTTTTGTATAATGCTTCTATTAGCAAGATACTGTTTCTGCTTCTAATAATTCTTTAGCACCTTTGTACTCTACACCGTGAGCTTCTGCAACTGCTTCGAATGTTACATAGCCATCTAATGTGTTAATACCTTTTAGTAATGCAGAGTTGCCTAGGCAAGCTTCTTTGTAGCCTTTGTTAGCAATTTGTACTGCATATGGTACTGTTACGTTTGTTAATGCAAGAGTTGATGTACGTGGAACCGCACCTGGCATGTTTGCAACTGCATAATGAACAACGCCGTGTTTTTCGTAAGTTGGGTTATCATGAGTTGTAATACGGTCAGTTGTTTCGAAAATACCACCTTGGTCAATCGCGATATCTACAACAACAGAACCTGGTTCCATTGATTTAATCATTTCTTCTGTTACAAGTTTTGGCGCTTTTGCACCAGGGATTAATACTGCACCGATTACAAGATCAGACTCTTTTACAGCTTCTGCAATATTGTAAGGATTAGACATTAAAGTTTTTACTTGGTTTCCGAAAATATCATCTAATTGACGAAGACGTTCTGCACTTAAGTCGATGATTGTTACATCCGCACCTAGTCCAACTGCAATTTTAGCAGCATTTGTACCAGCTTGTCCACCACCGATGATTGTTACTTTACCACGTTTAACCCCTGGAACACCTGCAAGTAAGATACCTTTACCGCCTTTGTTTTTCTCAAGGAATTGTGCACCAATTTGTGCAGCCATACGACCAGCTACTTCACTCATAGGTGCAAGTAATGGTAGAGAACGGTTTTCTAATTGTACTGTTTCATATGCAATTGCAACAACTTTCTTCTCGATTAATGCTTTTGTTAATTCTGGTTCTGGAGCTAAGTGTAAGTATGTGAATAAGATCAAACCTTCACTGAAGTGTTTGTATTCGCTTTCAATTGGTTCCTTAACTTTCATAACCATTTCCATGTTCCACGCTTCTTCAGCTGTATCAACAATTTTTGCTCCCGCTTCAACATACTGAGCATCTGTGAAACCAGATCCTAAACCTGCACCCTTTTGAATGAATACTTCGTGATTGTTACGAATTAAATGTACAACACCTGCTGGTGTCATTGCCACACGGTTTTCGTTGTTTTTAATTTCTGCTGGTACCCCAATACGCATAATGAAATGCCCCCTTATAATTAACAGAAAAAAGAAAGTCTTTTTTCTTTTTGTAATAATTAATAACTTATGTCCTTATTCTAGCATAACTTAAAAGTTATGAAAACGCTAACATATCATTTTTTTAAAGTTTATATATTTAGAATAGTGTAAATATATGGAACATTGATTCTATTAGCATCTTCGTTACATCTCACTATCTATCACTCTATTTTTATTATACTCCTGAAAAATAAGCCTCAATCATTTATTATTCGACAATAATGTAACAATGTAAAAAACAACAATGATGCCGTATACATATACAGTTATTAATTTGCACAATACTTTAGGGATATATTCTTTTCATAAAAAAACAGCTGCTAGCATTTAGCCAGCAGCTGGGTAACTTATAAATAACTTAGAAAATAAATCATCTGTTGTTTCCGTAATTTTATCAAACAGATCACTTTCTTCCGCTTCTTGCTCTTTTAACATCTTAATTGTTTCACGTGCATCTTCAGGGTAATCGGTAATGATACCATCTACGTTTAATTTATAATATCCCTTTAAACTTTCCATATCATTTACTGTCCATACGTAAATTGGCTTATTTAACTTCCTTGCTTCTTTTACTAACTTCTTGTTTAACATATATTCTTCTGCTACGTAAAAATCAGCTTTCACATTTTTTAAATTAGCTCTACTTGCATACAGTATATATCCGACTTTTATATCTGAATTTGCACGCTTAAACTCTTTAATAAGCGGGTAATGTAACGTTTGAATGACACATTGTTTCTCAAATTCATTATCTTTAATCGCTTTTAATACTTTGTTTACGAAATCTTTTTCGCCACCGTGAAGCTTCACTTCAATATTAAGCTTGATTTTCCCCTTTGCCAGCTTAATGATTTCATCAAGTGTACTTATTTGTCCTGAAAACCCATCTTGACTAAGGGTAAGCTGTCTTAACTCGTCCATCGTTAAATCTGACACATGAACATTGGCATTAGCAAGACGTTTTAGCTTCAAATCATGTATAACTGCTAGTTCACCATCTTTCGTTTGCAGTACATCAATTTCAGCATAATCTGCTTTCGCATCAATAGCTCCCTGCACAGCTTCTTTCGTATTCTCTACACCTTTTGAAATATAACCACGATGAGCCATAATAATCGGTTCTTTATATGTGTTTGTAATAAAGGTCACAATAAAGGCAACTACCATTCCCGCCGTAATAATTCCTACAATATATACACCAATAAATTTCCAACGATGTTTTTGGAAGAAGCATTTATCTGCTTTTGTTTTCGAATAATCTAATCCTTCTTCTAATAAAACATCTTCGACCGGAACCTTTTGTAAATACAATCTTGTTAACGCCATAATATAGAACGGCGTCATAATAAAGCTAAATAGATACAATGTACTTGTTAAGAAGACTGAAATAGTTGACTCTGCTAGTAGTGCAAATGTCCCTTCGGGGTTTGTAAATTCATATACTCCCCACAGACAAAGCAAATAAATTCCTACACATAAAAGAAAGACGATTCCTACAGATATGAAAAAACCTACTAAAAAGAACAATACTTTAAAGAAGCTTTCTTTTACTAAGTTTGCGCTTTTGCGTGCTGCCGTGCGGAACGGCTTCTCCTCTAAAACGATAATAGGTAAAACAAAAATCCAACGAAGATTTAAATAGGCAACTACAGCAAAGAAAGTATAATACCCAACTTGCCCCATCGTTGTCTTAAATAGTTCACCTGTAATAAAATTAGGAATTTGGATCTCTGGAATCAATGCAGATTTATATCCCATACTTAATAGTGGTAATAGTACAACTGCATACAAAACAAATCCAGGTAAGCAATATGTAAACAGGGAAGGTAAATACGTTACTGTTTTATACAGAATTGGACGTAATCTCACCTTTTGCCTTTTATGAGCGAAGTACGAAATGATAATAAGTACTGCAAACTCTGTAAAGATAAGAAACAATGCCAATATAGATAAAACTACAATCGCCAAAATCCCGTATGGCGTTTTCAAAAATGCTAATAACTCATCATTTGTTGCATTTGCATATCCACCAAAGTACAACAACTTATTGAAAATAATACCGAAAAGTGGGATAAACACAATCGCTGCTAACAATTTATAAGCAAGTTGGAATGTTAACACATTCCAAAAAGCAAATCTAACAGTTTGAAAGGAATGTCTCATTACTCCTGGTATAGATAGTCTTTTACGGTGTTGCATATATTCCTCCACATTCTAAAACGATATTTGAGATGGATTCCACATTTCCATTTCTAATCCATCCCTTTAATAATAATATATTCCGCTTAACATGAACACTCTTATACATATAACGAAAAAAGTGATGGCTACTTCCCATCACTTTTTCATTTCACTCTATTTTTTCTCTAATCCTTGTCCAAATGCTTTCAAGAAGCTAAAACCGAATGTAATGGCTCTATTTATATCTGGATCTTTTAACACTTTAAAGAAATCCATCACTTTTGTTTTTTTACCACTCTTTAATTCATCTGTTGCAAATTGCAATCCAGTGACTAAACTCGATGTGATTTGCTTCGTTACTTCTGGGTCAACTGAGGATAGCGCTTCCCCCGCTCCCATCATGTTGTTGAGTGCATTTTTAACTGGTTCACGATTTAATTGCTCCACAGCAATTTTTGAAACATCTTCCTTCGCAGCAAGTAAACTAATCGCCGCATCTAATATACCCGCCTTCTGCAACTGTGCTAAAAGCTGCATCGTTTCTTCTACTGCTTCGCGATTATTAGATAGCTCATTTAGAAGTTCATCTGCTACTTGCTGCTTCTGCTCTTCCTCTGTTACAACTTTCTTTTTTATTAACGTAATTTCTTTCGCCACTATCTCCGCCCCCTAGTCCACAAGTGATACGTATTGTTTTCTTTGCCATTTTTGCTCAATTTCAACACCATTTTGCGGATTACGCTTTTTATCTCGCGGGTTTGAAGATGGTAACGGACGATTTCCTTTTTCACGTAATACACGCATTTTCACCATCGTTTGTTTATACGCCGGTGTACACGTATACAGATCTGTTGCCGTCCCAGTTAAAATATTAATCGCTTCTTCATTTATCGTTGCATGCATCGGTAAATATAGTTCTTTCCCCGTTACACGATCAGTAATAAGCGCTTGTACTTTAATTTTTCCAAATGGTGATGCTAATTCTACAAGCCCACCATCTTTCACATTGCGCTCTAAGGCAAGCTCAGGTGAAATTTCAACGAATACTTCAGATACTTTAGATAAAATACCAGCTGATTTATTCGTCATATTCCCTTCATGGAAATGTTCTAGCATACGTCCATTATTTAAAAGTAAATCATACTCATCTGGCGCTACAACCGGTGGCACCCATTCATCTAATGATAAACGAGCAAGCTTATCTGGGAAGTTAAATCCGTCTACATATAATAACGGTGTATCACTACCATCATGACTACCCCAACATAAACTATTCCACCCTTCTAGACGGTCGTACGTTGCTTGAGAGTATAACGGTGCAAGTGACGCGATTTCGTCCATAATTTCACTTGGACTTTCATAATTCCAATCCCCGCCTAGTGCACGAGCAACTTTTTGTAAAATCCACCAGTCTGGTTTTGAATCACCTAGTGGTTTCAATACTTCATATAATCTTTGAATACGGCGCTCTGTATTCGTAAACGTTCCTTCTTTTTCTAAGCTTGGTGCTGCTGGTAAAATAACATCAGCAAAACGTGCTGTTTTTGATAGGAACATATCTTGCACAACGAGGAAGTCTAAATTCGATAAAATATGTTGCACATGGTTCACATTAGAATCGACTAAAGCCATTTCTTCACCCATGACATACATACCACGTAGTTTTCCTTCTTCCGCCGCAAGTAACATTGCAATATTATTTAATCCTGGTGCTTTCGGAATTGTTGTGCCGTATGCTTTTTCAAACTTCGCACGAAGCGCATCATCTGATACTGCTTGATAACCAGGCAGCCAGTTTGGTAATGTTGCCATATCACAAGCACCTTGTACGTTATTATGCCCTCGTAATGGATATGCACCTGCACCAGGACGACGATAGTTACCCGTAACAAGCAGTAAATTTGAAATTGCTGCAGACGTTGTACTTCCTCCTGTATTTTGCGTTACACCCATTCCCCAAAGTATACAAGTGCCATCTGCTTCATATACCATACGAGCCATGTCTTTCAGATTTTCTTTTGAAATCCCCGTAATTTCTTCTGTATAATCAAGCGTATATTTTTCTAACATGTTGCTATATTCAACAAAGTTCTTCACATTTTCAGCTAAAAACTTTTTATCGTGCCAATCTTGATCAATAATATATTTCGTAATACCAGCAAGCCATACGTAATCCGTACCTTGACGCGGATGAATAAATAAATCCGCACGCTCTGCCATTTCATGTTTACGTAGGTCTGCTACAATTAGTTTTTGTTCGTGTAATTTATGCGCACGTTTTACACGCGTCGCAAGTACAGGGTGTCCTTCTGTTGGATTCGCACCAACTATAATAACAAGGCCTGCTTCAGCTATATCTTTCACTGTTCCAGCATCCCCGCCCATACCAACAGTTTTAAATAAACCGTCTGTCGCCGGAGATTGGCAATAACGGGAGCAGTTGTCCACATTATTCGTTCCATATATTTGACGAGCTAGTTTTTGCATAAGATAGTTTTCTTCATTTGTTACTTTCGAAGAAGAAATAAATCCAAATGCATCGCTGCCGTATTCAGATTTAATATGCTGCATGTTAGAAGCAACAACTTCTAATGCTTCTTCCCATGAAGCTTCAACAAACATATCTCCTTGGCGAATTAATGGCTTCGTAATGCGATCTTCACTATTTACAAAGTCCCATCCGAATTTACCTTTTACACATGTGGAAATACCATTAACCGGTGCATCTGAAACAGGTTGCACTTTTAATATATGGCGATCTTTCGTCCATACTTCAAAGGAACAACCGACACCACAAAATGTACAAACGGTTTTTGTTTTATTCACTTTCGTCTTACGCATCGCAGCCTCTACTTCTGAAACCGCTAAAATACTACTATATCCAGGCTCTACATCCTTTACAAAATCAATCATCGGATCTAACACATCTGGTTTTAATCCTGTCATGAACCCAGCTTCGCCTAACATTGATTTTTCCATTAACGCATTACACGGACATACTGTTACACACTGCCCGCAACTTACACAAGATGAGTCATTTATACTTACACCATGATCCCATATAACACGTGGACGATCTAAGTTCCAGTCTATCGATATAGTTTCATTAACCTGTAAGTTTTGACATACTTCTACACACTGTCCACAAGCAATACATTGATTTGGATCATATCGATAAAATGGATGTGACATATCCACTTCACAAGCACTTACTTTCGGCTCATACGGATATTTCTGTTCTTCAATTCCCATCATATGTACTGTGTTATGGACTTTACAGTTACCATTATTGTTATCACAAACAGTACAATACAATAAATGATTCTCTAATATTCGATCCATTGCCTCAGTTTGTGCCTCTTTTGCACGCTGAGACTGTCTTTCAATATGCATGCCGTTCTCGAGTTTCGTTGAACAAGCACGCATTAACTTTCCATTCACTTCTACAATACACGTATCACAAGTTTGAATTGGATCTACTTCTGGTACGTGACAAATTTGAGGATGTTCCAAATTACTCTCGTTAAATAATTGTAGTATCGTCTTGTCACCCGATGCGGCAAATTCTTTACCATCCACGGTTACACGGACTGTCTGTTCTGCCATAGTTTCCCCTCTCCTTACAACCAACTGTACAAAATACGATTATGAATCCGTTTTCAAAATTACATTACTGTACATATTTTTGAAACGCTCTGCCCAAATACTTTTCTTATGAAGTCGATTCTAGATGTTATAAGGTATAACTACGAAAGCTTGAAAATATTACTATTCTACAGTTCTATTATATCGTACATATACAATAATAACCAAAATAATCTGTGATCTTCTTGCTAATAGGTGTTTTTATTTTCCCCATTGTTTTATGATAAATATGGGAGAGAAATACATTTAAAAGGGGAATTTAATATGGGGCCTACGCAAGAGACTTATACAGTTGTACGCTATCAATCTGGTACATTTTCAAAACAACTTGATGAGATTGTTACAGAATCTCCTATTACTATTAAATTAAATGGTGCAGAGTATGTAACAGTCGTATGCACACCAAATTACATCGAAGATATGGTAATTGGTTTTTTAATTTCTGAAGGAATTATTTCTTCCTATAAAGATATTGAAGAAATATGGGTTCAAAAAGATAACGGAATTGTCCATGTAACCTCATCAAAAGTAAACCCACTCTATCAAAATTTATATAATAAACGATACATCACTTCTTGCTGCGGAAAAGGTAGACAAGGTTTTATTTTCGTAAACGATGCGGCAAAAGCAAAAGATTTACATGATATACATGTGAAAATTACTCCTGAAGAATGCTTTCACTTAATGAATACGTTACAACAATCTTCCACTACCTTTCACCAAACCGGCGGTGTTCACAATACCGCACTATGCGATCGAAACAATATCCTCCTATCAAGAATGGATATTGGAAGACATAATGCATTAGATAAAATATATGGCCACTGTTTGCGCAACGATATATCCGTTAAAGGAAAAATCATTGCATTTAGCGGGCGTATTTCATCCGAAATTTTACTCAAAGTTTCAAAAATCGGATGTGAAATTGTTCTATCTAAATCCGCTCCAACAAAACTAGCATTGCAACTCGCTCACGATTTAGGCATTACAGTCGTAGGATTTATTAGAAATGACTCTTGTAATATTTACACGCATCCACATCGAATTGATGGTTATCAATCGAATAACTAAAATAACTCCTCAATCGAGGAGTTATTTTAGTTATGAAAATGTAATATATTAAACACTTGAATAGTTAATAAAGTTAATATATAATTTCATTACATATTAAAAAACAAAACATTGTAGCATATATCTTTTCATTCTTTTACAAATTAAAAGAGACTGCTCACAAAACACATACACAATCTTATAAAAGGTTCACTTTATTTGAAATCAACCAAGGAGGTTACAACTATGGAAATTCGCTTATTAACGACAGAGGACGCAGAAATATATTTAAAAGTTTGTATGGAAGGTTTAACGAAGAACCCGGAAGCTTTTAGCTCTTCTTATGAAGATGTTCTTAAACATGAGGATCCTGTAGCTGCTATGGCAAAACGATTAAGCAATCCGGATAAGTATACTCTAGGTGTCTTCAAAGATAACGATTTAATCGGCATTGCTACTTTAGAAACAAAGCCTTTCATTAAACAAGAACATAAAGCAAAAATCGGTTCCGTTTTTGTTTCCCCTAAAGCACGTGGCCTTGGAGCAGGACGAGCTCTTATTAAAGCAATTATTGAAAATGCCGATAAATTACATGTAGAACAACTTATGCTCGATGTTGTAGTTGGTAACGATGCAGCAAAAAAATTATATGAGTCATTAGGTTTCCAAACTTACGGCGTACAAGAGCGTTCATTAAAACATAACGGTCAATATTGGGACGAAGAACACATGGTTCTGTTCTTAAATGATTAATACTTCAATATAAAATGAAACTTTACTCACTAGGAGAGTTTTCCAAAAGCATCTTTTTATTAAGAAAGATGCTTTTTTCATTACAACAATGTAATCTTCATGTCACCTTTATCGATCGTACCAAACCTTTCCATTCATTATACTAAAAATATAAAGTGAAACTTTACTCAGTGGGGAGCTACATCCCACGCTAATCGCATGTACTTGATATGTAGAGGAGAATGTGACATGAAACAAAACAAACGAGCTATGCTTTTAATATTTACTACAGCAATTGTAACTTCTGGATTAGCAATTTTACCTTGGTTTATTATATAAAAATATTCCCCCTAACAACGAAAAAAGCTTATTGCTTCTTAAGAAGCAATAAGCTTTTTTTATATTATAAAATCCCCAAAATTTTATTTACACAACTTATAATAATAACCATAGATACGGCAACGCACATGACAACCGTATTACGATCTTGCTTTTCTTTTTTTGAAATTTCTTCTTTTGGATTCATGTGTATGATCTCCTTTTAAAAAAAGTGTGAGATAGGAAATTTTTCTTATCCGATGCGAGGTGAATACGAAAACCCTCTCTATCTCACATACACAATAGAATGGAATTGTCATTTTATAAATAAAATGACATGACGTTATGTCGCAACATAGGGTATTTTGTGTCGCTACGTTTTCTATTATAAAAAATAGTTGTGCAAAACTAGTGCATTTTTTATGTCAATTACTCTGAGCGAGAAATAACTCTTCCACTCAATCACATAAAAAGAGTTTTTTATTATTTTCATGTAAACTATACAAATAGAATGAACAGTTTGGGGTGCACAAGATTATGGTAAAAATTTTATTAGTAGACGATGAAGAACGTATGTTACGATTATTAGATCTGTTCTTAAGTCCTCGTGGCTATTTTTGTATGAAAGCTACCTCTGGCCTTGAAGCACTAAAGTTAATAGAACAAAAAGACTTCGATATTATTTTGTTAGATGTAATGATGCCGAATATGGATGGATGGGATACTTGTTATCAAATCCGTCAAATTTCCAACGTTCCAATCATTATGCTAACAGCTCGTAATCAAAACTACGATATGGTTAAGGGTCTTACTATGGGCGCAGATGACTATATTACAAAACCATTTGATGAGCATGTATTAGTTGCACGAATTGAGGCTATATTACGCCGTACAAAGAAGGATGGATTCGTTAGCTTCAATGGTATTGAGTGGGATAAAACGAAACATACCGTCACAGTATATGATGAAAAAATCTCACTAACTCCTATCGAGTTTTCGTTGCTTGGACTATTTTTACAAAATACAAACCGTGCTTATAGCCGAGATGATTTAATTGAAAAAATTTGGGGTTATGAAACAGACATTGAATATAGAACAATCGATTCACATATTCGCAATATCCGTGATAAACTACGCAAAAAAGGATTTCCAGTTGAAAATTACTTAGAAACTGTCTATAAAGTCGGATATAAATGGAAAAGTGAATAATTATTTCGGTCAGTGAGCAATAGTATATCACTGACCCTTTATATGAAATAAGGTATGGTGAGAAAATGAGTAAACTTTCACTTAAAATTGGGACATACTTTTTAATATTAGCTTTATGTATCGAAACAATTGCTTTCGTATCTTTTTACAAAAGCATTTCAACAATGCGGATTGAGGAAGAAACACTTGCTCTTTTAGAAAAAGGTAATCGCTATAGTAACAAAATTACAAGACGTTCCAAGTGGAGTACACATGCTCAAGAAAAGACAAACATCGAACGTGCTGAATACAATAAAAATCCTAACCGTCCTATATACCCAGAGTTCGATATCGCGGATGAGGCTGAACACTTAGTTGAATCAGAATCAATTGCTAACTCTGATATAGCTATCATTATAACGGACAATAATGGAAAAATCATTTCCACTTCAGAACCTGTAACAAAAACTATGCAAAAACAACTTACTTGTAAAACAGAACAAATCCCCCAAAATGGATTAATCGTCGAGAAGAACTGGAAAAAATCAAAATTCATCACAACGGTAAGCCCAATTAATACAAGAGAGTTTCAAGGAAAATTATATATGTTATTAAAAACATCTTTCTTAGAAAATATGTTACTTAAACTCATGAACCAATTTCTTATCATTAGTGTTTTGACAGTTATTTTAACAACTATTTCTGTCTTTGTTTTTTCTCGTGTTATTACAGAACCGCTTATAAAAATGAAGAGGGCAACAGAAAAAATGTCAAAATTAAATAAACCAATTCAATTAGGTATTAAACGGAATGATGAACTTGGAAGCTTAGCAAAAACGATTGAAGATTTGTCCAGTGAACTGACTTATATGAAAAAAGAAAGAAACGAGTTTCTCGCTAGTGTTGCTCATGAATTATTAACCCCATTAACCTATATGAAAGGTTATGCGAAAGTGGCAAAGAGAGACTCTTTAACGAAAGAAGAGCGTGAAGAATACTTGCAAATCATTGAGGATGAAACAGATAGTGTAACCGATCTCGTTCAAGATTTATTTATGCTTGTACAATTAGAACAACACCAGTTTGTTATAAAAAAACAAAAAGTGCTTCTTAGATCTTTTTTAGAGCGAATGGTTGAAAAAACAAAAACAACATTAACGAATAAGCAAATGCAACTCCATGTATATTGTAAAGATGATTTAGAAGTTTGCATAGACGAAAGACGTATGGAACAAGTTATGTTAAATTTATTACACAATGCTTATCAACATTCGCTAGAAAACACCACTATTACAATACGCGTACTCACAGAAACAAATTCTTTTACAATAAGTGTACAAGATGAAGGTGAAGGTATTCCTGAAGAAGATATCCCGCATATTTTCGATCGTTTTTATCGTGTTGATAAATCCAGAACGAGAGCTACTGGAGGAAAAGGTATCGGGCTAGCTGTTGCGAAAGAAATTGTGGAATTGCATAACGGTTCCATTCTAGTAACAAGTAAATTAGGCGTAGGAACAAACTTTATAATCGAGCTACCTTTTGAATAATATGTGTGTGAAAACACCAGTAGTAGTAAACACTACTGGTGTTATTTTGTTCATAAAATCAGCTCATATAAGCTAAGCTTTTGAAATTATTCTTATTTCAATATAAAATAAAGGTACATTTGCAAAGATTTGGAGGGTGATATAATTGGATATCCATGTATTAACAAAAGACGAAGCGGAAATTTACTTAGAACTTCGTGTAGAAGGATTAAAGCAAAACCCTGAAGCTTTCAGCTCTTCTTATGAAGATATTATTAATAAAGAGTGCGCGATTGAATATAAAGCACAAAAATTAGCACAAGATGAAAACTATACGCTAGGTGCATTTAAAGATGGAAAATTAATCGGGGTTGCGACACTGGAAACGAAACCATATGTAAAACAAGAACATAAAGCTAAAATCGGTTCTGTATATGTGTCTCCAAAAGCACGCGGACTTGGAGCAGGAAAAGCACTTATTAAAGAATGTCTTGAACTTGCTAAATCTTTAGAAGTAGAACAAGTTATGCTTGATGTTGTTGTTGGCAACGATGGAGCAAAAAAACTTTATGAATCATTAGGATTTAAAACATTCGGTGTGCAAGAACGTTCATTAAAATATAACGGACAATATTGGGACGAAGAGCATATGGTCTTATTCTTAGATGAAAATAAATAATAAAAAACATCCTCTCGTGTATGAGGATGTTTTTTTATTTTTTTCGAAACCACGCCGTATTTAATAGTTGAATCGCTTGCGCAATTTCTTCTTCTGATAAAATCGCAAATCCAAGTAAAACTACATTTTCAGGTGCAGTACCGTCTTTATAGTATGTAGAAACAGGATATATTTTAATACTATATTTTGCTGCTTCTTGAATTAGTTCCTCTTCTCGCATTCCATTATGCACTTTTAATAAAATGTGCAATCCCGAATCTTCTCCTATCACTTCAAGACGATTAGAGAAATACTTTTCTATTTCAAAGACGAGTCGATCCCTCTTTTTCCGGTAGACGACACGCATTTTATGAATATGTTTTTCCCAATAGCCTTCATTTAAAAACTTTCTAATCACTTCTTGGTCCATTCTTGAAACACTTTGTGTATAAAACAAATATTCCTTTTGATATTTTCGAATTAAATTTTTCGGTAATACTATATAGCTCATCCGTAATGAGGGCAACAAGGCTTTTGAGAGCGTCCCCATATAAATAACTTTCCCATCTGTATCTAAACCTTGTAGTGCCGGAATTGGCTTTCCTGAATAACGAAATTCACTATCGTAATCATCTTCAATAATATACCTGTCTTCTTCTTTCTTTGCCCATTGTAAAAGCTGCGTCCTTCTCGTAATAGGCATAATCATTCCATATGGAAACTGATGAGAAGGAGTTACAAAGACAACATTTGCATTGCTATTTTCTAAATCTGCCATACAAATTCCGTCTCTATCTAAAGACAACATTTGAACCTTCTTCTCTCCCTGTTCAAAAACGACCATTTTCCTATGATAACCTGGGTTTTCAACTGCATAATTACTTCCCTTCAACATTTGAAAAAGTAACTTCACTAATACTTGTGTTCCCGCTCCTAATACAATTTGACTAGCTGAGCAACGCACACCTCTAGATTCATACAAATAGCTCGCAATTTCCTCCCTTAAGCTCAATTCTCCTTGAGGGTGTCCAAGAAAAAGCAACTCATTATTATGTGGCTGCCATACATCATTTATAAGCTTGCGGTACGTATTGAACGGAAACGTATTCGTATCAACTCCTGTTTGGGTGAAATCAAATGTATAGTTTTCCTCCCTAAACGGAACCTCTTCTACTTTCGCTTCACTTCCTTCTACATAAATCATTTGTTCAACTTTACATACAAAATAACCTTTTCTCGATGCCGACTCAATATAACCTTCTGCAAGTAATTGCTCGTAAGCCGCTTCTACTGTATTCTTACTCACTTGTAAATAGCTCGCCAGCTTTCTTTTTGCAGGTAATTTTGTAAAAGCCGGAATCGTTCCATCTTTAACTTCTTTTTTTATATACTCATACAATTGCACGTACAATGCCTTTTTACTATTCATATTTAAATTAGGCGTTAATTCTAACATAATATCTGACCCCTTAATAAAACTAAAATCTGATACTTTTTACAGTACCAGAAGTTATATATAATTCCTTGTATCATGTCACACATAAAAAATCAAATACTCGAGAGGGGATGCATGATCATGAACAACAATAGACGGATGGGACTCATTATGATTATTACAGGAGCCACCTTATGGGGATTATCTGGTCCGATGATTCAGTGGCTATTTCAACATACTAACGTATCATCAATTGATTTTTTAACAATTCGCTTGTTGCTTGCGGGAATATTTATTTTATCTTTCTTACTTATAAAGAAACAAAACATATTTCAAATTTGGAAACATCCTAGACATTCTATACAACTTATTATTTTCTCTATCCTCGGCATGCTCGGTGCGCAATACGCCTTTATTGAAACAGTTCATATTAGTAACGCGGTTACAGCGACATTATTTCAATTTCTTGGCCCTGTCCTTATTACCATTTATGTCGCATTTGGACAAAAAAAATTCCCAGCGGCTATGCAACTGCTCGCAATTATAACGGCACTAACGGGAACATACTTTATTATTACAAATGGGTCCATTGAAAATATTGTTTTATCGAAAGAAGCCATTATTTTTGGGCTATTAACAGCAATTGGATTTGCATTTTATACCCTTCATCCAGCCTCTCTTATTAAAGCATGCGGAACAACTGTAGTAATTGGCTGGGGGATGTTAATCGGTGGCATCACTCTGCTTATTTGTAATCGCTCGTTTGAATGGGATCAGCTTTCACAAACTTTTACACTAAAAACTTTTTCTATGCTTATACTTATCATCATAAGTGGCACTCTTTCTTTCCTCCTTTATATCGGTAGTCTGAAATATTTAGCAGCAACAGAAACGAGCATTTTATCTAGCATTGAACCACTTGTAGCTGCCATCGTTTCAATCGCTTGGCTAAATGAATCCTTTGGAGCCTATCAATTATTAGGCGGCGTATGTATCGTTCTTTCTGTTATCTTCTTAACGATGCCGCAAAAAGAGAATCCACCTTCCTTTTCAACTGAACAAATATAGAAAATGTCAAAAGAGGTCGTACAAAACTTACGACCTCTTTTTATACTTTAAAGGAATTGTCCCGCTTTCTAGCAAATACAATTACACTAACAATAAAAATTAGGAGTGTGGCACCATGAAAAAAATCGGAACTATGCTACTTTTCTCCTTTCTCATCGCTGGATGCTCGCAAGCTCAACCCGATTCCGAAGTACCCAAAAAAGAAGCCATCTCAACATCATCCAATCAAGTTAATGCACCTTCCTTCTTTCATCTTAGTGTTTTAAAAGATGTGAATTGGGAAGAAGCTCCATCCTTCGTAGATGGAAAAATACCTTTAAAAGGCATCGAAGGAAAAATCGCAATGGCTGATACCTCTATTATCTCAAATGAACAAAATGAAATAATGTGGTACTTTTTAGATTCTGAAAGACCAACTGGAAAACTCTCTATTATTGCACTAAAACAAGGGTCAGTAACACCAACACCAGTCCTCTTTCAACAAGAAAATTCCAAACAAACTTGGACTGCTTCAAATGCAATAGATTCTACTACAAACGAAATCCCTCTCACTATATCGCTACCTTCATCTGGATTATGGTTATTAAATCTATATATGAATGAAAGATATTATGATCAATTTGTAATTACTGCTGAGTAAAGTGACAGAACTAAAGTAGTTTCTTACAACAATGTAATTTCTACGTCATATACTTCGATAGTTGAAATCTCACTCTTCTCTTATACTTAAAGTAAGAAATGACACGAGGAGAGATGAGAGATGAAAAAAATGATAGAAGTGATTGTAGCAGTAACTGAGGTTTTAGTAAATGGTAAACAAGTTGCAATGGAATTAAATAAATAATGAGGAAACATAAATAAATAATGTTACACTTCTTCATTATTTTGATTTCTTATCTCAAAAAAGCAGTGCCTTTTTAGGCACTGCTTTTAGCTATTAATAACTTGGCGTTTCTGTAATTCGTGCCACACCTGAATCAATGGCTGCTTTCGCTACTGCTTCTGCAACACTTGGAACAACTCTTTTATCTAATGGATTTGGGATTACATAATTCGCATTACGTTCTTCGTCCGTAATGATGTTAGCGATCCCATATGCTGCCGCTAATTTCATTTCTTCTGTAATATCAGTCGCGCGCACATCTAACGCACCGCGGAATATTCCTGGAAACGCCAATACATTATTGACTTGATTCGCATAATCCGAACGCCCAGTTCCAACAACAGCTGCCCCAGCCTCTAATGCATCCTCAGGGAAAATTTCTGGAATTGGATTCGCCATTGCAAACACAATTGCTTTCTCATCCATCGTCTTTACAAGCTCTTTCGTTAGTACATTAGGGGCAGATACACCGATAAAGATATCAGCTTGATGAATTGCTTCTTTTAACGTTCCACGCACATGTTCTCGATTTGTCTTTTTTGAAACCTCAATTTGCGCTTCATTCATCCATGCTTCCCCTTCACAAACAATACCTTCTAAGCTAACTAACGTAATGTGCTTTGCACCAGCCTTTAATAATAATTTTCCAATTGCAATTCCTGCCGAACCAGCACCGTTAATAACAATTTTCACATGATCCATTTGTTTGCTAACAACTTTTAATGCATTAATAACAGCTGCTAAAACGACAATAGCCGTTCCATGTTGATCATCATGGAACACAGGAATACTTGTTTCTTCTTTTAATCGTTTTTCAATTTCAAAACAGCGTGGTGCCGCAATGTCTTCTAAGTTAATTCCTGCAAACGTAGGCTCTAAATTTTTCACAAGGGTAACGATTTCATCCACATCAGTCGTACCTAAACATAATGGGAAAGCATCTACATTCGCAAATTTCTTAAATAAAATACTCTTCCCTTCCATAACAGGCATAGCTGCTTTCGGTCCAATGTTCCCTAAACCAAGTACCGCTGTTCCATCTGAGACAACTGCCACCATATTACCGCGTGCTGTATAGTCATACACTGTTTCTTCATCTGCTGCAATTGCTTTGCAAGACTCCGCTACACCTGGTGTATATGTCAGACTTAGATCATCCGCTGAGTTTACTTCTACTTTACTTGTAATTTCAATTTTTCCTACTAATTCTTTATGCAATAACAATGATCTTTCATTAATTTGATTTTCTAACATACTTATAATCTCCCCTTAATTTGACAAGCTAGCTATATGAATATAGCTAGCTTGTTTGATCATGAAAACATTTTTAATAAAATTGTCGCTGTTACAACCATTGCTGCCCCGCCTAAACGAGTCGAAATTTGCGCAAACGGCATTAATTCCATTCGATTTGAAGCTGATAAAATAGCAACATCTCCAGTTCCACCTAAACCACTATGACATCCAGTTACAATTGCTGATTCAACCGGATACATTTTCATCACTTTCCCTACAAGGAAACCTGACGCTACCATTGTAAGAACAACTGATGCGCACACGACAACATATCCTACTGAAAGAACTGCTGCTACGTCTTTTAGCGGAATATATAGCAATCCTAGTCCAACCATTAACGGCCAAGTTAAATTCTTCGAAATGAATTTATATAGATGGAATGCTCCTTGCTCCATTTTTGCTGGCATTAATTTAAAGTATTTCACAAGTGCTGCTGAGAAAATCATAATGATCGCCCCAGGAATACCGATGAACTTAGAAGCAAATCCTCCGAAGATGAAGAACGTACACGCAATTAATAAACCTGCTCCCATTAATGAGAAGTCAATTGGTTTCTCTGTATTTTGTTCTTTTAATAATTCTGCTTGATTGTCTGTTTTCACTAATACACCGTTACCACTAAGCTCCGGTTTCTTCTCACCTAAACGCTTCATATACCCTGCACTTACAATTGCGAACATATTTCCAATAATAGCTGCTGGAATAAGCTGTGATACAAACGTTGCTGATGATTCATTTAAAATATCACTATAAGCTAGCGACAATGGTAAAATCCCTTCCCCGATACCACCACTCACAATTGGTACGATGATAAAGAAGAATGTTTGCTTCATTTCAAATCCAAATAGTGAACCAACCAATAATCCTACTACTACAGAAGCTAACGTCCCTACCACTAAAGGTATAAACATACGAACGAAACCTTGCACTAATACTTTACGATTCATTCCTAAAATACTTCCGACTACTAAACAAGAAATATATAAATATAAAAAGTTCGATTTTTTCATTAACATAGTCGCAGCTTCCATTGAAGCTGGATTCATCCAGTTAAAAAATACAAGTAATGATGGAATAAATAACGAAAGTATTGCTGGACCACCGATATTTTTTAAAATTGGAATTCTCATCCCAATGTCTCCTAAGAAAATACCCATGATCATAATAACTGCAAATCCACCAATCATATCTGCTGGCAATTTATTATATACAGATGCCCCATAAATAATAGCAGCCAATACTACATATAACGGTAAAGGTATAACACCGATTTTCACATTCATAATTTTAGAAGCGAAAGATTCTCTTTGTACTTCATTTCCTCTAGAAAATGATACCGCTTCCACATCCTTTTGAATTCCCATATGGCACCCCCTTGTTTTCTTAATAACAATATTAAAACGCTTTCAATAGTAAAAATAGTTTTTGTAAGTTTTGTAATTGATTTTGTAATTAAAAAAAGTATAAGCGACTTAAAATAAGTCGCTTATACGTAAAACTCTATTTTATTTTGGTCAATACATCTTAATTTACTCACCGGTCTCCCTACATGTTGATACACCATTTCGTTTTCTAACACTCCAATTTCAGTCAAAAACATTACATACTTTCGAATAGAAACCCTTGAAACACCAACTAATTGCGCCATTTCCTCTGTTGTAAATGCTTGTCCATTTAGCGACTCGATCTTCTGCCAAATTAATTGCATCGTTTGCTTCGTTAATCCTTTCGGAAGCTCTTTAGTGACAGTAGGTTCTCTTTTTTCTTTTTGCAAAATTAACGAATCTAATTCCGATTGACTAATTTTTTGTTGTTCTTTCATGAAAGTAAGTTTTTCTCGATATATAGTTAACGCCTCTTTAAATCGTTCAAATGTAAATGGCTTAATTAAATAATCTACTACGCCATATTGTAATGCTTTTTTAATACTCCCCATATCATGTACAGCTGAAATCATCATAATATCGATTTCTTTTTCTTGGTTCCGAATATACATTAAAAGCTCAAATCCAGTCTCTTCAGGCATAAAAATATCAAGTAATACTAAATCTACTCTTGATTCCTCTAATACTTCTATCGCCGATTTTACCGAATTAACTGCTTGAACAAGTTCAAACCCTCCTACTTGCTCTAAATAATGCGTATTTAACATTGCTACCATCGGGTCATCTTCTACAATTAAAACTTTAATCATATTTGCCTCTCATCCCTACCTTTAGGTATTTCAATTGTTATCGTTGTTCCCTTTCCTACTAATGAATACACATGAATTTCCCCATTTATTCGCTGTATACTTTCTGTTACAAGATACAAACCATAACCACGGTTATCTCCCTTTGTGGAATAACCTTTCGTAAATAATGCCCCTATTTCTTCTTCTTGTATACCTTTTCCCGTATCTTGTACTGTAATAATTAGTGTATCCCCATATTGTATCTCAACTTCAACTTGCTTCTTTTCACAATTCGCCACTGCCTCTAATGCATTATCAATTAAATTTCCGACAATCGTAATCAGTTCATGAGTAATACTTTCATCCTCTATTTCTGGCATGTAAGAATCTTCACTTATAATTAATTTTATATTCTTCTCTCTAGCATAGCTAAGTTTCCCGAGTAAAAAACCAGCAAATACTGGACTTTTTATTCTTTTCATAATCCCACCAATTTCATATTGATGCTCTGATACCATACCGCTTATATATTTCTGTAACTCTTCATACTGCTTCATGTGTGTAAGCCCTAATACGACATGCATTTTATTCATAAATTCATGCGATTGTGCCCGTAATGCTTCCGCATATAACCTAATACCAGTTAATTCTTCTGCTAATTTTCTAATCTCTGTTTTATCACGAAATGTTGCAATCGCACCAACTATTTCTCCTTTTACATATAAAGGAACACGATTCGTCACAATCGTAATTCCATAAATATTTTGTTCTTCGTTTAATTGTACTTCTCCCGTTTGTAATACTTCTTTTATACGTGAATTAGGCATATACAACTCAACATCTTTACCAATAAAATCTTCTTCAAGACCACTTTTCTTAAACAATCGTTTTGCCTCATTATTTATTAAAGTTACATTGGCCTCTTTATCTACAGCAATAATACCTTCCTTTACAGATTGTAACATCGTATTTCTTTCTTCAAGAATTTTCGCTATCCTGTGAGGTTCAAGACCGAATAAACTTTTCTTTATATGTCTAGCTAGCAATATTGCTCCTATAATTCCGACTAGTACTCCAACTCCGACACCAATATAAATGATATGTCTACTTTCCTTAACTCTCTCTTTTACATTATCTGCTGAAATACCAACGGCCACCGCTCCAAGTTGTTCACCTGTTTCAGAAAATACAGGTACAAACACTCGCATTGAAATACCTAAAGTCCCTTCTGCCAGCGATACATGTTCCTTTCCTTTCAATGCAGGCCCTTCATCTCCCCCAATAAAATGATGACCTATTTTTTGAGGATTTGGATGTGACTTTCTTATTCCATTCATGTCCATAACTACAATAAATTGAACACCTGTGTTTTTTAATATTCTATTTGTATACGTTTGGATTGCAGCAGTATCCGCTTTCCCAATTAAACCATCGATTACAATCGAATCATTCGCCACAATGTGTGCAATTGTTTTTGCTTTCTCTGCTTGGCTATCCTCCGTTGTCCGTTCTACATTATGACTAATTAATATATCTGTCACAAGTAAAGAAAAAATTACAACTGTACAAACTAACAATGTAATCGTTTTCCATAAATTCCATAGTCTTTTTCTTTTTTTCATCCCGTTAATGACTCCCCTAATTGCTGAATAGAAAAATAAGTAAGGTGATATTATTTTCACCTTACTTATCTGCTGTTATTATACTTTAAATTTACTAGTCATCGCTTGTAGTTCTTCGGCCATCTCAGCTAAATTTTGTGAAGCTGAACCAATTTCTTCCATTGAATTCATTTGTTCTTCTGTTGAAGCAGCAACACTTTGTATACTAGCTGTATTCTCTTCTGCAGCCGCTGCAATTTCATCAATAGCATTTGTCACTTCATTTGCATCTCCAGCAATTCTCTTCGTTGTTTCTACCATTTGATTCACTTGAGAAACAATATGTGTAGTAGAACTTAAAATTTCCTTAAAACTTACTTTCGTTTTTGTTACAACATCAAGGCCTTGTTGGACTTCCCCATTCACATTATCCATCGCCTTAACAGTATGTTCAATATCAGCCTTAATTTCTGCAATTAAATTTGCAATCTCTCCAGATGATTCTCCGGACTGCTCCGCTAATTTTCTAACTTCATCTGCTACAATAGCGAACCCTCGGCCCTGCTCACCTGCTCTTGCTGCTTCAATAGCCGCATTTAAAGCTAAAAGGTTCGTTTGAGTAGCGATATTTTGAATTGCTTCAGAAATAGCCCCTACCTGCTTAGATTTCTCATCAAGAAGTTTAATAATGGCATCTGACTCGGATACCGACCTAGAAATAGACTGCATTTGTTTTGCTGTTTGTTCAACCAATTCCTCCCCTTCTTCAGCTCTTTCTCTCGCATGCAATGAGGAGATAGAAATTGATTCTGCACTTCCAGTTACATCTTGAATTGCTGTATTTACTTGTTGTAATGTAGCCGCACCTTCTTCAACACCTTGACTTTGTGATTCAGCCCCACCTGATACTTGTTCCATTGCAATTGTAATTTGATCTGTCGCATCATTTGCTTGCTGTACGCTCGCTGTTAACTCTTCAGCCGATGCAGCGACATGTTCTGCTGAAAAACTAATTTGAGTAATCACATCTTGTAAAGAGGCAGACATTTCATTAAAGGAATTCCCTAATTTCCCTATGTCATCCTTGGAATGGATTGTAATTTTCTCTGTTAAATCTCCCTTACTAATTTTATGTGCCGAGTCAGCTATTTTTCTTAATGGTCTTGTAATAGATTTTGTAATGAAATAAATTAATACACTACCAAATACAATAGCGATAGCAATAACAATAAAAGTCTTATAAAATACTGGATTCGCAGCTTGGGTAATTTCTTCATCAAACATAACTCCAACTACTTTCCAGCCCGTTTTCTCATTTGTTGCAAAGATTAAATTCTTTTTATCATCTTGTTCTGTATAAGAGACATTTCCTTGTTTTTCTTCATAAATCGGTTTAATCCAAGGGTCAGTAACTTTTGCACCTGGTTTTCTAGATGGATGACTAACAATTTGCTTATTTTGATCTAAAATAACTGCATAACCTTTTTCACCAATGTTAATCATTTTGGAAATTTTCAAGATGTTATCTAGATTTAAGTTAATTCCTATAACACCTTTACCATCTTTTACTTCTTTTGCAATTGTCACTACCATATTTTTTGTAGATGCTGATTGATATGGTGCAGTAACAATTACTTTCCCTTTATTTTCATGTGCTTCTTTATACCAAGATCTATCTGTTGGATTATACCCATCATCCATTTTGATAAATGGTTCTCTTATAAACTTTCCTGTCTGCGTTCCAATATAAATACCTTCTACTTCTGGATGAAGTTTTATATATTGCGCTAACTTTGTTCTTACTATTTCTTCTTGTCCGTTTGGATATGTATCCTCTGTTAAGATGTCTGCAAAGTATGCTGCATCAACAAATTTCTCTTCTATATTTTGAGAAATAACAGTATTTAAAATCGAAATGTTTTCCTTTGCTTTACCTGTGATTTGTTGTTCAAAATTTGTTTTGGCAGTTTGATATGAAACACCACCGATAATAAGTCCTGGTATAGTTAAAATTAGAAAAAATGAAATGATTAATTTTTTCTTGATACTCATACATTTAACCCAGTTAAATATTTTTCGCATAATAAGCCTCCTTTATGTAATGTGAGTACTTGTGTAATTTTATACAAATAACATATATAAAACAATATATAATGATAACATGTAATTTTTTTGTCAATTATGCATTTTTACATATTCACTACTTCTAAAGATTTAAGCATAAAAAATAAGAGAACTTCAGCTTATTATATATGCTGAAGTTCTCTTATTTCGTAACAAAAAGCCCCCACAAAAACTCCTCTTACAATTCCTTACATCCCTTTCCTTACTAATTGCTTTTCACATAACTAATCGCCTGACTCCCCATTTGCATCCATGCCTTTTCAAAACTTTCTCTCGGTACTTTTACATCTAAACTTTCATTAAGAGGATCTCGAATATATACAAATTCCTTATCATATCCAATAAGCACTACACAATGTTCATTATACGTAATAGAAACATCTCCACTATTTGTTTCCCATGTAGTAAATTCATCTTCATCTAACGGCGCGAATGTTGCATTTGTAATCATGACTACCGGTTGCTCTAATTTTACACTCTTATAAAGCTCTTCTATACTCTTCCCTGTTAAGTCCACAGCTTTGTTAGGTAAATACTTTTTCGCTAATTGAAAAAGTGGTCCATGATATACACCATATCCTGATTCAGAAAAGGTATAAATATTTCCTACAAATCCTTCATTCGGATTCCCACGTACACCATCGTTCATAAAATCAACTTTCTTTATTTCGTTTGCTAATTTCATCTTATCCACTGTAATACCTGCGTATTGTAACATCATCGCTAAGCTCGTCACTTCGCAGCCTCTATCTAGCTCTGGTAATTGCTGAATCAAAGGTACATTTGATAAGATGACCTTTTCATCATTATTACTAAACCCCGCTTCTTTTCCGCTTCGTATATGGAAGAATGTTAACTTCTCCACATACTTTGTAATTCCATTTGTATATACATTCCACGCTACTATAGCTAGTAATACCATACATATATACCACTTCCATCTCCGTATCACTCTCACGCCCTTTTTAGTTCGTTAAATAAGAATAAAACGCGTCAGCATCCGTGCGAATCACCGGTACAAAATTTAGTTCTTTTCCTTTTTCAGGTTGATCTTTTTTTATTTTTTCGGCTAATTCTTGAACGTTCATATTCGTTTTATCCATATTAAGCTCATCTGCCATTTGTAATACTTTTTGCTCATTAATTTCTTTTAATACTTGATATATATCTTTACCATACAAATCAATATGATATTTTTTTGCTTCTTCCTGTACTTTTTGTTCATACACTTCTTGTGCTAACGTTTCTATCTCTTTTCCTTTTTGGGAAATACCTAACTTCCCTGCTTCCTCTCTTACTTTCGTTCCATAGATTTCTTCCTCAATGTCCTCTATTTCTTTTCCATTTGTCAAAATGCCCAATTTATCCGCTTCATCGTTAATTTTAATCGTATTAATTTGATTAATTAAATTTACAATCGTTGTATTCTCTATAGATATGCCTAGCTTTAACGCTTCTTGCTTTATTTTTGTTTCATAGATTTCTTCTGAAAGAGTTCCAACGTCTTTTCCTTCAATCGAAATTCCTAACTGTTCTGCTTCCCTTCCTACTTCCGTCTCATGGATTTCTTTTTCTAGCGTGATTTGTTCTTTCCCTTCCGTTTCAATCCCTAGATTCTCCGCCTTTTCTTCGGTATGTACCGCATGTATCTTCCCATTATTTAATTGTTCTTTGCTGCGCTGCTTGTAATCTGTCTTTCCTTTTGATGTTTCAGAAGGAGAGGCACCCCCTAATATACTTAAACTCATTACTCCAATAGTGAATACCGTCATCATTTTCTTTTTCAAAATTAATTCCTCCCTCTTACACTTTCTTTTCCATCATTCCCTATACATAATCGAAATAACGTTATGATCGATATAATCTACTCAAATACCTTTTTATAATCGCTTCTTCATACGGCGAACTTTCTGTATATCATACATGTTATAAATAGTTTCTTAACTTTCCCTTAAAAAAAGACGACCTTGTAAAAACAAGATCGTCTTCTCACTTATATTCTTTGGTTTTTAGGAAGAATCACTTCAAAACAAGTGCCCTCTCCCCATTTGCTCTCTACTGATATTTTCCCATAATGCTTTTCTACAATCCAATTCGCAATTGAAAGGCCTAATCCCGCTCCTTCTGACACACTTCTCGCTTTATCTCCTTGATAAAAACGATTAAATAGTTTTGGGATATCCTCATCTTTCACTCCTATCCCATCATCTTTCACTCGTATACGAATCGAACTGTTCGTTTGCATACAATCGATTTGAATATGATCACCTTCATTCGTATACTTCATCGCATTGTCTAACAATATGACCATCATTTGATGAATTCTCTCTCTATCACCCATAAATGATATATCATGCTCTACTTTCAATATCATCTCTTTTTCTTGATAGGAAGCAATCTCCTTATATGGATCTACTATTTCTTCTAACAATGTATCCATTTCAAATATTTTCTTATCCATCTCAATTTGATTAGAATCCGAACGTGCTAACAATAATAAATTAGCTACAAGCTTAGACAATCGTCTACACTCCTTTGAAATCGTAGAAATATCCATCGCTTTTTCTTCTATTGTCGCAGATGGTGATTGAAATAATATATCTGTTTTGGATTGAATAACCGCAAGTGGTGTCCTTAATTCATGCGATGCATCCGACACAAATTGCTGCTGTTTTTCCCATGAATTTTGAATGGGTACGAGCGCCCTACCGGCTAAGAAAAAGCCGAAGCCTATTGCAAATAGGCTTCCTACGCTACAACCTATAACAAGAATTAAAAATAAAGTATTTAACATGTCTTTTTCAGCTGTTATATCGCGTACGATTTGAACTATTTTTCCACTTTGTTGAAATGCAAACGTCCTAAAATATAGTCCTTGCACTTCTATATCTTGCAAAGTTCCTAATTTTTTTGGCGAAAACTTTTCCAAATTCCATTCAAAAATCAAACGTCGTTTACCGTTTTCAACACCTATCTCCACTGCGTTCCCACTCCAAGTTAACTCCATTATCCTTGGATCCCCAATTGGCGGATATCCCCTCATTTTTTTAGGTGGTTTTTTATCATCTGCATTCTCTCTATGCTGAACGGCTTTTTCTATTGATTCATTTACTCCACTATAAATACGCTTATATGTGTACGAATAAATAATACTACCTAATACACCTATCAAAATGATAAATACTAATGAATTCAATATAGTCAATCGAATGCGCGTCTTCTGAAACATACTTCCCTTTTTCATTGTTCTTTTAATATATATCCAATACCTCGAACGGTTTGAATATCTTTCTGATAACCGAATGGCTCTAATTTTTTACGTAAATGATGTACATATACTTCTACAATTGCTACTGTCGTATCTGAATCAAATCCCCAGACACGATCAAAAATTTGTTCACGCATTAAAATCTTTCCGCTATTTTGAATAAGATACTCTAGTAGCTCATATTGTTTTAATGTTAGCTTCATACTTTGTCCATCTACTTGAACATCTTTATCTTTTCCGAACAGTTCAATCCCTTTATAGCGAATAGTCTGCTTTGTTGTTAAACTACCGCTTCGTCGTAATAAAGCACGAATTCTCGCTTTTAACTCTGGAGCCTGAAATGGCTTAACGATATAATCATCCCCACCAAAGTCCAAGCCTTTCACGCGATCTTCTAAAGAATCTCTCGCTGTCAAAAATAAGACAGGTGTTTCAATCTTTTCATCACGTATTTTTTGAATTACTTCAAACCCGTCCATTTCTGGCATCATCACATCAAGCAAAATAGCATCATATATATTTTGTAACGCTAGAAATAATCCATCTTCTCCATTCAATGCTGTATCTACTTCAAATTCATCGCATAATATTTGGACAATGGACTCTAATAAAGAAGCATTATCTTCTACTACGAGTAAGCGCATATTTTCACCTTCCACCATATTGTTCAATTCTATTTATAATTACATTTTAACGTTTTTTTCGATATAAAATTGGGAAGATTTATTATAAAAACTCTTCCTTAAATTTAGCTTAATCAAAAATTGAAAGAGATAAGATTCCTCTTATCTCTTTCAATTTTTTACTACATATACCTTTTTACTCGGCAATTCTAAACAATTTAGCTGGCCACCATATACAGCACCGCCATCAATCCCTATAATACGATTACTACCAAAATACACGCTGCAATTCTCACTACCATGAAGTGTTTTTGTTTCCGTATGGCCAAATACAACAACCTTTTCGCCACTGTATCCATTATGAAACTCATTGCGAATCCACATTAACGTATATGGTTCACATTCCGAAACTCGCTTCAGTGGCTCAACACCAGCATGTACAAATATATACTCTTCTGTCTCAACGTAATGATCTAATTCTTGAATAAATTTTACATGTTCCTCTAAAACATGAGATTGTAACATTGGTTTTTGGAAGGCTTCTTCGTTGACCACAATATCTTTTTCTACAAACCCATAGCTGTATAAAGTCTTATCTCCACCATTCCTTTTTACCCAATGGTTCCATGAACGTTCCTCATCTGTCGTTAACGCTTTAATCATCATATCTTCGTGATTGCCCTTTAGAACGAGGGCTCCCTCTTCTTTTAATCCTTTTACCTTTTCAATTACTGCACACGCATTTGGACCACGATCTACATAATCCCCTAATAAAATCAATTGATCCTGTCTTGCATCGTATTGAGCTTCTTCCAATAACTGTTCGAACTTTTCTATTTCTCCATGAATATCACTAATAACAAGAAATCTTTTCATATTATCCCCTTCTTTCTCAGACACTCTCTTTCTAATTATAGTTCAAAACAACAGAAAGTTCTGAATTGTAATTTCAAATCACATTTATTACAAACTAAACAATTCTCCTTACAACAATGTAAGTCTCCTGTCATCCAATTCGATAGTTGCAATTGCTATATTTCCTTATACTAAAAGTAAGAAATGAAACAAAAAACAAGGAGAGATGAGACATGAAAAAAGTGATGGAAGTTGTAGTAGCAGTGGCAGAGGTTTTCGTAAATGGGAAACAAGTTGCAATGGAGTTAAACAAATAATGAAAAGGACAAGATTCACTCTAGACCCTTTACTCATATAAAAGAGATAAGACTTCTTCATTTTTTTGATCCCTTATCTCTTTGAAAAAAGCCGTATCCTTTTTCGGATACGGCTTTTTCTTATTGCCATGTTGCATTTACGCACTTTATTATTCCTTTTACTATGTTTCTATACCTCTCCTCAAACAATTTTTTCAAAACAAAAATCCCATTCAAATACACATTACTGAATCCATCATTCTAAATGACTTCTTCATTCTGTCTATCTAAATGAGATTATTTCGTACTTTTTATTTCTTTGTTTTGTTATTCCACCGGTTGTGGTTGTGGCTGCATTACTTCATTCGCTCCAGCTACCCTCAACATATTTGCAATATCTTTAAAACCTCTTTTTTCAGCATATTGCAATGGCGTAATATTTTCCTTATTGGCCATATTTACATCTGCCCCGTGGTCAATAAGCATTTGAATTACCTTCTTATGATTTTCACTACCATTTCCTAATACGATTGCTTCTACTAAAGCTGTTCCACCACGAGCATTTCTATAATTCACATCAATATCTGTATGCTCTAACAATTCTTTTACGACCTCTACATGGCCACGTTCAGATGCAGAAATGAGTGCTGTTCCACCTGATTTAGTAATTTTTTTCGTATTAACCCCTGCATTAATTAGTAGCTTTACAATGTCTGTATATCCTTCTCTACTTGCATAAAGAAATGGATTACTTTGTTTCTCATCTTTACTTTCAATATTAGCACCTGCACCAATTAACGCTTTAACTGTCTCTACGTGATTTTGATACGTTGCTGCAAGGATAGGCGTTTCTCCGTTGTCACCTTCTACATTTATATTGGCTCCATCTTGAATCAGCTTCATAGCTGTTTCTGTGTCTCCAAGAGTCGCAGAAAGTAGCAACTGTTTGTCCATTAAATTTATACTTTTTTCTTCTTTAGATTCTTCCTGTTCTTTATGCTTTTCTTTTTTCTTTTCATTTTTCACATGAACCGGTTTCGATTCTGGCTCCTCTTGCTTATCGCAAGCCACTACCGTCATTAAAAGTCCTAATAACATACATAATAAAATTTTTTGTTTTCTCACAACTACAGCTCCTATGAAAGATAATGTTTTCTTAACCATTCCTCCATCACATACAATAACTCTTCTTGATTACATTTATCCGTAAGCCCTTTATATTCCTTCTTTAATCGGATTATCTAAACTTATACCTATATTTCTCAACCTATATTAGCGAAGCAATTAGTTTAGCACGATTTTACCGCATTTGTATACATTTCTAAAAAGTACATACATGATTGCTTTAGGTTACTATATTCCATTGTAACCGTTCTTCTAAAAATTTTACACCTTTTCTATATTTGCACTTGAGTAATACTAAAAAAGACAACTATATAGTTGTCTTTTTTAGTATTAATGATGACCACCATGATTTCCCTTGTTCGGATTCCCCATCATTTCTTTATTCATTTCCCATTTATGCTCTGCTAGCTCTTTATACGAAAGTACTTTCCCCTTGTAGTTAGATACAAAATTCTTTGCATCTTTTTTGTTTTTGAATGAAATGACATTGTAAGCCATTGGTGTTGTAATTGTTTTATCATATACATAAGTAGCTTCTTCTAACGAAACCCACTCTTTCGAATCATAATCTCGAACAAATTTTTCTTTCGTCTCTTCACCTGGATTAATCTCCATCCATTTATACATACAACCGATATCATCAAACTTTAACGCTTTTCCATTTTCTAAAATGACTTCTGTTGCAAATTGATTATCCATTACCCCAATTTGGCAAATATCACACTTATCATGTTTCTCATCAATTGCCACAGCCTCTGCTCGTTTCTTACCACATCCTACTATTGTAAAGACAAAGAATAAGCATATAGCAAGCATTGCATACTTTGTTCTCATTTCATTTCCTCCCTAACCGTACTTTCTACAAGGAGCATATCAAAAACTTGTGTGAGATTTGTGAAAAAACGATGTATCTTTTGTAATATATGGAACAAAAAAGATGTGTAGTCATTTCTACACATCTCTCATCATTCACAACCTGTAATTAATAAATCGTCTTCTAACGTAACTAATAACGTTTCTGTATTAATTTGCTGCCCAGCAACTACATTTACTAGTCTTATATTTCCACTGATACCGACCGCAACTTTTTCAAGTTCACCGTTATTTTTTCGGATCATCATTAATTTTTCCCACTCATATACGTAAGAAGATTTATTAACAAAAATTTCTTCTACTGTTCCTTCATAAGAACTATAAATCTCTTCCATTCTCGTTTTCATATAAACTCTACTCCCTATGTCACACTTGAATATTTTCATCTTATTCTACCATTCTTATGGAGAGCAGCTTACTTTTTAAAAATTCAAATTAACTCCCGTGAACAAAATGACCAAAATAAAAATTATGCTTCTAATGATGTTATTTTTCAAATTATTTACCATTTGGATGGATGGTTTTATGATAAACAAAAAAAGTTTTTTCTGAATTTTCATTACATTTTGAAAGCGCAATCATTTTTGAGGGGGAGATTACATGTTAGCACTACTTGGATTTGCAATGGTATTTGTCTTTATGTTTTTAATTATGACGAAACGTATGTCTGCACTAGTCGCGTTAATATTAATTCCAATTACTTTCGCATTAATTGGTGGTTTTTATGCAAATATGGGACCCATGATGTTAGAAGGCATCCAAAAGCTAGCACCTACTGGTATTATGCTTATGTTTGCTATTTTGTATTTTGGAATTATGATTGATAGTGGTTTATTTGATCCTGTCATTAGTCGGATTTTGAAATTTGTAAAAGGAGATCCTTTAAAAATTGTTGTTGGTACAGCGATTCTTACAATTATCGTTTCGTTAGATGGGGATGGAACAACAACATATATGATTACTGTTTCCGCAATGTATCCACTATATAAACGTCTTGGAATGAATCCGCTTATATTAGCTGGGGTTGTTATGTTAGGAGCAGGCGTGACAAATCTTACACCGTGGGGTGGACCGACAGCTCGGGTTATGAGTGCTCTTGGACTAGACGCATCAGAGCTCTTTACACCACTTATACCAGGAATGATTGCTGGTGCCATTTGGGTCGTTTTCGTTGCTTACTACCTTGGCAAAAAAGAAAGAAAGCGTTTAGGTATTATGGATGTACAATATTTAAAACAAATGCAAACGATGGATGAGCAAGCTGCTACAATTGAAACTGCTGTTCATAAACGCCCTAAACTGCTATGGATTAACTTTTTATTAACGGCTACCTTACTTGTCTGTCTCATACTAGAAGTTATGCCGTTACCTGTTTTATTTACAATTGCCTTCGCAATTGCTGTTATGCTTAACTATCCGAACTTAGAACAACAGAAAGAACGTATTGCTTCTCACGCAGGAAACGTATTAGCGGTTGTTTCTCTCGTATTTGCCGCTGGAATTTTCACTGGTATTTTATCCGGAACAAAAATGGTAGATGCAATGGCTCAAAGTGTAGTCACTCTTATACCGGATGCCCTTGGACCACAACTACCAATTATTACAGCACTTCTTAGTATGCCGTTCACATTTTTCATGTCCAATGATGCATTTTACTTCGGAGTATTACCCATTTTAACGAAAGCTGCTGCTGCTTATGGAATTAGTGCAGCTGAAATGGGACGCGCTTCATTACTTGGGCAACCTGTTCACTTATTAAGTCCTCTTGTCGCATCCACTTATTTATTAGTCGGAATGGCCAAAGTTGATTTTGGTGAACATCAACGCTTCACGTTACTTTGGGCAGTTGGAACGACAATGGTGATGTTGATTACTGGAATTGTAATTGGTATTATTCCAATATAAGATAAAAAAAAACAGTAGCGGACACATATCCTCTACTGTTTTTTTATTATGAAGAAACAAGAAAATACCTTCTTTCTGGTCTCCCAACACTCCCATATGTAAGTTCCGCATGTACTTTCTTTCCTGATATTAAATACTCTAAATAACGCCTCGCTGTCGACCTACTTACTCCTACCATCGCACTTAACATTTCTGCTGTAATTCCTTCTTCATTCACTGTTAACATATGCTTTTTTATTTTTGCTAAAGTTAAAGGGTCTATTCCTTTCGGGGCATATTCTATTTCATTTCCCTTCACGCCTCTTTGAGACCATAGATGTTCAATTTGTTCTATAGATAATTGATTATTTTTCTTTAACTGCACAAGCTTTTTTTGATAATTTTCCAAACTTGCTTTAAAACGATCAAACATAAGTGGCTTTACGATATAATCTGTTACTCCGCCTCGTAAAGCGTGCCTCACTACATCTGTTTCTGATGCAGCTGTAATCATAATAATATCTGTATCATGTAAATTACGCCTAATATACGTGACAAGTTCCGTTCCTTGCATATCAGGTAAGTACACGTCTAATAAAACGAGTTGTGGCTTCACAAGATCGAGCCATTCTTTCGCTTGTTCTCCAGTCGTTGCTGTTCCAATTACTTTAAATCCCTCAACCTTTTCAGCAAAACGCCGATGAATGTCCGCAATTCGAATATCATCTTCTACAATCAATACTTCAATCTCCTCACCCATTACAATTCGCCTCTCTTTTTTGGTAATGCAATAATAAATAATGCACCACCTAAATCCCCTTTTTCTATTGCGATACTTCCATTTAAATCTTCCACTAACTCTTTCACTTTTGCTAATCCATAGCCTCGTTTCCCGCCTTCTTTCGTCGAGAAGCCTTTATAGAATATGCTAGTAATGACTTCATCATGAATTCCTTGTCCTGAATCTTCCACTTCAATTACTATTTCTTCTCCGATATCAGTTACAAACATCCTTATCTTCTTATCATTCTCTTCATTTCTTTCAATTGCTTCAAATGCATTCGTAATTAAATTTCCTAAAATAGAAACGACATAATTACTCTCAATGTGCGGGCTTAATTTATCTAAGCTACTTTCTCGATCTAGCATAAAATCAATCTTTAACTCTCGCGCTCTACTATAGAATCCAATTAAAATTCCACCTAACCATGGATTTTGAATTCGCTTCATAATAAATTGAACAAAATCTTGATATACCGCTGTTTCTTTATGAATAAGCTCTAAAGCATCTTCATATGATTCTAACTGGATAAGACCCGAAAGCGTATACAACAAATTGTTATATTCATGTGTTTGCGCTCGCAACGCCTCTGTATATTGCTTCGTCTGAGATAACTCTGCTGTTAACTGATCCATTTCGGATTTCAAACGTAAGCTCGATACAACGCCAGTTACTTTATTTTTCACTTTAATAGGTAGACGGTTCGCAATCACAGCCTGCCCTTTTATATTTAATTGACGATCAAACTGTTCTTCACCAGTTTGAAGTACATCTAGTATCGTTGAATTAGGAATTACATTTAAAATAAATTCTCCAATAATATTTCGTTGTTTATCTAGCGAAAGAATATCATAAGCTGCTTGATTGACTAAACTAATCATGCCATTTTGATCAATAACAATAATCCCTTCACGTACAGATTGAATCACTATACTATGCTCTTCATATAAAGATGAAATTTCCTCTGGCTCCATCCCAAACATCATTCTTTTTATACTTCCCGCTAAATATATAGAACCAATTGTCCCGATTAAAAGACCTATTATTGTAATCCAAAATACACGTCCTCCATACACTTCTACCGCTCCATGAATATCATCCATCGAAAATCCAACAGACACCACGCCAATAATTTCATTCTCCTGATTTCGGATTGGAACTTTCCCTCGTAATGAAGGTCCTAATGATCCAGTTGCTTTCGAAACATAAGATTTCCCTTCCAGCAGAACTCCTTTATTATCTCCACCAACCATTGCTTCTCCTATTTTATCTCGCTTAGGATGTGCATATCGAATCCCCTCTTTATTTCCAACTACAATAAAGTCAGCATCTGTATCATTTCGAATCTTCTCTGCAATTGGCTGAATGATAGAAGCTGGGTCTTCTTTTTGAAAAGCTTCCGTTATTTCAGGTATAGCTGCAACTGTTTTCGCAACATGCAAAGCCCGCTTCCCAATTTGCTCTTCTACCGTTTCAGACAATATGTAATAAAATAAATAGCTTGTTAACAGAAGTACAACTAGGATGAGTGTACTAATTGTTAAAGTAATTCTCGGTTGTAGTTTTAATTTTTTCAATTTCAAAACCATTCCCCTAACATGATTAAAAGTAGAATTTAAAGAATATACAGTCTTTTTCAATTATACTTAAATCATAACACGGTTACTCTATATTTCTTTTTTTCTCTTCATAAAAAAAGAAACGAAGTAAAATTATTACCTCGTTTCTTAACATTCGTTCTTACACTTTAAACTTACCAATCATCTCTTGTAATTCTTCTGCCATTTGCGATAAATGAACTGCTGCTGCATTGATTTCATCTACTGAAGCTAATTGTTCTTCTGAAGAACCAGCAATATTTTGAACACTTGCTGCATTTTCTTCAATAGTAGCTGCAATTTCATTAATAGATGCACTAACTTGTTTTGCATCTACTGTCATTTGTTTCGCTACTTCTACCATACTATCAATTTGTACAACTGTATCATCTGTAGATTTCAATATTTCAGCAAAGCTTTGCTTCGTTTCATTTGCAACTACAAGTCCTGATTGTACTTCTGTCCCAACTTGCTTCATAGAGCTTACTGTTTCTTTTATGTCAAATTGTATCTCTTTTACTAGTTTTCCAATTTCCGTAGAAGACTGTCCTGATTGTTCTGCTAACTTTCGCACTTCATCTGCCACAATTGCAAATCCTCTTCCTTGCTCTCCAGCTCTTGCAGCCTCAATTGCAGCATTTAATGCTAATAAATTTGTCTGCTCTGCAATATGTTGAATCACCTCAAGGATTGCTCCAATTTGTTTCGATTTATCATCTAATAAAACAATCACTTTATCTGATTGTGAAACAGACTCATGGATTAATTGCATTTGATTCACAGTTTGATCAACTAACTTCCCACCATCTTCGGCCTTTTTCTTCGTATACATAGATGCTGTGGATACTAATGAAGAACTATCTGCAACACGCTGAATTCCTTCTGTAACTTCTTCTAATAATGTTGCGCCTTCTTCGACTTCTTTCGTTTGTATTTCAGCTCCACTAGACACTTGCTCGATTGCCTGTGTAATTTGTTCCGTCGCTTCACTTGTCTGTTTCATACTCGCTGTTAATTCTTCTGAAGATGCCGCTACATGGCCTGCTGAAGTGTTTATATTGGAAATGACCTTCTGCAACGATGTTGCCATCTCGTTAAAACTTTCTCCTAGCTGTCCAATTTCATCTTTAGAATGAACTGCAATGGATTCTGTTAAATCACCTTCACTAATCTTTTTCGATGATATAACAAGTTGTTTTAATGGATTAATAATAGAAGCAATTATGAAGTAAATTAAAATCCCGCCAATTATTAATGAAATACCAATAACAGTTATCGTTTTATAGAAAATAGGTTCAGCTGCTTCAATAATTTCTTTTGAAGGCATAATTCCTGCTATTTTCCATCCAGTCTGCTTATTTGTTATAAAGGTAACATTGCGATCATCACCATCGAGTTTGAATTTAAAATCACCTGTTTCTTGTTTGTATAATTCTTTCTCTAACTTTTCTTCTATTTTGCTACCTGGCTTCAGCGTTGGGTGCGCTATTACATTTTTAGTTTGGTCGAAGATTGCTACATATCCTTGTTTGCCGATATTGACCATTTTTGAAGTATTTACAATATCATTAATAATTAAATCAATACCGAGAACACCACTTTTATCTTCATTTTGTTTTGCTATTGTAATAACAATATTCCCTGTTGTACTTGACTTATATGGGGCTGTGATAACTACTTCTCCACTTTTTTTCGCTGCTTCTTTATACCAATCTCTTTCTGCCGGATTATAACCGTCTGGCATTTGAATAGACGGTGATTGAATAAATTGTCCAGTACTAGAGCCAGTATAAATCGCTTCTATTTCTGGATGTAATTTATTATATTCTTCTAATTTACTTTGTACATTTTGGAGTTGATCAGTTCCATAACTTCCTCCGTTAAATAACTTTGTAAAATACACTGCGTCTACCTTTTTACCATCTATCTCTTTGTTAATAACATTGTTTAAAATCTTTACGTTATCTTGCGCTGATTGTGAAATCGTTTCATTAAAATTTGTCTTCGCTTGCTGATAAGACGTCCAACCAATTACAATACTTGGAAGAATTAAAATGATAACAAATGATACCAGTAACTTTGTTTTTAAACTACTTCTCCTTAATTTCCCTTGAAACATATTTCTACCCCTCCATACCGTTTTAAATGTAATTTCCTTACATTTAATTTCTTTATATAAATTATACGATTAAAATGTATGAACTCTTTTCTACTAAAGAGTTCATACATACCTTTTTCATTCTATATAATTTATATAATTAAAACAATATATAAAAATGTATATTATTCGAAATATTATAATTCACAGAAGAACCTCTAGTATCTCACTTACTAGAGGTTCCTCCCACTTTGCTATTCTTTATCTTTTGCTACTTCTTTTTTCTCATCTTCTACTACAGATACAACTGGTTTATCGTTGGACAATTGTTGTACTGCTCCTTTTCCAGCAAATCCTTCTAATAACTCTTTTAAGTCAATGCCAGAAGAAGCTTTTAATGTTTCTTGCATCGTTGCCATTAAATCAGTCGCATAACCTGCAACTTTTCCGGCGCCGCTATTTTTACCACCGCCACCTGTATCGACAACTGTAATTTTATCAATATTGCTAAGTGGACTTGCAAGTTCCTTCGCATAACTTGGAAGCATTTTAAGAACCATATCCATAATTGCCGCTTGGCCATATAATTCAAATGCCTCTGCAATTTTTTGTTTCGCTTCTGCTTCTGCTAAACCTTTTAATCTAATAACATCTGCTTCCGCTGTACCTTGTGCTTTTTGTACTTCTGCTTTTGCTTGACCTTGCGCTTTTTCGATTTCCGCCTTCGCTAAACCTTCTACACGTACTTCTTCTGCACGAGCTCTCGCTTCTGCTTCAATCTTATATTGATCCGCATCTGCCTTTTTAATTTGTTTTACTTTTTCTGCTTCCGCTGATTGCTCAACAGCATAGCGATCTGCATCTGCTTTTTTCTTTACTTCTGCATCGTATTGCTTCTCACGACGCGCAATCTCTTTTTCTTCTAATTCAATTTGTTTCTCACGCTCAATGATTTTAACGCGCATTTGCTCTTCTGTAACACCTTGTTGTGCTTTCGCTTGTTGTAATTCGTAAGAAAGATCCGCGTCTGCTCGAGCTTGTTCTTGCTCTCTCTTATAAGATTGTACTTTTAACTCTTTATGTTTTTCAGCTTCAGCGATTTGGGCATCACGTTGATATTCAGCTTCTTTCGCTTCTTTCTCAGCACGAGCTTTCTCAATACGAGCTTCTTTTTCACGCTCTGCATTCGCAATAGTTGCATCACGCTTAACTGTCGCAATTTGCGGCTGACCAAGTGCATCTAAGTAACCGTTCTTATCCATAATTTCTTTAATTGTAAAGGAAACGATGCGAAGACCCATCTTCTTTAAATCTGTAGAAGCTACTTCATGCACCTTTTGAGCAAATTGCTCTCTATTACTATACGCATCTTCTACTGTCATAGAAGATAAAATCGCACGTAAATGACCTTCTAAAACTTCTTTTGCTTCTATCTTTAACTCTTCTGTTTCTTTTCCTAAATATTGTTCAGCTGCTGTAGATACTTCTTCAATGGTAGAACCTACTTTAATAATAGAAACACCGTTTACTGTAATCGGAACACCTTGCTTCGTATACGTATCACGTGTACCAACTTCTAATTTGTAGTTTAATAGACTTAAAGGCTCGGCTCTTTGCATAATTGGAACTACGAAAGTACCGCCACCGCGAATAATCTTAATCTTCTTTCCATCATCAGTGGTAACTACATTTTTCCCGCCACCAAGCCAGTTCCCTGTAACAATTAACGCTTCATCTGGGCCAACTGTTCGATACTTCGTAATGAATACTAAAATGAGTAGAATTAAAATTGCGAGTAAAACTCCACCAATAATTAATGGAATTGTCATGTGAATTCCCCCTTATAATTTTGGTTTTTTTAAAGAATAAGCGATGTTTTGTACAAGCAAAACACCATCTTGGACTCCCTCGATAATAACTTCAGTTCCTTGTGAAATATCTTTTCTCCCAATTGTTTTAGCTGGAATTGCATTACTTCCAAATTGAGAGGAGATTAATACTTCTCCAAATCCTTCTGTAGGAATTGTCGTAATGACCTCTCCCTTGCAACCAATGAATTCATCCATACGTTGCACAGTATTTTGTTCTGCTTCTGCAATCGGCTTTAAAATTAGTATTTTCATTATGAATACACCAATAAAAGATATAGCACATGCAGCCCCGAAAATAAGAATGCTATTAAAGGAAAATAAATATTCTCCTATATAACTAAGTCCACATAACATGGCGAAGAAACTAAGTAATAAAGTAACAACGGATACCGATCCGCCTCCAAAACTAAATATGGATTCAAATATATCTCCAAAAAAGATATAAATCACAGTGAGTATAGTAGCAATAATAAATCCATATAAATAAATTGTCTCAAGTGGATAACCAAACAAAACCATTTCTTATCCCCCTCTCTTAAACAATCCCTTTTTTGTTATGTGTATGCCCCACCTCTTCCAAAGATTATTGTTCTTAATTTTCAGTTATTTACCTTTTAAAGAAAAGCCTGTAAGACAGGCCCCCTAAAAAAGAACAGGAGAAGCCTATTGTGACAGGCTCCTCCTAGTAAATAACCGATATATTATATATCTATATAATATACTATTTTCCACAAAAAGTAAAGTTAAACATACATTGGAAAAGCACTTATTTTACTGATAATTCGTACGTTCCATCGCCATTATCATATTTATATACATACAAATAATACTTACCTGGTTTTGCATTCATTTTTGCCTCTATATGATTTCCATTCGCTTGACCGTAAGCAGCATAATTTTGCATATCTGATTCATGGTGAAGCACCCATGTCATCCCGATTCCATACTCATTTAAAACGGAAATATCAATATCTTTCGCTGATGCTACATTAAATGTATAAACATCGGTGTGATCTCCGCCGATAAGGCTACCTTTTATAGTAGTGTTTAGCCCAATATAATTCGCTTCTTCCGGACGATTATTTGGTTCTGATTCTGTTAAACTTCCGTCTTTAATCGTAACAGTTGTTTCGCTTCTGCTCTCTTCCCCTTTATCATCTTTTACTAGTAACGCAACTTTGTAAATTCCTTCTCTTTCATATGCATGCACTGGATTAGCCTCTGCACTTGTGCTTCCATCTCCAAAGTCCCATAAATAAGAAACGATTGTTCCATCTTCATCTTTTGAGCCATCACTTTTAAATGGAATGCCTTCTTTTACAAGTCCATTATAAGGACCATTTATATGAACCGTTGGAGATTTATTTTCTCCGTTATCTTTTGCGATACCGTGGAAGACTACATCATATTCAAATTGATTTGAGCTATTCACACGGTAATTGACGAAGTATGCTGTAACCGTTTTGTAGCCACTCCATTCTTTTTTCGCCAGTTGTTCTAGTGCTTCATTTACTCGTTTACTCATTTCGTTCCAGTCTTCTGATTCACCTTTTGTTTCACTACCTGTAAATGTGCCTTCTAATGTAAATGTATTAAAGAATTGGGAGCTATGTTTTGTCATTTTTGCCTCTTTCATTGGCAACGTATCACTAATTTCTTTCTCTACTGCTGTTAACGATTTTGGTGCATGTTCAGCTAAATAATCATCTGCTACTTCCGGTACATTATATTTATCTTGATTATCGATTAGCTGCTGCATATACTCTTGATACTCTTTATTTAGCTTAGAATCTTTACTTAAATTCTTACGATAAACATCATAATTTTTCACGTCATTTGCACGAATTAAATCTTGAATTTTATCAAATGTTTCAAATTGATGTGTATATAAATAAGATTGCAATGCGAACGAGTAATTATAGAAATCCCAAGAACCATATTTAGCAAATAATGTGCGCTCTGCTGTATAACGGCTTGCAGGATCAGATGATAATCCACTAATGATGCTCTTTCTCGGTACCACATTATTTGTACGAGTAGAACCTGCAAAAAATTCAGCATTCCCTTCTTGGAACCAAGTTAATCTCTCATTTTGATACATATCTCCTCTTCCAAATAAACCTGGCACTTCAAATCTGCCTTGAAGATAATGAGTAAACTCATGACGGAATAATTCTTCTAAACTATAAATGCTTTGTTCTGGCGTACGCTCATATGTAAAGAATGTTCCTGTTTCTTCAATATAAATTCCACCGTTGTTTGTTTCATATCCATACAGTTGTCTATTTAACTGATACTCCTCTGGACTGTTATAAATCACTATCGTTAATATATCATCTGCATTGCCTGGCTCTAACGCTTTGTCATTTCCAATTACACGATGATACTGCGCTTTTACTTCCTTCGCAGCCCAGTATAGTCTCTTAATTTTTTCTTCTGATACTTTATCCCCTGTTTTAAACACGATAGATCCATCATCGAATGTGTATGTTTTTGGTAAGTACTGCTCTTTTCCTTCTTTACGTATTTTCTCTAAATCTACTGCATTGCCGCTATAATCTTTCCCATTATAATTTGTTGTAATTTGTTCTACTGCAACAAAATATGGCTCACTTAAACGTGGGTACATATGCATTGCTTGTGTAACAACTTCTAACCCTTTACTTGGATTACTATGAAACTTCCCTAAACGGCTAGCGAAATAAATTCCATTATTAACGAGCCATTTATTTTCTGGTGTTACTTCATTTAAAAGAGCGATACGATTTATTTCATTAATAAACCCATCTACTTTTCCATACCACATCGTTTCATTCGCTTCTTTACGAGCCTCAATTAAGTACGATTGCATATCATAATCAATACCTTGCATAAGATCGTATACAGCTTGTCCTTTCATACGATCGTCTACATACGTACGAAGATTATCATTGTATTGTTTTAAAATATTAGCTGCGTATTGAACTGTTTCTACATCACTTGAAGCATTGCTGATTAATTTACCGTATGCAGATACGACTGAATCTTGCTCATATGTACCGAGCTTAAAGTTTGGATTTGTTGCGATTGCTTTTAAAGCAGGCAAACATTTATCCTGGAAGCTTCTCTCATTCAAATCGCTTAATTCATTATTGTAAAATGCAAGATAAAAAGCTGAACGTAACACTTCCGTAAACGTTTGAATTCCTTTTGAATCATCTTTCGTAAATGTACTACCTCGATGAGCCAATTCATCTATAACCACTTGCATTTTTCCTTTGTCTTTATAAAAAGCCTTTGCATCTTCATTAAACTGGAATAAGTCTGTAATTTGATTCCACTTAATACTTCCTAGTGTTTCAACTAATTCTTGATCACTCATTTTATTTAAATCAGCCATTGAATAACTTTCTTTCATTTGCTTTACTTCGGTGCTTTTCATAATAGATGCTGGTCGCTGTGAAAAGTCTCCTACTTTTAACCGTTCTTGAAACGATAATGTCTCCTCTGCTTTAGAAACGTGCCCAATCTCATCTACTGACTTTTCAATTCCAACCGGTTTCGAATGCAATACATTATATGGCACCTTTTCTTCTGCTGATACATGAGTTTGAATTGCCCCCAGTGATAGAGCCATTGTACTAATGCTAAGCATTACTTTATTCATTGTTGATTTCTTGTTCATATCCTTGCCCCCTATTCAAATATTCCATTCACGAATTTAACATAAAATCTATATGTAACAATATAAAATGCAATATTTCATATTATTTCTTCTTACATTTTGTACATATCGTGAACAACCTTCCCTTTATGTAACCTCCAATAGTTATGAATCTATAGTGACTAAACAGTCCTTTCACATGTATCAAAAAGAGAATTTTTTGACAATTAAACCTTTAATTGTTATGATTAATATAATTGTTAACTTTATTAAACAAGGGTGGGATTCTATGATAAAAAAAGAAAACAGTGTATTTTATATCTCCTTCTTGCTAACAACGCTATTCATCATATGGGGAATTACCCCGGCAAGTTGGATACAAGGCTATGATTTACAAAGCATTACATCTTCTTTAAACTCATTTATCCTTAATAAATTTGGATGGTTTTACTCTCTACTTATGACCGCAATGATTATTTTAGCCACTTATTTAGCATTTTCTAAGTACGGTTCTATTCGTCTTGGTAAGGATGGAGAAAAACCAAAGTATAGTTATCCATCTTGGCTATCCATGTTGTTTGGGGCCGGTATGGGAATTGGACTTCTCTTTTATGGAATCGCTGAACCGATTTCACATTTTACAGATCCACTAACAGGAAAAGCAGGTACAGAGGAAAGCGCCAAGCTCGCTATGCAATATTCATTTTTCCACTGGGGTCTCTTTCCATGGGCACTATACGCAATGGTTGCTTTAACAATTGCATATTTCACATTCCGCAAACAAAAAGGTAGCACAATTGGGGCTACAGTTACTCCATTATTTAATCGATCGAAAAATTCTCCTATCGGAAAAACAGTCGATATTTTAGCTGTTTTAGCCACAGTATTCGGTATTGTGCCATCTGTTGGGATTGGTGCTCAACAAATCGCCGGAGGATTAAGCTATTTATTCCCTTCTATTCATAACACTTTACTTACACAACTTGTACTTATCGCCATCTTCGCTGTTTTATATTTAACAAGTGCACAAACAGGCTTAGATCGTGGGATTAAATATTTGAGTAACTTAAATTTCTCTCTTGCAGGTATATTACTCGTCTCCTTTTTACTTTTAGGACCAACTGTATTTATTATGAAATATTTCACATCTACACTCGGTTCTTATATTGGAGCTTTACCTAGTATGGGATTAAATTTAGGCGCATTTAATGAAAAATCTTCTTCTTGGATAGAAAACTGGACTATTTTCTATTGGGGATGGTGGATCTCTTGGTCTCCATTCGTCGGTACATTCATCGCTCGTATTTCTAAAGGACGCACAATAAAAGAATTTATTTTTGGAGTTGTATTAGTCCCAACTCTTATTTGTACATTTTGGTTTGCGGTATTTGGCGGTACCGCTATCCATATGGAAATGTTCCAATCGCTTGGCATAGCTGATGAAATCGCAAAAAATGGTACAGAGATTGGATTATTTGCTGTTATTTCACACCTACCATTCTCTACATTTTTAACGATTATCGGGTTAATTTTAGTAGCCACATTTTTCGTTACTTCTGCCGACTCGGCAACATTTGTTGTTTCAATGCAAACGAGTAATGGAAGCTTATCACCGAAAAATAGTTTAAAACTTATATGGGGATTAACTATCGCGATCATTGCAGCCCTTTTATTACAAGCTGGAGGGTTAAATGCATTACAAATTGCAGCTATAATCGCAGCACTACCATTTTCTATCGTAGTCGTTCTTATGATTACTTCGCTCTTTAAAGAGCTGCGAAAAGAAGATGTTAATTTGCAAACGAAAGAAGTTCCGAAAAAAATAAAAAAGGTTATGTAACGATTAGCATCTCTTCTAAAAGAAGAATTCGGCCCTCAAATTAGCCCTACATCCGTTATTACTGAGGGCGGCCAAATAAATGAAATAAAACCCATTCGTATGAAATATAATCTTCATACGAATGGGTTTTTACTCTATTATATAGTGTTGTAAACATGCTTTTTCCTCAAAACCGACTTTCTTGTACAACCCCATCGCACGATCATTATTCGTATTTAAACATAATTCTATCTTTCTCATCCCTTGGAACGAGAAAATATACTGAACAGCAGCTTGTAATAAACGCTCTCCGACACCTTTTCTTCTACTATTTTTAGCAGTTGCAATATATTCGATATTCGCCTCTTGAAACTCTGGATTTACTTCAACATATACGTAACCTTCTAACTTATCATTCTTCATACTTACAAATAATTTATTCGTATTGCTTAAACGTTCGATAATTTCATATCCTTGATAATATGTATTAGGGAAAACGGTATTGTGTAAAGAGATAAACTGCTCAAATACTTTTGGTAAAGCTTCTTCTACATTACATATAATACGTTCTTCCACAATATTATGGCTTAAACTGAAAATACTATGTCGCTCTTGTTCTTTTGCATGTAAATCCTTCATTAAGCGGGCACAATTATTATTTTCCACATTATAAAAACCATAAAACTTTTCAATATGAAAAGGCATCTTTTCAATAAGTTCCTTCCACATATGTAAAGCCGCTTCTTCCCAATTCGCTGAAAGAATAAACGGTCCCCATATTTCGGCACATTTTTTTACCTCATCCACATCAAATCCTAATACACCTATTAAATTATTATTCTCATAAGTAGCAACAAAAGATTGTTCCCAGCCTATATCTGAAAAATCATGAATAATTGTCTGTAACAACTCCTCTTTCTCATCTCCACAATAGCCAACATGATGAGTAGCATCTTTATTCATATTCGCAATAAATGCTGCCACCTCTTCAATTTTTAAAATAGAACTAACATACATAACCTCTCCTCCTTCTTTAATATATTCACACCTTTTCCATTTATCTCCTTCTAAAAAAGACATCATCATAAGCATATTTCAAAATGAAATCGCCATGATAATGTCTTCTCAAAAACTCATATAATCACTTTACGTTATAATAAGATACAACGTTTTTATTTCTTAAATAATCTCTTTCTAAATACAAACATACTCAGTGCTGAAAGAACTAATGCTACGCCTGAAAGCAACGTTGATGTATTCTCTTGTCCACCTGTTGCTCCTAATGATTTCTTGCTTTCTTCTTGCTTATTAACAGCTGGTTTATTTTCTTTCACGTTTTGATTCTCTACTACTTTTTCTTTCATAACTTGATTGTTCACGCTTTGTTCTTGAACTGCTACTGATTGATTTACTGCGTCTTTACCTTCAATTTCTTTTACTGGTTCTTTTACTTCTTTTGATCCTTCAACTCCTGTTGTTTGCTCTTCCACTTCTTCTTTCGATCCTTCAACTTCTTTTGTTGATTCTTTTACTTCTTCTTTCAGGCCTTCAACTTCTTTTATTGGTTCTTTTGGCTCTTCTTTCGGGCCTTCAACTTCTTTTGTTGGTTCTTTTACTTCTTCTTTTGATCCTTCAACTTCTTTGGCTGGTTCTTTTGGCTCTTCTTTTGATTCTTCAACTTCTTTGGCTGGTTCTTTTGGCTCTTCTTTTGATTCTTCAACTTCTTTTGTTGGTTCTTTTGGCTCTTCTTTTGATTCTTCAACTTCTTTTGTTGGTTCTTTTACTTCTTCTTTTGATCCTTCAACTTCTTTGGCTGGTTCTTTTACTTCTTCTTTTGATTCTTCAACTTCTTTTGTTGGTTCTTTTGACTCTTCTTTTGATTCTTCAACTTCTTTTGACGGTTCTTTCGGTTCTTCTTTCGCTACTATATTTTGAGTAACTGTACCACTAAATACTAGGGACAGACCGTGATAATTTCCATTTAAGGAGAATGAATAAACTTTTGCTCCTGGAGTTTTCCATACGACTGTTCCTCTATCAGTAACGATACCATCTGTACTCTTCAGTTCAATATCTTCAAAGATTTCCCCCTCTAAATCGTAGATAGGAATTTGAATTTCTTGATTCATTTGTCCATCTTCTAAAACAATTTTTTGATTTTTAATATCAACTGTTATCCATTGAGCCAATTGAATGACCGGTCGTACATCACGAATCTCATTTCCAGCTAATTTCAAGCTAAGTAAATCAAGCATAGAAGATAAAGTAGAGATATCTTGAATCTTATTATCAGATAAATTTAACCACTGTAAGTTTTTCAAGCTAGCTAATGGAGAAATGTCTCGCACTTTATTGCCGATCATTTCAAGCTTATTCAATTTACTAACTTTGCTAATCTCATCTAAATTATTGATTTCATTATTATTTACTAACAATGTATCTAGATTTTTCAATTCATGAATTCCATCAAGAGCAGCACTATCAATTTTATTATTTGATAAATCCAGATTTTTTAATTTTTGAATCTTAAATAGTTCTGAAACATTTTTTATACTGTTATTGCTAACATTTAATTTTTCAAGATTCTCTAATGAATGAAGTGGTTTAATATCTTCAATTTGATTATTGGATAAATCCACTGATTTTAAATTTCTCAAACTCGAGATAAATTCCACATTTTTCATATTAACATTTTGTAATGTCAATTCTTCCATATTTGTCATGAGTTCTAATCCAGAAAAGTTTGTTATTCCCTCTTTTTCCCCATCTGTAATTTTCAAAGTCTTAACTGTTAATAAATCTTCCTTCGTTATAGGGGTATTTACATTTTTGCGTTCGAAATTATATTTATTCATGTATTGTCTTAGTTTCATATCTTGGATTACGTTAGAACTTTCTTCTCGTTTTTCAACGATATTTTGTATTACCCTTCCTTGGAACCTTATCTTACTTTCAGTTTTACCTGCATCCATCTTAAATTCATACGTTTTTTCTCCAAGGCTATCCCACTTTATTGCTCCGTTCGTAATACTTCCGCCTTCACTCTTCCACTCAATATTTTGAAGTACCGTCCCATTTACATCATATACAGGAATTTTCACTTCTTCATTCATATATGCTTCATCTAAAAAGACTTTTTGTCTTTGAACATCAATCTTAATTCGTTTTCCTAATTCTTGAATAGGTCTTATATCACGAATCTCATTTGTTGCAAGTTTTAATTCATATAAATGATTCAAATTACTAAGTGATGATACATCTGAAACATAGTTTTCTTCTAGGTTAAGTGATTGTAAACCAGTTAGTTTAGATAATGATGTAATATCTTTAATATCATTTTTTTCAAGATTAAGTTCAACGATGCCACTCATCTGACTAATCGGTCCAATATTTACAAGCCCATTATTTCCTATTCCTAATGTCCCTAACTTATTCATTTGCTCAATACCTGTAAGATCAGTAATCTTATTATTACTTACATATAGCTTTCTTAAAGAAGAAACATTATATAAAGGCTTTATATCACTAATTTTATTACCTGATAAGTTAATTGTTCTAACTTTTTTAAGTTGACTTAGTGGCGTAACGTCAGCAATTCTATTATTTTGCAACTCTAGTATATCCAGTCTTTCTAAGTTTGCAAGCGGCTCAACATTTTCTATTTTATTAAAAGATAGATCAACTACTTTTAAACGTTTTAGTTGTGAAATAGAAGCTATATTGCGCACATCAGACCCTTGTATTGTTAGTCTTTCTAGATTTTCCATATACTCTAATCCTTTTAGACTCTCAATTCCTTGACCTGCATATATATTTAATTCTTTAATTCCTTTTAAATCTTCTTCAAATATAGGTTCATTTATATCTTTCCTATTTAATGCGTTTTTATTAATTGCCTGTTGTAATTGTTTATCACGTATTATATTTTGTATATCTTCGATTTGTTCTTCTTCGTCCTCTTCTATATCGCTCTCTATAAATGTACGCATATTCACTTCAAACTGAATTTTGAATTCCTTATCATACCCTAAAGTAGGAATTAAAATGTGCATTTGCATATTATATCTTTTTCCTAACTCACCTGCTTCAAATTGTATAACTTTCGTTCCGTGTTTTCTTTTATCTTCCGACAATACCTTTACATCATGGAACATTCCTGGTTCTTTACTATCTTCAACTTTCAGGTAATCGAAGAAATCGCTATCTTTTAATGTTGCTGTAATTATTCTTTTCCCATTTTCAATCGTCAGCTTTGGATCTTTTATATATACAGTTGCATACGACTCTTCATTTGAATTATCTTTATAAGCCTTAATTACCGCATCAAAAACATGCTTTTTTGAACTTTGTGCAGCCATATTCTCTTTAGCAGCAGTAGCAGCAGTAGCTGCTAAGACCGGTGTCGCATAAACCGCAAACGGCAACGATAATGTCGCAGCCACTAACATTGCATTTATATGTTTTCTTTTATTTTTTTTCAACTTTACATCTCCTCCAAAATATATAAATCTAAATGTAATCATATCTCGAGTAAATGATAATGATTTTCATTTTCAATGTCAACTAGAAAAATAAAAAGTTTACAAAAAAATAACCCCTTTTTAAAGGGGTTATGCCATTTTCTCTCCTGATTCTTCTCTAAAGAAGCTCTTCATTGCGTGGAATACATCTGCTTTTTGCTTTAAAATATAATATCTGAAATTCTCATCTTTAATATTTTTATAAGCTGACATAAGTGTACTATGGCGATTGTACTGATTCACTTCCCCATACCCAAACATATTACACTTCTTCATCAACTCTTCAACAAGCTTTACACATCTAGCATTATCTGATGTTAAATTATCACCATCTGAAAAATGGAATGGATAAATATTATAGCGGTCTGGTGAGTATTTATTATCAATTAGCTCGAGTGCTTTTTTGTATACAGAAGAACAAATTGTTCCGCCACTTTCTCCTTTTGAGAAAAACTCTTCCTCTGGAACTACTTTTGCCTCCGTATGATGGGCAATAAATTCAATATCTACTGATTCATACTTTGTGCGTAGAAATCTCGTCATCCAGAAAAAGAAGCTCCGTGCCATATATTTCTCCCATATTCCCATCGATCCACTCGTATCCATCATCGCTAATACAACAGCTTTTGAATCTGGCTTTAATACTTCATTCCAAGTGCGGAACTTTAAATCTTCTTGATGAATTGGATGGAAAGATGCTTTACCACGCATCGCATTTCGTTTATATGCGGATATCATCGTTCTTTTCTTATCGATGTTGCCCCATAATCCTGTTTTTCTAATATCATTAAATTCAACATGTTCAATCCGGTTTTCATCCATTTCTTTTCTCTTTAAATTAGGTAATTCTAATTCTTTGAAAAACGCTTGCTCTAATTCTAAAATAGAGACTTCAGCTTCATAATAATCTTCTCCAGCCGCATCCCCTGCTCCTTGCCCTTTTCCTGGTCCTTTTTGCTTTTGACCACCTGATCCATCTCTCGCAACGACATCACCAACTTTGCTGTCACCATTTCCTTGCCCAACATGTTTGTTTTTATCATAATTGTACCTAATCTTATATTCATCTAAAGAACGAATCGGTATTTTCACAACATCCTTACCATTAGACATAACAATACTTTCTTCTGTTACAAGATCGGGTAAATTATTCTTAATTGCCTCTTGCACTTTCTCTTGATGGCGTTGTTGGTCGTCATATCCTTTGCGATGGAGGGACCAGTTTTCCTGTGAAATCGTATAATTTGGTTGATTTTCTTCACCCATTTCTTTCCCTCCTTACTGTAATTGTCTTCCTATATGAACAGCAAGCTAGAAATTTTGTTTTATACTGTGCAAGCTAGAATGAAAAGTAACTGCCCATCGAAAATCATCCCATAAACATATATAACGTTTTTCATATAATACTCCGAGCACCCTAAACAAAATTTTGCCACTCACATACTAGAAAAGAATCATTCAGCCTTCGATAAGAAAGAAACACAATGCATAGTTGCACACATTTACACTTTGCAACATATTGTATTGTGTTGGCTTTTTTCGTATGAATGGTTGGTTACTCTATCATATGCATATTGTAAAAATAATTGACAATAAATTCATGAAATTGCATCTTAATTTATTATATTTGGACAAGGTATGACACTTTACACATATGAATGGATAATAAAACGCTGTCCCGCAAAATACAAGAGACAGCGTTTTGTTATCAAACTATCGGTTTAGCAGACTACCTACATAGCGTAATAATTCATTCGCAGATGAAGAATTGTAGCCGTGCTCATCAATTAAGCGTGCAACAACATCATTAATTTTCTTAAGCTGATTTTCGTCTGGAGTTTTCGTTGATGTTGTAATTTTCACTATATCTTTTAAATCAGCAAATAGTTTTTTCTGAATCGCTTCGCGAAGACGCTCATGTGAATTATAATCAAAGCGTTTTCCTTTACGCGCATAAGCAGAAATGCGAATTAAAATTTCTTCACGGAATGCTTTCTTAGCATTTTCTGAAATTCCAATTTGTTCTTCAATTGAGCGCATTAGCTTTTCATCTGGACTCATTTCTTCACCTGTTAATGGGTCACGTAATTTCGATTTATTGCAATATGCTTCAACGTTATCTAAGTAATTATCCATAAGTGTCTTCGCTGATTCTTCATATGAATACACGAATGCTTTTTGTACTTCTTTCTTCGCAATTTCATCATATTCTTTTCTTGCTAATGAGATGAAATTCATATAACGCTCTCGATCTTCATTACTAATGGATGGATGCTGATCTAATCCATCTTTTAAAGAACGAAGTACATCTAATGCATTAATAGATGGTACTTCTTTTCTAATAATTGTCGAAGAAATTCGGTTAATTACATAACGAGGATCAATACCGCTCATGCCTTCATCTTGATATTCACGTTGTAGCTCCTCTACATCAATTGCATTATAACCTTCTACCGTTTCTCCATCATATAAACGCATCTTTTTAATTAAATCAATATCCGGACGCTTCGGATCTTTTAAACGAGTTAAAATCGTAAACATTGCTGCAACGCGAAGTGTGTGTGGTGCAATGTGAACATTGGATACATCACTTTCACGAATCATTTTTTCATAAATATGTTCTTCTTCACTCACTCGTAAATTGTATGGGACAGGCATTACAATAATTCTTGAGTGTAATGCTTCATTTTTCTTGTTTGCTATGAAAGAACGATACTCCGTTTCATTCGTATGCGCTACAATTAATTCATCTGCTGAAATAAGCGCAAATCTTCCCGCTTTGAAATTCCCTTCTTGCGTAAGCGATAATAAATGCCATAAAAACTTCTCATCACATTTTAACATCTCTTGGAATTCCATCATCCCACGGTTTGCTTTATTTAATTCCCCATCGAAGCGATACGCTCGTGGATCTGATTCTGAACCATATTCTGCGATAGTTGAAAAATCCAGACTACCTGTTAAATCGGCGATATCTTGTGATTTAGGATCCGACGGGCTAAATGTACCAATCCCTGTACGGCGATCTTCCGAGAAGAAAATACGCTCTACAACTACATCCTCAATTCTTGAACCATATTCTTGTTCTAGACGCATAACGTTGAGTGGCGATAAATTCCCTTCAATTCTAACTCCATACTCATCAAAGAAATCATCCCGTAAATGGTGCGGAATTAAATGAAGTGGATCTTCGTGCATTGGGCATCCTTTAATTGCAAAAATTGCTCCTCGATCTGTTCGTGAATATGTTTCTAATCCTCGTTTCAACATCGTAACTAATGTTGATTTCCCTCCACTAACAGGACCCATCAATAATAAAATACGTTTTCTAACATCTAATCGTTTTGCAGATGGATGAAAATATTCCTCTACAAGACGTTCTAAAGCATCCTCTAATCCAAATAGCTGATTACTAAAAAAGTTATACTTTCTTCTACCATCTACTTCTTCAATTCCAGCATCTTTTATCATATTGTAAATGCGAGAGTGTGCTGTTTGAGCCACCCATGGTCTTTCCTTCACAAGCTCTAAATACTCCGCAAACGTACCTTCCCATTGTAAGCGTTCTTCTGCTTCTCGATGCTGTTCAATTTTTTTTAGAATATCCATTATAGCTCCTCCCCCATCTCCTTGTTCAATCGGATTATTATAAAAGGTATGCTAGGATGTCCTCAAACATTCTTTAAATCAAAATGAAATATACAGTTGTGCTATAAAATTCTCTCCAAAATTCAAAGAAAATTCTGTATAATATAGGTATTAAAGTTTTTACACCGCTATTCATTTTAAATAAATTCTTTTCTTCCAAGAACATTACATACATTTCGATCCATATTTCAGATTCATAAACTGAAAAAATAGGAGGGATATTAGTATGAAATTATTATTAATTTTAGGTGTATCACTCACATTTCTTACAGCTATTTTTACATCTGGTTACAATGATAAACCCGGTACAAATAAAAAATGATGTGCTCCTTAGCACATCATTTTTTATTAATCATTTATAATACACATTTTCCACATCATCTTTTGATAAAGGTCGGCTATAATAATAACCTTGTACAAACTTCACATTCTTTTCCTTCAAAAATTGTATTTGTTCCGCTTTTTCTACGCCTTCTGCAATTACATTCAATTCCAAAGTATGAGCTAAATGAATAATTGCAGCTGTAATATTCGTATCGCGTTCATCTACATGTATACCTTCCATAAAAGAACGATCGATTTTCAAAGTATCAATTGGATACGTTTTTAAATAACTTAAAGATGAATATCCCGTTCCAAAATCATCTAAATGAATCTTTAAATTTTGTTCTTTCAATTGCAGCAATACTCTTTTTGATATGTCCTTATGTATAAGGGCTCCTTCTGTAACCTCTATCGCTAATAGATGAGCTGGTACATTATACTTATGTAAAGCTCGTGTAATCATCTCTATTAATGTAATAGAGCGAAAGTGTCTGGCTGAAATATTAACTGCAATCGGGACAACTTCGTATCCTTTATTTAACCATTCACGTATTTGCTTACACACTTCATTTACTACCCATTCATCAAGCTTAATGATAAAACCTGTTCTTTCTGCCAGCGGAATAAATTGATTAGGAGGGACAAATCCTAATTCTTTATTTTTCCACCTTATTAAAGCTTCCATGCTAGCTATTTTTTTCTTTTCAATATTAATTTGCGGCTGATAATATAAGAAAAACTCATTTTTTTCTATAGCACGATGTAATTGGTTTTCTATTATAAATCTTTTTTCACGTTCACAATCTAGTCCACTGCAATAAAAATGATAATGCCCTTTTCCTTTTTCTTTCGCTTTTTCCAAAGCAGCATCAACTCTTTGGAATAATATTTTTTCATCTTCTCCATCTGTTGGGGCCATTACAATCCCGATTGACGCACTTAAATACACGTCCTCTTCCTCGAATACAAAATGTTCACTAATGTTTTTCAATATGCTTTTTGCAACTACCTCTACACTTTCTTTTGTTATATTTTCTATTAACATAACAAACTGATCATCGTGTTCTCTAAATAAGTGCATACCGCTTATTTGGATACTGCTTAAACATTCTGTCACTTTTTGTAATACTTTATCTCCTTCTTTATGACCAAAAGTATCATTAATAAGATGGAATTCATCTAAATCTATAAAGATAAACGCAAAATCTATCTTCTCATTTAATAAATCATTTAACTTATTTGTACATGAAATTCTATTCATTAATCCAGTTAACTGGTCATAATAAGCTAAGTATTCCGTTCTCATCTCGTTTAATACTTGCCTTGTAACATCCCTCGTAACAATATAAACCCCAACAATTTCACCGTTCACAATAATTGGAATAGTTCTCAAAGAAATATAGAGCTCGTACCCTTCTTTATGAACATATTTCTTTGAAACAATTTGTTTCGCTCTTCCTTGCATGGCGCCTTTAAATATAATTTGAAAATCTTTTTCATATTCTTTATTAATAAATTCAAAAATAAATTTATTATTTAATTCTTCATATCGATATCCAAATATTTCATACGTTGCTGGATTCGCATATGTAATTCTACCTATAGAATCTATAGATATAATGGAGTCATTATTATATTCTAGTAATGACTTAAACAACATTTGTTTTTCCTCTATCTCTGCCTTTTCTTCAACCTGAGCTGTAATATCTCTCGTAATACAAATAATAAACTGACATATTCCTTCTTCATCAAATACAGGATTAAGTGAAGACTCATAATGTACATTACCATTTGGTAAACTAACTACATCACAAAAGGTATGTGCTTTCGCTTCGCTCGCTACTTTTGCATATTGCACTTGTAATATTTCCGCCGTATCTTCTGGCAATACTTCACCGAACGTTTTTCCATAACACTCTTCGTTTAGCTTTGCATAATCCATCCCTATCTTATTTACATAAATATATTTAAAGGTTTCATCATCCATAACTTTCACAATAAATACTAAATCTTGAATAGCATGTAATAACCCTCTTCTTATTAACTCCATATCTATCATACTTAAAAAGGTATTTTGATTACTATATCGTTCCTTCATATTTATCTCAACCCGTCTGATCAATTTTTATTCATATATCCCCATTCTATATGAATATGTACCCTTTTTTAAATGTATGATTACATATTTATTTTTATTTTTAGAAAAAAAGTCGCCATATGGCGACTTTTAATAAACAATTTCTAAATCTAATCCTGGATAATTTTGTTGACGGAATGCTTCATAAATTAAAATAGCTGCTGTATTAGATAAATTTAATGAACGCACTTTATCAGTCATTGGAATACGTAAACAGTGATCGAAGTTTTCTTCGATTACATTAGCTGGTAAGCCGTTTGTTTCTCTTCCAAATACAAAGTAGTAATCCTTCTCACGCTTACTATAATCAAACGCTGTATGAGCTTTCTCGCCATACTTTGTTAAGTAGAAGAACTCACCATCTTTATTTTTCTCATAAAACTCTTCAATTGAATCATAATACGTAATTTTCACGTGCTGCCAATAATCTAATCCTGCACGCTTTAACATTTTATCATCCGTTGAAAATCCAAGCGGTCTAATCAAATGTAATTCTGTTCCAGTTGCTGCACAAGTACGAGCAATATTCCCTGTATTTGCTGGAATTTCTGGTTGATATAAAACAACATGTACTCCCACGCGATATTCACCTCTGTTTTTTGTCTACTACGTATTATACCACTTGAACGAAAAATCTCTACCCATTAATAATATGAAAGAATTTATATTTCATTTGTGGTGTATATTTACTAGAATCTTCATAGTTCCAATAACGCCGACGGCTATTGGCTGAATGTGCATTTACAAGTGGCATACCATCTGCGTCTTTTGCCACTACAATCGTCGTATGATTCCACCTACCATCATCCTCGAAATCATAAGCGATGACATCACCAAGAATAAGGTCCTCAGGCCTTTCTACAGCTTCAGCTCGAAGTCCTGTTGTAGCACCTGACAAATACCAATAAAAAGAGTGTGCGACAGCCCAGCTCCAACTCCACTGATTCTCCCTTTGCCACCATCCTTTACGAATATTAGGATATCCATTCATTGGTACTTCTCCAGTATGAAGACACTGAGAAATAAAATTTGTACAATTATCAGGGAAATTACGATATACAGGGTTTCGATCATCCCACCAACGCTCTGCATATTTCACTGCCTCTAAACGATTGTACTGATAAGAACCATACTTCTCTTTTGTAACTTCCCTTTCTAATGTCTCACTCATTCCAACTGCTTCTGGCACTTCAATAGCATAATCACCTATTACCCGGCTATTATTTAAACAAACTCTTCGTTTTAGTTGTTCCTCTTCGATATAAAATAATTCTTTATGCTTAATTAAATATTTAAAATGTATTTGATAATCAATTTCTTGATGATTGCTATTATTTAATTGTCTCATGAAAGAAACATCTGCAGTTGCTTTCACTATCTCTGCATTACGCTTTTGAAACAATTCTTTCTTTCTCTGTGCTATTTGTAATAAATCTTCAGCAATACCATCTACAGTTGTTCGTTTCTCTGTTATATATCCTAAAAATTGTTGTACTTGCTTTTCAATATTTATTTTTACAACCATTTCGTCTCCCTCCCATATTACAATATGAAAAAGGGAGATATTATCTACTCTTTTTTCTGCGCTAACAATTCAAGTCCGCGATTCATTTCATGAAGAACCTCTTCATCTTTCTCACGTTGCATTGCTTTTTCAATGGCTTCGCCCACACCATCTCCACCAATCTTTCCAAGTGCCCATGCTGCTGTGCCGCGAAGTACTGGTCTTGGATCGTCTTTCATCACACCGATTAAATCAGGAATTGCTGATGCCTCTTTAAAATGCGCAAGTGCCAATATCGCATTTCGTTGTAACGGCTTTTTACCTCTCCACGAACCAGACATAATCCCATATTTCTCTTTAAAATCACGATTGCTAATTGTTAAAAGTGGTGTTAATAATGGCTTAACTAACTCAGGATCTGGTTCCATCTCAGGATGATTATGAAAATCCATTCCTTTATTTTTCGGACAAACAGTCTGACATGTGTCACATCCATAAATACGATTTCCTATTTTGTCGCGATACTCTTCAGGCAAAAATCCTTTCGTCTGTGTTAAAAATGCAATACATTTCTTCGAGTCTAACTGTCCGCCTTGTATTAAAGCACCTGTAGGACAAACATCAATACATTTTGTACAGCTCCCGCATTGATCTTCTATCGGCTGATCTGGTGGGAAGGGAACGTTTGTAATCATTTCTCCTAAATACACATACGAACCAAATTCAGGTGTAATAATAGCGCAATTTTTACCGCTCCATCCAATACCAGCACGCTCCGAAACAGCTCGATCACTTAATTCACCCGTATCAACCATTGACTTAACTTCTATATTGGGAAGTTTTTCGATTAAATATGCTTCTAATTTTTGCAAACGATCTCGTAAAACAAGATGATAATCTTGTCCCCAAGAAGCACGACAAAAAATCCCACGACGTTCTCCGCGCTTACTTAATGGTGCATTTTTTAATTTTGAAGGATACGCTAATGCAATCGCAATAATTGATTTAGCTCCCGGTAGTAAAAGCTGTGGGTTCGTTCTTTTTTCTATATCAGGTTCTTCAAATCCAGATTGATAATTTAATTGTTGCTGCTGGATTAAACGCTGCTTTAATTCTTCAAATGGTGAAGCACTAGCAAAGCCTATTTTATCTATACCAATCGTTTTACTATACGCAATTACATCTTGCTTTAATTGTTCAAAATCCATTCCTAATCGCCTGCTACTAAAAATATAGACAAATGTATATTCTTAGAGTATTCCTGCTTCTACGTGCCCTGCCTCGCTAATCACTTG
>NZ_JBYTED010000009.1:0-59738 GCF_058792175.1 Bacillus sp. EB106-02-03-XG38
TTCACGTTGTTTGTTTCGTTCAGTTTTCAAAGAACTACTTGGTCGCTCATTTGCGACTTCCTTATGTTAACATCTTCTTTTTTCGATGTCAACTAAGATTTTCAATTTCTTTTTTGTCGTTTTTTGCGTTTCCGCATCAGCGACGGTTATTAATATATCATGGTGAAAAACGAAATGCAACACCTTTTGAAAACTTTTTTTAAATTAACTACATTTCTTTTTTAATATCATATACTTAAACGAAATATCTCTTTCATTTCTACGAGATTCCTACATATATTCTATATAAAGTCACTCTACCCAAAAACATTTCTTTCTATAATAAATGTTTTATTCATATACCATATCATACAAGGAGGAATACATATGGACTATACCGATTTATTAATCAAACTAGGTCTCTCAGCTATTTTAGGATTCGCCATCGGTTTAGAGCGCGAATTAAAACGTAAACCACTTGGTTTAAAAACTTGTTTAGTGATTTCTATTATTAGTTGCCTCCTAACGATTGTTTCTATTAAAGCAGCTTACAATTTACCACATACTGATCATATGAATATGGATCCTCTTCGACTTGCTGCTCAAATTGTATCAGGAATCGGTTTTTTAGGGGCCGGTGTTATTTTACGTAGAGGAAATGATAGTATTGCAGGGTTAACGACTGCCGCTATGATTTGGGGTGCTTCTGGTATCGGTATTGCTGTTGGGGCCGGATTCTATATAGAAGCAATTTTCGGGATGTGTTTCCTTATGATTAGTGTTGAACTTATACCATTAACAATGAAGTTTATAGGGCCAAGATCATTTCGCCAACGTGATATCGCAGTAAAACTTGTTGTGCGAAATATGGACAATATCCCAATTGTAATTGAAGAAATAAAAGAAATGGATATAAAAGTTAAGAACATGAAGCTAAAAACATTAGAAAATGGCTCACACTATTTACATTTAAAATTATGTATCGATCAAAAAAGACATACCGCTGATGTATACTACGCCCTCCAGCATCTTGAAAGTGTTCAACAAACTGAAGTGGAAAGTATGTAACGTAAAACAAACTCTCTTTTAAATTAGAGAGTTTTTCTTTTTTCTATAATGGTAACAATGAATGTAGCCCTGCAAAGTAAGGAGGAATAAGAGTTTGAAATCCCGTCCGAATTTAGTAGATACATTTCGTGATTCCATTATTTTTCGTTTAATTTTCTTTATTGTTGTACTTACTGCTTTTTCCGGCTTTCTTATACATAGATTAGAACCATCGCACTTCACTACATGGTTTGATGGAGTTTGGTGGTCAATCGTTACAATTTTCACCGTTGGCTACGGTGACTTTGCCCCGCATACAACGATGGGTAAACTTATCGGTATGGGTATTATTTTATTTGGAACCGGATTTTGTTCTTATTATATGGTGTTGTTCGCTACTGATATGATTAATAAACAATATATGAAGGTTAAAGGAGAAGAAGCTGCAACTTCTAATGGTCATATGATTATTGTTGGCTGGAATGAACGGGCAAAACACGTTGTAAAACAAATGCACGTTTTACAACCGAACCTTGATATCGTTTTAATTGATGAAACACTTTCTTTACTTCCAAAACCATTTCATCATTTAGAGTTTATAAAGGGTTGCCCCCATCACGATCAAACTTTATTAAAAGCTAATATTACAACAGCTCACACTATATTAATAACAGCTGATAAAGAAAAAAATGAAAGCTTAGCAGATACACAGTCCATTTTAAACATCTTAACTGCAAAAGGGCTCAACCAAAACATTCACTGCATCGCTGAACTTCTTACTTCTGAACAAATACAAAATGCAACGAGAGCTGGTGCATCAGAAATTATAGAAGGAAATAAATTAACGAGCTATGTATTTACCGCTTCTCTTTTATTTCCTTCCATTTCAGGCGTACTATTCTCACTTTACGATGAAATCTCTGATAATAAGTTACAACTAATGGAGCTTCCTCCGTCTTGCACCGGACAAACTTTTGCAAATTGTAGCTATACCCTTTTAAAACAAAACATTCTCTTACTAGGTATAAAGCGCGACGAACAATATATGATCAATCCCGTCCATTCCTTTGTTCTCATTGAAAGCGACATACTCATCGTTATTCACCATTAAGAAAATGTTTTTCTAGTTCCTGCATGAGCACTTTCCCAATATTGATATATTTTCTTTTCACTTCTCCATCTGGATCTTTCGGCTCAGCAAATTGATCCATTCCGCTCGTTCCGGCTGCTAGAGTATTTACATGATCATCTAGTTCGTCTTGATATACGTGCGAAAGAATATACGGCGTTCCAAGACGAACGATTACACCAGGTACATCTAGCTCTCCATCTACTGCTGTAAATGGCACTCGCAGAAATTGATAGCCATCTTCTTCATCGATTTTATAATCAAAGCATCCTTTATCATAATCCCAATTGCCACCAATGCTATATCCAAGTGGCTTCATTATCTCTTCTAACTTATATAACGCATATGTACGTCCTTCTAAATTTGATTGAATTGGAATCAAGCCCATCCCTCCTAGCCTTTTTCTTTAGCATACCCACTCTAGTTTGAATATACTGATGGACTTTCGATAAAATAATAAAAAAGCGACCGGAATCCGGTCGCTTTTTTATTATTTTAAACGCTCTTCTAATTCTGCTTTTAACTCTTCAAATCCTGGTTTACCAAGTAAAGCAAACATGTTTTTCTTGTATGCTTCTACTCCTGGCTGATCAAATGGATTTACGCCTAATAAGTAGCCGCTCATCGCACATGCTTTTTCGAAGAAGTATACAAGGTAACCGAATGTGTACTCATTTAATTCAGGGATATTTACGATTAAGTTCGGTACTCCACCATCGCTATGTGCAAGTAATGTACCTTCGTATGCTTTTGTGTTTACGAAGTCTACAGTTTCACCAGCAAGGTAGTTTAATCCATCTAAATCGTTTTCTTCTGATTCGATTGTTAGTTCATGTGTAGATTTACCTACTTTCAGAACTGTTTCAAATAAGTCGCGACGACCTTCTTGAACATATTGACCTAATGAGTGTAAGTCAGTTGAGAAGTTAGCTGAAGATGGGAAAATACCTTTTTGATCTTTTCCTTCACTTTCACCAAATAACTGTTTCCACCATTCAGCGAAGTATTGAAGTGCTGGCTCATAGTTAACAAGCATTTCAATTGTTTTTCCTTTATTGTATAACGCATTACGAACTACCGCATATTGGTAAGCTGGGTTTTCTTCTAGTTCTGATGCACTGAAGTCACCATGACCAGCAGCTGCACCTTTCATCATTTCTTCAATATTTAAGCCACTAACTGCGATTGGTAATAAACCAACTGGCGTTAATACAGAGAAACGTCCTCCAACATCATCTGGAATAACGAATGTTTCGTAACCTTCGTTATCAGCTAATGTTTTTAATGCACCACGTGCTTTATCTGTCGTTGCATAAATACGTTTGCGAGCCTCTTCTTTTCCATATTTCTCTTCTAATAACTTACGGAAAATACGGAATGCTAGTGCAGGCTCTGTAGTTGTACCTGATTTTGAAATAACGTTAATAGAGAAGTCTTTACCTTCTAATACGTCCATTAAATCTTTCATATAAGTGGAGCTAATGTTTTGTCCAACAAATAGCACTTGTGGAGTTTTACGTTGTTCTTTAGAAAGTGTGTTGTAGAAAGAATGGTTTAACATTTCGATTGCTGCACGTGCTCCTAAGTAAGAACCACCAATACCTACAACAAGTAAAATGTCAGAGTCAGTTTTAATTTTTTCTGCGCATTTTTGAATGCGAGCAAATTCTTCTTTGTCATATTGAAGCGGAAGGTCTACCCACCCAAGGAAATCGTTCCCAGCTCCAGTTTTTTCGTGGATTGCATGATGTGTTACTTTCACTGCATCACGTAAATAAGTGATTTCGTGTTCACCGATGAAGGATAACGCTTTAGAATAGTCGAACGTTACATGTGTACTCATCTTTTTCCCTCCAATAATGTATATGTATTTCTGTATTCACTTTAGCGAAACTGAAGTTGTAAATCAAGCGATTCAACAATTGTAAACGTAACCAATATATATTTTTTAGAAAAAGTTCATTTTTTGCATAAAAATTCGCATTTTTCGGTATAGATGTATATACATCCTTTTTCTTATATTTTTTATGTATAAAAACAACATAACTACACCATTCTATAAAAGAGTTAATTAACTCATCGCTTGCTCATGCTTCACAATTAAGGGGGGCTTTTTCATGAGTACACTACAACGTATCGCATTAGTCTTTACTGTAATTGGCGCTGTGAACTGGGGACTAATCGGGTTCTTCCAGTTTGACTTAGTGGCAACCATTTTCGGTGGACAAAACTCAGCTCTTGCACGTATTATTTACGGCATCGTTGGTATTTCTGGGCTTATCAATCTTGGTTTACTCTTTAAGCCATCAGAAAATCTTGGCACTCACCCAGAAACGAACGAAATTCGCTAGTCAGTATGTCTCTACTTCACCTCCGACATACGAATATGATTGCATGCAATCATATTTGCAAATATATATCATAAGACAAAGTAAAAGAGGAACGCTCATATGCGCTCCTCTTTTACTTTGTTAACTCGGACTCTTCAATCCATTCTGTTAGCTTTTCTCGCAGCGTATTAAATCCGTCCTTAGATGGATTCGGTATAAGAATCCGTCCTTGTTTTCTTTTCGCCGCTTTTAACGATAAACTCATTTTTCTGTGTTCTTCATCAATTGAAAGTACCTTTACTTCTACTGTATCGCCGACTTTTAAAAAGTCATGAATATCCTTTACATATCCATTTGTAATTTCAGATATATGCACAAGTCCTTGTGTTTCTGCATCTAACGCTACAAATGCACCGTAATCTTGAATCCCAGTCACTTTCCCTGTTACAACCACTCCTGTTGTATATTGTTCTGACATATGAAACACTCCCATACGTTTACCATTTTCTCTACAATTGTAGTTAGCAAAGCAGATGATTTATTGTTAAATATCCGATTAGTTAATACGTACCCTAAGTAAAGCGACTCAGGATACGCATACCTTATATTAGTAAATTATACCACTATGACAGAACTCATTCAAAATTCATGAAAAAATTTCCTTAAGTAAGTATAATTCTCCAATATTAGGATAGAATACTAACACATGGCTTTCTAGTATTCCCCCCCTTTTATGGACAAAACGTATTCTGTTTTGTCCTTTTTTTATTCTCCATAAACCGTTCCATTCTCTTCATTGCTTCCATCAGCTGTTCAAGCGATGTTGCATACGAACAACGAATAAATCCTTCACCACTTTCGCCAAATACACTTCCAGGTACAACAGCCACTTTTTCTTCTAATAATAACTGTTCTGCAAATTCCGCCGAAGATAGTCCAGTTGAAGAAATAGAAGGAAAGACATAAAATGCTCCGCCAGGCACATGACATGTTAATCCCATTTCATTGAAAGATGTCGTCATAAAATTACGTCGTTTCTTATAACTATCTCTCATCCGAATTACTTCCTCATTCCCCGCGCGTAACGCTTCAAGCGCTGCGAACTGAGACATCGTCGGTGCACACATCATGGAATACTGGTGAATTTTGAGCATTAATTCCGAAAAATGGACAGGAGCTGCAATCATACCAAGGCGCCATCCTGTCATAGCAAATCCTTTTGAAAATCCTGAAATTAAAATCGTATGCTCGCGCATATTTTTAATACTCGCGAAACTTGTATATACTTCGTCGTATACAAGCTCTGCATAAATTTCATCAGATAATACGATTAAATTGTACTTTTCAACAATCACTGCTATTTCTTCAAGCTCGGATTTATTCAACATTGCACCTGTTGGATTATTTGGTGAACAAAGCAAAATTGCCTTTGTTTTCGCTGTAATAGCTGCTTCAATTTGTTCCGGTTGTACTTTAAACTCATTTTCCAAAGTAGTCGCCACAGGAACCGGAACTCCTCCAGCTAATATTACAAGCGGTGCATAAGAAACGAAACTCGGTTCAATAATGAGTACTTCATCATCAGGATTTATAATGGCACGCATCGCTACATCTAACGCCTGACTCGCTCCAACTGTAACAATGATTTCATCATTTGGATCATAAGATACTGCAAATTGTTTTTTTAGATACTTTGCTATTTCTTGACGGAGCTCCAATAATCCTGCATTTGCTGTATATGACGTATATCCTTGTTCTAAAGAACGGATACACGCTTGCCTCACATTCCAAGGTGTAACGAAGTCTGGCTCTCCTACTCCAAGAGAAATAACACCTTTCATATTTGCTGCTAAATCGAAAAACTTTCGAATACCAGATGGTTGTAACGATTCTGCTGCTCTAGATAGTTCAAATTGCTTCATGGTGTCACCACAATCCGCTTATCATCATCGTTTTTTTCATAAATAATTCCCTCGTGCTTATACTTCTTCAAAATGAAATGCGTTGTTGTAGAAACGACAGATTCAATTGTTGCTAATTTCTCAGAAACAAACATCGCGACTTCTCCCATTGTCTTTCCTTCTAATGTAATAGAAAGATCATATGTCCCTGACATTAAATACACAGACTTTACTTCTGAATAGCGATAAATTTGTTCAGCAACCGCATCAAACCCAACGCCGTGCTTTGGCGTAACTTTCACATCGATCATCGCCGTTAAACCTGTATGTTCTTTCACCTTCGTCCAATCGATATGTGTCACATAATCCACGATAATCTTTTCCGCTTCTAATTTTTCAACCATTTTCTTTATTTCTTCTACTTCTATATTTAACAGCTTCGCTAATATATCTACAGTTAATCGACTACTTTTTTCAAGACAAGCTAATAATTCTAATTCCTTTTCTGTCACCATATAAATCATCCTTCCTTTTCGTTTGTGTCTAAATTATACAAATACCCTTTCCAGTTTGAAAAGAAGATTTTTTTTGTGAATTATGTCAAAATAAAATGAAACTTTAATCAGCAAAAAAATGCGTGATAAAGCGAAAGGGGATGGAACCGTGAAACCAAAAGTTTATATTGCCGAGCCAGTTCCAACATTTGTAGAAAAATATTTATCAGAACACTGTGATTATGAAAAATGGGAGAAAAATGAGAAGGTACCTCGTGATGTCCTATTAGAGAAAATACAAGATAAAGATGGTTTATTAAATTTTGGATCTGCTATTAATGAAGAATTATTAGAGGCAGCTCCTAACTTAAAAGTAGTGAGCAACATTTCTGTCGGTTACGATAATTTTAATTTACAAGCGATGGAAAAGCACAATGTCATCGGAACGAATACACCATACGTATTAGATGATACAGTAGCTGACCTTGTTTTTGCTCTTATGCTATCTGCCGGTCGCCGTGTTTGCGAACTTGACTCCTACGTAAAAAATGGTCAATGGAATGCCGAAATTGGAAAAGAGCACTTCGGTCTGGATGTGCACCATAGTACAATTGGCATTATCGGCATGGGCCGAATTGGAGAAGCCGTTGCAAAACGAGCAAAATTCGGATTTGATATGGATGTTCTTTATTATAACCGTCGCCGTAAAGAAGAAGCGGAGCAAAAATTCGATGCTACATATTGTGATTTACAGACGCTACTAAAGCAATCTGACTTTATTATTCTTCTTACTCCCTTAACAGATGAAACGTATCAGCTTATCGGAGAAAAAGAATTTTCATTAATGAAAGAAACAGCAATCTTCATTAATGCCTCTCGCGGGAAAACAGTCGATGAAGAAGCGTTAATTCATGCCTTAACAGAAAAGAAAATCTTTGCAGCAGGCATCGATACTTTTACACAAGAGCCGATTCAAAAAGACAATCCGCTCTTATCCTTACAAAATGTCGTTACTTTACCACACATCGGATCTGCAACATTAAAAACGAGGCAGCAAATGGCTATGACAGCTGCTGAAAATTTAGTTGCAGGGTTACAAGGAAAAACACCGCCTAATATTGTTCGCGGATAATAATGAATAAGTGAAAGGCAAGATGACGTCGTCATCTTGCCTTTTTTTGTTAACATATTTTTTTCTGCCTTGGAGATGATATGAACAAAAATCAATGGAGTGACAAAAAATGAATCACGAATATACTTGTCCTTATTTCACTTTTTCCACTCGCGGCACTACTATTCATTACGAACTGTATGAACATGACAATAAAACAGAACGTCCTACTTTCGTACTCGTTCACGGCTTTTTATCTTCTTCATTCAGTTATCGCCGTCTTATCCCCTTACTATCGAGGGAAGGAACAGTAATTGCTCTTGATTTACCACCGTTCGGAAAAAGTGATAAGTCGCATCTATTTAAATATTCTTATCACAATTTAGCAACGGTTATTATCGATTTAATTGAACACTTATCTCTCTCAAATATTGTATTAGTTGGACATTCTATGGGAGGCCAAATTTCTCTTTATGTAAACCGTATACGCCCTGAATTAATCTCAAAGACAATTTTACTATGCAGCTCTAGCTATTTAGCACGCGCAGCTTTACCTTTACTGTATTCTTCTTATTTACCGTTCTTTCATTTATACGTAAAGAACTGGATTATAAGGCGCGGCATCGTTCATAACTTAATGAATGTCGTTCATGATCACTCATTAATTGATGATGAGATGAAGGAAGGTTACTCCGCTCCTTTTTATGACAACCGTATCTTCCCCGCATTGACTCGTATGATACGAGATCGTGAAGGTGACTTATCTTCAACTGAATTACAAAAAATCGAAACACCTACACTACTCATTTGGGGTGAAAAAGATCGCGTCGTCCCAGTAGATGTAGGTCATCGTCTACACAAAGATTTACCGAATTCGAAATTTATTTCTTACGAAAACACAGGGCATTTACTACCTGAAGAAAAACCTGAACATGTTTATGAAGAAATCATCGCTTTTTCTGCGCAATAATTATAAAGGCTGTCGGAAATTCCGACAGCCTACAATGAACAACTTCCGCCTTCTTTTATTACAAGTAATTCCACAGCTAACTTTTCGCATTTTTCAAGCGCAGGTACTTCCTCAAAAGACATAAAGTATATATGTTGAATCTTCTTTGCGATGTATTTTGAATCGTCAAACACACTTACGACGTTCACAACATCGCTCGCTTCTGTTTCATAAAACTCCGGTCCCATTTGAAACGGATCCCAATTCTTCACAACCTCTATCATCTTTTCATATGTACCCATTCGCTTCCCGCCTTTTCACTTTTTAATACTTTTCTTTATCCTATCACATCAGCTATTCTATAAGAAGAGAGAGTACTTTCATAACTTAACGGTTTTACAGAAGAAGGGGGCAAACTTATGCAACTATTTCATAAAACAGTCAATCGACGTGGAACTCATAGTACAAAATGGGATACGTATAAAAACGAAGAACTTATCCATGCTTGGATTGCTGATATGGATTTTGAAGTACCACAACCTATTCAAACTGCTTTAAAGAAACGTATCGAGCATCCTATTTTCGGCTATACACTTCCTCCCGAAAATATTAGAGATATTATTTGTAACTGGACAAAAAAACAGTACAAATGGGATATTCAAAAAGAATGGATTGTCTTTAGCGCCGGAATCGTTCCAGCTCTTAGTACGAGCATACAGGCCTTCACAAAGGAAAATGAATCCGTTCTCGTACAACCACCTATTTATCCTCCATTTTTCGAAATGGTCACAACAAACAATAGACAATTATGCGTGAGTCCATTACAGAAACAAAATGATACATATGCAATAGACTTCGAGCATTTAGAAAAGCAATTCCAACAAGGCGTCAAACTTATGCTTCTTTGTAGTCCTCATAACCCAATCGGACGCGTTTGGTCAAAAGAGGAACTCACACAACTTGGCGCGCTATGTACGAAATATAATGTAATTGTTGTCGCGGATGAAATTCATTCCGATATTATTTACGGAGATCGTACTCATACACCATTTGCTTCTCTATCAGAAGAATTAGCAGCACGTACGATTACTTGTATGGCTCCGAGTAAAACATTTAATATCGCTGGATTACAAGCGTCGATTATTATCATTCCAAACGAAAAACTCCGTCAAGCCTTTACATCTATCCAATATAGACAAGGTTTCCACGGATTAAATACATTTGCCTATACAGCGATGCAAAGTGCCTATACAGAATGCAACGATTGGTTAAATGAAATCCGATTATATATAGAAGATAACGCTCAATTCGCTTGTAAATATATTAATGATCACATACCTGCCCTTTCTGTAACGAAACCAGAAGGTAGTTTTTTATTGTGGATTGATTGCTCTCGCCTACAACTTTCTCAAAATGAACGCACTACATTACTTGAGGAAAAAGGAAAAATCATCGTTGAGCCCGGTGAAAAATACGGATTAGGCGGCGAAGAACATATTAGAATTAACATCGGCTGTCCAAGATCTGTTTTAGAAGAAATTTTAAATAGACTGCGCCATACGTTTTCATAATAGAAAAGGAAGTTGTCCCATTTTTAGGACAACCTCCTTTTCTTTATAATTGCAACTATCGGCGTTTAACAAAAAAGCTACCGCGCACGGTAGCTTTTACTTTTTCTTCATATCCGATGCTTTTTTTACAATAACACCACAAGCAATTCGATCACCTGATTTACCTGTCGGTTGTGTCATCCCATCATCAGCGTTTTCTGTAATAATAATAGAAGCTCCATCCTTTCTATGAATTGTCGTTTTTCCTTCTTCAAGCGTTATGTGCGGCGCATCGATTTCTGCTTTAATCTTTCCTGAACCGTCTGCGATTACGTTCGGTAAATCACCGTTTTCTGCCCCCTTCGGATTAAGGAGTCCATGCTTTTTATTATCAGGATTAAAATGATTCCCAGATGATTCAAAACGTGGTGCTTTACACTCTCCAATTTCATGTACATGTAGTCCGTGCGGGCCAGGTGGAAAACCTTCCCCTTTAATCGTAATTTTCACTCCGCTTGTTTGCTGCACTATTTTCGCAGCCCCCACTTCATCGCCTGAAGCATTATGTAATTTCACGTCAATTTCTTTCGGCTTTCCTTGGTCACAACCAGCCATCAGAAATAATAAACAACAACTGAAAAAAAGCCGTTTTTTCATTTTATTCCCTCCAAAATACATTCTGCCCTTAGATTGTCCGAGCATAGAGGGAAACATACAAAAATGAGTTACTGTTTCTTTTCAGCTAACAGTTTTTCTTCAACTTTCTGTAATTGCTCTGCTTCTCGTTTTGATACACGAATGAACATACGCCACGTGGCAACCGCACCAATGATGAATAGAACACAAACAATCCCTGGAATAATATATTCTGTTTTATCTTCCGGAAAATATAAAGGCATCATACGGAACACTCCCTATTATAGGATTCGAAAAACCATCAGAATTTTCTGTTATATTAGTTTAAATTATAGTTGAACCGATTCATATTCTCAAGGGGTCGTTCCGAAAGCGAATGATTTCTTTGACTCCTCCTCTTACTTTCCTTACTATAAACTTGAGGTGAAAAATATGAGAGAAACATTTGAAATTGGCGAAATCGTTACTGGTATTTATAAAACTGGAAAATACATCGGCGAAGTTACAAATAGCCGTCCTGGCAGTTACGTCGTAAAAGTATTAGCTGTTTTAAAACATCCAGTGCAAGGTGACTTACATAACGTAAAACAAGCTGACGTACCATTTTTCCATGAAAGACGCGCTTTAGCTTTCCGTGAACAGACGAATATTCCAGAGCAAATGGTGAAGAAATATGAAGGAGAAATTCCGGAGTATACAGCGTCACTCAAATTAGCATTAGAAACTCAAATGAATTCATTTTCTGAAGATGATTCACCTTTTGCGGTTCGTAGTCTAGAAACATTAGAGCAGTTAAAAAAAGACTACAAACTTTAAAAAAACAAAACGACCAAATTACATACTGTGCAATTTGGTCGTTACTGTGTACTCACTTTCTTTAACACTTTTGAAAAATCAACGAGTTCTCCTAATGTTGGAGGTGCTGGTTTCACTAAATACTCTTTATCTTTTTCTACTAATTTAAAAATATTATACGTCGTCATCGCATCATCTAGCGCACAATGATGCTTACCTGTTCCTACTTTTCCATACGCCTCAATTGCTTTCCACAATCCTGTTTGATTTCTCTCACCAAAAAACTTCTTATACTCCATTGATAAATCACGGCACTGTCCTAAGAAAGGAAAGTCGACTCCCGCCATTTCACAATTATGCTTCAACACTTTCATATCCATATTTCCCCACGTAACAATGGTTGGTTTACATCTCTTTTCATATTCTGCAAGTTTTTCAACAAGTTCTGGAAACGAAATCCCTTTATCTACAGCTTCTTGTTTAATCCCTAAAAATTTCTTACATCGATCCGTTAAAGAAGGAAAAGTTTTCGGCCTAACATGAGCTGAATATGTGTCTTCTACCTTACAGCCAACAACCGAAACGAGTCCTACCTCAATAATTTCTGGAAAAAATCCTTTTGGTTTTTTTCTGTGCTGGGGCATCGTAAACTCAAAATCCAAAAATAAAAATCGTTGTTCATCCATACGATCCCTTCCTTATCATCTTTGTCATTCCTTTCTATTTGACACTCCTACACGAACAAGCTCGAATGCTAATTCCATTTTAAATATTCAGATTGGATGTATCTTATATATATGTCAAATGCCCACAAATATTTTTAAAAATACGAAAAAATGACCTTTGCAGAAAATATAACAAAATAAGCCCTTTCATTTACATCCGACATTTTTCTAATTTATAATGACGTTATGTGTGTTTCATCTAGTTAATTTTTGACACACTAATAAAAGTGAATGAAAGGAGATGAGAGTTTTGCACGAAACAACGCAAGAGCTCGCAAACTGGCAGTATTATTTTGCTATCGCAGTCTTTTTAATTACATATGCCATTATTATTTCTGAAAAAATTAATCGCGCTGTCATCGCACTTCTTGGCGCAGCACTCATGGTAATTATGGGGGTCGTTGATTTACACAACGCCTTTACGAAACATATTGAATGGGGGACGATTACGCTACTCATCGGTATGATGATTTTGGTGAACATTACGAGTAAATCGGGTGTCTTCCAATACGTTGCCATTAAAGCAGCAAAAGGAGCACAAGGAAATCCAATTAAAATTTTAATTTCACTTTCCTTACTTACTGCGCTTGGTTCCGCATTTTTAGATAACGTGACAACTGTACTTCTTGTTGTTCCAGTTACTTTATCTATTACGCGCATACTGCAAGTAAATCCTGTTCCTTATTTACTTTCTGAAATTATTTTTTCAAACATTGGAGGAACAGCAACATTAATTGGTGATCCACCTAACATTATGATTGGTTCTGCAAATAAGCATTTAGATTTCAATGCATTCTTATTCAACTTAGCACCTATCGTAATTATTATTATTGGTGTGACAGCAACAATACTTTACTTCATGTACCGTAAACAATTAATTGCTGATCCTGTACAAATTAAAAAATTAATGAGCCTTGATGAAAAACAATACATTAAAGATCCAGTATTAATGAAAAAATCTTTAACAGTACTTGGACTTACAATTGTAGGTTTCATGACTCATTCAATCTTCCATGTTGATGCAGCTATCATCGCTTTAACTGGTGCTACCGTTCTTATGCTAATCGGTGTGAAAGAGCATGAAATTGAAGAGGTATTCGCAAGTGTAGAATGGGTAACAATCTTCTTCTTCGCAGGACTATTCGTACTCGTTGGAGGACTTATCGATATCGGTCTTATCAAAATGTTAGCTCAAAAAGTAATTGGCATAACGGGCGGAGATATTTCTTACGCATCTATCCTTATTTTATGGGTATCTGGTATCGCCTCGGCAACAATTGATAACATTCCATTCGTCGCTACAATGATCCCACTTATTAACGATATGGCAGTTGGGCTAGGATTATCACCTTCTGACGCACAAATCGACGTATTATGGTGGGCATTAGCATTAGGTGCTTGTCTAGGTGGAAACGGAACATTAATCGGAGCTTCTGCTAACGTAATTGTTGCAGGTATCGCAAGTCGTGAGGGCCATAAATTTAGCTACATGGAATTCCTTAAAGTCGGCTTCCCAATTATGATCGTTTCATTAATCATTTCTCATATTTATATTTATTTACGCTACCTTATGTAGTAAAAAAGGGCTGTCCTATGTGGCAGCCCTTTTTTCTTGGTCAACAAAAAGCTGTTCCAAAATATCTTTGAAACAGCTCCATGCATATATCTACTCGTTATATCTTACTGGCTCATTCCGAATAATAAATAAGTGGATCGGTAAGAAAACCGAAAACGTGATTGTATGAATAATTGTAAACAATATAGAATTCGTTCCGTATCTATCTAAAATTGCGTAGATAAGATAAATAGACAGCACAATCGATACCGCTGTTGCTATTAAATATAGAATTGGTACGAAGTTAAAAATGAAACACGCGACATATATGCCGAATACTTTCCATCCTGCTTCTTCTTTTAAGAAATCTGGTAATTTGTCTTTTGCTAAATCCCCCCATATCTTACTATTTAAAAAAGGAATAAAAGCAAGAGCACCATCCGTTGCACCATCATTTTTCGCCATCGTATACAGTGCAAAAGCTGTTAATAAATACGCAATAATTGCCCAAATCAATACAACAAGAATAAACGCAAAACTAAGAGCAAAGAAACCCGCTAGTACGCCTTGATCTTCCATCTCATCCTCTCCTCTCTACTCTCAACATATTTCATTACTTTACAAGTTATGTTTTAAAATTTATCCAAACTCTCTGTATAATAATAGAAGCGAGATAATAAGAGAGGAGAACGCGCTTATGCATCCATTTGTACAAGCATTACAAGAGCATTTCACAGCTCATAATAATCCTGAAAAAGCAGAACCGATGGCACGTTATATGAAAAATCACTTCCCGTTTCTCGGTATTCAAACTCCAGAGAGAAGACAGTTGTTAAAAGACGTTATTCAAATACATACTCTCCCAGATCCAAAAGACTTCCAAGTTATCATACGTGAGCTTTGGGATTTACCAGAACGTGAATTTCAGGCAGCAGCACTTGATATTATGCAAAAATATAAAAAGCATATAAACGAAACTCATATTCCCTTCTTAGAAGAACTCATTGTCACAAAGTCTTGGTGGGACACTGTTGATAGCATCGTCCCTACATTTTTAGGTACTATCTTTTTAAAACATCCTGAATTAATTTCTGCCTACATTCCAAAATGGATCGCATCAGATAACATATGGTTACAACGCGCCGCTATTTTGTTCCAGCTAAAATATAAACAAAGGATGGATGAAGAACTTCTTTTCTGGATTATTGGACAACTACATTCTTCAAAAGAATTTTTCATTCAAAAAGCGATTGGCTGGGTCCTTCGCGAATATGCAAAAACAAAGCCCGATGTAGTATGGGAATACGTGCAAAATAACGAACTTGCCCCGCTCAGTAAACGTGAAGCAATTAAGCACATTAAACAAAATTACGGAATAAATAACGAAAAAATAGGCGAGACTCTATCATAGATAGACACGTTCCTCTATTGAGATTTAAAAAAGAACGTGTTAGAATATGTTCATTATTATTAATATAAGTAGCGATGACGGACTTATAAGTACTTGCACAAAAAGCGATTCAGGGATAGTGAAAGCCTGAAGTTGCAAGGAAACGGCAGTCTCGAGCAATACGTGATAAAGTGGATGCACCTTTTGTGTATCAACTAGGGTGGAACCGCGGGCAAACGCTCGTCCCTAGGCAATTAAGCCTTGGGATGAGCGTTTTTTTATGTTTTTCAAAGCATATACCGCTCGTTTCACTAGCATCTGAGCACGTCATCGCCAATACGTTAACTTTCAAAAGGAGGATTTTATTATGTATTCAATGGAACAAGTTGTAAACTTAGCGAAACATCGCGGTTTTGTTTTCCCTGGTTCTGAAATTTACGGTGGTCTTGCAAACACTTGGGATTACGGTCCACTTGGAATCGAATTAAAAAATAACGTTAAAAAAGCTTGGTGGAAAAAATTCATTCAAGAATCTCCATACAACGTTGGTTTAGACGCAGCTATTTTAATGAACCCAAAAACTTGGATCGCTTCTGGTCACGTTGGTAACTTCAACGATCCAATGATCGACTGTAAAAAATGTAAAGCGCGTCACCGTGCTGACAAATTAATTGAAGATGCTTTAGATGCAAAAGGCATCGAAATGGTTGTTGACGGTCTTACTTTCGACCAAATGGCTGACTTAATGAAAGAACATGAAGTAAAATGTCCTGATTGCGGTAGTGAAGAATTCACTGAAATCCGTCAGTTCAACTTAATGTTCAAAACATTCCAAGGTGTTACAGAGTCTAGCACAAACGAAATCTTCCTTCGTCCTGAAACAGCACAAGGTATTTTCGTAAACTTTAAAAACGTACAACGCTCTATGCGTAAAAAACTTCCATTTGGTATTGGCCAAATCGGTAAGAGCTTCCGTAATGAAATCACACCTGGTAACTTCACATTCCGTACACGTGAATTCGAACAAATGGAACTTGAATTCTTCTGTAAGCCTGGTGAAGATTTAGAGTGGTTCGCATTCTGGCGTGAAACTTGTAAGAACTGGTTACTTTCACTTGGTATGACTGAAGAGAGCATGCGTCTTCGTGACCACGGTGAAGAAGAGTTATCTCATTACAGTAACGCAACAACTGATATTGAATTCAAATTCCCATTCGGTTGGGGCGAACTATGGGGCGTAGCATCTCGTACAGACTTCGATTTAAAACGTCACATGGAACACTCTAACGAAGACTTTAACTATATTGATCCACAAACGAATGAGCGTTACGTACCATACTGCATCGAGCCTTCTTTAGGTGCTGACCGCGTAACATTAGCATTCTTATGTGATGCATACGAGGAAGAGCAATTAGAAAACGATTCTCGTACAGTTCTTCGTTTCCACCCTGCTTTAGCACCATACAAAGCAGCTATCTTACCATTATCTAAAAAGCTATCTGAAGGTGCTACTGAAGTATTCGCAGAATTAGCTAAAGACTTCATGGTAGACTTTGACGAAACTGGTTCTATCGGTAAACGTTACCGTCGTCAAGACGAAATCGGTACACCATTCTGTATCACTTACGACTTCGACTCAGTTGAAGACAAAGCTGTTACAGTACGTGACCGTGACACAATGGAACAAGTTCGTATGCCAATTAGCGAACTAAAAGGTTTCTTAGAGAAGAAAATCCAGTTCTAATTATAAAAAAAGAGGCAGCTCATGAGAGCGCCTCTTTTTTACTTTTCACGTTTTTCTTTAATTGCTACTGTACATCGTGATATGCATAATAAATCATCATTTTCATCAATGATACGCACATCCCAAACCATCGTTGAATTTCCTCTATGTATCGGTGTTCCGATCGCTGTTACAATTCCATCTTTCTTTGAGCGAATGTGATTTGCATTAATTTCTAGACCAAAACAGATGCATTTCTCTTGATCAATTAAATTGTATGAGCCAACGCTTGCTACTGTTTCTGCTAATGCAAGAGATGCACCACCGTGTAAAAAACCAAAAGGCTGATGCGTACGCTCATCAACAGGCATCGTAGCAACCACCTTATCTTCTGTCATCTCTAACAACTCAATTCCAAGTGAATCCATTAAAGTTTTTGCCATATCGCTTCCCCCTTCTCTCACTGTAATTAAATGTATAATTTTACCTGTTTATTTTCAAACTACGTATAACACTTATATAAGGAGGTTTCACCTAAATGAAACAGAAATTTTGTATACTATTACTTATGTTCTCCTTGCTGACTATTGTACCAAATTGTGCACTAGCAGCCAAAACATCTAACCTGACAATCGATGTTCAGACTGTAACGCAAAAAGGTAAGAAACCTTATATAGAATATCAAATTAACAGACCTTCATTTCATAACTTTTCTGATTCTAAATTTCAAAATAAGCTTAATTTCTATTACAAAAAATCTACTGATAAATTTAAAACTAGATTAGAAAAAGACGCAAAAAAATATTATAAAGAAACAGAAGGATCTAGTACGCCATTTCATCCGTACGTGGCGAATGTTGATTACAAAGTCTCCTTAAATAAACCACCTTTTCTCAGCCTATATTTGAATTACTATCAATATACAGGTGGTGCGCACGGTCTTTATACGTGGAAAGCAAACACATTTGATTTAAACGAAAAAAAGTTACTACGCTTAGATGATTTATTTCAACAAAAAGATAAATATAAAGAAGTAATTCGTGCTGAGATAGTAAGACAAATTAAACAAAATGAAAGCATTTATTTTCCCGATGCAACTGAAAAGGTCATGAGCACGAAAAAGTTTCACTTCTTTTTAGAGCCGAACAATCTCGTCATTTATTTCCCTCTATATGAGATTGCTCCTTATTCAAGCGGAATTCCGCAATTTCGTATTCCGTATACGTTGCTAAGAGACTATTTGAAGCCTTCTTATCAAAATATTTTGATTGACAACAAGTAAATATTTTCGCTACGATAATGTTAACCTAAAAACAACAGGAGGTTAACATTATGAGAAGATTTCATGTTTTAGATTTAGCATTAGCTGCCATGTTCGTTGCTCTTATGGCCATTGGTGCAAATATTGTATCTTGGGCACCATTCTTACAAGTAGCAGGCATCCCATTATCTATGCAACCATTTTTCGCAATTTTAGCAGGGCTTCTTCTTGGAAGTAGACTTGGCGCATTATCAATGACTGTTTATATGCTTGTCGGATTAGCAGGCGCGCCCATCTTCGCTAACTTCAAAGCTGGATTTGGAGCACTGTTAGATCCTACTGGTGGCTTTATTATCGCATTTATTATCGTTGCTTACGTAGCAGGAAAACTCGTAGAACAAAAGGAAAAACCAACATTTCGTACATTTGCAATTGCCTCTTTCACAGGAATTATTTTAACTTATATTATCGGTACTACTTATATGTACGGGGCAGTTAATCTCTTCATGGGCGGTAATATGAGCTATAAAGCTGCTTGGATGATTATGATGTGGTTCGCAGTAAAAGATATTGTATTTACAATGATCGGTGCTATCATCGCACCTCGCATATACTATGCTGTACGTCGTTCCGCTTATCAGCATTCTCATTCGACGATTTCATAATAAAAAGGAGTTATTTCAGCGCACTGAAATAACTCCTTTTTTATATTAAGACTCTTGATTCGTATGTTCTTCTAAAATTTTCTTCATCATTACAACCATGTCATCACGTAATTCTGGGTGTTGCAGGGCCATTTCAATTGTCGTTTGAACGAATCCTAACTTTTCACCTACATCATAGCGCTTTCCTTCGAAATCGTAAGCGAATACACGTTGAATTTCGTTTAAGCTTTGAATAGCATCTGTTAACTGGATTTCGCCACCAGCACCAACATGTTGCTGTTCTAAGAACATGAAGATTTCAGGTGTTAATACGTAACGTCCCATAATTGCTAAGTTTGAAGGTGCTGTACCTGCTGCTGGTTTCTCAACGAAATTACGAACTTGGTAACGGCGTCCTTCTTGCTCTAATGGGTCGATAATTCCGTAGCGGTGTGTTTCATCTTCTGGAACCGTTTGTACACCAATAACAGAAGAAAGCGTTTTATCATATTCTTCAATTAATTGACGTAAACAAGGTTTTTCAGCTTGAACGATATCATCACCTAATAAAACAGCGAATGGCTCATCACCGATGAATTTACGTGCACACCAAACAGCGTGTCCTAATCCTTTTGGTTCTTTTTGACGGATATAGTGAATATCTACCATTTTTGAAGAAGCCTGTACTTTTTCAAGTAACTCATACTTTTTCTTTTCTAATAAGTTTTGCTCTAACTCAAATGCATTATCAAAATGATCTTCAATAGAACGCTTCGTTTTACCAGTAACGATAATAATATCTTCGATTCCTGATTTTACTGCTTCTTCTACAATGTATTGGATAGTTGGTTTATCTACTATCGGTAACATTTCTTTTGGCATTGCTTTTGTAGCTGGTAAAAAACGTGTTCCTAATCCAGCTGCTGGGATTATCGCTTTTCTTACTCTTTTCATCACAAAATACCCTCTCTTCTTTCAGAATCAATAACGATCATTTCCTTACATAGAACAAAAGGGAGGTTTCACTCCCTTTTGTTTCCTACTACCCGAAATTACTTTATATTATAAACGATTCATAATATCTTCTTTAATAGTAAGTAACTTTTGTTCACTATTTTGTAAAGAACTATCTTGTACACCAAAGTAGAATTTGATCTTCGGTTCAGTTCCAGATGGACGTAGGCAGAACCAAGAACCATCTTCTAATTGATATTTTAACACATTTGATTTCGGTAAGTGAATCTCTTCTTTATGTCCATCTTGTAAAGATGTAACGATACTCGCTTTGTAGTCTTCAACTGCTACAACTGTTAAGCCCGCTACTTCTGTCGGAGGATTTTCACGGAATGTTGCCATCATTTCTTGAATTTGTTCCGCTCCATCTTTTCCTTTTAGCGTTAGCGATACAAGATCTTCACGGAAGAAACCGTACTTCGCAAATACTTCTAATAGACCATCGTATAACGTTTTACCTTGTGACTTGTAGTATGCAGCTACTTCACATGCGAATAGAACAGATTGTACTGCATCTTTATCACGGCAGAATGGACGAATTAAATAACCATAGCTTTCCTCATAACCGAATTGGAATTCGTATTGTCCGCTTTCTTCATACTGTTTAATTTTCTCACCGATAAATTTAAATCCAGTTAACGTATCAACTGTATCTAAACCGTATGCTTTCGCGATTGTACGGCCAATTTCAGACGTTACGATTGTTTTTAATACAACACCGTTCGCTGGAAGTGTTCCGTTTTCTTTCTTTTGAGATAATAAGTAATCAAGCATTAATGCACCTGTTTGGTTACCCGTTAATACTTGGAACTCACCATCGTGATTACGAACTGCCACGCCAAGGCGGTCTGCGTCAGGATCCGTTGCGATTAACACATCTGCGCCTACCTTCTCACCGTCACGAATTGCATACTCAAACGCCGCATGCTCTTCTGGGTTCGGTGATTTTACTGTAGAGAAGTTCGGATCTGGTAACTCTTGCTCTTTTACAACTGTTACATCTGTAAATCCAACTTCTTCTAAACCACGGCGCACAGAAATATTTGATGTTCCGTGTAGTGGTGTAAAGACGATTTTTAAGTCTTTCCCAACGTTTTTTACCATTTCTTTATTAATAATGACATTGTTCAATTCTGCAGCATATGCATCATCTACTTCTTGTCCAATAATATGTAATAAACCATCAGCTTTTAATTGCTCAACATCAGCAACCTCAACTGTTAATTCATCTTCTACTGCGTTTACGTAGCTAATTAATTCATCAGCTTCTTTTGGAGGCAATTGCCCACCATCATCACCGTATACTTTATAACCGTTATATTCCGGTGGATTGTGGCTTGCCGTAAGAACGATTCCACTCACTGTATGTAAATGACGAACTGCGAAAGAAAGCACTGGCGTTGGACGTAAGCTTTCAAACACATATGTTGTAATACCGTGTGCACCAAGTGTAGCAGCTACTTCCATTGCGAACTCAGGTGATTTATGACGAGAATCGTACGCAACAACAACACCGCGCTTCTTCGCTTCTTCACCTAATTTTTCAATAAATTTCGCTAATCCTTGCGTTGCTTTACGAACTGTATATACATTCAAACGGTTCGTACCAGCACCAAGTTCACCACGCATACCACCCGTGCCGAATTCTAGATTTTTATAAAAGCTGTCCTCAATTTTCTTCTCATCTTGCTTCATGTTTTCTAACTGTTCTTTTAGTTCTGCGTCTAACTCTGCATAGGAAAGCCAGCGACTAAATTCTTGTTTCCAGTTCATACTTCTATCTCCTCTCGCTTGTCATACCTTTATTATATGAAAAAAACAACCTGTATCTCAATATTTTTTACAATCTAACAGGATTTTACTAGTAATATTTGTATACACTATGGTTAAATACTCCACTAAAGGGAATGAGAATTATGCAAGAATGGGGCTTGTCAGAAGAGCTCAAAATACAAACAAAGCAAATGATTGAAATTGCCGAAAAAGAATTATCCATTATGAGGCAAGCAATTGATAAAGAAGATGAATGTATTTTGTGCAAAATGGAAGATATTCATCATATGTTAGCAAACGTACAAACATTGGCAGCTACATACTATATTCAAGCGTATTTATCACCTTATACGGAAAGTTCACATTCTATTACAACAACTGTCCAACATTTAAGCGTCCGAAAACACGGGGCTCTTATTGTTGTGGAAAGAAATGAGCCACTTGACTCTCTCATTCAAACTGGAACAACATTACATGCTCATTTAACCTCACCGTTACTTGAATCCATTTTCTACCCAGGTAACCCTCTGCATGACGGAGCCGTTCTCGTTAAAAATAATCATATTGTTTCAGCTGCCAATATTCTTCCACTGACGAAAAGCACAGAAATCGATCCTGAGCTAGGAACACGTCACAGAGCTGCCATTGGCTTATCAGAAAAAAGCGATGCCCTTATTTTAGTTGTCTCTGAAGAAACAGGTCGTACTTCATTCGCCTTAAATGGGACGTTGTATACGATTTCCTTGTAAAATGAAACGAGTTACTGTGTGAAAAGACGCCCATAGTCATACCAATAAAAAAAGGCTGTTCCAAAATGTTGGAACAGCCTTCTCTTATAATCTTATTCTTCTCCGAAACGTTCAACAAATGTTGCAAGTGTACGTACCATTGCACCTGTTGCACCAGCTGGCCCTAAATCATGCACTCCTGATGATTCAGATGTTCCAGCGATGTCTAAGTGTACCCAAGGTGTATCTTCAGCGAATTCACCTAAGAATGTACCTGCCATAACCGCATGTCCTTCGCGGCCTGGTGAGTTATTTAAATCAGCAAACTTACTGTTTCTCACGCGTTCTTTATCACGATCAAAAATTGGTAATTGCCAAATTGATTCATCTGTTTCCATAGATGCCTCTAGCACTTGCTCAAACAATTCTTCATTATTTGTCATTGCGCCTGTCGTATGATTTCCAAGTGCAACAATTACTCCACCTGTTAATGTCGCAACATCAATAAGGTAGTTTGCACCTAATTTTTTAGCATACGTAATACCATCAGCTAACGCTAGACGACCTTCTGCATCTGTATTTAATACTTCAATTGTTTTTCCGCTCATAGATGTAATTACATCGTCTGGCTTAAATGCTGTACCACTTACAACGTTATCAGTTGATGGAATAACAGCAATTACATTTTGCTCTGGGCGAAGTTCACCGATAATTTCCATCGCACCTAATACAGCAGCTGCACCGCCCATATCACCTTTCATCCCGACCATGCCTTCACGTGGTTTTAAAGAATAACCACCTGTATCGTATGTGATTCCTTTTCCAACGAATCCAATAACATCTGTCCACTCTTCTTTTCCTTTATAAATAAGAGCGATCATTTTTGGTGGCTCTACACTACCTTGGTTTACTGCAAGTAACGCACCCATACCAAGGTCTTCCATTTCTTCCTTCTCAAGAACTTTATAATCCATATCATACTTCTCCGCTAACTCAACAGCATACTCAGCAAGCTTCGTAGCTGTTAATACATTTGGCGGCATATTTACAAGTGTACGGGCTGAATTTGTCGCATGTCCATGTACGTAACCAACTGTTAATGCAGCTTCAATTTCTTGTGCATCCTCCGCTGTAATAGCCGTGAACTTCTCTAATTCCACACGATCCTTTTTATCTGATTTATACGTTTCTAATTCATATGTACCAAGACCTTGTACTTCTGCTGCAATGTGAGCTACATCAATTGCGTCTAATTTGTCTGTTACGAAAGAATCCAGTAAGATTGCTGCATCTTGTACTTTTGCTGCCTGTAACGTTTTAAACGCCTTACCAAGAGCTGCACGTAACGTTTCCGTCGTATAAGATTCTTTCTTACCTAAACCAACGAAATAATAACGTTTCACATTTGTTTTTCCTAAACTATGTACTTTTGAAATAGCTTTCTTCTTAGTAGAAAGTTCTTTCTCTTCTAATAAAACTTGTAATTGTCCTTCAAACGCTTTGTCCAGTTCTTGTACAAAACTACTCGTTTTCTCTTCTTCAAATAAGGCAACAATTACCGCTTCATGGCTTACTAATTCTTTTTGTACTTGAAACATGTTCAGACCCCCTAAATTTCTCTACTCTACCTTTATTATAACTTTATTTTCGATAAAATGCGACAATTCTAACTTCTGCTATTGCCTCTATTATGAAATAAAAAAAGTCTAGCGTAATTACCACTAGACTATCTTTGTTTTAAATATTGACCGCGGAACACTTGCATCGTTTCGTCTTGATTTAACATCGTTAACTCTTCTTCTGAAAACTTACCATTTCCAACTTTCACTACATACACATTTACTTTTTTCTTACCCCATTGGCTATAAACATCTTTCACCGTATCATAATACAGATCAAGACGGTTTCCTTTTATCGCACCGCCCTTATCAGCTACTACACCATACCCATAGCCTGGTACGAATAAAATTGTCCCAATTGGGAATACGCGTAAATCCGCAGCGATTGTGGAATATAAATCCCTTTTCGCCTTAACACCTGAATATGTAATACCATACTCCGGATGTCCTGGCCTCTTGCCAGTTGACTCAATCCCCGACGTATAACCTGTTGCAGTCATTTCAATTGAACGATATTTAGACCAGTCGTTTGCCTGCTCTAAAGCATTTATCACTTCTTTACTCGGAGCAACATTTCTCTTAACTTCTGCTGCATGTACTTCTTTTGCACTCGTTCCCTCATATTTCTTTACAATCTCTAATAAAGAAACTCCTGTGAAAGCATTCCATGTTACGCATAATGCGGATACAAGTAAACAAGTCATCATAATGCGAATACAATATCGTTTTAACATTTTTATATTCCACACTCCTTCATCGTTAATCATTCCCTATACAATGAAGGAATATGCAAAAAAATAATCTCCAAATGAATTGGAGATTAAAACATTTGATATCCGCTTTTCCGAAGTTTCTTAATGACAATTCCAGCTAAAGCAGCACCTACTAATCCAGTCGATAAAATAAATACATCCGCTTGCCCTAAATGCGATACACTTGTCCCAAATGAAGAGAATGTTTCTTTTGGCTTTGAAAAGTAATCCCACATACTCGCCTTATTAATAATAAGCATACAAACAATCGGATACACAATAACCATTACCCATGTTGCTCGCAATATCATGTTGAGTAAAAATCCAATTCCAAAAAACAAAATGAAAAATAACATCATTGAAATCAGTAGTACCGGTATACTCACTCTTTCTCCCTCTCCTTCGTATGCGCTGTAAATACATGATAGGCTGTATAACCAAAGTGCTCTCCTGGATTTAATGTTTTGTCCATCTCAAGATGAAATTCTGATTTTCTTTCCAACAAATATTTAATAAGTACAGACGTATCTGAGTCGTCCGCAATCGTATCTGGATGTAGAAATGCTACTTCAGACAATTCCTTCTCCTGTACAATAATATCTTCCCCTTCAGGCTCCAAAAGGAAAATAATCATATTATCACTAATCTCATTTCGAATCACGCCAGATCGAACACCAATGATCCCCTTCACATGAGCGACAATGCCTGTCTCTTCTAACACTTCACGTTTCACAGCTTCATCAACCGTCTCACCTTCATTTACAAAACCAGCCGGCAAAGACCATTTCCCCTTTAATCCACTGTACTTCTTCTTAACGAATAGCCATCTGCCATCTTTTGTAGCAACTAAACCACCGACAGCTAGCCATACTTTTCCTCGTTTCTCCATGATGTAATACCTCCTCTATCAGAACGGACAGAATATTCTTTCTTTTTTATATATTATACTATATTTTTTAAATGAAAAAAGCAGAAACAGCTCTTAGCCGTTTCTGCTTTTTCTACTATATATTAAAAGAATTTTAATTTACCTTTTTTAAGAACTAATAAAGGTCCACCTAATAAGAATAGGTAACGGTTATCAATAACTTTCTTCATGAAAGAAGCTTTCCAACCTGTTAACTTTTTGCCCATAACAACGCCCATTGCATCGTCATGACCTAAAGAACATACAGATCCTTTATTGTCGAATGCGAATTTCTTCATTTCGCCCTTGCCACGAACTAACACAGTTAAGTTGTGTGCAATGTTGTAACCTTGTTGAATTGCAATTTGTGCTGTTGGTGGGTATGGACGATTAATTTCTTCGTTAATGATTAACGCTGCGTCACCAACCATGAATACTTCTTCGTATCCTGGAGCGTGCATGTACTCATCAACTTTTACACGTCCGCGCATTGCTTCAAAGCCAGACTCTTCCACAATACCGTTACCACGAACACCTGCAGCCCAAACTACTGTTTCAGACTTAATTAATTCAGTATCATCGCCATTTGCAACGATAATACCTTCTTCAGTTGCTTCTTTAATTGCTGTACCGATGCGGAATTCTACACCTTTTTTCTCAAGTTGTTTCACAGCGTATTCTACTAACGCTGGATCGAAACCTGGAAGTGCTGTTGGAGCAGCTTCTACACAGATGATACGTGCTTTTTCACGTGGTACATTGTACTCTTTGCAAAGTTCAGGAACACGGTTTGCAAGCTCACCTACGTATTCGATACCAGTAAATCCAGCACCACCAACAACGATTGTTACTAACTCATCGCGTTGTTCAGTTGCATATTTAGCGAAGCTAGCTTCCATATGCTCACGAATTTCACGAGTTGCATTAATGTTAGCGATTGAGAATGCATGCTCTTTTAATCCTGTAATTCCGAATGTTTCTGATTCGAAACCAAGACCGATTACTAAGTAGTCATACTCTAACTCACCGTCTTTTAAGATAATGCGTTTTTCAGCAGCTTTAATTTCTACTACTGTATCTTGTACAAAGTTTACTTTATTTGTATCAATAACGTCTTGAATATCTAGACAGATTTTTTCATCTTGTAATGTACCAGCTGCGCTCTCATGTAACCAAGTCGCTTGGTAGTGATAGCTGTTGTTGTTTACTAACGTAATTTCAGCTTCATTTACAGATAATGCTTTTTGCAGACGAACAGTCGTAATCATCCCGCCATAACCTGCACCTAAAACTACGATTTTTGGAGTCTTCACCAAATCACAACCCTTTTCTTTATATAATAGTAATGAAAAATAATACCAAGTACTAAAAACTCTATTTGTCAAGAATGTGGAATTTATCACATTCTATATCATAACAAAACGCAGTCAAAAAATCGTACGAATTTTGTCATAGAAATTTAACATAATACTTCCCTATATTAGTCGGTTTTATTCCAGAATTCAAGCGTCTGGAGAATTATCAATATTTTAAAATAACATAGCGTTTTCAAGGGTTTTTCAGCCTTTTTTTCATGTATTTTCCTTTCTTCATATTTTATACAATTAAAAACGCATCTATGCGAAAACTTACACACAATTCAGTCGTTTTCAGAAGTATTATGAACTCAAATATGCTATCATTTATTTGAAAGTGTCATCATTTGCAGGATTTTCGTGTACATATGAACAATATATGAAATCAATATCAAAATTCCATCTATAGGGGGAATGAAAGTGGCAGAAAATCAAAAAGTTTACGACATAACAATTATTGGTGGTGGTCCGACAGGGCTGTTCACAGCATTTTATGGCGGTATGAGACAAGCAAGTGTAAAAATCATTGAAAGCTTACCTCAACTTGGAGGACAATTATCCGCACTCTACCCTGAAAAATACATTTATGATGTAGCTGGATTCCCAAAAGTGCGCGCACAAGAATTAGTTGATAACTTAAAAGAGCAAATGAAGAAATTTGATCCAACCGTTTGTTTAGAAGAAGCTGTTGATACGCTTGAGAAACAAGCTGACGGTATATTTAAACTTGTTACGAATAAGCAAACTCACTATTCTAAATCAGTTATTATTACTGCTGGCAATGGTGCTTTCCAACCACGCCGCTTAGAATTAGAAGGTACAGCAAAGTATGAAAAGAAAAACTTACATTATTTCGTTGATGATATGAATAAATTCGCTGGTAAGCGCGTCGTAGTATTTGGCGGCGGCGATTCAGCTGTTGATTGGACAATGATGTTAGAGCCGATCGCTGACAAAGTTACAATCGTTCATCGCCGTGATAAATTCCGTGCGCACGAACATAGCGTAGAAAGCTTAATGAATTCTCGTGCAGAAGTAAGTACACCGTACATTCCAGTAGAGCTCATTGGGGATGACAAAATTGAACAAGTCGTTCTTCAACATGTAAAAACGGAAGAAAAAATTATCATCGACGTTGATGATGTAATCGTAAACTACGGCTTCGTTTCTTCCCTTGGCCCAATTAAAAACTGGGGCTTAGATATACAAAAAAACAGCATTCTCGTGAACTCGAAAATGGAAACAAATATTCCTGGCATTTACGCTGCTGGTGACATTTGTACATATGAAGGAAAAGTAAAACTCATTGCTTGCGGCTTCGGTGAAGCACCAACAGCAGTAAACAATGCAAAAGCTTACTTTGATCCAAACGCAAAACTTCAACCGATGCATAGCTCTAGTATGTTTTAATATAGAAATGAAAAGAACTCCTTTTACGCGAAGGAGTTCTTTTGTTATTGTGCTACCGTATCCTTCCAAAATATGTTATGATAAAAAGGAACAAACGTTCTATTTGGTGAGGGGGATATTTTAAAAATGAAAGAACCTATTATCGTAAAAAAAGAAGCTTTCCAAGCAATCGGCGTTTCGATTACGACAACAAATGAAATAGAGGCATCTACTGAAGGAAAAATTCCAGGGCTTTGGAACCAATACTTCCAAGAACAAATTATGCATCACATCCCAAATCAACAAACAAAAGAAACACTCGCTTTCTACTCCAATTACGAATCAGATGAAACTGGTACATATCAATTTACAATCGGTATGCCCGTTTCTTCATTAGAAGACGTGCCTGAAAATATGACAACTTTAACGATACCTGCTGCTACGTATGCGGTATTTACAACGAGAAAGGGACCAGTTGCTGAAGTCGTTTGCGAAGCTTGGGAATATATTTGGAAATGGTCAAAAGAAAACAAACGTGCTTTTACAACAGACTTTGAGCTTTATGATGAAAAAGCAACAGATCCAACCAACACACAATTGGATATTTATATTGCATTAGCCTAAACGACAAAAAAGAAGATACCCTTTGGTATCTTCTTTTTTGTCGTTAAATAGCCACTGTGCAAATTCATTATTATTGTCTACAATGAGAAAGTGCAGTATAGAAATATTAGAAACTGTATAAAACGATTGTTAACAGGTTTTTTAGTTTAAATTTGTCACATAGAAAGGAAGCAATATGGAGGAACTACAACAAAATAAATCTGCTTTAGAGGGAAGTGGAAAACCGTTATTAAAAAATACGAATTTCCTTTTTCTTTGGGCAGCTACACTCTTTTCAAGTTTTGCTTTAGCCTTTTTTACTTTTTCACAAACGTGGTACATAGCAAAAACATTAAACCTTGAGGCTTCACTCGGTGTTGTTTTCGTAGCTCTTAGTGTTCCAAGGCTTATTTTTATGATTATCGGCGGCGCTGTAGCTGATAAATTCCCGAAAAAAAACATTATGTTTTATTCTAATATTGTTCGTGCTATTCTCGTCGCAACCATTCTTACATGGTTCATCGTAGGTGATGTAACACTGTATACATTTGCTTTATTCGCTTTATTCTTTGGACTTGCTGATGCTTTTTTCTGGTCAGCTGATGGATCTATCTTGCCTGAACTTGTAGAAAAAAGCCGTTTAACACAAGCAAACTCACTTACACAAATGACAAACCAAGCATCGGTCATCTTAGGCCCTGTACTTGGCGGCATTCTTATTAAATTTACGAACTATGAAACGATCTTTTCGATCACGATTTTATTACTGATCGTCGCAGCCATACTCGTTCAAAAAATACAATTTACGATGCCAGAACAAGAAAATACAGACAAAGGCATGTTCACTTCTATTAAAGAAGGAATCTTATATGTAAAAGAATCACCATTCCTTTCAACCTTCCTTCTTTGTAGCGCCTTTTTAAACTTATTTTTAATTGGTCCGATGCAAGTCGGTTTCCCGCTTTTCGTTAAAAATGTTCTGCACGGTGATTCTCTTCAGTTTAGTTACTTAGAAGCATCTGTAGGTGGCGGAATGGCAATAGGCGCTGTCATTGTCGGTTTAAAAAATATTAATCGTAGACGTGGTCTATTTTGCATTATCATGATGCTACTGTCTGGTGTATTCTTCTTATCCATTAACTTTAGCACCGTACTTTGGCAAGCATTATTAGCTGGCATGTTTTACGGTATTACAATCGCAATGGCTATCGTTCCGCTTATGGCGATGATTCAATCGACAGTAAAAGAAGAAATGATGGGACGCGTAATGAGTCTACTTATGCTATCATCAATGGGCTTTATCCCGCTTTCTTATGCATTCACATCAATCGCACTTGCAATAGGAATTCCAATCGTAACCGTTATGAAAAGCGGTGCAATCGCCGTTATCGTCTTCGTACTATTTGTAGCGATTCGTGTTCCAGTTGTAAGAAAGTTTGATTAACGACTTGGAGTCATGTGTTATACGCATGGCTCTTTTTTAAACGGATCAAATAACGGTATCCCCTTACTTCTTCTCATAGCTGCTCCCCATTCTAGTCCAACCTCTAAAAATAGATCCCGCACTGTACTATATAAAAGCGCCTTAACATTTTTACGGATTTCCCCGTATTTATACGCTCTCACAACACTCTTTACTCGCCAAATGAAATTTCCATACACTTCTTCATCCGCTAATATTTGCTCCAGTAACACACCTTGCTCTAGTAACCCGCTCTTTTTATATGCAAGTTCCACCTTACTCCAAAATATATTAATCTTCTTCGGATTACGCGTCATCGGCACAAGTGCGTATATAAAAGGCTTCAGTATATCGTGACGACAATACGTCTCATCAAGTTCGTACGTTTCTTTTCTATTCTCTTTTATTTGTGGAATGTTTTTAGAAAGAATTGTTTCCCCCTCATTTTTTTGCTCATTTTCACTACAGCCAGCTGCACGAACATCACTTTCACATGCGGACAGTTTCATACGGTCATTCATGCGGTCAATTGCAGATATAAGAAATACATATAAGTTCGCACTATATCCGCCGCGTTTATGTCTTTCTTTTGTCGCAACACGCTTTATAATTCCTAGCTCCTCTAACTTTACAATTGAGCGGCGTACTGTACGAATACTCTTTCCAACATTCGTCGCAATCGTCTCCATTAACGGACAAGCAACTCCCACTGTTTTCTGTTCCTCATTCACTGCATACTTTCCTAGAAAATGAATAATAGTAGCATCCGTTTTATTCAATTGAAATCGATAGCACTTCAAAACTTGTTTTTGATATGTATTAAACTCTTCTTTACTTCGAAATTCACTATATGGTTTCATTAAGTTATATAAGCTTCCCATTCTTATCACCTCATTTATAGGTAAGAAGCGGGAAGAGAAATTGGCGTGATATTTAATATTTTTTTAGTGGAGATGAAAATATGATCGTAATTAGCGCTTGTTTAGGTGGTATCGCTTGTCGGTATGATGGAAATGACAATCTCGTTTCAAAAATAGAAGATTTGCTGCAACAAGAAGATACAGTCCTCATTTGTCCTGAAGTATTAGGAGGATTACCAACGCCTCGTCCCTCAGCTGAAATTATTGGTGGGAATGGTGCTGACGTTTTGGATGGAAAAGCGAAAGTGATGACAAAAGACGGTGATGATGTTACAGAAGCTTTCGTGACCGGTGCTTATAAAGCGTTAGAACAAATTAAAAATTTACATCCAGAATATATTATTTTAAAGGAACGCAGCCCATCTTGTGGTAGTTCTACGATTTACACTGGAGAATTTAACGGAAATAAACAAACTGGTTACGGGGTAACCACTGCGTTATTCAAAAGACATGGATTTACAGTCATTTCAGAAGAAGATTTTGAGAATATAAAAAGGAATTGACCCTGTTCGTCAATTCCTTTTTTCCTTCTTATTTTGCACCTAATTTTTCTTGCACTTTCGCTGGAAGCTCGTCTTTCTTTACTTCTTCCCATGCTGATACACCTTTTTTATCTGAATGGTATACACGTAAGAATGCATCTTTACGAAGATTTTTTTGAGCATTAAATTCTAATTCTTTTTCTTTTCCGTCTTTATCAAATCCTTTTAATTTATACTCAAAATGTTTGTATGGCTCTCCGTTATCAGACTTACCATTATACTCTTTTCCGTCTACTGTAATTTGAACGTAATACTCATCTTTACCCATACGATTTAAATCACAGCCAACTAATAGGCTTGCAAATACAACTAAAATACTAAAAAGTGCAATATATCTTTTCATTTCCTTCACCTCATGTGTTTTTCTTATATTGTTATCTTAAAGCCTGAGCTTTAAAGAAGAAATTCAAAAACATGACATGAACATTACACTTTTGTAAGATAATAATTATTTCTTCACTTTAGAAACCGTCATTCCGTCACCAATTGGAATAAGTACGGATTCTAAACTTGGATGAGTTGCTATTACTTCGTTAAACTCCTTCATACATATAAACCAACCCCTAATTATGCAAAAGACGAAAATCAGAAAAAAAATAATCACTCCTTATCCAACTGGCAATTTCGTCTTCAATATGTGAAAAAGGATTTCTAAGTGATGAATTGAATATATATTTATTGTTTTCTAGCTTTTGAGAGGAGAAATAATATGAACCCTATTTTATTAGATGTTCCGTTACAAATAGAAACCGACAGACTCATTCTTCGAGCACCACTTCAAGCTGGTGAAGGGAATATCGTACACGAAGCTATTAAAGATTCCATCCGTGAATTAAAGCAATGGTTGTCTCTATTCCAGTCCATTCCTACTGTTGAAGAAACGGAAATTCTTCTGAGAAATGCACATATAGATTTTTTGAAAAGAGAAAGCTTTCGCTATCTTATCTATCATAAGGAGACAAATGATTTTATTGGAACTGCTAGCCTTCACGCAATTGATTGGAAGGTTTCTAAATGTGAAGTTGGATACTGGATTGACACGCAATTTAGTGGCCATGGATATATGATGGAAACAGTAAGTGCGTTAATAAACTTTGGATTTCAGTTATTCGAATTTAGAAGGATTGAAATACGATGTGAACGTAATAACACGAAAAGTCGTGCAATTCCTGAAAAATTAGGTTTTGAGCTTGAAGGGATATTACGTAATGAAGATCTTACCGCTGACGGCAAACAACTAACTGATACTTGCATCTATGCAAAGATAAAGTAAAACTTTAATAAGCCTTACTAATTGGACTTTCACGGCACAAGAAAAGACCTCCTTAACGATTTTATTTCATCGCTAAAAAGGTCTTTCTCTATTTCTGCTAAAAACTTAGCACTCTTCTGGCTTACCAGCATTTGTCGCTGTACGGAAAGATGATCCACATCCGCATGATGCGATTGCGTTTGGATTATCAATTGTGAACCCGCCGCCAAGCATCGATTGTTTATAATCAATTTTTACTCCTTTAACAATTGGAGCACTTTCTTTATCAATAACAAATTCAACACCGAAAAACTCAAGAACTGTGTCGTCTTCTTTTGGTTCTACTTCAAATCCTAAGCCGTAAGAAAGACCAGTACACCCGCCGCCATGTACAGCAAGGCGCACGTACTTCTCTCCATCTTCAGCATCTTTTAACATATCTTTAATTTGAAAAGCTGCTTGTTCTGTAACTTCAATCATGAAATACACCATCCTTTCTGTTCTCATTCTATTATACATCTTTACGCTTCTATCTTGTACTCATACACTCCGCAGCAAATTACTTCCGCTGGTCCTTTCATTAACACATTGCCTTCTTCTGTCCATGCAATCATTAAATCGCCGCCAGCTAAATGAACTGTAATTTCCTTACCACGTTCCATCTTTCCATTTAAAATAGAGGCTACAACTGCAGCACACGCCCCTGTTCCGCAGGCTTGTGTTACACCAGATCCACGTTCCCAAACGCGGAAGTTCATCTCTTCCTCATTCAAAATCTCAATGAATTCAACATTTACTCGCTCTGGGAACATTTCATGTGTCTCAAGGACTGGACCAAGTGTTGTAAGAGGTGCTTGTTCTACATCATCTACAAAAATAACCGCATGCGGATTCCCCATTGAAACAGCTGTAAATGCATAACGATGATTATTGTATAAGAAGTTTTCACGAATAAATGGTGTTTCACCTTCACCAAGCATCGGTATTTCTTCACGCGTTAAACGCGGTGCTCCCATATCGATTTTCGCTAACGTAACTTTCCCTTCTTCTACCGTTACTTCCGCCGTTACAATGCCAGCTAACGTTTCAATTGTGAAAACTGTTTCTTCTACTAGTTTATGCTCATACGCATATTTCGCTACGCAGCGTAGACCGTTACCACAGCTCTTTCCTTCTGATCCATCATTATTAAACATGCGCATTTTCACCGGAGCTACGTCAGATGGACAAATTAAAATCATTCCATCTGCTCCAATACCAGTATTAATATTTGAAACCTTTTCCGCCACAAGAGCTAAATCTTCTTCCGGAATTTGTTCTTCAAACATATTTACATATATATAACTATTGCCAAGACCATGCATTTTTGTAAAAGAAAATTGGCTCATTTGTATTCACTCCAAAAATAATTTGTTATTTCAAGTATAAAATGCACGCTTTTAGAACACAATATGAATGTCCCCCGTTTCTCATATTTGACAACATTTGGCGATGAGCCCTTCTTGCACAAGTTGTGTAAGAAAAAAGCCCTTCTAAAAGGGCCTTTTTTTATTTATATACAACATTATTCTCCCCTGCGAAATAAAGTGAAACTTTAATCAGTGGGGATTTTCTTCATCCCAAACTGATTATTAGTTGAACCAATCGGACTTTTAGGGGCAGTTGATCACCCACCTAACTTCTTTGCTTTCGCTGAATTTTGAGGTGGGGCTCTTACTGCCCATTAAAGCGGGATAAAATTTTATCTAATAGAAAAAGAAAAAGGTGCTGCCGATTGCAACACCTTAAAACATTGGATTTTCATCCAAATAATCATATACATTATTGACCAGTTCTTCTACTGTAGCACCTTGTACTACTTCACCATTTACAAGTGCAAACGGTCCTTCAAAACAAATACCACAATATCCTAAACAACCATACTCCATTACATCTAAATTCGGATCTTTTTCTAATTTCTCTAAAGCTGCTTGTGAACCACTTGCAAGGTTACCTACACAAAATTCAATTAATGGTTTAATCAAAATTCTCCCCCCTGTACTACAAAACAAATTACTTTCTGACTTCATCTATAAGAAGAAAACTAAGCTGTTTCTTGTTGTTTTTGTTATACATTCCAAACTATTTAGTTACTTCACTATTTCACTTCAAAGTAGATGGTTTTATTTTATATAACATGCTATTTCCGATGAAATGGTAACTAAAAAATGAAAACAGTTTACTCTACTTTTCTTCTTATTGTACAACAGAGTATTCATTCATGCATTGTTATTTGTTCACAAATTCGATATAATTTGATTGAGTAAAGTCAAAATATTTTATTAATATAAAATTGTGTGATTAGGGGATATTTCAACAGAAAAGGGGTAATCCATCATGAAACACCTCGTAATACTGGGTGGCGGCTACGGGGGAATGAGAATTCTACAGCGGCTACTTCCAAGTAACCAACTTCCAGATGATGTACAAGTGACATTAATCGACAAAGTACCATACCATTGCTTCAAAACTGAATATTATGCATTAGTTGCGGGTACTATTTCAGAAACGCATATTCGTATACCGTTTCCTGAGCACCCACGCCTCAATATTCAATACGGCACAATAACAAATATTGATCTCGAAGAAAAAGCTGTTCATCTCGATGGCGGTGAAGCGATCCCATATGATGATTTAATCATCGGTCTGGGCTGTGAGGATAAATATCATAACGTTCCTGGGGCGAAGGAATATACGCATAGCCTACAATCGATTGAACAAACACGTAAGACATATGAACAATTAAATAGTCTAGAACCAAATGCAACAGTAGCTGTCGTTGGTGCTGGATTAAGCGGCGTTGAAGTTGCAAGTGAACTTCGCGAGAGTCGTTCTGATTTAAAAATCTATTTATTTGATCGAAAAGATAGAATTCTATTCCCATATCCAGAAAGATTAAGTAAATATGTAGAAGAATGGTTCGTAAAACATAAAGTTACTATTATACGAAACTCTAACATTACAAAAGTAGAACCAAATATTGTGTACAACCACGATGAACCACTTGAATGTGATGCAATCGTCTGGACAGCTGGTATTCAAGCAAATGAAGTTGTTCGAAACCTTCCAGTTGAACAAGATGGTAGCGGACGGGTTGTTTTAACAAAATATCACAATATTCCAAATAACGAGCACGTTTATGTTGTAGGAGATTGCGCAGCACTTCCACATGCTCCATCTGCCCAACTTGCTGAAGGTCAAGGAGAACAAATTGTCCAAATATTATTAAAACGTTGGAATAATGAACCACTCCCTGACGAACTACCTGTTATTAAATTAAAAGGTGTTCTCGGCTCTCTTGGAAAGAAGCACGGCTTCGGTTTACTAGCAAACCAACCATTAATGGGACGTGTACCGAGATTATTAAAATCCGGACTTCTTTGGATGTACAAGTATCATAAGGGTTAATACTTTACAGGTTGTCTACTAAGTAGGCAGCCTCTTTTATTCGTTACAATATAATTATCAGACACATCTTTCTCAATATGAATAATGATTTATTTTTCATTTTTATATTAAAAACTATCGATAAACAGTGTATGCTATTTATAAGTTGTTTTATTTCCTTTAAGACCGAATTCATTCGGTCTTATTTTTTATGTTGTAAATACTTTTATAGGAGGCATTCCATTTCACTTATGAACTTAACGAAACTAAACGATCGAATAGAAGCGAAGAAGAAAGAGTTGATTCATCTCGTTGAACAATATGGATTCACTCATCATAAAGTAATTTCTTTCAGCCAAGAATTAGATCGTTTACTTAACTTATTAATAGAACTCAAGACGAAGAAAAAACGTTGCTCTTTATAACCGTTACCTTCTCTTTTTTGATACGATAGAACTAGAATCAGAAAGGAGCCATTTATGTTTATATTAAAAGACGTTACATATAAAGATATACTACACATTCCTTATTTACAGATTCAAAAAGAAAAAATCACATGTATTATCGGTGAGAGTGGGAGTGGAAAAAGTACATTGCTCCGCATGCTAAATGATTTGCAATCTCCAACATCCGGTACAATTGAATATAACGGAAAATTAATTTCCGACTATCCCCCTATTCAATTACGACGTGACGTAGTCATGCTTGGGCAAACGCCACCTATTTTTGATGGAACGATTAAAGACAATCTATTAATGGGACTTCGTCTTTCCGAAAAACCATTTCCAAATGATGATGCCCTGCAAAGTGCATTAACGACTGTTAGCTTAGAAAAAAATTTAGAAGACAACGCTGCTTCCTTATCAGGCGGGGAAAAACAACGACTTGCTTTTGCACGTATCGTACTTATGGATCCACCTGTATATTTATTAGATGAACCAACATCGGCACTAGATAGCGATACAGAACGCCGCGTTATGAAACAATTTACTATGCTAGCAAGAGAAAAGAACAAAACAGTTATCTTCATCACACACTCACAACAACTTCCAGACGAAATTGCAGACGATATTATTGAGATTAGTAAAACAAACGGTGCAACTAGAAAGGAAGTGCTCTCATTTGAAGGGCGTTATTGAACTCCAAATTTGGCAACTTGCCGCTGCATATATTTTCATTCTTATATTAATTGGACTTGTAAAATTAAAAGGAATACCACGCGAAAAACAAATTGCGCTCGCAACATTCCGTATGACGATTCAGCTCGTACTCGTTGCATATGTCCTTACATACGTATTTGAAAATAGTAATCCATTTTATACAATTGCTCTCATTACTTCTATTACTACCTTTGCAATTTTTAATATTTATAAACGAGTTAACATCCCAATGTCAAAAGACTTAAAACGAGTAGCCGCTCTTTCCATGGTTGCCGGATCAATTGGGCCACTTCTATTATTTATCTTTGTTATTATCGGACACGACCCTTGGTACGCGCCGCAATATATCGTTCCTATTACGGGAATGTTAGTCGGAAATGCGATGACTGGTGTTTCTCTCGGTGCAAATACGTTCTTAAACAATATGAAATCGCAAAGAGGTCAAATTGAAGGAGCACTTATGCTCGGCGCAACACCGAAAGAAGCCGTTGCCCCGCTCATACGCGACGCTTTTGACTCTGCTATTTTACCAACAATCAACTCTATGGTCGGAATGGGGATTATAAGCCTACCAGGCATGATGACAGGACAAATCTTATCTGGCGTATCACCATTTACAGCCATCCAATATCAAATTGCCATCATACTTGGTATCTCAGGCAGTACCGCTTTCGCTGTCATTATCTTCTTACAGATTGGGTATAAGACCTTCTTTAATAAGCGGTGTCAGTTGAAAGAAGTTGATTATGGTGCACGGTAAATGGTAAATGGAATTATATCGACGATTTTTCGAATATATCTATCGTAACTCAAAATATATCAACGATTCGACAAGGAATATCGACTTACCGATAAAAAATGACAATAAAAAAGAGGAGGCTACTCGCCTCCTCTTTTTTTTATTACTTACGCCTTCTTAACGAATTGTGATTTTAACTTCATCGCTCCGAAACCGTCGATTTTGCAATCAATATCGTGATCGCCATCAACTAGACGGATACTCTTTACTTTCGTACCGATCTTCACAACTGAAGAAGTTCCTTTTACTTTTAAATCTTTAATAACAGTAACAGCATCGCCGTCTTGCAGAACGTTTCCGTTCGCATCTTTTACAACTTTTGCACCATCATTATTTTCAGCTTCTGCTTCTTGGCCCCACTCATGAGCACATTCTGGACATACGAAAAGAACGCCATCCTCATACGTATATTCTGAATTACATTTTGGACAATTTGGTAAAGTAGCCATAAATTCATTTCCTCCGTTCATTATTTATACGTAAAAATCAAAATTGATGTTTACATCTCGATAAATAAAATTTGTACAGCATTTCTTTATAGTGCCATAGTCTCACGTTATTGACAAGCCTACCTCAAATTCTCATTTTTTATTGTATTTTACAAAATTTTAATTCGTATGGTGTTTCTAAGTAAAAAAGAAGAACCTTCACAAGATTCTTCTTTTCAAAAGGAATGAGTTCTCACTAGAAACCCCAACTATTTTCTTCAATGTAAAATTGATACTCTTCTAACTCTTCTTCACTTAACTTCTTATTATTCTCATATACTTCTTGCCATTCAAAATAGTCTTCACTGAAGTAAACATCAAATTTAATTTTCACGTTTTTCTTCTCTGTATAATCATAACCAGTAAATTCTACTACGTCATAATCTTTTTCTTTCTTTACAAGCTTCCACGTTGGATTATCCGTCATAATCTCTAAAGTAAATCCTTCATCACTTGAACGAACAACATTTTTAATGTTCGGCTCAGTTGATAAAAGGGAAAGTCCAAACATAGCTCCACCAAATACTATCGTCACTATAACTTGTAAACCAATCATGCGAGCAAAACTAGCGCCACCCTTTGATTGTAGGTAATATGCCTTCTCATGATCAGGCATATTTTCTCCCTTATGTAAAATACGGACAGCATGCTTATAATATAAACGGTTTCCTTGCCATCCAGTAAATATCATCATTCCAAATTGAAAAACTAAACTAATTGATAAAAAAATCCCATCTGGAATGTCTATAAAAGGCGATATAAGTATACTAGGAACCGATAATAACATAAGTATAATAAACAACTTATACATTTTACGATAAGCTAACCAAAAAGGTGGGAAGAAAAAGGCTACCCAATTCCACGTATTCCCTTGCGCTGGATTTTCTACTTTTCCCCACTTAAAGTCATAATACGCCGTATTCTTTTGAACGACTGTATGTAACTGTTGCGGAGAAATTGTTTCTTGTAAAACAGTTTCCTTCACGTACATCATCCTTTTCTTCCTTCTACATACATGTATTTTATAGAAAGAAAAAGAAGGAATCTAACAAAAAGTACATATATTTCATAAAAATGAACAGAAATCGAATATATTCCTACAATTACCCGTTAATTATTCCATTTTACTTTTTAATATATTAAAATACTTATGAATGATAGGTTTAATACACTAAGTTAAACATTTTACATATTTGATAATAAAAATGTTTCACATGAAACTATTTATATTTTGTATTACCTTGCCTCTACACAATGCTTGTAAATCCCTTTCTACTTACTACAAAATAGGAAAGACGCCCTTTTCAAAAGGGCGTCTTTTTACAGTTGAAAATTCAATAATAAATAAAATGCATTATTTATTACATGAATTCCAATTGGAACGAGTAAATTATTTGTTTTCTTATATGTGTAGGCTAAACATACACCCATACCAAAAATATATAAAACACTACCTACCGTAAGGGGATGACCTAAAGTAAATATAGCAGCACTTATAACAGCACTACTACGTGTAGAAAAGCGCTGAGATAATTTCATAAAAAACATACCTCGGAATACAAGCTCTTCCCAAATCGGTGTAAAAACAGTGAGTACAACTACGTATAAAATGATTTCACTTTTAGTAGGCTCTATTACTATATTAGATTCATCCACACCAAGCCCATGTGGTAAAACTAAATTTAATACCGCAAGATATATAAGCAGTACGATCATCGTCATTACTATTGTTACATAATGATTAAAATTATTGAACTGTATTGATTTTACTAACTGCACACAATAATTTCTTGCTGGTGAGTATATTAAAATAATAGTAAGAAATGTTAAAGGTGGAATAAGATGATCTACATACCATGGATATAAGGAAGAGTCATATATAATGTTTAAAAAACCAATTCCATGCATGACCCCAAAAATAATTACTATCATGCTAATTACTTCGCGCATACTCATTACTACATTCTTTTTTTCATATGTAGCTAATTCTGTATTCACCCTATCCCCTCCAGTATAATTAAACCTTTTAAACCATTATATACCATTTTTAACACAAAAACCGACGATACAATTTACTGTATCATCGGTTTTTTCCCTACCATTTCTCTCTACATGTTTCAATTAAATGCAGTAAGTACTTCCTCGTCATATCTGCCCTTCTCCACCTTGAAAGCATTCGCTTTTCTTTTGGATGCTGACGTATTCTCGCTACTTCTTGTAATAAAAGCTCCCATTCTTCCCCTGAACGTTCTAACAAGTATTGCAATCCACTATCTTTTGAAACGATCGTTTTATGATCTAGTGTGTATAAAATACGGCCCATCGTAACGACAGCTGATTCTACCCACTCTTCTATAAAAAATAAATATGGCTGCTTCGCCTTTTCACTCCAGTACTGTTCTACGTTGTATTTCATCGTATTTACTACATCATTCCATCTTATTTGAAACGGAATATCTTCAGCTTCTTTCCCGGTAACTGTAATACCTTGATTTTTCAATGTCCACCATGTGACCGCATTAATATCCCAATAACCTACATCCGCTTTACCATCTGCACAATACACGTACTCATTCATTTCATCATTGTATTTCCCTAAATCAGCAAGCGGAATATACATACCGTCCATTCTTTTTCCTAACGTACTATTACTAAGTTTCTTATGAAGCTCGACAAGTTGCTGTTTTTCAGCTTCATTCACGGAATCACTTATTACCGTAACAAAATCAACATCGCTCGTTTCTGCATGAAATGCACCGAGTGCGATGGACCCGTAAATATATATCCCGACTATTTTTTCATCTAAAAAAATTTCTTTTAATTCTATTGTGTACCGCTCCATTAACTGTTGTACTTCCGTTGGTAACGCATGCTTCACTCCATTTTTCACATCTATCCCTCCAATAAAAAAAGCCTTTGCAAATTCGCAAAGGCTTCCTGCTTTATAAATATTTCTCGATTTCTTCGTAAACATCCTTCAAACGAGGATTTCCTTCTCCAACAATTTCTCCATTTACAAGAACGACTGGATAAAATAAATCTTCTTCCACTACGCGCTCTGCAAATGCTTTTTTATCTTCATCTTCTTGTTCTTCTTGAAAATCAATATACTCGAAATTAAATTTATTTTCTTGTCCTTCATATTTACGACCAATCGCCGCTTGTAACCACTCAAACGTTTCTGTTGAAGATGGCATTCCAACGCAGCTCGCACAAATTACTTTCGTCCCATACACTTGCACATTAACCATTTCTTCTCCCCCACTTCTTGTTTCAACAGTATATTCAGATGTCTTAGTACATAAGCACATCATTTTACAAACTTATTCCATACCCCTATACTGAAAAAACATGTTGTAAATATGATAAAAAATTTCGACATTAAAACAAGAACAGAAAAAATAGATTTTCCCCTCTATCTTGATTATAATAAAACTGATGAAAGGAGTCGATAAAAATGGAAAACCCACATATGCAAGAACAAGTACTAGAAGTATTAGATAAATTACGTCCATTCTTACTTCGCGATGGCGGAGACGTTGAATTAGTAGACATTGAAGAAGGTATCGTAAAATTACGCCTTATGGGTGCTTGCGGAAGCTGCCCAAGTTCTACAATCACACTAAAAGCTGGTATCGAACGCGCATTACTAGAAGAAGTACCAGGCGTTATTGAAGTAGAACAAGTATTTTAATCTAAAAGCGGAAGCGGCTCGTTCAGAACAGGAGGTCATTGGAGCTCCTTCCTGCGAGGCGCTTTTTGCCTCACAGGAAGGCGCGAAATAGCCGACTGTTCTAGCCGCTGGAGCTGGATATTAATAAAAGCGGAAGCGGCTCGTTCAAAATGTGAGGGGGATGGAGCTTCTGACATAGAGGCGCTTTTTGCCTCGGCGGAAGAAGCGAAGCCACCGAACATTTTAGCCGCTGGAGCTGGATATTAATAAAAGCGGAAGCGGCTCGTTCAAAATGTGAGGGGGATGGAGCTTCTGACATAGAGGCGCTTTTTGCCTCGGCGGAAGAAGCGAAGCCACCGAACATTTTAGCCGCTGGAGCTGGATATTAATTAAAAGCGGAAGCGGCATCGCTTCCTAGAAAGAGACCCAAATGGGTCTCTTTTTTTATTCAAACAACACTTCCCCTTTAACATCATAAAACAAAATTGGAAATCCTTCTCAAAAAGTGAGATAATTAATAATATAGAATCGTTCACACATATACAGAAAAAAACATAGGGGGACGACACATGCCAAGAATGGGAAACACTTTTTTAACAATTCAAGAACTAGAAAAGAAAAAAGAGTATTTATTAGATCTTTCATCCGTTATACCGACATGGAATGCAAGCTATCAATTTTTATTTAAAGAAATCCAGCAAGAATTATTGAGTAAAGTAAATGAAAAGATCGAAAGACATCAATTCATTTTAAATATACATGCAGATCAACAGGTAGGGGCATAATGTATTACATACAATTGTAATATGAAAAAAGAGACCTCACTCGGTCTCTTTTTTCATTTTAAGACAGCCAATCTAATTTCCTAATGCCTAATTTATCGACAGGTAAACGAAGTGATCCATAAAAGTGCTTCATAAATTGCTCTGAGCGGTTCACATCGTGTAAAATGGCTTCTAAGCGATCTCTATATATGCTTTTTTGTTCTTCGTTTCCCGTTTGGTAATACCGTTCGACTGTTTCGAAATAGTGAAGTGGGAACAGGAGCCTTGCAAATAATAAGCGCCAACCAAATGAGGATAACGAATAATTTCGTTCGTAATCTGTAACAAATTGAACGATTGTTTGCTCCCATCCTTTCTTTTTTTCTATCATCATATAGCGGATTAATTCTGCCATATCTCGAGTTGGGTGATCATACACCCAATCAAAAGGAAGTTTGAGGCGCTTCGTTTGATGCCATAATAAGGGTGTGAATCGTTCTTGGCAAATTGTTGCTGCATCAGTTAGTTGCGGCGTATCATCCAGCTCTGTATCGACAACATATTGAATCGCATTTTCTGCAACTCCTAAGTAATACGGGAAGGATTCAATAAACAATTGATCGAATACGTCTGTAGGGTGGTTCATCACTTGTGATTGCCAAAACTTTTCTAATTGATCGAGCCTTTTTTCCCATAACGCCTTCCATTCACCAATACGGCTTAATTGCTCGATCTCTTCTGGAAAGAATGCACCTCTTTTATGGAATATAGAAAGCTCACTTCCTAATGATGTAGCATGTCGTTCTAATGCACGCATACCTTTTAATAAGCAGTAATTTTGTTCTTCTATCTCACATACATAGTAGCCGTGTATAGTCGGAACGAAAGTCGCTACAGTTATATCCCCTTGCTGGTTCATATAGTCACTGAGCTTTTTCATCTCTACAAGTACTTCTTCCTCCATTTCTCCAATTGGAACAAGTACATAAATTTTGTTGCGAATCCAAAAGCTTTTATAGGGGCCAAGGGGGATTAATTCTTTAACATGCATGTGATAATGCTCATAAATATGATGAATCATCGCAGTCGCCACCTATGGTTTTTCTTTATATATATGAGCTTGTGCTCGCCTTTCATTCCTATGCACATGATAAAGCAACGAAACGTATACAAATACTAAAAAGAAAAAAAGGTGATAAACATGAAAGAATCAAATCAACTACAAGAAAGAGCATTACAACTATTACAAGAGCGCGGTGTAACAATTGACGATATTGCTGAGCTTGTTCATTTTCTTCAAAAAAAATATCATCCAAATTTAGAGATGTCAGAATGCCGTTATAACGTTGAGCGTGTGTTATCAAAACGTGAAGTACAAAATGCACTAATTACAGGTATCGAACTCGATGTTCTTGCTGAAAAAGGAATGTTAAGTGAGCCATTACAAGATATCGTAAAACGTGATGAAGGCTTATACGGAATTGATGAAGTAATCGCACTTTCTATCGTTAATGTGTACGGCTCTATCGGTTTCACGAACTTTGGATATATCGATAAATTAAAACCTGGTATTTTAGAATACTTAAATGATAAATCATCTGGAAAAGTGCATACATTCCTTGATGATATCGTTGGCGGAATTGCTGCCGCTGCTTCAAGCCGCTTAGCGCATAGAGCTGAGCATTCGGAATAATGAAATATGAAAGACCGTCAGTTTCATACTGACGGTCTTTCGTATTCCATAAGCATAAATTCTCTTCCACGGCTCAGAAAAATAGGACCCTGCTGAAAACCTATGTTTTTATATAGCGTAATTGCTCTTGTATTAAATGTTGCTACACTAAGCCGGAATGTTTTCGGCTTATATTCTTTTGCAGCAAAGGCTATCCCAGCTTGAAAAAACATTTTCCCCAGCCCTTTCCCTGTTAACGCTGGCTTCATGCCAAGTCCGATATCAATTACATCTTCTCCACCATATAAATTTGCATCTCTTCCACCTGGCACTTGTGCATTTGCTCCAAAACAAAAATAGCCGATAAACTCCCCATTATCGTTACAACAGCCATAATACGTTCCATCTAATAATTCTTCTATTACTTCTTTCTCACCTGAAAAATCATACAAATTATAAGGTTCTTCGTACATCCACGTATTTATCTCATTTGCTTCTTCTACCGTTAACTTATGTATATCCATCCTTATCTCTCCTAATCGAATATTCTATATATACTCATTCATTTTTCTTGCCTCATTTCCCTCTAATTGCAATATGCAGAATTACATACGCACAGCCATTAAACAAGTGGTACAATTTATTTGAATCGCTGTTGCTACACTTCTTGATCAAAGAAAAGGCGTTAAAACGGATATTAGCGCCTTATCAAACTCAAGCAATTGGCACATTTTGTCATCGTTAAAGACACTCAAAAGAGTGTCTTTTTTTTATATCTCACAAGGACTTACTCATTTCAAAGTATAAACACATAAAATAATGTAACTCTTTACATGCATGAATCCTTTTTCTAAAGTTTTGAAGCAGACTCAAAATAAAAAAGCACTCTTGGCTAGAGTGCTTTTTACTTTCAAATCAGGAGGTTACATAGTATGGATAGTACTCTCTTATTTAACTTCGGCATTGGTATTGTTATCATTTTATTTGTTTTCTTTGTACTTTGTATGAGCGGAGTGTGAATACAAAAAATACATCACTTTACATGTAATTAAAGGTTGAAAAACTTTTTTTTTGCTAATAAACACTTTATATATTTGTATTTCTTGATTATTATATTAATTATATCCATTTTTTAGGATAAACCTATATTTATGAAATTAAAATAGTATAAAGCATGAAACAGAGGTGGCATTTTGAAACTAGGTGAAAGAATACGACAAATTCGAATACATCGTGAAATGACACAAGGAGAACTAGTGAAGGGCATATGTTCTATTACATATTTAAGCAGAATTGAAAATGGTCAAATAAAGCCCTCTCAATCTTTCCTGCAAAAAGTTGCAAAAAAACTTGATATAGATGTAAATCACCTTATCAAGGTAAATATGCATAGTGCAGAAGAGACCATATCTGATATTGCGGATCGCTACAAAGAGACAAAAGAATTAGCCGAAAATGAAGTTGCTATTTTAGAACTACATGCACGCGAAATGCATCCAACTTCTATACTTTTAAAAATTTTCGGTGTCTTAGTTCATTATTATGTCCGCTCTGAATCAATTAAAAAAGCTCAAACGATTTACAATCATTCTACAAATTTAATACCAAGTCGTCCAAATAATCAATTCGCTTCCGATTTTTTATATTATTACATAGCATGTGGAAATTATTTTTACTATATACAAGATTTCCTTAAGGCAAATGAGCATTATGTACAAGCTGATAAATTATTGACTTCTGAAGAAACCCTACAACGCGCCGACTTATACTACAATATGAGCTTAGTAAAACAACGTATTATTAATAGTCAATCTGTCAGCTTAACATATTCAAAAAAAGCTTATAATATTTATCAAAAATTGAATATCCCTTCAAGAATAACAGAAACTCTTATAACAATATGCGTTCAATATCATTTAGACGAAAACTACGAAGAATCATTAAAATATTTAAAAAGAGCTGAGGAATACATAAAACCTCTCAATGATCCTAATCTATTAGCGATGGTTGAATATAATTATGGAAGAGTATTCCAAGGGCTAAAAGAATACGAAAAAGCTATTTACCATTTTAATAATACACTTGAGATAAATGAAAGCTTACATCAACATATGGATAAAATATATGCTTTGAGAAGTCTCATTGAAATTTATTTAGAATTAAAAGAATGGGAGCAAGTAGATAAATATATGTCAACTGCTCTACAAATTGTTGAAACTTATGATATTTCCTCAATACAAGTTGAAATTTATATGTACAAAGCACAAATACTTAAGACTCGTGGTGATTACTATAGTTACGAAAAAGAAATGCAAAATACAATTCAGTTAGGTATAGATAAAAACCAATATGTTCGTACAAAACAACTGGCTACCGAATTGGGAGATTATTATTACGACATTAGGGCATATAAACAATCTGCTAAATATTATAAAACGGCTTTAAATTGTTGCATTGATATAAAATAACTCTATTAAATTACTTTGTAAAATAAAGGCTATTTTTTATGTAAATAATGCATTTAAATTTAACTAATTTTTACTTATTCTTTTTAACTACCCCTTTGATTTATATTTTAATTAACAAAACAACTCAAAGGGGTAGAGAAAATGTTAAAAATTAAAGCTTGTATCATGTTTTTATTGATTGGATTACTTTGTATTAGCTCATACAACTTTTCAAGTCACTCAACAACAACACATACAAAAACACTTCATTTAGCAGAACTACAACCAAAGCCTCATTCTCCCGCTGTTCCAACTGAAATTTCAAAACCTCATACAATTTAACATCTATACTTCAACAGGCCTCCTTATAATAAAGGAGGCCTTATTTTGCTCTAAAGTATGCATTTAAAATAAAAAAACTTACTTGATTTATAAATCAAGTAAGTTTTTTTATTAATCCCCCAGTATGTTTAAATAACGGAATGCGATTTATTGCTTTTGCATATATACCAGAATCATCATGTACTTCATTAACTTTATTTATCGTAATCCATCCGTGGTAATATACCCAAATCCCAATTTCCACACGATGATGAATATTCCACTTTTCTTTAATAGTTGCTATAATTTCGCCAACTCGTCTTCGGCTAATATACAATGTTTTAGCAATATCCTTATCCTTCATACCTTTAGATACCAGAATAGCTACCTCTTTTTCTTTTTCACTCAATATTGGATTCATCATTCATTCTCCTCTTATTATATTATTTATTTATAATCCATTGATATAAAAAAATCGCTGATAAATTATACTGATATAATTCAGATTCTTTTATAGTATTCTCTTCAAAATCGCATGTTAATTCACCGTGAATGTTTAACAATTCATTCATTCTATGAATCATATACATAAGCTCTTCTTCTATTCTCCTATCTATATCTTCCGGACTAACATGTACTAGATTATTTAACTGTATAGCGTAACCAATCGCTAATGAAGCGTTATGATTTTTTTCTCTCTCTAAATTTTTAACGTCATCAATACGAACCAGTTTCTCTCCCTCAAAGTCAACGATATATACTCCAGGCTCATTTACATTCGTAACAGTTAAAGAATCTAAAATTACAATTGTAGGAACTATTAACGTTTTTTGAAAATCTACCTTTTTAAAAACCCCATATAGCAATTGAACCAATACATTAATATGGATATTAAATTGTCTTTCAAAATTCACTACACTTAGATCTTCATTCGTTTTTAAAATGTTATACGATATTCCGCATTTTCTTTTTTGAGAAAATTGTTCTGCCCCAATAATTTTTGGAACAATTTCTTTTATACGTACTTTTATTTCGTTCTTCCCCATTATTTTTTCACCCCCGCTATTCATTTTCTAACTTCAATTTATCGCTTTTTGTTGGTTAATTAATAGAAGTTAAATACAATAAAAAAAATGGAAATAAATTAAGGATTTACAGAGCAAATTTAACTAATAATATGCTGCATGTAGTAATATTTCCTCTTTACTTCTAATCGCTTTAACCTATGCTTTACAAATTTACAAAAATAAAAAAGACCGTATTTAAAATACGGTCTGAACAAAATATTATTAACTCTTTTTATGCAGATAATTCTTTTAACGTATCGCTTAATTTAAATTGACGAAGTTGGAATGCTGCTATACTTGCTGCACCTGCTCCAAGTAAAATACTTGCAATAGCAAGGAAAATAATTTGCTCATACGGAATAATAAAGGTAGTTAATTCTAGTCCTGATAAAACAATATAACTAAAAATTAGCCCCCCTCCAATTCCAATAACTCCTGCTATAGCTCCAAGTAGCGTTCCTTCCAACCATACAATTCTTCTCATTTGCTTCGGTATTGCACCTACTGCACGAATCATGCTAATTTCAGCACGTCTTTCATGTAGACTTGCTACAATTGCATTCATTAAACCTATTCCTGAGATAACAAAAATAATACCTACTAATAAGCGAATTAAAGTAACCATTTGTGACAACAATTGTTGTTGTTCTTGTAAAAGATCATTACTATTAATTACTTCTACATTATCTCTTCCACTTGTAATGCTCTTTACTTCTTCTTTTATTTTCTCAAAAGGAACCTTCGAATCAGTCATTACTTGAATAGATTCATATCCTTTTAGATTAAATTCACTCTGAGCCCATTGCTCGTTTACAAATACATATGATCCCTTTAGACGTAAATCCTTTTCAATAATCGAAACAATTTTTATCTGCTGTACTTGTTTCCCCTTTGCTTGTATAGAAATTTTCTCATTCAGCCTAATCCCCAAATTTTTAGCAGTTTCTTTTGTAACAACGCCTTCTCCATTTTTTAATGGAGTACTTAATTCTCTTCCAGATACAACATTCATTTTCGTAATTTTTTGAAATGCTACAATATCTACTCCTGCAACTTCCATTAATTCATAATCAAATTTACGAGTTTTCATAAACTCATACCACTCTTGATTTGCCTTTTTAAAGTTATAGTCAACTAACTTAGATGTAGAATCTGGAGCTATTCCTACACTTTCTTTTATACCATTAACTTTTTGAACCTTAGATAACCAGCTGAAAGGTAATGATTCTGTTTCCTGTACTTCAACAGGAACACGAATTACTAAATCTGCTGGCAAATTCTTCTCTAGTCCTTGCTTCATACCTTCATACATAGAATTCACGTACATTGTACCTACAAGAGACAGCATAAATCCAAATGCCAATATTGCAACTGAAACAGCAGCTTTTTGACGATAGCGTACTACATTTCGGCTACTAATGGCCGTTTCAACACGAAATATAGCTTGAAACGGTTTAGAAACAATCGGAGTAAGTAAGCGAATAAACAAAGGTATTGTAAACAATAAACCAATTGCAAAAAAGATTGCTCCAATTGCACTAGGATTAAACCCTATATATTCCTCAACAAACGATCCCCCCAGACCAATTAACGTACCAATGAATAAAATACAAACACTAACTATACTCCACTTTCTTTCCTTCTTTTGATCACTTGGAAGTCCAGGTCTTAATGCTTGAACTGGTGGAATCTTCCTTACCATAAACGCCGGAATGATTGCTCCTACTACTGACATAATCATTCCTAAGACAAAGGTAATAAATAAGACCGTCCCAGAGATAGCAAATACTTCGTTCCCTGTACTTTCAGCATTCACCCATTGATTTATAAAGGATGCGGTAATTTGATGCGTAGAAGCCCCTAAAATTACCCCTGCTAAAGAACCAATTCCTCCGATAAATAATGCTTCTAACAGTACAACCATAATAACTTGGTTCGGATTACTGCCAAGCGCTCGTAGAAGTGCCCATTGCTTAAATCTACTACGAACGGATAAGAAAAAGCTTCCCATAATTAAAAGTGCTACAACGAATAATGCTATTCCACCAAGGCTAAATATTAATGGCTTCATGACGTTTAATCGCTCAAATGCCTTATCTACATATGTACGTTGATCAATTTTCACATCTTCTAGCTTCTTATTTAAATCAGAGGCTATTATCCCTTTTACACTTGAATCAAACACTTTTATTTGGACAAGATTGAACTTTCCGTTTAACTGCAATTCGTCTTGTAGCCAACGAATTGGGAAATAAGCACTATGTCCCATCGCTGCCATCGCTGGAGGATTTAATATCCCAACAACCTTAACTAATTTTTCACCGTGCGGAGGAAATGGTAACTTTATGTCCTCTCCTACCTTTATATGTTCCCGTTCAGCATACCCTTTTGTAATAGCAACTTCTGCGCCTTGTTCTGGATATCTTCCTTCTGCCAATTTATAAGAAAGCATGTCCGGAGAATCTTTTTCAACTCCCCAATACGATGGTTTTCCAGTAAGCTCTTGCTGGTTTGGCATTGGATATGGAATTAATATTTTTGATATCTTTACAGCGTTTTCTAAACTATCGATTTTTTTTAATTCCCCATCATTTAAGTATGCATCATTTTTCACATACCCAAATTGCATATCATAATCACCATAACGGCTTACTACTTGTTGATGAACTGTTTGCTCCACAGATTGATTTCCAAGCAATAGCATAGTTGCCAACATAACACCTAGAGCCGCTCCAAGTGCAATTAACATATTTCTTAACCAATTTTGTTTAATTGATTTCGCTGCATACTTAATTGCCCAATGCATCGTCCCTACCTCCTACCTTAAAGTGCGTATTCATAATTTCTTGAATACGAGCAACTTGTTGAGAGATATTCCGGAATTTCCACCCCTTACTTTCCGCATGTTCATAAATAATCTGACCATCTAATAAGAAAATCACCTTATCTGCATGAGCAGCAACAAACGGATCATGTGTAACAACAACAGCGGTTTGCCCTAACTCATCACAAGCATTTCGCAAAGCAGCGATAATATTTTTGCTATTTTCAGAATCTAAGGCACCTGTTGGTTCATCGGCTAATATAATAGCTGGCTCATTCGCAAAAGCTCTTGCAATTGCAATACGTTGCTGCTGGCCACCTGATAGCTGAGATGGAAGATATTTTTCTTTTCCCTTTAAACCGACAATCTCAAGTAAACGCTTTGCTGTAACTGTTGCTTTTTTTTGAGATACATTATCTAATAATAATGGTAAACCAACATTTTCTTCCGCATTAAAAACCGGAATTAGATTAAACTGTTGAAAAATAAAGCCAATTTTATGTCTCCGAAATAGCGCAAGCTCTTTTTCTTTTAATGATGATATTTCTGTATTTTCTATCCGAATGTTACCCTTAGTTGGTAAATCTAATCCTCCAAGTAACTGCAACAATGTCGTTTTACCAGATCCACTCGCCCCCATAATACAAACAAAGTCACCTTTTTGAATGTGAAAATCTATTCCCTTTAAAACTTTTGTTTCACTATCACCAAGGTCAAATGATTTTTCTAGTCCTTCAATCTCAATAATGTTCATATCATATACCCCTTCGCCTTAGATTTTTTCTCTCTCTACTAACAATATACATTTTTAAATAATAAGAATATATGAATTAAATACTTTCTCAACTTTATACAGAAAATTTTTAACCATGCAACTTTTTAGGTTTCTTATTTTCTAATCTATAAAACCATAACTCTAATGTTGCAATTGTCCACAAGTAGTCAACGTTATTGGTTTCTCCTTGTCTCCATAAATGAAGATCTTTTTTGAATCCCTCATGATCAACCAATCCGAGATCCGCTAAATATCCTTTACTATATGCTTTAGCCATTTCTGGCCATTCACGTTGTAAACCAGAATAAATTACAGAGTAGTGAGCTGTTTTATCAATTCGCTTTCGAATTGGTTCTGGTAGTATTTCTTTCATAGCATTTTTTAATATTAATTTTTTAATAGATCCTTGTAATTTTTGCTCCATTGGTATAGCAATTAAGAATTCTACTAATTCCCTATCAAGAAACGGATGTCTTGCCTCCATTCCTAGTGGAGCTGCGATATATTGATCGATAAAAGGAGTAATATTCGTTGTGATTTGATTTTCTTGTTTCCCTCTTGCTAGTCTTCCCCGTGCAATCCCCTTAACCGTCATAGCATCTTGAATATCTTTCGCTAGCCAAGGGCTAGCATTCATCTGTACTTTTTTGAACAATGGATGGATTCCATATTGAAGAAGATTTTTAAAGAATGGCTCTTCCCTTAAATACGCTAATTGTTTTACATCTCTAATTGCCTTGCCCCATTTAAAATTCCAAATATAATCAGAAATTACTAAGTTACTTCCAGAAAGTACTTCATCTCCCCCAGCTCCAGTTAACATTATATTTGAATTTGCTTCCTTTGCTTTCGCATATAAACTTTCTTGTACTCCAAAAGTAGAAGCATTGACAAATGGCTCCGCTGTAGATGGTGCATCATATGGGAAGTTTTTAAAACTCCATAAATCATCTGCTACAATTTCACGTGAGCGAACATTGTATTTTTGATTTATTAATTCAATATACTTCCTTTCATCGTCTGAGGCGTATTTATCGAAAACAAGGGAGACAGGGAAAAATTCTGTTTTGTTATTTTTTTCGTTTAGTAACTGTCCAGCTGAGAAAATACTCGTTGAATCTAGTCCACCACTCATAGCAACTGATACTGGTGAGTTCGATCGCATACAATCTTTCACGGATTGGAAAAAAATTTCACGAAAACGTTCTTCATAAATTTCAGAGTCCGAATATTCAATATCCTTAATTTGCTCAATATCCCAATATTTTTTTACTTCTAAACGTCCCTCCTGCAGGATTAAAATATGTGCTGCTGGCAGTCTCTTAACTCCCTCATACGGAGTCTTATCTGTTCTAACAAATCCTTGTTCTGTAATGTATTCAATAAAATATTCTCTGTCCCATTTCAATGAATGATTTGTACCATATATAAGACCTTCTAACATGCTAGAAAACTCTAGGTTTTTACCATTCCATTTATAAAACAATGGTCTAAATCCTAAATAATCTCGGCCACAAAGTAATCTTTTTACATTGGCATCCCATATAGCAAAGGAGAATTCTCCATAAATATATTTTGGAAAGTCGATTCCCCATTTTCTATACGCCTTCCATAGCAGCTCCACATCTGTTTCTTGAATGGAAGAATGCATACCACTTTGATTAAATTCATTAACTAATCGTTCTCTACGATCTAGCCTTACATCGGCCATAATCGTTATCCCTTCTTTAGAAAAGGGTTGCCGTTCTCTCATTGATTCAGTTGTTAAATTAAGCGCATTAAAGCCAAAGCCAATTTGTTCTTCTACATATACTTGTACATAGTCATTCCCTCTTGTTAAGTTTTCATTTATCATACGCAATACAGCAGCCCGATCTGGGATGAGTTTTTCTTTATAATACACACCAGTAATTCCGCTCATTTTTGGCCTCCTATTCTTAGTACCTCAATATAAGATTCTTTTACAGTCTGTATATCATTTACAACTGATCCATCATGTTCTAACCAAGCGTGTGAGCCAAAAGGAAACTTTTTAACCCCTATTACTAATTCAGCAGGGAGTCCCCATTTACGTACTAACTTAAAACCTATTAAGGAACGATGTAAACATTGGGCATTTCCGAAAAACCAAAAGCATACTTTATCAATTTTGTTTAATAATCGTGTTAACTTCTCTTTCTCCATGTCCCCTTCTTGGTTTAATTGTCCATATTTCGAACCGTATAATTCGGTTATATAACCAAACTCATATTTTTTCAGATAATAATTTACTAATAACGTTTCATAAATAATCTGGATATATTTCATCATTTTTGATCACCTTGATAGACTAATGATTTCTCTTCTAATTTACTTAAAAAGCTACCAATATCATTTTTTATAATGTCTAGCTGCGAGCTATCTATTTCATAATTATTTTTTACTAATTCAATGATCTCATCCCCATTTAACTTATTCTCAATTTGTCTCCAAACAAAAGATCCCATTTCATCGAGTCCAAAATATGTGCCTGCTTTCGTATCTAATAATACAGCCTCTCCATCTACTTCAGTAAAAACTACACTATCTTTCTTCACATATGTTATATTCATTCTTTTTCCTCCTCATTATCCTACTTTTATAGTATGTCTCTCGTTTTGACTGTTATAAAGGGCTTTAAATTTCCCTTCTATTTGCATCAATGTATCAAAATCTCCTTGCTCATATATTGTTCCTTGATCTAGTAAAAAGATATTGTCACATTCCGTAATCGTTGAAAGACGATGTGCAATAATAATAGCCGTTCTATCTTTTAAAATATTAAAAATTGCCTTCTTTACTGCATTTTCCGAAAAGGCATCTAACGAAGCTGTAACCTCATCCAAGATGACAATTCTACTATCCTTTAAAAAGATTCGCGCTATCGCTATTCTTTGTTTTTGTCCCGTTGATAGTCTAAACCCCTTCTCTCCAACGATCGTGTCATACTGATCTTCCATTTCCATAATAGCGTCATGGATATATGCCTTTTTAGCAGCATTCATAATTGCCTCTTCTGTTACATCTCCACATCCATAAGCAATATTATCTCGAATAGACATATGGAATAAGAATGGTTCTTGTGGTACATAGCTTATTAACCGAGTAAAAGTTTCCCTATCAAAATTTTTAATATTAACTCCATCAATCAAAATTTCACCCGCAGTAGGTTCACATAACCTACTCATCAAATTAGCTATAGTCGTTTTGCCTCCACCACTTTCTCCAACAAGTGCAATTTTTTGGCCGGCCTGTATTTGAAACGACATATTATTCAAAACTTTAGATTGCTCATCATAGCGAAAATCTACATTATCAAATTGCACTTCACCTTTTATCTCTTTCCCCTCATATCCTTTTTCCGGAAACTTTATTTCATCATCACTATCTCTAAATTCCAACAACCGCTTTAATGCTTTCATAAAAACAGGTATTCTTGTCCATACACCTGCCAATGTTTGTGTTAGATCTGATAATTGCACTAAGTAAGTAGAAAATGCCACTACCGTTCCAATACTAATTTCTCCTTTTGCAACCTCTGTGCTAGCTACCCAAAATACTGCTATAGGTGCAAATACAGCCAGAAAGCTAGTCAATGCTCCCATTCCTTCCATAAGAGTTGAGCTAAAAATGTTATATTTCGAGATAGATGTAATAATTTTTTTAAAATGGTTTCGTTCTGTCTCTTGTGTTCCAAGCGTCTTTATTAAAAAGATCCCATTCATATTCATTGTTTCTTGAATTTTAGATATAGATTCCGCCCTATAATTCCATGATTTAACATTTATAGGTACTGTCCAACGAGAGAAAAATGGACTGGGTAATAAAATTAAGGGAACAAATAGCAAGGATGTAAATGTTAAACTAGGACTAAGCATAAACATCGTAAATAATGTTGTACTTAGTAAAAATAGTTTCGAAGCAAATTGGGTTGTAATTGTCGATAAATGTGAATTCACTTCTCCCGGTTCTTGTAAAACACGCTGCAAAACTTGACCGCTCTTATTACTAATGAAGAAATTCATTGATTTATCCATCACTCGGTTATACATTTCTAACTGTAAAATATTAGATGTTTTCTCTGATAAGGAACTTGAGAAGTACCGTAATAAGAGATTCGCGATTCCAAATAAAAGTGGTAATACCGCAAAAACCATTAAAAGTACCGTTAAAGAGTATTTGCTATTTCCTTGCAAACCATGATCGATTATCTCTTTTAAAACGAGCGGTGATAACGGCCCAAGTAAACTCGTAACTCCGATACAGAGTAAAACGATTAAAGCTGTTTTCCATTCCTTAGAAATTGTTTTTACAATCCATTTCACTGCGTAAATATTTTCTTTCTGAATTTTCATTCTTTTAAACATATACGTCTCTCCTTAAACGAGATAAGTTTCAGGAAACAAAACTAGAATACCAAACATCACAAACATCGCAACATTTCGAGATACATGTTTCATTGTGATTTTTTCTGCTGAGTGAAGGCCAAAACATCCACAACCATTCGGTTGTACTTGATTAACCTTGATCGCCATTAGCAAGGCAAAACAAAATTGCATACATGCACCAATTAAAGCAGCAGTAAAAATGTTAGATCCACCGATAAAAAGCCCTACTACTACCGCAACCTCAATAGCTGGTACTATTATTGTTATAAAAGGAATCATAAACTTTGGAAATACTTTATAATCTTCAATAATTACTTTAAACGCATATACATCCTTCAATTTTCCAATCGAGCTTCTAAAATACACAATCGCCCCTATTAAACTCAACAAACGAATTGCATATTGCAAACTAATACTTAAAGATTCTTCCATTCTTTTTTCACCTCTTTAATAAAAGATTCATATTGCTCTAAATCTGTTTTTGGTATCTCCTGCATTGGATCGAAGTTCTTCACACTATGTCCATCATGAAATACAAGTAACGCAGGCACATCCGAATGTGATACATAACTTTGTTGTGAACGAGAATCAATTGCTACAAATGGTAATCCTGCCTTCTCTACAATATTTTTGACCTTTGCAAAAATTTGCATGCACGAAGTACACTTAAATGAATCAATAATAAAAACTACCATTTTTTCTCCAGAATCTATTCTCACTTTCGTTTTTTCATACTCTTCCAATTGATTTACAACTTTTTGATATTTAAAATATTTATTTCCTAAAAAAATTGCAACAACTAAGAAAACTACTCCAACAGGTATAGCATTCATGTTTGCTATACTATCTGTAAATTCATGCAACACTATGACCACCACCTAAATCTCCAAATTTTATTGTTTGAATCACTCGATCACACACTTCATTTAAATATGAAAACTCTTTTGGATATTCAAGACTGTATACTGGTATCTCTTTAAATATGGAAGAAGAAAAAATGTTCATATACTGGATTGTCGTTTCTGGATTAATAATTCCTAAAGTAAATGTATTAGCAAGTATATGAATCAGTTTCTCATGCCCTTGTAATTGCTTTACCTTAATATCACCAACAGAATCGTTATGCGGTTTAAGCAAAAATAATCCTTTTAATTTTTTTGTATCTTTACATGCATTAGTTTCCCCTAATGAATATACTTGTTTCGTTGCTCCTTCAGCGAGGGAGCCTTCGTTAATGAATGTTTGTTGTGAGGCAATCGAAATAGAACTTTCATCCAATTTTAAAGCTGCATAACCTGGATGAACTAAAACTACATCATGTCTTATATCAAGAGGCATCACATCATCTGTAAAGAATTGCATTCCCTTCTCCATTAGAGCAATTTGAATTGTTGATTTCCCAACCCCTGGACCGGCCATAAACCCCCAAGCCCCTTCTCCATGAGTTATTCCACTAGCATGTATAGGAACAATTCCTCTAACTTGTAATATGTAGGGTAGGACAATCCCTACAAAACAAGCTGCTATATCCTGTTCTGAACTACAATAGGAAAATCGTATAAAGTTCACACTCTTACCATTTGCTAAGATTTCATATTTACCAGTTAAACAATTTACATACGTATGTTTACTATGGTGCTCTTGATTAACATAGTCATCAAACTCTTTAAATGGTAAATCTAATACCTGTTCTTTATCGATCTTAAAGAACAGATCAATCCCCTTTTCTTCTTCTGAATTAATATGATTGATTACTCCTACAGGTAGTGCAACTTCACTAGCAATTTTCAAGCCATAAAATCGATAATAAAACATATTTCCCCCTCCTAACCACAATGTTTATTAATCAATATTTTTCCTGTTTGTTTGTCATCATTAATGGACAATATATATAAGGCTTAGGACGATTTAATTTACTTATAAGATGACACTCTTCATTAAATTTAATATCCCCTATCAAAATATCTGATGTATTTTCAAGTCTTTTAATTGAAGATTTCATATAATTATTCAATTTCACTGTCCTCCCGAAATGTAATAGTTCAGACAAAATTTATCCACATCTTAAAACCATACAATAATAGGATAACAACAGGACTAATTTACTAATTTAAATTTTTAAAGAACCTGTTGTTATCCCTGTTATCTTTAAGACACTAGATTAGCAGTCGCCCGCTTCTCCTTTATAGATATCTACACACTTTCCACCTTGCATTCTATATGACCAGTTGCGTAAGTATACTTCACAACCCCAGCCCCCACAGCCTTTTACAATATCTGATGCATTCCCAAACTCTACTACCTCTGGCGCTACATATTTCTTTTTCATTTTCATTACCTCCGTTTTTTTAGTTTTATTTCGTTTTTACTTTTTCACTTTA
>NZ_JBYTED010000009.1:59835-143074 GCF_058792175.1 Bacillus sp. EB106-02-03-XG38
TACAATTAGCAGTCGCCCGCTTCTCCTTTATAGATATCTACACATTTTCCACCTTGCATTCTATATGACCAGTTGCGTAAATATACTTCACAACCCCAGCCTCCACAGCCTTTTACAATATCTGATGCATTCCCAAACTCTACTACCTCTGGTGCTACATATTTCTTTTTCATTTTCATTACCTCCGTTTTTTTAGTTTTATTTCGTTTTTACTTTTTCACTTTAAATTAGCAGTCGCCCGCTTCTCCTTTATAGATATCTACACATTTTCCACCTTGCATTCTATATGACCAGTTGCGTAAGTATACTTCACAACCCCAGCCTCCACAGCCTTTTACAATATCTGATGCATTCCCAAACTCTACTACTTCTGGCGCTACATATTTCTTTTTCATTTTCATTACCTCCATTTTTGGTTATTTCTTAATTCATCTTACAATTACTTTCGTAGGATTTATTTTTCATCTCCTTCGTTTATATTTTTAACTGCTTTACACTTGTAGTTTAGTATAAATAAAAAGTGAAACACACCTCGCAAAATGGCATACTTTCAGTTTTTTAATAATTTTTAGTTAATTAGGCCGAAATATATTTCTTTACCTCCTACAGCTTTATCAATAGAAGCTCTCTACCAGCGCAAATCATTTGACTAATCCCCATCATAACGAGAATAATTACATCAGTATGTTATTACACATCAGGAACAAGCTATTCACATATCCACAAATAGGAGGAAGAACAATGAAACATGTAATCGTTTATGCACACCCAAATACAGAAAGCTTCAACCATGCAATTTTAGAAACGGTAAAAAGTGAATTAGAAGAAAAAGGTCATGAAGTACGCGTTCGCGATCTATACGAATTAAACTTCAATCCAGTATTAGGCGCTTCGGATTTCATCTCATTTTCTCAAGGCAACACACCAGAAGATATTAAAGAAGAACAAGAGCATATCTCTTGGGCTGATAGCATTACATTTATTTATCCAGTTTGGTGGGCGGGACTTCCTGCTATTTTAAAAGGATACGTTGACCGTGTATTTAGCCATGGCTTCGCTTATGCTTACGGTGAAAATGGTATCGAGAAGTTATTAAGCGGTAAAAAAGGCTTACTATTATCTACAATGGGAAATACGAAAGAGGCATACACAGCAGGCGGTATGTTTGATGCAATGAAGAAAACAGCAGATGTTGGTATCTTTGAATTTACAGGCATTGAAACAATTGAGCATACATTCTATACGAGTGTTCCTTCTGTGGATGATAATGTGCGTAAACAATATCTTGAAGAGGTTAAAGATGTTGTGAATCGTGCATTCTAATAAAAAAACTCCGGTTGTTAAAACCGGAGTTTTTTTATTTCATCATTAATTTCGGAATATATCTTTGAAGAATGCTTTCTAATTCATTCATATCTTCCTGTCTAATAAGTAAATTCACATTGTCATTCATTTTTTCTCGCCCGCGATATAAAAATATATTCTCTTTTGGATTTTCCCACGTCGATGTTTTATAGCCTTTTAATTCTTCGTATGAATAAAAGTTTAATCCGTCTACTACACCTTTTTCATATATTTCTACACTTTTAATAAGATGGATAGCTATTAAAGTCATAAAACAACTTGCTACAACATAACTACCCGACTGAATAAGGAACTGTTGAGCTGTATCAATATCGCCATTTACGTACTGAGCATATATATACATACATTGCCCAATGAAATATACCGGCCCAAGTGACGCAATCCACCGTCTCTTCACTCGTGGATATGTTGCAATAATTTTTCCCGCACTTTTTTTCATTTCATTTATTTTATATATCTTCCATAGAACAAAAAATAAAACACATAATGTAAAAACAAACATAATACATGATATCCAGTACACTCTGATTCCCTCCCTTCAATATCATTGTATATAAATTTTACATTTTACATAACAATAGCACATATGCAATTATGCATAAAAAAAACAGGTAACCTCTCCGGCTACCTGCATTTCATTACATCTTCTCAATCCACTCCGTCAAGTTATGCACAACTTGCGTTGGTTGTACTTCATATTCTGTTAACTTCTCCACAGTTGTTACTCCAGTGTGGACAAGAAGCGTATGCATACCAGCATTTATTCCTGCTAAAATGTCTGTATCGTAGTTATCCCCAACCATTAATGCTTCATTTTTTTCTATGCCAAGCACTTTTAAAGCTTGTTCCATAATGATTGATTCTGGTTTTCCGATAAAGATTGGATCCACACCTGTTGATACTGCTACAACTGATGTTAATGAACCGTTACCTGGTAATAATCCGCGCTCAGTCGGAATAGCAATGTCTCCATTTGTAGAAATAAATGTTGCGCCGTTACGTACAGCGAGACAAGCTTTTGCTAATTTTTCATATGTGATGTCACGATCTAAACCAACAACAACGAAATCAGGATTTTCATCCACAAGTTCAAAACCTTTTTCCACAAGTGCATCATGTAAGCCTTCTTCACCAATCATATATACAGTTGCGTCTTGTTTACGTTCATAAATAAAGTTCGCTGTCGCCATACTCGTTGTGAATACTTGCTCTGCTTTCGCTGGAATATCGAAACGAACAAGTTTTTCTGCCACTTGTTCTGGTTTACGCGTTGAGTTGTTCGTAACGAATAAATAAGGAATGCCGCGCTCTCCTAACGCTTTTACGAAGTCGCTCGCTTCTTCAATTTGTTCTTCTCCGCGATACATTGTACCGTCTAAGTCAATTAAGTAACCTTTATACATCGATTATGTCTCTCCTTCTATGCTAACGTTCTCACCTATCATACCACTCTTATATTACCCGCTTTTTCCAAAGAAAAAAACGCTTTACCTTAAAGCGCCCCATAACGTTCATTTTTTCTCTTTTACTTGGTAAGAACAACTACAATCGCCCTCACACATGTTTGCTAACGTCTTCACATCTGCTCCTGCAAATAAACGATTATACATCTCTTTTTCATCTTCACATACTTGCGGGAATCTCTCTGCAATTTCCTTTAACGGACAGTTTTGTTTTTCAATTACGAAAGAGTTTTCTCCATCTCTCTTTATTTGAACCATATAACCATTTTTCTCTTGCATAGCCGCTATCTCTTGCACTTTATATGCTAAATTCTTTTGATTACTCACTCGCTTTTGCAACTGTTCTTCCATTCGCTTCGTTCTCTCTTTTAAAACGTAACGAAGTATTTTTTCATCACCCATTCGAGCTAAATCTTCTAGCATATCAATCGCAAATTGCTTATACTCCTTCGGGAATGTATCTTCTCCCTTTTCACTTAATCCATACAAATAAGTTGGTCTTCCGACATGTTGCCTTACCATCTTAGAATAAATGAAACCGTCTTTCTCAAGATTACTTAGATGTCTTCGGATCGCCATTTCGGTAATCTCTAAAACGTCAGCTAATTCTGCTACCGTGTGTTCTCCCTTTACTTTCAATAATTGTACAATTTCGTCTTTCGTCGTACGTGCTTCCCCCATGTTTCAATCTTCTCCCTCACATACAATATAAGACCCCCAAAAAGGTACCTTGGGGATCTTATAAGCATAATTATTCTGGTACAAATGCAGATACAGGTCCTAATTCCTTCTCTAAATAACTGCGAATATTTGTTGGGTATTTCTCTACCACTGCAATATGTTTTTGAATCGTCTTATATAATTCATCATGATTCATTTGAATATAATCTTGCGTAAGCATTTTTCGAAGAACAATTACTTCTTTCATGCCTTGTCCTTCTTCTGCACTTATCACTCGCTCGTCCATCAAAATGTCGATAATATCTTCATAACTTCCTGGATCGCGCATAATAAATCCATCAATCATCGCATTCCCTACATCTAATACAGTATCAATAATTAGATGAGCTATGCGTTCTAATGCGTAAAATTCAAACTCGGTTTCATATATCTTTTTCTCTTGAAATGTACTTGTTGCTCGTTCTAAACATACTAGCATTTGTTCTATTTTCTTTCTGTCTACAAAATACATGAATGTCACCTACCTGGAAATTAAAGCATTTACATTTTAATTGTAACGCTTTCTTCTGAAAAAATCGACAATTTTTCGAATTCACCTTTTCTCCGTTATTTGTTATAGTTATATTTGTATGATTTTTGAAATTGGAGGAATGGAACCTTGGAACGTGAACTCGCACTAGAAATTGTCCGTGTAACAGAAGCAGCAGCATTAGCATCCGCACAGTGGATGGGCCGCGGAAAGAAGAACGAAGCAGATGATGCAGCAACTACAGCAATGCGTGATATGTTTGATTCAGTAAACATGGCAGGTACAGTTGTAATTGGTGAAGGAGAACTTGATGAAGCACCGATGTTGTATATTGGTGAAGAACTAGGAACAGGTAACGGTCCAGAAGTAGACATCGCCGTTGACCCATTAGAAGGTACAAACATCGTTGCAAAAGGTCTTGCAAATGCAATGGCAGTTATCGCAATCGCAGATAAAGGAAACCTTCTTCATGCTCCTGATATGTACATGGAAAAAATCGCGGTTGGTCCAAAAGCAGCTGGTAAAATTAGCTTAGATGATCCAATTGAAAAAACAATTGAAATTGTAGCAGAAGCTAACAATAAAAAGATTCGCGATCTAACAGTTATCGTTCAAGAACGTGAACGTCATCAAGATATTATTGACCGTGTTCGTGCAAAAGGTGCACGCGTAAAATTATTTGGTGATGGTGATGTTGGTGCGTCAATCGCAACAGCACTACCTGGGACAGGTATTGACTTATTCGTAGGTATTGGCGGAGCTCCAGAAGGTGTTATTTCTGCAGCAGCATTAAAATGCCTTGAAGGTGAAATGCAAGCACGCTTAGTTCCAATGAACGAAGAAGAAGAAGCTCGTTGTCGTGAAATGGGATTAGAAGATCCTCGTCAACTTCTTATGTTAGATGACTTAGTATCTGGAGATGATGCAATCTTCTCAGCAACTGGTGTATCTGCTGGTGAGTTATTAGACGGTGTGAAATTCCTTGGCGGAGATTTAGCTGAAACATACTCTATCGTTATGCGCTACAAAACAAGAACGGTACGATTCATTAAAACGCATCACCATTTAGATCATAAACCACACTTAAACTTAGATATTTAATAAAGGAGCCATGTGTATGGAAGAACGTTTCTTTCTGTACGACGATACAGTCGCTACAAGAACTCGTTTCGTTAGCTTTATGGGAGAAAATGAGCGTCATGATTTAGCGCTTTTATACTCCGATCGTCATTACGGTAAAACAATTGTCCTTGATATGCAGCGCAATAAATTTGCAATCATCGGTCCTGACGATTTAAACGAACCAGGCTACTTAGAGCATGCATTTTCTATGACTGAAGAAATTGCAGAAGAACTACGCTCATTTTTATTTGAACTTATATAATTTATCGTAGGCACCAGCTATTTAGCTGGTGTTTTTTAGTATTGGTATAATTGCTATAAAAAATCCTCTTACAATCGTAAGAGGATTTTTTTATTTCTTCACTTTTCGTAATACGAAGTGTGCACAACCGAAGTTACAGTACTCGTATAAATACTCCGTTAACGTACTAATTTTTGTATCATACGTCGAACGTTGATTACTATCATCAAAGAAACCGCGCAATCTAAGTTGCTCATAACCCCAGTCTCCAACGATATAATCATATTTATTTAAAATTTCTGCATAACGCTCTTTAAATGCTTCTTCACTAAAACCATCACGAAAGTTTTTAATTACTTCGTACTGAACATTATTAATGCTCACCGTAGCATGCATCTCTTGCTCTTGCTTTTGCTCCATCATTAACTTCCTCTCTAAGCATTCTTCTTTTTATCGTATCACAAAGCATACCAACCAACAATTTCAAATACAAAAAATTGAAAATTAGTGCATGCTATGGAGAAGGAGGTGATACATCGTGAAAAAACAAATTATACTCTCTCTCCTCACTCTTTCCTTATTTGCAGGCTGTCAAACAAATAATAAAGCCGAAATGGAACGTGAAGAAGGAAGCCGTGTTCTTGTTTCCAACAAAAACGACATGTATCATACGGAAAATACAAATACACGATTAACGAGAGTCGGTTATTCATCTAAACAAAAACATGAAGTATCTAACAAACAAGTAGGAGCCATTAACCGTGAGAAAGTCGCTGAAATGATTACAAGCATGACAGTCAAACTTCCTGACGTTACAAACGCTGCTACGCTCGTTACCGACGATGAAGTATTTGTTGTATACCGTGCAAACACAACGGATCCAAAACTCGTAGCAGATCAAGTATATAGAGCTGCTTTGTCCATCGTTCCTCGCTATTATAAAGCATATGTATCAACAGACCAAAAGTTGATTTCTCAAATTCAAGGCCTTCAATCTGGCGCTTTAAATGATACAGAATATACACAGAGCCTTGATATGCTAAAACGAGAAATGAGCAAAAATCCTCATTTGAACAATACGGGGGATCAGACTTTGAATGATATGATAAAAAAATAAAGAAGGTGGAGAAAACCTCCACCTTCTTTATTTTTGACTATTTCTTACGATCCGCATAAACCGCCATCGCATCACACATAAACTGCGCTAACCCTTCGCCGAACTTATCGATATTTTTCGTGAAGCGCTCATCAGCGACGTACATTTGGCCGAGTCCTCTAAAAGCATCTAATGAATATTCACCGAAGTTTTGCAAGTAATCGTACCATACTCCAATTGCTTCTTGTGCCTCTTTAGAATCTGGTGCACCGTGTCTAAGCGCCGCTAAATTTCTGTAAATCGTATTAAACTCTTCTTGATTATCTTTTGACATACCCTTCGCATATTCATTCGCTTTATCTACAGCTGCGTCTCCCCATCTTTCACGCGCTTCTTCTTCGTACGGATTATGGCTGAAATCGAAGCCTTCAAATTTCTCTTTGTTCGTCATTTCAATCTCTCCTTTTGTATGTTGAATTGTTTTATCAATCGTCGCAATCACTTTATCTAACCTAGCACGCTTTTCAAGAAGCATTTTTTTATGAAGCTGCAGTGCTTCTTCTCGGTCAAATGATGGACTCATGATAATTTCTTTAATTTTCTTCAAAGGGAAGCCTAGTTCTTTAAAAAATAAAATTTGCTGCAATGTCTCTAAATTTTCATTGGAATACAGACGATATCCAGACTCTGTCGTCTCGTCTGGGGTTAACAACCCAATTTCATCATAATGATGCAGTGTGCGCACACTAATCCCAACTAAATTAGCTACTTCTTTTACCTTCATTGTCATGTGTATCTCCCCCTTAATACATACGATAAAGTATGACGCAACGTTAGAGTCAATAAGTAAATTCATTTTTTGTTAAAAGTTTCATCTCCACTATATTTCATGCATAATAGATATGTACATATATTAGAAAGCGGTGAAAGTATGGTTTCAAATACGGTAATTGCCAGTATCACAATTCAACTTGTGCTTTCGATTCTGGTACCCATTATTGCGTTTGTTTATTTTCGTAAAAAATATCATATTAATTGGAAAGTAGTCGGTGTTGGTGCTCTTATTTTTATTGGGTTTACCCAAATTCTCGAGACACCGTTCCACCTATTTATGCGCGGAAATCCGGCAATCGCTCCAATTTTAGAAAATCCATTTGTCTTTGCACTTTATGGCGGACTAACCGCTGGTATTTTTGAAGAATTAGGACGTTTCGTTGCCTTCTTCTTCTTACTAAAAAAATACCAAGAATATAAAGATGGTTTTGCTTACGGAATAGGTCACGGCGGGATTGAATCCATTTTAGTTGGCGGATTCTCCGCATTGCAGACACTTATATTCGCAAATGCTATTAACAACGGTAGCTTCGCTCAAATGGCAGAAAAACTACCACAGTTAAATGTTGTAAAGGATATGTTAATAGAGCAGCCTGCTTATTTATACTTCCTTGGCAGCTTGGAAAGAATTATGGCTCTTGTGTTGCAAATTGCCTTTACGATGCTTGTCTTATACGCAGTAAAACAGAAGAAATATATCTTCCTTGTTTACGCTATATTATTCCACGCATTTGTAGACTTTTTCGCAGCACTTTACCAAACAAAAACAATCAACATCTTTGTTGCAGAAGGAATTACCCTTCTCTTCACAATTGGTGCTGTCATTCTTATTCGTAAAATGAAAGAAAAGTTAATGAGTGTGCCGGAGTAAAAAATAACCCACCTGTTGGTGGGTTATTTTTTATATAGATTATCCTAATGACGATAGCTTTTTCCCTCTTGCAACTCCCTCTTCGTTTCTGCATCTATAACAATATACTTATGAAGCTCTTCTGCTTCATTTTGAGAAAAGGAAGCGAAAAAATAAACTTGGCGATCAGGATGAATAAAAGAATCCTGAAGCACCACTCTACTCCGGCAACCCGCGACTGTTTTTTGCCAGAAAGAAAATTCTTCATCGGGCACTTCTTTAAATAAGATCTTTTTCCTAACACTATATGCTGCATTTTTATATTCTTTATACACCTTTTCATCTAACTGTTCATAAAACATATCTTCACTCACAAACGATTTATTTCGGTTGCTTGGATAATTAAATTTTGTATTCGATTCTGCATACGTTGTGGACAAGTGCAGAAAAAAACAAAAACTGAATATAATACATATCATTATTTTCATAAGTGCACCTCAAATATTCGTTATCCACATTACTTTTCCACACAGTTCAATCAATATGCCGTTTCCAATAAAAAGGAATTTTTTTCACATTTGTCGAAGTATATAGCGTCAACTTGAAAGATGGGGATGAATTATGAAGAAATTGATTGTAATACGACATTGTTCAGCAACTGGCCAAGAACGTGGTGCCGAATTAACGATTGCAGGAAAAAATCAAGCAAACACCCTTGCTACATTCCTCTTAGAAAACCAACCACAAATAGATTGTATTATTTCAAGCCCATTTGTGCGAGCTATCGATTCTATTCGGCCTTATGCACTCCAAGCTAACTTGTCTATCCAAGAAGATGAACGATTAGCTGAACGCATATTAAGCGACGTTCCAATGGACGATTGGTTGCAAAAACTAGAATCTACTTTTACAAATATAGATATTGCCTTTTCTGGCGGAGAGTCAACAAAACAAGCAACAGACCGTGCTATATCGCTTATCCAAGACGTTTTAAAATTAAACCATACTACAACACTACTCGTTACACATGGAAACTTACTTACACTCATTTTAAAGCACTTTGATCATACGATCAGCTTTAATGAATGGAAAGCTTTAACGAATCCTGATGTTTATGAAATTGTAATTGATGAACAATGTACTATAAAGCGATTATGGGAAGCACCATCCAAGTAATATCTCTTTCCAACACATTCAGTTGACGCCACGAGAAGAAACTGTACTAACAATAGAAAGGGGTATCACTCCATATGTACGAAGATGTACTTGCTTTACTACATAAAACAAATGCTTCTTACGAAAAGTTTGAGCACGAACCGGTACTCGATTATGAAACAGATCGTATCGTACGTGAACGGCTTGGCTTACACGGTACTCCAAGTAAAAGCTTATTTTTAAAATCAAAGTCTGGAGATTATTACGTATTTTTTACGTTAGAGGGCACAAGGCTCAACCGAGGAGAGATGAAAGAACTAACGGGAGAACGCTTATCTCTCTGTTCTCCTGATGAAATGCGAGACAAAACTGGTTGTACGCCAGGATGTGTCGCTCCTTTCGGTTATTCACAACATGTAACGATTATTGTGGATTGTGCAATTTATACTTATGAAAAAATTTTAATTACACCTGGTGTACCTGAATTTACAATTGAATTATCCACAGAGGAATTAAAGAAGATTTTATTAACGTGCTCAAATACTGTTTTAGAATATAAACAAAAAGAGAGCTTATAATAGCTCTCTTTTTTTCATTATTTTGCTTCTGCTGTTTTTTCTTTTGCAGAACGAACTTGCTCGTCCGCATGGTAAGAAGAACGCACAAGTGGGCCAGCTTCACAGTGGCTAAAGCCTTTGCTAAGTGCAATTTCTTTAAGCTCTGCAAATTCTGCTGGTGGGTAATATTTAAGAACTGGTAAATGCTTCTTAGATGGTTGTAGGTATTGTCCAAGAGTTAAAATATCCACATTGTTTGCACGTAAGTCATCCATTGCTTCAATTAAATCTTCTCTCGTTTCACCTAAACCCACCATAATGCTCGATTTAGTTGGAATATCAGGCTGCATTTCTTTCGCTCGACGTAAAAACTCTAATGAACGGTCATATTTTGCTCTAGCGCGAACTCGGTTAGATAATCGACGTACTGTTTCAATGTTATGGTTTAAAATATCTGGTTTTGCATCCATTAACATTTTTAAGTTTTCTTCTACTCCACCCATATCAGATGGTAATACTTCGATTGACGTAAATGGATTTTTACGACGTACAGCGCGTACTGTTTCAGCAAAAACAGCTGCTCCGCCGTCTTTTAAATCATCACGTGCAACCGCTGTTATAACAACGTGCTTTAAGCCCATTTGTACTACAGAATCTGCTACGCGTTCTGGTTCTTGTAAATCAAGCTCAGTTGGTAAGCCTGTTTTAACCGCACAAAAACGACAAGCACGTGTACAAACCGCACCTAAAATCATAAATGTTGCTGTTTTTCTTACAGCCCAGCATTCATGAATATTCGGACATTTCGCTTCTTCACAAACTGTATGAAGATTCTTAGAACGCATCATTTTCTTTAAGCCTGTATAGTTTTCATTCGTGTTTAACTTAATTTTCAACCATTCGGGCTTGCGCTTATATTCTGTTTGTTTTGTCATGGTTATCAACTCCGCACAATATGAAATAGTTTACCGTGTTCGCTTCTTTCAATGTAACATATCTATTCTAACGTATGAAAGCGATTTGCTCAAATGAAGATTCTAAGATTTTTTCCAATCGTTCCCTATAATGAAATACTCCGTATATCCCACACTAAAAAGAGTGATGTTGTGAAAGGAGTCTATTTCATGCTTCGAAAAATTTCTCTTTTGCTTTCGATTTGCTTTCTTCTCCACCAAAACATCGCTTATGGTGAAGAGAATCAGCAAAGTATATATGAAAAGCGCATGGCACTATATAAAGAAACCGAGCAATCTTCAGGCATTCCGTGGTATTACTTAGCTGCAATGGATCAATATGAAAGAAATATACGGAGCGTAAGAAAAGATATTCCGAAAAAACCAGATGCCATCATTTCCCTTTATTTCAAACCAGAAATATGGGCTGGTCCTGTGAATGGTAACGACACTCTCCCCTATACCATTTCTCTATTTGGTGGTTTGGGTTTAGATGGTGACAAGGATGGATTTGCAAATGCAAATAACGACCGTGATCTTCTGCATACAGCAGCGACCATTTTAAAGAAACAAGGAACGTCCGAAGACCGTGTTCACATTATGCTTTGGGAATATTATAGACGTGCGAAAACAGTTGAATTAATTTCCGAATACGCCCAAATTTATAAACATTACGGACGTATTAATTTAGAAGGAAATGCGTTCCCTCTTCCAATTCGTAGTGACCATAGCTACCGTAGTACTTTCGGTGCTGGAAGAAGTTTTGGGGGAAGGAGGGTTCATGAAGGAACCGATATTTTTGCAGGCTATGGCGTACCAGTAAGGTCTACTTGCTATGGCATTATTGAAACAAAAGGTTGGAACCGCCTTGGTGGATGGCGCATCGGTATTCGCGACCTTCATAATAATTATCATTATTACGCTCATTTAGGCGGATTCTCAAAAGAAATACAACTTGGACAAATTGTTGAGCCCGGAAAAGTAATCGGATTTGTTGGTAGCACCGGTTACGGCCCTCCCGGCACAGCTGGAAAATTCCCGCCCCACTTACATTTCGGTATGTATAAAGACAATGGATATACAGAATGGGCTTTCGATCCATACATGCATTTAAGTCTTTGGGAGCGAAAAGAACGCGCGAATACAAAACGATAACCGTAGCAATATGCTACGGTTATTTTTTATTTATAGCTAACTATCCGTTTTCTTTTTATCAGGTACAACAACACTTCCGCTTCCATAATACGTAGGCACTTCCCCTTGCACAATGCGCGTTGCAATTGGAACATCTTGCTTCACTTTTATTTCTTTCGTATGAAATGGAATAATCACTTGCAACGTGACTTCCATCTCCATAATAATTTGAATGGCTGTCGTATTGATTCCGTGCGGTTCAATTTTTTGTTTAATATCTGTATTTACATGACCAATTGTCGTGAAATCAATTGGAATGTCGGGTCCTATATTTCCAAGAAGCGCATTATCCGTTACGCGACCAAAAGGAACTGCCATTGTTGCTCCATTTTTTTCAGAAATACCTAACCCTTTCAAATCACCTTGTTCTACTTGCTGTAAATATTTTTCTATGTATATGGTCGTTGACGTTACGATTTCATTTACTTGCTTCGTATTTAAATTAATTGTGGATACTTTCCCGTTTTTATCATTTTGCACTTTCATTAATGAATCGACATCGAACCCTTCATTAATTCTGTCCTTTACCGCCTTCGTCATAACCGCTGTCGCCATTTTATGCGTCTCTACTTCTCCATATTTAATTAATGTCGGCTGAATGCTACTATTTACAATCCATAATCCTTGCACGAGTAATATGACAAAAAGAATAAACGACATAAGCAGTATGTGCCGAAAGGAAATAGGTCCCCTTCGAAACCGCGAATTTTTCGAACGAAATATACTCATAAAAAAACCTCCTTCTTATATCATTTCTATGCAAGAAGGAGGGACGATATATGCTTATCTCATTTTTAATAATGCTTCTTTTCCGATTGTGCCAGCCGTGATACCTAAAGTTTCGGCTTCAATCGTTACTGATTCTAGTGGTGCTTCAAGAAGTTGTTCAATCGTTCTTACACCAACCGCGCGGCCAGCAATAATTCCTCGATCCCCTAACTTCTCATTTAAAAGACCTACATCTAATGCACCGCACATAATATATCCTTTATCGCTCATTACAGCTAGCAAATTTGTCTTTGGAAGTTTGACGCTAACCGCAATAAACGTATAATTATCGATTATAATTGGCTCCACATTAACCATAGTTCACACTCCTCTCTTTCTTATCTGTATGACAAGAGAAAAATGAGTGTTACAAGTTAACTAGCCTATAGTTTGACGGAAGATGTATGAGTTATTAACATGTCTGTTAACACATCTCTAAGTAGTTCTGGCATATAATATTGTTTGTCAGAAAGTGTGGATAGCTCTGGGTATAAGTAGCCGAATGTAAACATATCAATCGTTCCTACTGTATATATACGATCTAATTCCAGCGATTCCCCGTTAATCAATACATCTTCTAGTAAAATTTTATTCCCAGGAATCGTATCTGGAATGACTTCGACACCAGCGTAAATCATTTTCCCCATCACTTTCCCGCGAAATCCGAATCCTTTCACCTCAAGGTTCTCCATATTCGGGTGACGTGCTTTCAAAATAACTTCTCTTAGCGTTTTCCCCGGCACTTTTAATAAACATGGGTTAATTGGATGTGGACAAATGCTATGAATATCTCCGCGCGTCACAACACCCTCGTCTAATCCTTCAAGAAGTACACCAGCGTTCACCATGCCAATCTCTGCACCGCACCATGTTTTCAGCGCATTCGCTAACATGTGCGAAAATGCTCTCTCATGAAACCAATCAACTGGTAATGATTCCTTTAAATGAACGACAGGCTCTGCCATAATCTCTTTACTTTCTTCTTGCAGCAATTCAATTGTGGATAACGGCTTGCTGTAAGCACCTAAACGTTCTGTCTTAATCGCTCTACCGTCCTTTTTCAATAACTTCTTCGTCTCTTTATCCACAGTAAGCTGAACGTGTCCAACGTAACGTCCCCACTTTTCACAACAGCAAAGTAGCGTATTATTCATAAGAACGCCACGCTCAAATAAATGGTGCGTATGTGCTCCTAAAATAACTTCTATATCATAATGCTCCGCCATATATTCATCCATGCTTTTACCAAGATGAGAAAGGACAACCGTAATATGAGCCTCATCTCGCACTTCTTCTAAAATAGACTCTAAATGCTCGATTGGATCTTCAATATGCCAATCTAACATTTGATAAAAATCTGGATACGCAACCGTTAACCCGATAAAAGCAATTGTAATCCCATCTGTCGTTGTATGTAATTTATAAGGCTTTGCCCATGCTGGACGTACACCTTCTTTTTCAAATAAATTTGCAACGAGCACCTCAAACCCAGCATCATCATATAGACGATTCAGGTGCTCCTTCGCTAACGTAATTCCTTCATTATTTCCGATCGTTACATAATCATATAACGCCTCATTCAAAAGCTTCGTATTGCCAAGTCCATTCGTCGCTTCCGAAATACTATGAAAACGATCCACATGATCGCCAATATCAACCGTCAAAACGGTCTCTCCCGCTTCCTGTCTTCGCTTTTTCTCTCCTTGTACAAACCGAGAAATTTGCGGCCAATTTTCAAAATGACTATGTATATCGTTTGTATGATAAAGGTGGATGATTGTTTCTTTATTTATATTCAGAGAAAAAACCTCCTCTCAGTTCCTTACTGCCATTTACGCTATGCGTACGCAATAATCCTGTAAATACTTTTCGTCTTTTCTTGCTATTTTACATTGTACTCGCATTGTGAGAAAAAGCAAAAGATTGCCCTTTCCATATAAATTTTTCTGCATTATCATCTATATAGGAGGTGTTCTTATTAAACTTTATAGCTTACTCTCACTCGTGTTTTCATTAATAGGAAGCATTTTATTTATCGCTTCGGTACTTTACTTACCGAATCTATATCTATTTATTAGCTTCCCTCTCGTTATTCTCGGCTTCATGTTTAGCATGATTGCAATATCTAAAAACGAAGCTAGCAAATTGAGATTTGCCGGTATCTTTATCTTACTTCTACTAATTCTCTTTGTATTAATAGGTATTCCTTTTATATTTGTAGGATTCGGATTTTAGAGCTAGTTATCGCTAGCTCTATTTTTATCCCGCATTTAACGGGCAGTAAGACCCCCACTCACTTTGTCGATAAGTCGATATCCCTTGTCGAATCGTCGATATATTTGAAAAATCGTTGATATATCTGACTAGAAACCCACCTGGGTATCCCCACCAACCTGCCCTCAAACAAGAACAACATAAAAAAGCGCCCTGCACAGCAGGGCGCTTCCACTTTATCTATTATCCAGTTCCAGCGGCTAGAATGCTCGGTGGCTTCACTTCTTCCTATGAGGCAAAAAGCGCCTCTATGTCAGAAGCTCCATCCCCCTCACATTCTGGACGAGCCGCTTCCACTTTAAATATTAACCAATAGAACCTTCCATCTCAAACTTGATTAGGCGGTTCATTTCAACTGCGTATTCCATTGGAAGTTCGCGAGTGAATGGCTCGATGAAGCCCATTACGATCATTTCTGTAGCTTCTTGCTCAGAAATACCGCGGCTCATTAGGTAGAATAATTGTTCTTCTGATACTTTCGATACTTTCGCTTCGTGCTCAAGTGAAACGTAATCGTTTTTGATTTCGTTATAAGGAATTGTATCAGATGTAGATTGGTTATCCATGATTAACGTGTCACACTCGATGTTAGAGCGAGAGTTTTTCGCTTTTGGTCCGAAGTGTACGATACCACGGTAAGTTACTTTACCACCATGCTTCGCAATCGATTTAGAAACGATTGTTGAAGACGTGTTTGGTGCTAAGTGAATCATTTTCGCACCAGCATCTTGGTGTTGGCCTTTACCAGCAATCGCGATAGATAATGTTAAACCACGAGCGCCTTCGCCTTTTAAGATAACTGCTGGGTATTTCATCGTTAATTTAGATCCGATGTTACCGTCAATCCATTCCATCGTTGCGTTTTCTTCACAAACCGCACGTTTTGTAACTAGGTTGTATACGTTGTTCGCCCAGTTTTGGATTGTTGTATAACGGCAATACGCATCTTTTTTAATGATGATTTCTACTACCGCACTGTGAAGTGAGTTAGTCGTGTAAACAGGTGCTGTACAACCTTCTACGTAGTGTACGTGTGCGCCTTCGTCTACGATGATAAGCGTACGCTCGAATTGTCCCATATTTTCAGAGTTAATACGGAAATACGCTTGAAGTGGTGTATCAACTTTAACACCTTTTGGAACGTAGATGAATGATCCACCAGACCAAACTGCAGAGTTTAATGCAGAGAATTTGTTGTCTGTTGGTGGGATTACTTTTCCGAAATGCTCACGGAAAATATCTTCGTTCTCTTTTAACGCGCTATCTGTATCTTTGAAGACGATTCCTAGAGCTTCTAGGTCTTCTTTCATGTTGTGGTATACAACTTCAGATTCGTACTGTGCAGATACACCAGCTAAATATTTTTGCTCAGCTTCTGGAATACCTAATTTATCAAATGTTGCTTTAATTTCATCAGGTACTTCATCCCAAGACTTCTCAGATTTCTCAGATGGTTTTACGTAGTACGTAATTTCATCGAAATCTAAGTCGTTTAAGTCGCCGCCCCATTGTGGCATTGGCATTTCATAGAACTTATCCAGTGATTTTAAACGGAAGTCTAACATCCACTGTGGTTCTTCTTTCATACGTGAAATCTCTTCAACGATCTCTTTTGTTAAACCGCGTCCAGCACGGAAAATCGAAACGTCTTTGTCTTTGAAACCATATTTGTAATCGCCGATATCTGGCAGTTGCTTCGCCATGTTGGTGTGTCCCTCCTTAGATAACCTCGTTTTTAGGAACCTTTAACATTACTTATCTTCGTTTAAGCCCTTTTCTAACGCTTTCCACGCTAATGTTGCACATTTAATACGTGCAGGGAACTTGCATACGCCTTGTAATGCTTCAATATCTCCTAAATCGATGCTGTCATCGTACTCTTTTCCTAGCATCATGTCAGAGAAAATTTTCGAAAGCTGAAGTGCTTCTTCAATTTTCTTACCTTTTACTGCTTGTGTCATCATTGAAGCTGAAGACATTGAGATAGAACATCCTTCTCCTTCAAACTTCGCTTCTTGCACAATACCTTCTTCTACTTTCATCGTAAGTTGAATACGATCGCCGCAAGTTGGATTGTTCAAGTTTACTGTAACACTATCTTCTAGCACGCCATTGTTACGAGGATTCTTATAATGATCCATAATAACTTGACGATATAACGTATCTAAATTATTAAATGACATTTGTGAAATACTCCTTTGTCTTAATTAGCGATTCAACAAATGTATCAATTTCTTCTTTTGTATTATATAAATAGAAGCTCGCACGTGCTGTTGAAGAAGCTTTCAGCCACTTCATAAGCGGTTGTGCACAGTGGTGTCCTGCGCGAACCGCAATACCTTCTACATCTAATACTGTCGCTACATCGTGAGGATGTACGTCTTCAATATTAAATGTAACAAGACCAGCGCGATGCTTTGGACCATAAATTGTAACGCCATCTACTTCTGATAGTCTTTCTAAAGCATATTGCGCTAATTCATGTTCATGCTTTTCAATATTATCAAGACCGATTTCTTCTAGGAAATCAATTGCCGCACCAAGTCCAATTGCATTACCGATAATCGGTGTACCTGCTTCGAACTTCCACGGAAGCTCTTTCCACGTAGATTCTTGTAAATCTACGAAATCAATCATTTCACCACCAAATTCAATTGGCTCCATATTGTTTAGCAATTCTTTTTTACCATATAATACGCCGATGCCTGTAGGTCCGCACATCTTATGAGCAGATAATGCGTAGAAATCACAGTTTAAATCTTGTACATCTACTTTCATATGAGGTGTACTTTGTGCACCGTCAACGACCATAATTGCGCCATTTTCGTGTGCAATTGCTCCGATTTCTTTTACAGGGTTAATCGTTCCAAGCACGTTTGAAACTTGCATAATAGAAACGATTTTTGTATTCGGTGTAACTGTTTGACGAACATCTTCTAAAGAAATTGTACCGTCTGGTTGAAGCGGAAGGTATTTTAAAGTTGCACCAGTTTTCTTCGCAACTTGTTGCCACGGAATGATGTTACTATGGTGCTCCATGTAAGAAATAACGATTTCATCGCCTTCTTTTACATTTTCAAGACCATAGCTAGCCGCTACTGTATTTAATGCAGTTGTCGTTCCGCGCGTGAAAATAATCTCTTCCATTGATTTCGCATTAATAAACTTGCGAACTTTCTCGCGTGCACCTTCATACGCGTCGGTAGCTTTCGTACCGAGCGTATGAACACCGCGATGCACGTTAGAATTATATTCTTTATAGTAACGTTCTAGCGTTTCAATAACTTGAATTGGTTTTTGAGAAGTTGCTGCACTATCGAAATATACAAGTTGTTTGCCGTTCACTTTTTGATCAAGAATTGGAAACTGTTTGCGTATTTCATGAATATTCATTAGCGAACTTTCCTTTCAATTACCTCAACAAGCTGTGCTTTTACTCCTTCAATTGGAAGCTCATTTACTACAGGTGCTAAGAATCCATGGATGACTAAACGTTCTGCTTCGCGTTTTGGAATACCACGGCTCATCAAGTAGTATAATTGGTACGGATCTACGCGGCCTACTGAAGCTGCGTGACCTGCCATTACATCATCTTCGTCGATTAACAGAATTGGGTTTGCATCCCCACGTGCTTTCTCATCTAACATAAGAACGCGAGAAGATTGTTGTGCATTTGATTTAGATGCACCGTGTTCAATTTTACCAATTCCGTTAAAGATAGATGTTGCACTATCTTTTTGTACACCGTGTTTTAAAATCCAACCTTCAGAGTGTTTACCGAAGTGAACAACTTTAGTTGTAAAGTTTTGCGTTTGGTTACCACGGCCAATTGTTACTGTTTTCGTATCAGCATATGAACCGTCGCCCATTAAGTTTGTAACGTTCTCTGAAATTGTGTTTCCGTCATTCATAAGGCCTAGAGCCCAATCAATGCGGCCGTCGCGTCCTACAACACCGCGGCGGTTAACGTAAGTTGTTACGTCTTTTGCTAATAGATCAACCGCACCGAATTTCACTTGTGCGCCTTGTTCCACGATTACTTCTGCTACGATATTTGCAATACCTTTAGCATTTTCATTTGCAACGTAGTTTTCTACATAAGTTGCAGTACTGTTCGCATCAGCTACGAATAATACGTGGTTATATACGTTAGCTTCTTCGCCATCTACTAAGAATACAGCTTGAAGTGGAGTTTCAAGAACAACGTTTTTCGGAACATATACGAATGCACCGCCGTTGATTAATGCAGCATGAAGTGCAGTTAAACGATGCTCGTCTACCTTCACGCCGTCTTTCATTAAATACTTTTGTAATAGTTCAGCATGCTCTGTTGCAGCTGTTACGATATCTGTAAAAATAACACCTTTTTCTTTTGCTTCGTCTGCTAAAGAAACGAATGCAGTTGTACCAGTACGTTGCACTAATACGCTGTTATTTTCATCGATTAAGTTTTTCACTGCTTCTGGAAGCTCTGTTAAAGAACTTACAGGCTCTTGCTTAGCAGCGTCGCCTTTTCCGATAAAGTCCCATTTTTCAATTTTCGTTTTATCAGGCGTTGGCATTGGAAGTTCAGTTGCTTGTGCAAGAGCTTGTAAGCGGAACTCAGTCAACCAAGCAGCTTCGTTTACTTCGCTTGCGCGTTGACGGATTGTTTCTTGATCGAAAGGTAATGTACCGATTGTCATGTTTATGCTCCTCTCTTACGCTTCTTGCTCTGTTGTTTCGTCTTCAATACCTAATTCTTTTTTAATCCAGTCATAACCTTCAGCTTCTAGACGTTGTGCAAGCTCAGGGCCACCAGATTTAACGATACGACCATTCATCATAACGTGAACGAAGTCTGGAGTGATGTAGTTTAATAAACGTTGGTAATGCGTAATCATTAGGCAACCGAACTCTTCGCCGCGCATTTGGTTAATACCTTTAGATACAACTTTTAATGCATCGATATCAAGACCAGAGTCGATTTCGTCTAAGATTGCGATTTTTGGCTCAATCATCATTAATTGAAGAATTTCGTTACGTTTTTTCTCTCCACCAGAGAAACCTTCATTTAAGTAACGTTGTGCCATTTCTGGATCCATTTCAAGGAATTCCATGTTTTTATCTAATGTACGGATAAATTTCATAAGAGAAATTTCATCGCCTTCTTCACGACGTGCGTTAATTGCAGAACGTAAGAAGTCAGCGTTTGTTACTCCGCTAATTTCACTTGGATATTGCATTGCTAGGAATAGACCTGCTTGTGCGCGCTCGTCTACTTCCATTTCTAATACATCTTCACCGTCGATGATGATGCTACCTTCTGTTACTTCATACTTTGGGTGACCCATAATCGCAGAAGATAAAGTTGATTTACCTGTTCCGTTAGGTCCCATAATTGCGTGGATTTCTCCACCCTTTACTTCAAGGTTTACACCTTTTAAAATTTCTTTGCCATCAATTGATACGTGTAAGTCTTTAACCGTTAATGTAGAACCAGCCATCTCAATACCTCCATTAATCCTATATATACATTTTAAAAATTCCTAAAACGTTCATATTCTCATTTTATTCTCATTCTAATCTTATATCAAATAAAATGATATCGCAAACCACGAAAAAAAGTAACAATTTTTTCACAAATGTATATAAGTATTTCCCTTGCCCCCTTATATGATACACCTTTCTTCTTATTTATATAAAGAAAAAAGGACTAGAAATTTTCCAGTCCTTTCCTTAATATTTATTCACTTACTGGAAGCACAGCACCTTTATATTCTTTATTAATAAAGTCTTGAATTTCTTTTGAATGCAGTACTTCTACTAATTCTTTAATTTCTTTTTTCTTCTCGTCACCTTTACGAACTGCAATAATATTTGCATACGGAGAATCTGATCCTTCAATCGCAATTGCATCCTTTGTTGGATTTAGTTTCGCATCAATTGCGTAGTTTGAATTAATGAATAAAGCATCGCCTTCATTATTTTCATACAGCTTTGGTGACAATCCAGGCTCTACATCTGTTTTAAACTTTAAGTTTTTCGGATTTTCTACTACATCTTTTACTGTTGCTTTAACAACATCTACACCGTCTTTTAATTTAATAACGCCGCCTTTTTGTAACAATGCGAGCATACGGCCACGCTCCGCTACGTTATTACTCATAATAACTGTCCCGCCATCTGGAAGTTCTTTCAAACTTTTATATTTCTTAGAATAAATGCCCATTGGCTCCAAATGGATTTTTCCTGCGTTTACAATTTTATATCCTTTTTCTTGAATTTCTTTATCTAGGTAAGGAATGTGCTGGAAGTAGTTCGCATCAATTTCCTTATCTGCTAACGCTTTATTCGGCAGCACATAATCTTGGAATTTTTTAATTTCTAATTTGATACCCTTTTTCTCTAATATCGGCTGTGCTTTTTCTAAAATAACAGCGTGCGGTACGTTAGAAGCTCCAACAACAAGCTTATTCTCCTCTTTCCCCCCGCAAGCAGCTAATGTAAATACAGACAGCGCTGTAACAACTGACAATAGAATCTTTTTCATATGATGTCCCCTTCTCCCTTAAAGTTATGTAGTTAGAAAAAAGGGCCGGCATACACCAGCCCTTTTCAGCAATTATTCTTTTACAGGAACAACCGCTCCTTTATATTCTTTATTAATAAAGTCTTCGATTTCTTTAGAGTGCAATACTTCTACAAGCTCTTTAATCGCTTTTTTATCTTTATCACCTTTACGGACAGCTACTACGTTTGCGTATGGAGAATCATCGCCTTCAATTGCAATTGCATCTTTTTCTGGGTTTAACTTCGCATCAATTGCATAGTTCGAGTTAATTAGAACAGCGTCGCCTTCTTTATTGTTATACACTTGTGGCAATAAACCAGGCTCGATATCCGTTTTGAACTTTAAGTTTTTCGGATTATCTGCAATATCTTTTGGAGTTGCTTTGACTGGATCTACTCCGTCTTTAATTTTTAAAATGCCCTCTTTTTGTAAAATCGCTAAGCCACGTCCATGGTCAGCAACAGAATTACTCATAATAATTGTTGCACCGTCTGGAAGCTCTTTTAAGCTCTTATATTTTTGAGAATATACACCAATCGGTTCTAAATGAATTTTTCCTGCTACTTCAAAATCATATTTTTTATCTTTAATTTCTTTCTCTAAATACGGAATGTGCTGAAAGTAGTTTGCATCCAAATCCTTATCCGCTAACGATTTATTTGGCAACACGTAATCTTGGAACTTTTTCACTTCTAATTCAATTCCTTTTTTCTCAAGTAACGGTTTTGCCTTTTCTAAAATTTCAGCGTGCGGTACGTTAGAAGCTCCAACAACAAGCTTCTTTTCATCTTTATCTTTCCCGCCACAAGCAGCTAACCCAAAAATTGAAGTTGAAATAAGTGCTGTAAGTAATAATTTTTTCATTTGAAACATCCTCCCGTTTTTTATTATCGTTTATCTATTCGAGTCGTTACACGATCACCAATCCACTGAATGAAAAATACAACTAGTAATACACAAATTGTCGCAACGATTGTTACATCGTTATTTCCACGTTGGAATCCTTCTAAATAAGCAAGTGTTCCAAGACCACCAGCACCAACAACTCCTGCCATTGCTGTATAGCCTACTAAAGCAATTGTCGTAACCGTAATACCAGACACTAATGCTGGTAACGATTCTGGAATCAATACTTTTAAAATAATTGTGCTTGTTTTTGCTCCCATTGCTTTTGAAGCTTCAATTACACCTTTATCAATTTCACGAAGCGCAATTTCAACCATTCTTGCGTAAAATGGTGCCGCTCCAATAATTAGAGCCGGAAGTGCTGCGCTTGCTCCAAGAATTGTTCCAAGTAAAATCTTTGTGAATGGGATTAATAAAATAATTAAAATGATGAACGGTATCGAACGAAAAATGTTTACGAACGCTCCAATCGCCGTGTTAACCGTCTTATTTTCCCATAAATTATCTTTCGCTGTCATAAAGAGTAACAGTCCTAAAATTAGTCCTAAAACAAATGTAGCAAGAGCTGCGATTGCCGTCATATATAACGTTTCACCAGTTGCTTCTAACATTTGATTCCAATCAACATTTGTGAGTAACTTATCCATGTGCAATCACCTCCAGCTCTACTTGATCTTGATGTATTCCCTCTATTGCTTGCTGAATTGCTGTTTCCTCACCATTTAAATGAACAACTAAACTACCGTAAGAACCGTTATTCGTTTGTGCGATATTTCCTTGCAAAATGCTAACTTCTATATCACTGCGCTGCATTAATCGTTGAAGTACTGGTCTTTCTACAGCCTCACCGATAAACTGCAAACGAACGACTTTACCATCTGGATATTTTTCAATTAAATTTTCAATCGTTTCATTTGTATCTTCAGAATCCGTTAACTGCTGTACAAATCGTTTCGTAATGTCTTTCTGTGGATTACGGAATACATCAAGTACTGGACCTGTTTCTACAATCTTTCCTTTCTCCATTACCGCCACTCGATTACAAATCTTTCGAATCACGTGCATCTCATGTGTAATAAGTACAATTGTTAAACCGAGACGCTTATTAATATCTAATAATAAATCTAAAATTTGATCGGTTGTTTCTGGATCAAGAGCTGATGTTGCTTCATCACATAAAAGCACTTGTGGATTGTTAGCTAATGCTCTTGCAATACCGACGCGTTGCTTTTGTCCTCCGCTCAGCTGAGATGGATATGCATCTCCTCTTCCTTCTAATCCAACAAGATGAATTAACTCATCTACACGTTTTCTTCTCTTCGCCTTATCAACACCTGCAATCTCAAGTGGGAACTCGATATTTTCTCGTACAGTTCGTGACCAAAGTAAGTTGAAGTGCTGAAAAATCATTCCGATTTCTTGCCTTGCCTTACGAAGTTCACTTCCTGTAATTGCTGAAATCACGCGATTTGCAATTGTAATTTGACCTGAAGTTGGCTTCTCTAACTGATTGAATAATCTGATTAACGAACTTTTCCCAGCGCCACTATATCCGATAACACCAAAGATTTCACCTTTGTCTATTTTTAAATTAGCGTTATCTACAGCAGTGACATCACCGCTTTTTGCTTTATATATTTTTTTTACATTTTCTAATAAAATCATGATGTTCACCCCTTTTTGTTTAGATCGACTCCGCAATTTTTTATGTTTTAATGCGTGTAGTCCACCGTTATCACTACTTTTATTATTTGAATGTCCTCCACATTCAAACAATAAAAAAACCTTTCCGCTTTAGAGAAGCAGAAAGGTTTATATGCGTATATAACAACATTATCCCTCTCTCTCATCTCTCAAAGCATTTGCTTTGCAGGAATTGGCACCATTTCAACATAAGTTGACGGTTGCCGGGCTTCACAGGGCACAGTCCCTCCACCTCTCTTGATAAGAGAAATCAGATTACATTTTCGTCTGATTTGTAATTTATGAAATTGTCTATATTTTATGAATTGAATTGTATCAACATCCACACACCATGTCAACAGAAATTTTCGTAAAAAATGAAACTTCAGAATTTTAAGCGCCTACTGACATCGGCTTACATATGTGAAACATCGATTCAACTAATAGCATCGTTCGATACGTTCCCGAATATTGTACACGTCCATCATTCATTAACATTTGCAATCGTACGTTGCCGTTCACCAATTGTTTTACATCTTCTTCATCTACACAAACGATTTGCTCCGTTCCTCTTTCCTCATGTAGCAGCTCTATATAATCTCTTGAAATTTGTAACGAACAACTTTCATCTCCAAAGCGAAAATTAACAGTTTTTTCTCCTTGTCTTAAAAGCGGCTCTAAATGATATTGACCATTAGCGTAATTTACAAATGATTGCAGCAAAGAATATAATTTCACCCTAAATCACATCCTTCATATCACTTTCTATTACACATACCATTCCCTTTCACTCAAGAGCAATCCTGTTATTTTCGCTCGACAAATACTGTAACCACACTGCATCTCGACATATTTCCCGAGAAATATGTCGAGGCGGCAAAAACTTTGCCGCCTACTTTAATTCCGTATATAAATATTCAACCGAATGAAATGCATATATCTTCTTCATGAGTGTCCCATTTTCAAAAACAAGTAAACACGGTACACTTTCGATTCCATACTCTTTCGCTAAATGCGGAGCATAATTTAAATCTAACATTCCAATTTTGAGGTCTTCAATTGTCATCTCAACGACAGTTAACATCTTTTTTGCTAATTGGCATGTTCCACACATTGGAGTATATACATATAACACTGTTTTTTCTTCGTTCTCTATTAGGGCTGTAGCTTCGGCTCCTGTCCAGTCAATCACTTCTATCATTCCTTACCGTAAATATTCTGTATAAACGTCAATGTCAGCTCCCCATAATACATTTGCTAAGTGTGAAGATGGCGCAGTTGCCACTTCTCGGTACGAGCGATCAATATAAATATGCTCTGCTTGCGGAAATTCTTTGCGAAATTGTTTCCTTAATTTTTCTCCAGCATCATCAGCATCCACTAGCACATACACTTCCTTATCAAAAAACTGATCAACGAGCTCATCCATTTTCGACAAACCAATTGTACCATTTGTACAAACAATTTCCACCGGTTCCCGAATAATAGATTCAATCTTTCTTCTATCTGATGTACCTTCTACAATAATGACTTTTTCTACATAAATCATATGTCATCACCCGATCACCATATACTATACAACCTTTAACTTAGTATATAGTATATTCGTTATTTTCATGTTGTTTCCTGTTTATTTTTGCAAAAGAAAAGTGCAAGCGGCTCGTTCAGATTACAAAGCCCCATGAAACCTTATCGAAAAACATTCATTCCCATAATAGCTTATTCATTTGCGCTCGTTTTTAAATGCATTATGTAACACAAAATAAAAAAGGACAGCACAAAGGCTGTCCTTCAGTCGACTATAATTAGTCTTGGTTTGTCATTTCTGCATATTTTTCAGCAGTTAATAACTTTTCAACTTGGCTTGCATCAGAAAGTTCAACTTTAACCATCCATGCACCCTCGTATGGAGATTCGTTAACAAGTTCTGGTTGGTCACTTAATTCTTCGTTTACTGCTACAACTTTACCGCTTACAGGTGCGTATAACTCAGAAACTGTTTTAACAGATTCTACGCTTCCGAATGGCTCGTCAGCTTCGATTGTTGCACCTACTTCAGGAAGTTCAACGAATACGATATCGCCTAGCTCACCTTGTGCAAAGTGAGTAATACCGATAACAACTTCATTACCTTCAGTTTTTACCCATTCGTGTTCTTCAGAGTAACGTAAATTATTTGGAATGCTCATGACTGTACCTCCAGTGAATGTATTAATTATGTAAAAATACCTTATTGGTACTTTTTCCACACACTTTCAAACTGCTCTTCGTTAAAACCAAGTGTTACCTTCGTTCCATCTGTTACAATTGGACGTTTAATCAACATGCCATCAGATGCTAAAAGCTCGTACATTTCGTCTTCGCTTGCATCTTTCAACTTATCTTTCAGACCAAGTTCACGGTAACGCATTCCACTTGTATTAAAGAATTTTTTTAATGGTAATTCACTTTTTTCATGTAAATTACGTAAATCTTCTTTTGATGGTGGATTTTCAACAATATGAATCATCTCATATGCTACATCGTTTGCCTCAAACCATTTCTTTGCTTTTTGACATGTGCCACACTTTGGATATGAATAAAATGTTACTGTCATAAATTCACCTACTTTTTTACTAACCTTTACCTTTATCATATAGAAAACGTTTTATTATTTCAAACCATTATTCGCTAAACTTTTACTTATTTCGTGATAATTTTTAATAATCCTGCGAATTTTTCTTATTTTTCCGCCATTTGTTAAGAAAAAATAAATATATAAATTTTTTAGATCCTTTCCCAATTCCTCGCCGAACATATATCTTAAACAAACGTTTGATTAACTCACTATTTTTCTTTGTTCACCCTTGAGCTGCAACAATTTCTCCCTACCGAACATATCCCTTAAACAAACGTTTGATTAACTCACTATTTTTCTTTGTTCACCCCCCTGAGCTCCATCGATTTCTTCCTACCGAACATACATCTTAAACAAACGTTTGATTAATTCCCCATTTTTCTTTGTTAACCCTCGAGCTATATCACTTTCTTCCTACCGAACATATATCTTAAACAAACGCTTATTTAACCATTTCACCCTATAGTCACAAAACCTGGAAACACTTTACATGACAAAGATGTACAGATAAAAGAAACTAACGATTTTGGCCGTAATAATGAGATTATTTCATGATGTTAAAGAAATTACTGCAAAGAAAAAAGACGCATTTAAATAGATGCGTCTTTTGGCGATGTTTCTTTTGTGAAATCATATAAAGCAATTGCGCCTAAAATAACCAATATACTTTCAGGGGCATCTAACAAAATAGTTCTCCAAGTTTCTGATACTACCCATTTAATACCTGCTGATTCAAGATATGCTTGAAAATAACTGATTGTAAAATCAATTACAAATAAACATACAAGTAATGTTAGACCGAATCGAATTAATTTCTTGTTTTTAAACATGTAACACCTCTCAAAATTCATTGGATATTTCTAATTTTAGTTCATTACATATAAAAATCTCTATATTTAATTTTAACATATAAAAATTCCAAATAAATACAATATGCATATTTGCATATTGTATTGACAGTATTCCATAATTTCGACTAGTAACCTCATAACAATAAAATCATTTGGAACATTACGTAATCGATTCCTGCATGCGAAATAAAGGAGAAGCCTCGTTTACAGACTCCTTCATCATCTATTCAAATAATCTGCAATTGTTTGAAATACGACGATATACATATTATGAATACTTTCTTCAGTATTTCCACCATTTGATAAACCAACTGCCCATTGTTGTCCTTCACCACTTCCGATATTTGCAAACCCTTGCGTATACATAGCATTTACATCTTTTCGTGCACTGTTATACTCTATCCCTTTTGTAATAAACGTGGAATATGATTTATCTTGCAAGCCGATAAAAAACACTGGTTTCTTTAGCGATGAAAATACACTTTTATACTGCTCTGTTGAGGCTTCTTGAAAGTGATCTTTCATTATTAGAAAACCATCCACTTCCTTAGATTTCTTTTCCAGTTCCTCTAACTTTATTTCCTCAAACTTTATATTCCTAAACGTATCTTTCGGTTTTTCTCCAACAACTCCAATTACGAGTGCTCTTCCGTTATATTCTAATTTCTCTCCTTCTTTATCCTTTGCACACCCAGCACCCACTAGGCATATCAATATAAAAAATAAGAAATACGATAAACGCTTCATATAGCACCCTCCCCTTCTTTTCAGTCAAGTGACAAAAACGTAAGGTTAATTCAAGAAAATGTAAGTAAAATCGATAGCCCAAATTGCGTTTCTATATTATAATCAATTGAATTTACTTACATTACTAAACATAGGAGATTATCATGAAGAAATTTAAACTTTCATCTTTTCTTCCGTTAAGTTATATACTTCTACTCGTACTCGTAAGTCCCCTTTACGATGTATTAAATAAATCTACTGTTCACGCAGTAGATGTCACAACTGTAGTAGATGATTGGATTCCATTTGTAAAAGCATTTATTATTCCTTATTTACTTTGGTTTCCTTACTTATACGGCGCACTTATTTATTACTGCTTTGCGGATCGAAAACAATATTATGTCACTTTAAGTAGTATCATTCTTGGAAAACTTGCTTGTTTTTCTATTTATTATTTTTGGCAGACAACTGTACCACGTCCAACAGTCGTTGGATCGGACGTATTTTCCGAACTAGTCCGCTATATTTATAGTATCGATCAACCGGTAAACTGTTTCCCTAGCATTCACGTTCTTACTACATTTATCATTATGTTAGCTGCCTTTAAACGTAGAGAACAACATGCTTTTGAATATTACATCCTTATGTTCTTCGGTACGCTCATTATTTTATCAACGCTATTTACGAAGCAACACGCATTTGTAGACGCCATTTCTGGAATGACGCTTGCAAGCATACTGTACTTCGGCGTTCAGCTGTTATTAGCAAAAGAAACAGTACGTGTTCCAGTAAAACAAAATCATAAAATATAAAAAGCAGACTGTGACTTCCAGTCTGCTTTTCTCTATATAAACGGAGATTTTCAAGTTAAGATTGCGGTACAGTCATATCACCAGAGTGAATACGACCTGCTTTTTTAAGAGCAATGTAAAGTATATAAGAAACAGCTACCGGAATGATGATATAAGTGATTACCATCGCTGGGACAACTTCCCATCCTTCGCTAGAAATTAAATTAATAGGTGCGATAAGAGAACTTAATCCAAGACCTGCAATTTCTTTTCCTGCTTCCAGTTGGAAAATTAGTGCGGATACTGGACCAACTATAGCACTGGCGACGACAGTTGGGACGAGAATCATTGGATTTTTAGTGATATTTGGCAACTGTACTTTCGGAGTACAAAGTGCTTGAGCTAATATACCGCCTAGATTATTTTCTTTCGCTGAGATAACAGAGAATCCGATAAACTGAGCAACACAGCCTGCGAGAGCAGCACCACCCGCAACACCATCTAAGCTAAGTGCGATCGCTAACGCAGCTGATGAAGCTGGAGAGATAAGTAATAGTCCCCAAACGACTGCAATGACGATAGAAGCGATAAACGGGCTACCAGCTGAGCTATCTTTAATAAATGCTCCAACTGTATTTAACACAGGAGTAATATTATGAGATAACCAAATACCGACTAAACCAGAACCTAATATGGCCGCAAATGGAACGAGCATCATATCTAACGCAGTTTTTCCACTTAAACGTTTACCAATATATACAGCTAAAGTTGCTGTTAGTAATGCACCGATCGGCTCACCTGTTTTAATAATTAGACCTGCTTCAGTAATTGAAATGGATCCGGCACCGATCGCTCCAGCTACCATAGCCGAGAAGATTACAAGACCATTTGCACCGAGCATAAAAGCAATTCCGGCACCAATGGCTGGTGCCATAAGTGATTTTGCAACAACTCCGATTGTAATAAGCAATGGAATATCAACAATTCTTCCTATATTTTCGATTAGTAAACCAATTCCAAGGGATACGAAAATACCTTGTGCGATTCCAGCTGATGCTTTAAATACACGAGACATTATATATTCCTTCATTTGTTTCACCTTCTCCTATAAGTTAGTAACCAATTGTTTTCATATAATCACGTAAAATATCGTTTGATTTTGCGAATCGAGATTCTTCATCCTCTGTTAAATTTAGTTCTACAATTTCTCTTATACCATCTCTAGTAATAATAGCTGGTACTCCTGTACAAATATCATATTCACCATACTCACCATCTAAAATAGCTGATACAGCAATGACACGATGATCATCGTTAAAGATTGAGTTTGCAATATATGCTAGAGAGTTTCCGATTCCGTAATAAGTAGTACCTTTTCGTTTATAAATTTCCCACCCGGCTTTTGCAGTCTTCTCAACGATTTCATCTAAATCTATTTCACCAAATCGTTCTTTTTGTTCTTCTAAAATTTGTAGAATTGGCTTTCCACCAACAGTTACGTGTGACCAAGCAACCATTTGCGAATCACCATGTTCTCCTAATGAATACCCATGGATACTACGAGGATCTACATGTAACATTTCAGATAAAATTGTTTTTAAGCGAGAAGAATCTAGTGATGTACCAGTACCGATTACACGATTTCTAGGTAATCCAGATAATTTCCACACTTGATATGTAATAATATCAACTGGGTTCGATGCAAGTAAGAAAATACCATCAAATCCACTTTCCATTACGCCGCCAACAACACTCTCCATAATCTTCGCACTCGCTCCTAAAGTATCTAAGCGACTTTGCCCAGGCTTTGGTGCTGGTCCTGCTGTAATAATAACGATGTCCATATCATTGCAGTCTTCATAGCTTCCTGCATATACTTTTGTTCTTGTATTTGTAAAGTTAATGCAGTGTGATAAATCCATCGCTTCCCCAACTGCACGTTCATGATTTATATCAATTAATAATAGTTCTTCGCAAATGCCTTGATTCACAATGGAATATGCACAACTTGATCCAACTAATCCAGTACCGATAATTGCAATTTTTCTTGTATTTCTTTTCATAGCAATCTCTCCTAATTGATCATATAATCTATTTCTTTTGTTCTTTACACTCCTAATTATAGAGATTCCCACGATATAAACCATGGATACTTTGTGAAATATTGAACAAACTTTTGTCCTTTTTGTGAATTGTTATATTCCATTTTCGTCATATTTGTTACATCCGGAAAAATATTTATTATGTATTTATTGACATACACAAAAGAAAGAAACGAGCGACTTCATTCGCTCGTTTCTTCATCCCATTATTCCGCACTTAATTGGCTTTTTAATTGCTGGACAATCATTGGATTTGCAGGTGCTGCCGGTTTGTAGTAACTCTTTTGCTTTGCGTACTCATACATATTACGTTGGCGCATTTCATCTTGATTACGAATTTGGATTAACGTTTGGTGTAATTGTTCATTATCAGACTGAGCAATATAATTTGCATAACTTGTTAAACTTGCATTTAATCCTGCTAAATAATCATTTACCATATCTTTTTCATTCATGTTCCGCTTCCTCCTATCCTAGGAAAGTCATTAATTGTTGCTTCGTATTTCGTGCATCTTGCGCATCCTTTTGTAACATTTGTTTCAATTGTGGATCTGTACACGTCTGTGCATACTGCTCCAACTTGTTAATAATTGTTGCGTGTCCACCGATCAAATGACGTAAGTTTTCTACTTCAAGCTCTGTTAAGTTTTGCATAGGATACTCCTACCTTTCTTCTTTCATTCTCCTTTAGTATTCTGTTCTTTTTAAATCGTATTCATGAAAAAGCTTTCTTACATTTCACATCTATTTATAAATACAAAAAAATGTTATAATTACAGAAAAATACAAATTTTCAAAAGGTCACCTTATACTAACGATAGTATCTCAAAACAAACCATAGTAGATAGGTGTGCTTATGCAAAAATATTTTAAAATTATCTTCTTAATGGTTTATGCAATTCTGTATATAAAATTGTTGATTGATATATTAACTTTAAAGCCATTATTCACTTCTATAGCTTTACATATGTTATTTCTCCTTTGCTTTCTATTTATATCACTTAACAATTATAAAAATCGTAACACTACATTTTTCCTATTGTTTATTAGTGCAACTCTATTAGTAAGTATTAGCTTCATTAAACGTATTCTTATATAAAGGAGCAATAAATATGAAAACACACGACTTCCTTACAGAAATCCAGAAGGGCTCTGAGCCTAGTCCATATCAAGATCCTATTGCATTTATTTTCGTTTGCCTTTCTGTCGCCATATATACATTTTTCAAACCTGCAAAATAATATCATTTAACAAGAAAGAGCCTCTAAACCACTAGAGGCTCTTTCTCATCTAATATCTTCTTTTCAAAACTACGATAGTTAAAGCATAAGAACAAAGTACTCCAGCTAATAAACATGCATTTGCTAATTTATACTGTTCGCCCGTTAACGAATATACATTCCCAATTAAAAAGATAACTAAAAAATCGCTTCTAAGGTTTTTGTTTGCCTTGCTTCTTATTCATGTAATCCTTTAATAAACGTTTCCAATAATACATGTAAACTTTTATCTAAATCTAATGGCAGACCAAATCCACCTTGCTGTTCAATCGATGCAAACCCGTGACAAATACTTCTGAATCCACGTGTCGCATGAAGTGCATTCTCTCCTTCTAATTCGTACTGTTGTAAAACCTGAAGACAAAGTTTTACAATTCCGTCACCTGCTTTTCTTACTTCTTCATCTCGTAAAAAAGTTGCTTCATACAGTCCAGGATGTTTGCGTACGAATGCTACATACGCTTCTCCTAAAGCATGAATTGCTTCGTCCGTACATTTCCCCTCAGCAGCTTCTTCTAGCCTGTTATGCAGCTGTTTGATTCCGTAAATACCAAGATTTTTCCGTACATCTTGTAAACCTTTTACATGATTGTATAGCGAGGGCGAACGTACTCCTAATGTTTGCGCTAATGAAGCTAACGTTACTTCTTGTATTCCATTTGTATCTGCAATTTCTGCTGCTGTTTCTATAATTTTCTGTAATGTAAGTCCGATTCTCGGTGACATAAATTAATCCTCTTTTCTACTTTCTATATTCCGCTTCGCTTCCTTAATAGCAAGCTCTATGACAGTGCCTGGATTCTTTATCATTTTCCCATGTCCTGCCGCAAGTAAGGACGGAGCATATTCGCTTAGCTTCTCTGCACTTTGTACTGATATTTCTTTACTCCACGTTGCCATCGCAGGAAATGGAAACCAAAATTTCATCTGTCCCGAAACAGCCATACCGCCTCTCGTTTGGAATGCATCCCCGACAATAAGGACTTTATTCCGTACATCAAGAAACGACATGGAGCCTGGCGTATGTCCCGGTGTCATAATTGCAAGAAGCGATCCAACTCGGTCGCCATCTTCCAATAACACATCAGGTACCGTTTTTACTTTTTTAGGTACCCCGCCTTTTATCGGTATATTCGGTTCATCCTCTTGTAACGTCGTATCTCCTTCTAACAGCTTTGCGTCCCGCTTAGAAATATAGACTGGAACGTTAGGAAGTACTTCCTTTAATGCGTCTAATGCACCGATGTGATCATCATGCGCATGTGTTAATACAATCTTAGTAATTGGTTTTCCTATTTTCTCAGCCGCCTGTAAAATACCTTTTGCACTATATGGCAAAGCCGCATCAATTAAAGTTAAACCATCTTCTTCCTCCACAAAGTAACAATTTACAGGAAACACTCTTGGCAAAAATGACAATTGATATACCGTTTTTTCATGTATCATTCTCATATTTCCATCTCCCTTTTCACGAAAACTAATACCATTAGTTTTATTATACTAATGGTATTAGTTTTATGTCACTAAAAATTTCATTTTTACAAAAAAAAAGAAAAGTAGCCGTTTATACGACTACTTTTCTGTACAGCTATTAAACTGTGTAACGCTCATCTTCTAAAATTTTCGCAGCGATTTCACGTTTCTTCGGAATTACATTAAGTGGTGTGTGGCGAGTTAATTTACGTAATGATGATAACATCATGCGCAGCATGTCGCCGTTTTCAACTGCGATAAGTGTTTCTTTCGCATCTGCTTCGATTTCGTTGAATGCTTCTTGGCAGAATACTTCAGTGTATAACACTTTTTGTTTATTCTTTTCAAGACCAGTTGTTTTAATCGCTTTCTCTGTACGAAGAACAGCTGACTCCATTGCATATAGGTTGCTTACGATGTCAGCAATATTCACAAGAATTTCTTGCTCTTTATCTAATGCTTTACCGTATTTTTGAGCAGCTAATCCAGCTACCATTAAGCCGATTTTCTTCGCGTTAGTTACTAAATATTTTTGAAGTGCTAATGGCTCATCGCCTACTTCTTCTGGCATCATCATCATTAACTCTTCTTGTAATTTTTGTGCTTTTTGAAGAAGTGGTAATTCACCTTTCATCGCTTTACGTAAGAACGTACCTGGTACGATTAGGCGGTTAATTTCGTTCGTTCCTTCGAAAATACGGTTAATACGAGAATCACGGTACATTCTTTCAATCTCGTACTCTGCCATAAATCCGTAACCACCGTGAATTTGAACACCTTCATCTACTGTATAATCTAATACTTCAGAACCGAATACTTTGTTTAAAGAGCACTCGATTGCATATTCAGCGATAGAAGCTGCTACTGCTTTACCATCTTTTACTTCTTCTTCAGATAATGTGCTCATGCGGCTTTCGAATAAACCTACTGTACGGTATACAGAGCTTTCAGCTGCATATGTTTTCGCTGCCATATTCGCAAGCTTCTCTTGAATTAATGGGAAGCGAGCGATCGGTTGTTTGAACTGTTGACGTTGGTTTGCATATTGTGCTGAAATTTCTACTGCACGTTTCGCAGATCCAACTGTACCAACACCTAATTTGTAACGGCCGATATTTAAAATGTTGAATGCGATAATATGACCTTTACCGACTTCACCAAGTAAGTTTTCTTTCGGCACTAATGCATCTTCTAAAATTAACGTACGAGTTGAAGAACATTTAATACCCATTTTCTTCTCTTCTGGGCTTGTAGATACGCCAGCATATTCTTTCTCTACGATAAATGCTGAGAAGTGCTCTCCATCAATTTTTGCGTATACGATAAACACGTCAGCAAATGCAGAGTTTGTAATCCATTGTTTTTCACCATTTAATACGTAATGTGTACCTTCTGCATTTAAACGTGCAGTTGTTTTTGCACCTAATGCATCAGATCCTGAACCTGGCTCTGTTAATGCGTATGCAGCTAATTTTTCACCAGTTGCAAGTAATGGTAAATATTTTTTCTTTTGCTCTTCGTTACCAAATAATACGATTGGTAATGATCCGATACCTACGTGAGCACCGTGAGTAATTGCAAAACCACCAGCGCGAGAGAATTTCTCTGCGATTAACGCTGAGCTTACTTTATCAAGGCCAATTCCGCCGTACTCTTCTGGTACGTCAGCGCCTAATAAACCAAGTTCCCCAGCTTCTTTTAAAAGACGAACAGAGCGATCAAACTCATGTTGCTCTAAATATTCAAGCTCTGGTAGAACTTCATTTACGATAAAGTCCTCTGTCGTTTTTGCAATCATTTTATGCTCAGATGAAAAATCTTCTGGCGTAAACACTTGATCAATTGTAATCTCATCAACTAAAAAGCTACCGCCTTTAACCGCACTTCCTACTGTTTTTTCCATGAAAATTTCCTCCTTCATATTTTCATAAGCCGCTTCTTCCGTTTTGAAAGAAGCTGGCTCTCAATTTTATTTTTTATAAACCTTGGTTGCTTCCATTCTTTGTATTGGTGACGTCTCGTTATGAGCAAGCCACTTCCACTTTTTATAATCCAGTTCCAGTGGCTAGAATGTTCGGTCGTTTCATCCCCCTCACATTCTAAGCGAGCCGCTTCCACTTTTTTATAGTAATTCAAACACTCCCGCTGCTCCCATTCCGCCACCGATACACATTGTTACGATACCGAATTGTTCGTTGCGGCGTTTCATTTCGTGAATAAGAGATAGTGTTAGTTTTGCTCCTGTACAGCCAAGTGGGTGTCCAAGTGCGATTGCACCGCCGTTTACGTTTACTTTTTCTTCATCTAAACCAAGTTCACGAATAACTTGGATTGATTGTGAAGCGAATGCTTCATTTAGTTCGAATAAGCCAATATCAGATAGTTCTAAACCAGCTAGCTTTAACGCTTTCGGAATTGCTGCAATTGGGCCGATTCCCATTACTTCTGGTGGTACGCCAGCTACTGCAAATGAACGGAATTTCGCAAGTGGTTTCATGCCGTCGCTCACTGCTTTTTCACGATCCATTAATAGTACAGATGCTGCACCGTCACTCATTTGTGAAGAGTTACCAGCTGTTACAGAACCGCGAACGTTAAATGCTGGACGTAATTTACCTAAAATGTCTAGCGTCGTTTCTGCTCTTACACCTTCGTCTTGTGCGAAAATGATTGTTTCTTCTTGCAGTTTGTTGTTTGATCCAACAGTACGTAACGTTACATCTACAGATACTGTTTCATCAGCGAAGTTCCCTGCAGCTAATGCTTTCGCAGCACGTTGATGACTTCTTACTGCAAATGCATCTTGCTCTTCACGAGAAATTCCATATTTCACAGCAACTTGCTCTGCTGTATGTCCCATTCCCATATAATATTCTGGAGCCGCTTCTACAAGGCGACTATTCGGACGAACAACGTGTCCCATCATCGGAACTAAACTCATTGATTCCGCTCCGCCTGATAATACAGCTTCCGAGTGACCAAGCATAATGCGCTCTGCTCCGTAAGCGATACTTTGTAACCCTGAAGAACAGTAACGGTTAATTGTAATAGCTGGAACATCGTAAGAAAGTCCTGCTAATCCACCGATATTACGAGCCATATTTAAACCTTGCTCTGCTTCTGGCATCGCACAACCGAAAATTAAATCATCGATTGGTCCTTCATAATTCGCACGCTTTAACGTTTCTTTTACTACTAACGCCCCTAGATCGTCAGGACGAACTGTTTTTAATGAACCCCTCTTTGCTTTTCCAATTGGTGTTCTTGCTCCCGCAACAATGACAGCTTCTCTCATGAACGATATCTCCCCTCGTTATTAGTTACGTAATGGCTTTCCTTTTACAAGCATGTGCTGCATTCTTGCTTGTGATTTCATCTCACTTACTAAGCTAATAAATGCTTCACGTTCTACATCTAATAAATACTGCTCATCAACTTCTGTTCCGTACGGCACTTTTCCGCCCGCAATGACATATGCAAGTTTCTTCGCAATGTGAAGATCATGTTCAGAAATGTAACCTGATAAATGCATTGCTTCTGCACCAAGTACAAGCGTTGCATAGCCTGTTTCACCAACAACTGGTATCTTTTTGCGAATCGGCGCTTTATAACCTGCTTCATATAAAGAAAGTGCTTTTTGTTTCGCATCATATAGTAAGTGATCACCATTCACACTAATACCGTCTTTATCGCCTAAGAAGTTGTTTGATACAGCTTCTTGTGCTGATGTAGAAACTTTCGCCATCGCTACAGATTCGAATACTTTATTCGCAACTTTTTGCAGATCAAACTCTACACCGTTTGGCATTTTATTTAAGTGTTTAATGTATAGCTCTTTATTACCGCCTCCACCAGGGATTAGGCCAACACCAACTTCTACTAAGCCCATATACGTTTCGCTAGAAGCTTGAATGCTCGCTGCTGGTAAGCAAACTTCTGTACCTCCGCCAAGCGTCATACCGTATGGTGCTGCTACAACTGGCTTAGAAGAGTATTTAATTTTCGTCATTGCATCTTGGAAGTTTTTCACAACTAACTCAATTTCAAAGTAGTTGTCATCTTGTGCTTCCATTAAGATCATTGCTAAGTTCGCACCAACGCAGAAGTTCTTCGATTGGTTACCGATAACAAGACCTTTGTAATTCTTTTCTACTTCATCAACAGCGTAGTTAATCATTTGCGTAATATCCATACCGATTGCATTGCTCTTTGAATGGAATTCTAAGCAAAGGATACCGTCGCCTAAATCGATTAAGCTCGCTCCACTATTTTTCTTTAATACACCATTTTTCGCTTTTAATTGTTTAAGAGAAATTGCCTTTTTATTACGCTCAATTAGCTTATATTCGCCATTATCGTAATAGTAGCTATCTCCGTTATCATGTTTGTAGAAAGTAGTGAAACCTTTCTCTAACATTTCTTTCACCCAAGTCGGAACAACTACGCCTTTTTCTTCCATCTTTTGAACGGACTTTTCAACGCCGATTGCATCCCAAACTTCAAACGGTCCTTGCTCCCACCCGAAGCCCCACTTCATCGCTTGGTCAATTGCAACGATATCGTCAGCAATTTCTTTATGAAGTTTTGCAGAGTATAAAAGAGTTGGTGTAATGATGTTCCATAACAACTCCCCTGCGCGGTCTTTCGCGTATACAAGCGCTTTCAATTTATTCGATAAACCTTTTTCTTGTTTACTTAACTCGATAGATGCAGCTTTTAATTTTTTGCGAGCTTCGTACTCCATCGTTTCAGGATTTAGTTCTAAAATTTCTTTTCCTTGTTTTAAGAAGAAACCTTGACCTGTTTTGCTTCCAAGCCATTTTTTATCAAGCATGTCATGCATGAAAGCTGGTACTTTAAATACATCACGCTCTTCTTCTTGTACGTTTTCATATACGTTATTTGCAACGTGTACGAATGTATCTAAACCAACAACATCTAATGTACGGAACGTTGCGCTCTTCGGACGACCGATAAGCGGGCCTGTTACAGAATCAACTTCTCCAATGCTATAGCCGCGTTTTATCATCTCTTGAAGAGTTACTAATAAACCGTACGTACCGATGCGGTTTCCAATAAAGTTTGGTGTGTCTTTTGCGATAACAACGCCTTTTCCAAGAACGTCTTCGCCAAATAGTTTCATGAAGCTTAATACTTGTGGATCTGTTTCTTTCGTCGGTATTACCTCTAGAAGTTTTAAATATCGTGGTGGGTTAAAAAAGTGTGTGCCTAAGAAGTGTTTCTGGAAGTCGTCTGAACGACCTTCTGCCATTTTTTCAACTGAAATGCCTGACGTATTCGAGCTTACAATAGAACCCGGTTTACGAACAGCATCTACTTTTTCAAATAGTTTCTTTTTAATATCTAAATTTTCAACTACTACTTCAATAATCCAATCTACATCAGCTAGACGCTCAAGATCATCTTCTAAGTTACCCGCTTCAATCAGTGCTAGATTTCCTTTCACTGTCAGAGGAGCTGGTTTTTGCTTTAATAGTTTTTGCACAGCCGTAGTACTAAAACGATTTCTCACACTTTTATGTTCTAATGTAAGTCCCTTCGCTTCCTCTTCTTTTGTTAGCGCAGGTGGTACAATATCAAGCAATAATGTAGGAATACCAATATTAGCTAAGTGTGCCGCAATCCCTGAACCCATTACGCCTGAACCTAGAACAGCAGCCTTTTTAATTTGGAACATCCAATTCTCCCCCTATTCTTGAATGAATGCTCATTCAATTTTTCGACATAAGTCGCAATCAATGAGTGAGCCTCTACTAATAAATATATGATACAGTTTGAATTTTCGCAATATATTTATTGATAAAATTTTCTGAAATAAATATATTTCTTTTATTTGCCCATGCTATATGTATGTATTTTCTTCACTGAAATACACTTTTCCTTTTTATAATCTGACGAAACTGGAGGAATATATATGGCAAAACTTAAGAAGAACCCTTCAAAAGCTGGAATTAGCGCAGCAAGTGTAACTGGAAATGCAGGTCCGCATAATCACGGTGTGGAAAAGGGCCGTCAAGGTAATAACCAACAATATAAGAAGCATAATATGGGCGAAAAATAACGGTATATTTTTGGGCAGAAAACGTGGCATAATGGGTAATGGCTGCTTTTTCTGCCCAATTTATTTGTAACAAATGAGGGAACAATGATGAAACGAACAATAGTTATGATTGTAATGATTGCTACACTATTTACAGGGATGATTTTCTTCTCTTATGCCCAAAGGCAACAAGCTGTAAGAGCCGATCAACCTAGTATCACCGGGAAATACGCCATTACAATTGATGCAGACACAGGTGAAATTTTGTATGGAAAACGTGAAGATGAACGCTCTTATCCGGCTAGTATAGCCAAAATGATGACAACTCTTCTCTTACTAGAGAATGTAAAAGAAGACGAAGACATTACGGTTACAGAGAATGCAATTAAAACGGAAAGTCAAAGTAAGAAGATTAAACTTCGTGCTGGGGAAAAGTTAAAACGGGATGAGGCATTAAAACTGATGCTTATCATTAGTGCAGATCCAATAGCTGAATCTATCGCAGAACACATCACAGGATCAAAAAATGAATTTGTAAAAATGATGAATGCTAGAGCGAAGGAACTTGGTACAAAGCATGCGACTTTTAAAAACGCAAGTGGTGCTGATGCACTTGGAAATAAAGTATCACCATATGACATTGCTATGATTACGAAAGAAGCATTAAAGTACCCAGTTGTTTTAGAATATATGAATTCAACACGTACAACTCTACATACTTCAGAACGCTCTCCAAACATCGCAAATTATGGACGAGAAGAACTATATGACGATCCATATGCAATTGGAAGTAAAAGTGGTCTGTCAGCACTCGGAAAATATACGGTCGTAACAGTGGATGAGAAAGACGGTAAACGCGTCATTAATGTTGTATTATCTTCTACTCGCACGCAACTATATCCTGATACGAAGAAAATGGCACATTACGCATTTCAGCAATTAAAATAACCAAGGAGTATTTTCTCCTTGGTTATTTTTTAACCATACCTTTTAATACGAACGCAACGTTTGCTGGACGCTCTGCTAGACGACGCATGAAGTAGCCATACCAGTCGTTTCCATAAGGTACATAAACACGCATTTTGTAACCTTCTTTTACTAGCTCAAGTTGACGCTCATTACGAATACCATATAACATCTGGAATTCAAATTGGTCTCTTGGAATGTTGTGTTCTTCGGCAAGTTTTTTCGTATATTCAATAATTGCTTCGTCATGTGAAGCAATTGCAGTATAATTTCCATTTAATAAGTGCATTTTAATAATTTTTTTATAGTTATCATCTACATCTTTCTTATCCGGGAACGCCACCTCTTCAGGTTCTTTATAAGCTCCTTTTACAAGACGTAAATTAGGACTATAAGCATTTAATTCTTCCATATCTTTTTCTGTACGATATAAGTAAGCTTGAATAACTGTACCAATATTATCGTACTCAGATTTTAACTGTTTAAAGATATCAATTGTCTTTCCGCAGCGTGTATAGTCTTCCATATCAATAGTAACAAACACACCATTTTCTTTTGCAGCTTCCAAAATACGGCGCATATTGTTCATTACGATTTCATCAGAGATATCTAATCCCATAGAAGTCATTTTTAAAGAAAGTTGCGAATCAAGACCTTCTCTTCCAATAGCACGGATCGCTTCAATCGATTGGTTAGCCATTTCATTTGCTTCCGCTTCATTATCAACGAATTCCCCTAAATAATCGATTGTTACACAAAGTCCTTGCTTGTTCAATTGTTTAATAGCTGCTGTCGCTAATTCAATCGTCTCCCCTGCGACAAAGCGACCTGCACCAAAGCGTAAACCGTACTTTTTAGCCAGTTTTGTTAGCGCTTTATTTTTAGATAAGAAAAGAAACGAATTTCGCATTAATTGTTCCATGTAATTCACCCCTATGACTTGATTTATCTGTTTTTTACCCCTCTTCAAAATTATATCATTGTTTAAAATTATTGGATACAAATAATTATTTAGATAATTTATAAAATACTATAAAAACATTTAAAACCCCATATTCTCGCTTATAAATATGCCTGAAATATTTTTCGACATTTAGAAAAATGGAGTTTACTAGGCACAAAATAGGCATGTCGAAAATATTCGACATGCTTATAAAATCCTTTATATTCCATGTAAATTATATGAGGATATTAATGTAAAAAACAATATACGCTTCACATTCACCAATCATCGTGACTTTGAATATCTCCTTAAAAATAGTGTAATGACTAGCTCTTACAATTAAATATACCCTTTACATTAAAACTAAACTTCTATGTAGATTAAGATTCATTTTATATTTTGCATATAGAGGATATTGATTAGTATTTTGGCCCCATCATCATAAACTGATTGGCAAAACTGTCTACACTTCTTTTATATCTTTCTAAATCACCTTCTATATTTTGAAATTGATTAAGTACATACATTAATTTATCTTCAATTTCATTTAATCTTCTTTCAATTTCATTTGCTGTATTCCCTTTCCAATTATGAGCTAATAATGTTTTGATAGAGTATAGTTTAACTTTATGATTTTCTAAATCTGATAAACACCTAGCTAATTGATTAGTTGCCCCTTGTACATCTAAAGAATGTTGAATAACATCATAGTTTTTCATATTAATTCCCCCTATTTACCTTTCATTATCCACTCGTTCAAATTCATTTGCCTTTTGATAAATAAAATCTGATGTGGAACGTAGAGATTCCATTCATGATATATTTTAATTATATTTTAATGCAAGGAGATTCCAAATGAAAAAGAAATTGGTAATTACATTAACCATTATTTGTATTATAGCAGGAGGATATATTGCGATGAAATATGTAGAGAAGAAAAAACAAGAAGAGCTGTTTTGGAAGAAACAAGAAGCACGAGTGGAAAAGTACATTCGTTATAATGTAAAGGATGTGAAATCTATTACATTTACAAAAAGGGAAATAACCCCTATGGGCATTCCACATATAAATGGATATATAAACCAAGATTACAAATTATGGTTTATAGCTAGCGTCAGTACTACAAAAGATTTTGAGGAACAGCTTACACGTTCTGGAGAACTGGGAAAACTTATAAAAGATCCTGAAAAATCTGTATCCGAAATAGAAAAAGAAGAAAAAAGATAGAGCATGAATTCAAATCAGCATTCTTCCAAGAACATACGAAATAGCTGATTTAAAAATTGAAGAATGCATTTAATTTTATAATGAGGAATCGATCAAAAAATGCACAACCTTTCTCAATATTGTATTGAGAAAAAGTTGTGCATTTTATTCTTTTTATCCTTCATTTCTCTTCTCTTCATTCAGCTTTTTAATATCTGTAATTAACTGTACCATCTCTTCTTTCGCATCAGGATACGTCTCATTCCAATGCTTCACTAAAGCCGGCATCGTCTTTGCTATGTAAGAATACAATGCCCACTTCTGCACCTGTTCTTTTCTCTCTTCATTGCTTTCTCCAAGTAATAGTTCCGTGTATTTCTCTAACAACCCATCAAATTGTTCGTTAAACTTTTCACTCATCTTATCTACCTCCTATATGAAAAAAGCAGCGAAAATCGCTGCTTTTCTTTATAATTTTGATCGAACAGAGTGTAATTTCTTCTCCATTGTGCTTACTTTATCACGACGATCATCGATACGAATTGTTGTCGCAACGCGCTGCGCACCTTTCGTATATGGAACTTCATGCATTTGTTGAATTACTTCTAGAATGACAGGAAGATCTCCTTCAATAATTGTATTCATTGGTGTTAATTGATATTTCACGCGATCTGCATTTTTCTCTAGCACCTTTTGTACTTCTGCTACATATTCACTCACACTTGGATTACCTGTTCCTACTGGAATAATCGATACGTCAACAATTGCCATAGTAGTCTTCCTCCTATAATTGCTTCTTATATATCCATTGTCTATTTTACCGAAATACTCATCATTTTACTAATTTGTTATTCCCCTATTTTAAACTGCTCAACTAATCTTTCTAAGTCCCTCATATGCTCCGTCAAACTTTCCATCGTATGAGCTACCTTTTCTAAATGATTCACTTGAGATTCGGTTGCGGCATTTACCTCTTCCGAAACAGCTGCGCTTTCTTGACTCGTACTAGCAATTGTATGCATGACCGCTGTAATTTCTCCTTGCTCGTAACCGATGTTATGTACCTCTGCTACAATTTGTTCCACTGACGTACTAATCGTATTTACAACTGACATAATTGTGCGGAATTCTGTTTCTGCCTCTGTCGTAACTTTATTTTGTATATCCGCAATATCTTTCAATTGACTTACAACTTCTACAACTCGTCTTACCTCTACTTGTACATCACCGATCATCGTTGCAATTTCTACTGTTGCATCTTTTGATTGTTCCGCTAATTTTCGAACTTCTTCAGCGACAACAGCAAAACCTTTACCTTGTTCACCTGCACGCGCTGCCTCAATTGAAGCATTTAAAGCAAGTAAGTTCGTTTGATCCGAAATACTTTTTATAAGCTCTACAACATTTTGAATCGATCCAACTCTTTGCTCTAACTTTCCGGATGCTTCTTCTGTATGAACAACAATCGAAGATGATTGGCCCCTTGTCCGAACTAAATTACGCATCGTATTTAATCCTTGCTTAGATGCCTCTTCAGCTTTGCCAGCCACTCCTTTTATTTCACCAACGGAGTGATTCATTTGTTCCACTGACTGCGCCATATTCTCGAGCTGCTCTGAAACTTCATCTACACTATTAGCAAGAGTAGACGCCCCTCCACTCACATCATCCATTGCACCTGACACTTCTCTACTAGCGGCTACAGTTTCATTCGTTAAATAATGTAGATTATTCGTTGATTGTTGCACTGTTGATACACTATTTTTAATTTTGCTTACCATTTCATTCATTTGCTCAACCATATGATTAAAATGGTTCGTCAGCTCTCCAACTTCATCCTTACTTGTCACTTTCATTTGCAACGTTAAATCACCTTCTGCCACTTTTTGAACGTGATTCGTTAATAGTTGCAATGGTCTTGCTAATCTTCTTGAGAACAAGTATGAGGCTACAATTCCAACTAATAAGCTAATACATGCCATTATAAGGACTGTATTTCTTGTACTATTTAATAGTCCATCAATCGTGTCCTTCGGATAAACAATCCCAATTTTCCATTTCATCTTATCAAACAGTTGACTATAGGCTACTACATCGTTCCCCCCTAATGTCGTCACTGCAAATTTTGTTTCATCTTTATTTAAACTTTTTACAAGTGATTCTTTTGAAACATCTTTTCCTACTTGCCCTGGATATACAATAGCAATATTTTTATCATTTACGATAAACATTTCTCCGCCATTATTATATTGAATATTATGGAGTAGCTTTTGGATTGTTCCTAGTGATACATCCATTGCTACTACCCCTAATACAGAACCATCCTGTCCGACAATAGCTTTTGAAACTCCAATACTTAACTTACCTGTCGCGATTTCATATTGGGGTTGTCCCCAAATAATAGATTTTGTATCAGATTCTGATGCTTTATACCACTGACGACTTGTTGGATCATACCCTTCCGGTAATTTCCCTCCGTCAGCGAGATTTGCACTCAACGTTTTTTTATCTTTCGTTCCAATGTATACATCTAAAATATCCGGATGATTATTTTTAAATCTTAAAAATTCTTTTAAAATAAAACTTTCCTCTTCCGGAGTCACTCCATCTTGTAACATGTTTTGAATATCATCATGACTTCCATAATGACCCATATCTTCTTCAATTCGCTGCATAAATGCAGTTAACTGCTCTGTCACAAGATCCATCGTATTTTGAGAATACTGGTCTAAGGAGCGCACTTCCTTCTCTTTCTGTAATTGATACATAGCTGTACCTAATATTACGAACATCATAGAAATAAGCACCGAAAATACTACCGCAATTTTTAAACGTAAACTTCTCAACATCTTCCCCAAAACATCTCCTTCTCGTTGTATCACAATCACATTAATCAATATATTAAGTATAATGGATAAAATTAAAAAATTGAAATTAATTCTCAACTCAATCGCATTAGAAAACCTACTACCACTTGTGTAAAAACAAATAGTTCATTATCCTTAAAATATATAATCTCATTCGTTCGGAGGTAACTATGTTACAAAAATTCGGTTTCTCACAATATGAAAGCCAAGCTTATGAAGTTGTCGTATCAAGCAACGAACCACTAGATGCTACAACGATTGTGAAGCACTCTGGTGTTCCAAAAGCAAAAATATATGAAGTGCTAGCACGCCTAATCGATAAAGGAATGGTAATGGATTCTGTTTCAGAAAAGAAAAAGCTGTATACAGCATTACCACTCAAGCTAGCAATTGAAAAATTAACGACAGAATTTCAATCAAATATTAAAGAATTAGAAACAAATATATCGAAAAAATCATTTACAGATGACCGTGTATGGAGCTTAAAAATGCAATCTTCTATTCGAGTTCAAAGTAAAGAACTCATCGAAAGTGCAAAAGAATCAATTCGCATTTCAGCTTGGAATGATACTCTGTTAGAATACCTCCCTTCACTAGAAGAAAAAGCAAAACAAGGCGTCAAACTCGAGTCCCTTATAGTTGGAAAAGTAGAAACAGATTTAGAAAACATGCATTTTCTAATCCCAACTGAAGAGCCTAACGCATTAGAACGCTACTTGTTGCTCATCGTTGACGACCGTGAAATTTTATTTGCTGGAGTAGAGCAAGATTCCTGGCAAGCAATGAAAACAATGTCGCAACCTTTCGTAAAGTTCTTTACAGAATTTTTCTATCACGACGTTGCACTTGCAAAAATTACAGAAAAGCATCTGGATCTCTTTATGCAAGATGAGGAAATTAAGAGTTTGTTGAGGAAATTGAGATACTAAAAAAACGCCTCTATTACAAGGCGTTTTTTTCTACATTTCTTTTCTATTTTTCATCCTTAACACATAAGCACCAGCAATAATAAAACCAATTCCTAAAACGAATAAAACCGTAAATTCATTGCCAACGCCGCCAGTAGCTGGTAAACGCACTTCATTATGAGTATTAGGTTGTTGCATTGTCTTCACATCAGCGGAGGGTTTCACTTCTCCACTCGGTGTTGGCTTATTTGGCTTAGAAGGAAGTGATGTCTTTTCTTCTTTCTTATTTTTCACAATATGTTTAATAATTTCTCCATCCTCTTTGATTTCAAATGCGAATGTCTCTTCATTTATTACATAGCCCTTCGGCGCTATTGTTTCTTTATACGTGTACTTTCCGTATAGTAGTTTAAATTTCGCTACACCTTTTTCATCCGTTTTCCCTTTTACTACCTCTTTCCCTTGTTCGTTGTAGATTGTAAACTCTGCATTTGGTAGTTTCGTATTTCCATCCGCTATATCTACTTTCGTTATTTCTAATTCACCTTCTACTTTCTTATCTTGAACGATATGTTTAATAATTTCTCCATCCTCTTTGATTTCAAATGCGAATGTCTCTTCATTTATTACATAGCCCTTCGGCGCTATTGTTTCTTTATACGTGTACTTTCCGTATGGTAGTTTAAATTTCGCTACACCTTTTTCATCCGTTTTCCCTTTTACTACCTCTTTCCCTTGTTCGTTGTAGATTGTAAACTCTGCATTTGGCAGTTTCATATTTCCATCCGCTATATCTACTTTCGTTATTTCTAATTCACCTTCTACTTTCTTATCTTGAACGATATGTTTAATAATTTCTCCATCCTCTTTGATTTCAAATGCGAATGTCTCTTCATTTATTACATAGCCCTTCGGCGCTATCGTTTCTTTATACGTGTACTTTCCGTATGGTAGTTTAAATTTCGCTACACCTTTTTCATCCGTTTTCCCTTTTACTACTTCTTTCCCTTGTTCGTTGTAGATTGTAAACTCTGCATTTGGCAGTTTCGTATTCCCATCCGCTATATCTACTTTCGTTATTTCTAATTCACCTTTTATATTTTCATTTTCCCACTCCAATAGAGCAGTTTCACCAGTTTTCACTTCAATTTTTTTAACACTTCCGTCTAACACATATCCAGCTGGCGCTTGAATTTCTTTGACACTATATATACCGATTGAAAGATTCCCTAGCTCCGCAATCCCTTTATCATTAGTAGTAACATTTTGTTTAAAGGTTTCATTAGAAACTTCAAACACAGCCCCTTTTAATAATTCCTTTTTTTCTCCTAATTTCATAATCTTTAAAGAGCCTACTGATTCCCAATTTACAACTAAATCTGTACTGATTTTCTCACTATTTCTTTGTAACAATACTGTTGTATTTTGAACTTTTTCCGATCCTTTAAAAGCTATTGCTTGTAAATTTGTTAAAGTAGACTTCACTTTCATTTTAAAATTACCACTACTCGTATCTTTCGGGATTAAAATTTTGAATTTTTCATCAATTGATAATGTACTTTTCTCTTCTCCATTTTCATTTACAATTCGAAGCCCTTTAGGAGCGTTTTCAGGAAGAATTGTATAAGAGCCAGAAACCGCATTTGTTTGCACTGCATAAAATCCTGTTTCTAAATAATCACCTTTTTGTGTAGCAGTTTGTGGATTTACAGGATTAACTTTAAAGAATACATCTTGTGATCCAGTTTCTTTTTTTGAATCCTCTACTAAACGCTTCATAAGATTATGTACTCGTTCATTCTTTGCAACTAAATCTTCTACCGTTAATTCATTTGCTGCAATCCATACCGCTAATTGTGTAGCATAATGCGCTTCTTCCGTTGTCGCTACACCTAATTCAGATGGACTTTTTTGAGGATATCCATTTAATAAAACACGATATACGGCATCAGATGTTTTCCCCATTTCAGGCAAATCATCTCCATTTGGAGAACGCAAATCAGGTGTTAAACAATACGCAATATTACCCGAAGCCGTTTTAATTATTTCTGTCTTTATTTCACGATGTTTCGAATTACTATAACTCCAATCCATTTTATATGTTTCTCTGTTCATTACTTCTGCCTTTACTTGTGGCATTGCAATTCCTAATAAAATAATAAGAGCACTTAAAAAACTAAACCATTTCCCTACCATCTTTCGTTTCATTCTCTCCACCACCATATATAAATTTCTACATGAAGCAATCTTACTGTTTCATTGTACTTATAGTGAAAAAAAGAGAATAGGTGGTTTTTTTGTAGTATCTTGTCGAATTGTTGAGAAAGTTTCAAAGTAATAAGCAACATTACAATTGTTTGTTCTCCTGCTACTATTGACAAATGAATGTTACATATTTAAAATTTTTAAAAATAATAAAAAGGCACTTTATAAGTGCCTTTTTACTTACCAGAAACAAATTTCAAACGAATACATGTTACTTATCTTTTTCTTTTATCTCTATCAACAGCTCAATAATTTTCTCATTTTGCTCCACTTGTTTCTCGGAATTTTGATAGATGAAACGAACCCATCTAAGTGCAAGAATAATAAGGAACAACGGGAGCATTGAAATTAGAAAACCAATAATCGAAAAATTCGTATACATATACATCACCTCGCTACATACAAATTCTCCATTCCCCTACTAAAACCTTCCATTTTTTACAAATAAAAAGAACCTATCAAACGATAGATTCTTCCTTTGCTAACTGAGCAGAACGTCCTCTCGTAATAGAGAAAATCGCACAAAGCAGCGCTAATATAATAAAGCCACCGCCTACCCAAGCATTATATATAACAGATGATTTCTCAATAACAACTCCGCCTACTGTTGAACCGAGCGCAATTCCTAAGTGAAGTGCAGAGTTATTTAAACTTTGCTGAATACCAGCTGATTCTGGTGCAATTTCAATTAAATAATTTTGTTGTGCTGGCGAAATAGCCCAGCTCAGCATACTCCAAAGTCCCATCATAATAATGAAGAGCGGGAATGAGAATGTCATCATTGGCAACATAAAGATTGCACATGCAAATACGATAATGATAGAAATAATACTTTTCTTCGATCCCCATTTATCAGCAAGCAAGCCCCCAAGGCCGCCTCCAAGTACCGCTGCAATTCCGAAAATGAAGTAAAATACACTAATCCAATTCGCTTCCACATGCATCACATCTTTTAAAAATGGTGTTAAATATGCATATAGTGTTAAATGACCCGTTAAAAATAAAAATGATGTTAACTGTGCACTGACAATTTTTTTATCTTTTAACGTAGCAATTTGTTCTCTTATTGATAATACCGATGTCGGTGGTACTTTCGTTAAGAATAATGAAATACAAGCAATTGCTATAACTGTTAAGATTGAAATGAGTACAAATGGTGCACGCCATCCATATGCATTTCCTAGTACGAGGCCAAGCGGTACTCCCAGTACAAGTGACCCACTAATCCCCATAAAAATGATTCCAATTGCACGCGCACGAAAATGTGGTTCTACTACGCTAGAAGCAAGTGTTACTGACAGTGCAATAATAAGCGAACCACTCCCCGCGCACACAACCCTTGAGAACATTAGCATCCCGTAATTCACACTACATGCCGAAATAATATTTCCGATTAAGAAAATTGATAATGCTCCAATATACAATTTCTTTCTTTCAAACTTCCCTGTTAACGCTAATAAAACCGGACCTGATAAAGCAAATACTACTGAAAATATTGTTATAAGCTGACCAGCTGCACTAATAGATACTCCTAAATCGTTGGCAACTAGATCGAGCGTTCCTCCTATAATTAGCTCAACCGTTCCGACTACAAAAGCCGCGATAGCTAAAATATACACACGAAAATTCAAGTCTTTCCCCACGCTTTCTATTTTGGTTACTACGACTATAGTAACCAAAATAGAAATTGAACACAAGTACAATTTTTTTACAATAAAAAAACAGGCGTATGATACGCCTGTTTTCTAATTATTAAACAATAGTTTTGTTCTTCTTATTTAAATACCAATATACCGGAAGCCCAGTAAAAACAATTCCAATTGATAAGAAACAACTTACCGGATCATTGATAATTGCACTACCGATTACAAAGAGTGAACCGAGAATCGCAACGATTGGTACGATTGGGAATAACGGTACACTGTATGCACGCTCTTTATTCTTATTACGTTTTCTTAAAATGAAGACACCAATAAACGTCATTACGTAAAAAATATAAATAATGAATACGGAAATCTCAGATAGCTTATTCGGATCACTAATAATCATTAAAATAATTCCTAAAATGATTTCAACAGTAATCGCATTTGCTGGTGTTTTAAATCTTGGGCTTTCCTTTGCAATAAACTTAGCAAATGGAAGTTGTCCACGTTCTGCCATCGACATCGGAATACGTGGGAACGTTAAAATCTTTCCATTTAAACAACCGAAAATAGAAACGATAATACCGATACTAATAATTTTCCCGCCATATTCTCCAAGTAGCATGCCTGCAGCTGTTGCTGTTGCATTTTCTCCAAGGTCTACAATTTTTGCTGCTGGTAATACATTTAATAATGCCAAGTTAATTAATACATAAGCAGCTGTTACAATTAAAATCCCAACTGTCATCGCTTTCGGTAATAACTTTGTTGGATTCTTCATTTCTCCGCCAATCGAAGCAAGCAAAATCCAGCCATCATAAGCAAATAACGTTGCTAAAATTGCCATCCCGATACTTTGATTTTCTGATATCGGCACAACTACGTTAAAGATATCGCTATTTCCTTTCCAAAAACCTAGCACGACAATTAATACAATCGGAATCATTTTCCCGATTGTCGTAACTGTTTGGACGATACCTCCGTATTTTGTTCCCATACTATTTACAACGCCAAGGAACACAACTGTTCCAATTGCGATTGGTAAATTCCATACTTTATCTAAATAGAAGAAGTTAATCATTAAAGAACTAAAGTACAACCCTAATGTTCCAATAATAGCTGGTCCATAAACAATTGTTTGCATCCAGCCTGATAAATATCCCCAAAAACTTCCGTAAATCTCCTCTAAATACGTATACAACCCACCATTTTTCGGGATTTGCGCTCCAATTTCAGCTACTGTTAAACCACTTGCTAGCGTCAACAGACCACCAATTACCCAAGCAAGAATGGCCATATTAGAACTCCCCGAGTAATCTAATACGCTCCCTGGTTTCATAAACACACCAGATCCAATAATCGTTCCTACTACGATAGAAAGTGCTACCGTTAAACCAATTTTGTTCTTCTCATCATGATGCATGCTGCGTATCCTCCTTCCAATCCTAGTGTGATGCAAAAATGAAATAAAAAAACACTCCTCCCTAAAAAAGGGACGAGTGTTATATTCGTGGTTCCACCCTTGTTTCAATTCGTAAAGTAACACACTTCACCAATTTCTCAAGTCTAAATAACGGTTTTTGCCGGCAAGCAATTACTAGGTATCCGTTCACTGCTGCAGTTCAGAGGTGGTAATCCATTTTTCCGTATTAGGAAGCTCACAGCCAAAGGCCTCCCTCTCTGAGAATCGTAAAAAATTGATCATATCCTCATCATCACTTCTTGATGTCGAATTTTGTAGTTATTGTTCATTATATTGAATTGTTAGAAAAAATCAATACATTTTTTTATATAACATATGAAATATTCCTCTTCTTATATTATAACAGAAGTTACAGCACTTCTCTAATTCCCTAGTATCTTTGGAACAGTGTAGTGGTAAAAAATTATATGAGCGATTTTTCAAATATATCGACCACAACTCAAATTATATCAGCGATTTTCGAAATATATCGATTTACCAACAAAAAACGACAATAAGTAAAAGGAGACTTTCTAAAAAAAGTCCCCTCACATACATACCTTCCGGTTGCCCACACGAAAGATACGACTTCATTTAATTATTTAAAAACTTGTGATGCGGAAGATCCACATTCAATTCCTCTAATTGTTTCTTTTCATTCTCTAAAATCGCTTTTGCTTTTGTTTTTGTTGCCTCATCTAATCCCGTAAAGATGTCTTCATGTTTCTCTTTCTTTGGAAATTTCACACCTAGCTTTGTTAATTCTTCTTTTGCTTGTTCATGCGTTAACTTTCCGGACTTTTCTTGTTCAAAAATAGACTTTGCTTTTTCCTTTGTCGCTTCATCTAAATTAGCAAACATATCCCCATGCTTACCCTTTTCCGGGAACTTCACGCCTAACTTTGTTAATTCCTCTTTTGCTTGTTCATGTGTGAGTTTGCCGGATTTCTCTTGCTCTAAAATTGGCTTCACTTTTTCTTTCGTTGCTTCATCTAAGTCAGCGAGCATATCTTTACGCTTACCCTCCGGCATTTTCACGCCTAACTTTGTTAATTCCTCTTTTGCTTGTTCACGTGTGAGTTTCCCGGATTTCTCTTGCTCTACAATTGATTTCGCTTTTTCTTTTGTTACTTCGTCTAACCCTGCAAACATGTCTCCATGCTTACCCTTCTCTGGCATTTTCACCCCTAACTTTGTTAATTCCTCTTGCGCTTGTTCACGTGTTAATTTTCCGGATTTCTCCTGCTCTAAAATCGACTTCGCTTTTTCTTTTGTTGCTTCATCTAAATTAGCAAACATGTCTTTACGTTTTTCCTTCTCTGGAAGCTTTACACCTAGCTCCGTCAACTGTTTCTTTGTATCGTCCATAATCGTTTTTACTTTTTGTTTTGTAGCATCATCTAAATCTTTTTTCGCCGTTTTTGTCGCTTGCTCAGGTGCTGGAGTATTCGTTGCCGCGAATGCCGGAATACCGACTCCTCCAATGATTCCGAATGATAAAGCACCTGCAATCGCTAAATACCCAACTGTTTTCTTCTTCATAGGAAATTTCCTCCTTCATATTTCTAAAGCCTGTACACTTTCGTATACAATGCCTATAGTAATGTCGGTTTCTTAACATTTCCTTAACGACTTAACAAGAAACACCGCTCGTGATGAGCGGTGTTTCTCTATGCTTTTTGTAATTGTAATTCTTCACGTTCCATTATTCTTCTTAATACAATTGTTTGTGTCATTGTAAATAAATTACCTGTTATCCAGTACAACACAAGTCCTGATGGCGCCGCAAATCCCATAAATAGAATCATTGCTGGCATCATAATTTGTTGCATTTTCATCATCTGTACTTGTTCTCCAGGTGTAACGTTAGATTGGAAAACTTTCATCTGAATAAATGTCGTTAACGCTGCGATAATCGGTAATATATGATAAGGATCTGCATGTCCTAAGTTCACCCATAAAAATGAAGATGTGCGAATCTCTTCTGTTCGGCTAATCGCATAATACAAAGCAGAGAAAATCGGCATTTGTATTAATAATGGCCAGCAACCAGCAAGTGGATTCCAACCGCCTGACTTCATTAGTTCTGACATTTCTTTTTGATACTGCTTTTGTTTTTCTAGATCTTTACTTACATCACCGTGTTTTTTCTTTAGCTTCTGTAATTCAGGTTGCATTTTTTTCATTTTCGCTTGGCTACGATATTGCGAAACAGCTAATGGAATCATTGCTGAACGAATAACGAGCGTAATAATAATGATAGCAATCCCGAAGCTAGCTCCCGGTATATGATGAGCAACAAATTGAATCATATACGAGATTGGATATACGAAATAGTGATCCCAAATTCCCGTACTATGTGCATCAATTGGGGCCGCATTACTGCAACCAGATAAAACAAAAACAAGTAATAATGATAAACTAACGAGCACAGCTCGGTATGATTTTAACATGTTCATTCCTCCAATGTTTCGTAATTATTTAGCGAAACATTGGTGTATACGGACCGACCTCGTCATTCTCTTCACTTGATTCTTGTCTGCGTACAGAACGAATCATTCCATATTTATAAAAAATCGAAAATAGCGATACATTCCCCACACTATCTTCACACGTATCAACTAATGCAAAAGCTCTTTGTCTACCGCTCGATGCTTGCTGACGCACAAAGCGAGAAACGTTAGCAAGGAAGAAAACTTCTAATAAACAAAGTGCTGTCGTTACAAACGATATATATAGAATTGCATCCTGCAATAAAAATTCCATCGCTTCACATCCTTAATAAGGTCATTTTAGCACATTCGGTAAACATTCTCTATTTCCTTTTATCGTCAAAAAAAGTATTTTGCATATTTTCTCAAGAAAACAATAATTAAGAAACATTGTATTCGCTTTCTTTAGTATATTCACACACATCAATGAATAGGCTTGATTTATTAGAAATTTATAAAATTTTTGCATTATAATAAAACTATTGCCAGTTTTTGAAAAAACCTTTATTCTCTTCTTGTAATCAAAAATGAATATGGAGATGAAACATACTATGGGTCAACTAGGAGACGCCGATTACGTTCCCGACACCGCCTTTTTATCCTTCCCAGCAGCTAAAACATTTCACTTAGAATTTATCATACAGTTGGTTGTTATTTTCATAGCTTCTATTTTGTATGCAATTTCTATGAATATGTTCTTTATCCCGCATAACATGATTAGCGGTGGATTCGCTGGTGTAGGGATGATTATCGGTTATTTAATGCACTACAATATCGGTGCACTTATCTTTTTACTAAACATTCCTCTTCTTATTTTAAGTCACTTTTACTTAGGCAAGAAGACAACCTTTTTAACAGCGTACTTTGTAGCTGTATCATCGTTAGCGATGAACATTATCCCTGTACACCAAGTTTCAGACGATATTTTACTGTCCTCTGTATTCGGCGGTGTAATCTGCGGAGCAGCCTCAGGAATCATATTCCGATTTGCTTCTTCAACAGGTGGATTTGATGTTGTTGGATTAATTGTAGCGAAATATCGCGATGTTTCAATTGGAGCAATCATCTTCGGATTCAACTTAATCTTACTTGTTGTAGCAGGATTCATTTTCGGATGGGATATTACACTGTATACGTTAATCAGTCGATTTGTAGTCAGCAAAGTTATCGATGCTGTACATACAAAACACATTAAATTAACGATAATGACAATTACTGAAAAAGGCGAGGAAATAAAAAGCGCCCTACTACATCACGGCATACGTGGCGTGACAATGGTAGATGCTGTCGGCGGCTATACAAACCATAAGAAAAAAATGATTTACACTGTCGTGACTCGCTATGAGTTAGGCGAAATGAAACGTATTATCCGTCAAGTGGATAACAGAGCATTCATGAACATTACTGAAACAGTTGAAATTGTCGGCCGTTTCAAACGCATATAAAAAAGGGTACTACATTAAAGGCACAACATATTAGTCATATATAATATGTTGTGCCTTTTGTTATTCAACTAACGCACCCTTTAGCATAATAAAATCACGAAGTTTATTACTACAAATCGGAGGATAGCATTCCATATATAAAACTATCTGTCCACTCATTTTTATTCCAAAAATCTTGTATGAAATGGGCTTCCTTTCTCATGCCTATTCGTTCACACAATTTTTGTGAAGCTATATTACGCGCATCAAGATTAGCTTGTATACGATGTACATTACATTCATTAAATAATTTAAATACCAAACTACTTACTGCTTCAGTTGCCAAACCTCTCCCAGCTACTTCATTTGAAAAACTATAACCAATCTCAACAGTATCTTTCATATTTGTGTACCATACGGATAAATCACCAACTACTTTAGTCTTGTATATAACTGCCAAACTTAATATTGATTCTTTAGTAAGTACATTGTTTGTTAGCTTCTTATTAAATCTCTCCTGCATATCTTCATGAGTCCACTTATTATGTAATAGGAACTTACATGTATCATCATTATTATAGATAGCAAATACATCCTGTAAATCAGTACTCTTAAAAGGTCTAATTATTAATCTTTCTGTTGTGATCTCCAAGTTATCTCTCCTCCCTTACATTCATGCTACAAAACATGTTTATAGTATTAAATCCCCTTCTTCTATTTCATCACAATAAATTAAAATCCTTCTTCCACTAAACTGCACCGTTAATGGGAATTCCTTGCCCTTTTTATTTTTTACACTTATTACAAAATCAGATAATTCTATTATTGTGACTCTAAATGTGTTATAATGAAAGCAGACTCACAAAAAAAGAGTATATAGACTTGGAAGTTTCTCTTATTTTACAAGCAAAAAGAAACGAGCAGTCGGGTATATTTCAGACACCATACACGTAACGGTTTAAAAAACCGATCACTCTTCAATGATCTTTTTTATAAAAAGATACGTACAACTAAAACTCACTTCAATATACTATACCTACCTTTTTGACTTCCAAATCATCTTATTACATAAGGAGATGAACATATGAATCAATATATACGATATACAATAGCTGTCCTGTTTGCTATTATCGGCGGAACAATCTGCTTCTGGACAAACACTCAGCTTGGAGAGAATATCATTTTTAATGGAATCGAAACACTTGTAAGCGCTTCAATTTTAGGCGGATACATTTTCTTCCTCTTCAATCCAGAAGAAAATGCGCAAAAAACAATGCTACTAACAATGATTGGAATCGTTGGCGGATGTATTTCCTACTCAATGACTAACTATACATTACCACTTCAATTAAGCTCAGCTTTCTTCCACGGTCTATGGACTTGGTTCATTGCATTCTGCCTAGCAGACGTATTCAACCTATTACAAGACAATGAAGAAGAAAACGGTCGCCAAATTGAAAGTAACTCGTAAGCTGGAAGATATTCTTCCAGCTTTTTTAGATTGGTTTGCATACCCCAGCTAGTATTCGTCGGAATATATCAACGATTTTTCAAATATATCGACGATTTCTCCACTTATATCAACGATTTTTTTATTATATCGACGATTCGACACAACATATCGACATTCAAAGCTGACAACATACCCCACCACCACAATAAAAAGAAGCTACCTTCACGGCAACTTCTTTTCCATATACCCCATCCGGTACTTACCAGAATATATCAACGATTCTCCAAATATATCGGCGATTTCTCCACTTATATCAACGATTTTTTCATTATATCGACGATTCGACATAGGATATCGACTTACCAACACCCTTCGACACTCAAACCGTACAACATACCCTATCCCCCAAGCAATTTACTGCCGAACTCTACGATTAAAAAGATAACTAATAGGATCGCGAGTATCTTTAATGCTACATATGCTACTTTAAAAACAGCATAAATGAGCAGGACTATTAAAATAATCGTTAAAATTTCCATCTAGAATTCCTCCAAGCTTTGCTCTTCTTATCTTATTTTACTCGCCTCAGACTTTTTATGGAACGGCATAAAACGACATAAAAAAGAGAGGATACCTTACCCATCGTAAGATACCCTCTCTTTCAGCTGCTCAAACCATTCTCTCTCTAATTGTAAATATCCCAGTTCATTCTTTTCAGCACTCTTCAATTCTTTATCGGCTTTCTTCATATACATACGTGAAGCTTCTAGATCATTCTCTGCATATGTAACAATTGCTTGTGTACGATAGTACCCATGTAAATCCACCTTTGTAATGACCTTCCCATGTTTCTTCACTTCTTCCAAAGAAAGACTGTCCATCTCATAAAGAGCCTTATATAAAAGATACCAACTATGAAAACTACTAACGAAATATTTATTTTCTTTCGTTACAGGGAGTTTCACAATTTGTTCTACATACGGTATCGCTTTTTCCATTCCTTCTCGATCAGCACGGGCTAAAAGGACAAGCATAAGTCCACTCATTATATCTCTTATACTTTTATTCTCTTTTAATTTTTCCACACTAAGTTCTACTAATCTCTCGTCCCAATCTTTCGGCCTCTTACAACTAAATAACTCACTCGATACTTGAATGTTATATAAATGCTGCTTCGCCTTTTCATCACCTTTAATTAAAATGAGGAATTGCATACCATCACTCAAAAACGTTCCTTTTATCGGTACGATTGTAGCTGCAAAAATTGTAAAGTGTAACACGGCGAAATATAAAAGATATTGATAATAACTCACCATGTATATGTAACCTGAAGTAACACCAAATAGTAAACTTGTAATCGGTCCACCTAAAGTCATCCACGCCCATTTTTTTGAAAGGTTCGGTGTCTCTATAGAGGACGGCACTAACATTACGACGCCTCCAAAGTACATCCACAATTTATTTTCTCGAATGCGTACTTTCCCCTTCTCTTTTTGAAAAGTAATCGGCCCTACTGTCATAAATTTAAAATTCAAACCACCTATTAAACCAAATACTACATGTCCTAGCTCATGAATAGCTAGCACTAATAAAAAAATTCCAAATAATATCCATATATCCAACATTACTTCTAATTTCTCAGTTCGAATTACTACGTATAAAATGGACAGAACTAATGCCGCCGTCATAGAACCAGCTGGCCTTCTTAAAATATCCACCTTTTTCTCCCCTTAATAAATCATTTTTCTCTGCATTTCGTACATGAATTTTCCGATATGTAATATCCAAATAAACGAGATTAAACCAAGCAACACGAAATTGATATCACTAACTGCTGTATATATAACGGCAGCCCACCACACATATGCCAATACTTTATTCGTAAATTCATACGCTTTATACCCAGCTTCATGCACAATATGCTTTAATCCTTCATCTGCGTTTTTCTTCCACATCTCCATCGATTCCATATACGTTACACCTTGTTCAGGGTAAAGCTTGTTATAACGATTCCTCGCCATGATCCCAATGATCACTATAATAATCGTAAAAGCAGTAGCAGCTACCATGTTCCAAATTGCGAAGGAAACATTTGCATCATGCATGAATGCACGTCTACATGTAATAACTGCATATACAAACCAGGCCTGCGTAACTATATCACCTATACGTAAATACATAATTACAATCCCTAATTTTCTACCTTGTACACTCTCTTCTTCATCACGTGCCTCCGCTAGCATACGTGTATTCTTCCAAGTGTAATACATCATTATCATTCCAAAAAGAGTACATACACCTATTAATATATTGGGTGATAATTTTCTCGGTTCATCCGAGAGTAAATCTAAAGCTATATAAGATGCAAAAAAGCCACCTACCATACTTAATATGAGTTTGCAAAAACTAATAAATTGTTCTCCCAGTTTACTCTTCATCATCCTCTTCCCCCTCCACTAACTCAAATATTTCCTCCACCGGTACATTGAAAATTTGTGCAATTTTTAGCGATAATACAATAGATGGTGCATAATCCCCGCGCTCAATTAAACTAATCGTTTGTCTTGATGATCCAATTGCTTTCCCCAAATCCCCTTGTGATAAACGATGCTTTGCTCGCAATTCCCTCACTCGATTTTGAAGCTTCATGTCTTCCCTCTTTTTCATTTATTTAATTTAAATTGTAAATAATACCCTTATTTTTGTCAATTATAATTGTCATTACGACTATGATAATTGACAAAAATAAAGATATATTATGATAGAAATAACCTATATAATGAATGTGAAATATTAAACAAAGGAGGTTCCATATGAAGAAAACATCTACCTTTTCTTACATTCTTACTAAGCTCACAGCAACTTTCTTGTTATTATTACTTATTAGTGCACTTCTCTTAACAACCAGTCAACCAACACTATATAGTTTCTTAACTGGATTACGAGAACTACTATATATTCCCTTTGTTCCTATTCTTGCGGTATATGCAATTTTTTGTTCTATTTGCATCGATAATTTGAGCTTACACACTTACACACGACCGAAGACATTATGCCTTTATATTTTTTGCGGTTATTTATTTTTTCTTCCATTCCTAATATTTAAAGAAGCAAGTCCAATACAGTTCTTGTTTCTCGGATCAATTGGAGCAGTGTGTTCTCTTTTTTTCTACTTATGTACAGTTATAGCAACAAAATTTAAGTGGATACAATATGTCGTGCCAGGCATTATGCTTATTATATTTATCACAATCAACTTTATCGATTTAGAAAAGGTTGAAACATCAAAAGAACAATGGGTCGAAACAAAAACAGATAACTCTTTTGAAGCATCTTTTCAACATTTTAGTGGTAAACATAAAGTCCCCATTGAACTAAAACGAGGAGATATATTAGAATTCACCATTGAATCACGAGCTGAAAATAAGGATGGCTACATGGGAGACGTAAAAATGGCTAGTGAATTTCAAGAGGAAGAAAATTATTTAGCTTCAGTCGGCCCGAATACGTATCATTTCGCCGCAATTAAGACCGGAACTTATTACATTATAGTTAGCGGAAACCAATTAAAAGGAAAATTAAAAATAAACTGGAACATAAAATAAAAAAGGCAGTGCGTCTGCACTGCCTTTCAAAATTTTGACATAGAATGGATTTCATATTAACTTGCGTTTTGTAAAAATACTCGTTTTAACTGTTTGCGGAAACGAACTCCTAACGTAATTGCTACAATTACAATTACTCCAAAAATGATTTTACCGATGTGACCTTCTAGCGCTCCAAAAATATCATGTAAGTTTCCACCTAACCAGTAACCACCGATTAAGAAGAATGATACCCAAAATAGAGCGCCTGAGTAGATTGTAATCGCAAAGCGGCGGAATGGTAAGTTAATAATTCCTGCAAAATATCCTGTAAAATGGCGTACACCAGGAATAAAGAAACCGATAAAAATCAGGAAGTATCCATACTTATCAAACCACATTCTTGTTAAGTCGATTTTTCTTTGTGTTAAAAATACGTATTTCCCATACTTTTGAACAAAGGGCATACCTAATTTATTTCCTAAAAAGTATTGAATCGTCATTCCTACACTTGTCCCAATAAAGGATAGGATAATTAAAATCGGTAAACTTAAATCACCCTTATGTGCTAAAAATCCCGCATACGCTAACGTTGGCTCTCCCGGAAACGGAAGTGCAATATATTCTAACAGCAAACCAACAAGTACAACATAGTACCCGTATTGCTGAAATAATTCATGAATCCATTCCATGTCATCTCTCCTTTCAATCACGTGCAACTTCTTACTAATATTGTATAAAAAAATTGTCGAAATAACTATCACAATAGCTTACATTTTTATTACATTTTTGTAAGGCTCTCACTAAAATTTTCTGTTCATTATTTGTTGCTATCCATTATCTTTTTAAAATGAGCTAACAACTATATATCACACAAAACAAGGGGATAAATATGCAATTTTTATCCAGTTTTTAACACTTTAAAATCACCTTATTTTGTTCTCAATAAAAAACCACCACAAACTCATGCTAACTTCATATTAGCTTCATATACGTATTGTAAGATTATATCGGAATTTGTTGAAAAATTTAAATACTATATTACCTAAACATTAAATTGAATAAATATAAGTCGCTGTTTAAACATGAAAAAAAGGGAGAATAGGAATGGAAGCTTATAAAATGCATGACTTTATTAATACGAATGTTGAATCTCACCAAAATGAAACCGTTTTTAATTTACACATATGTGAAACAAACGAGTTTGACGTAAGTTTAACAAAGTCTACAACACTGTCTTTTATCGTTTCAAAAAAGAACATTAAGATTGTTACGAAAAAATGGATTAATTCAAATCAAGAAAGCATGATTGGCAAAAGCTACATCATTCCAACGAAAGCTTTTCACTACTTCTTACCAATTATTTCTGAAACTGAAGATGAATTAAATATTCAAGTTCAAAGTTTTGGACTACATGGTGAACTTTTACTAAATGAAAGATTACTTATTGATAAAAACAACAAACACAATAACAAAATTACTACCTTCTTTGAAACATTAGATGAGAATGTAAATAAAGTATTACGAGGATTGCAAATTCATTGTATGTAAGACTACTACAATATTAAAAAGGAGAATATAATGAAAAAGCTATTATTAAGTGCACTATTATCATTAGGATTTTTAACTATTCCATTCACAAATGCTGAGGCAGCTACAACGAAAGACCAACTGATTGTAAACACGCAGTTAAATAAAATGGATTATTATCAAAACGGAAAATTCATAAGAAGTTTTACTGTCGCTACTGGAAAAGCAGCTACTCCTACACCTAAAGGTACTTTTCAAATCGTAAATAAAATTAAAAATCGTCCTTATTACACAGGCAAAATTAAAGGCGGCGATCCACGCAATCCACTTGGTGACCGTTGGCTCGGACTAAACATGGCTGGAACTTACGGAACAACTTATGCGATTCATGGTACGAACAATAACCAGGCAATTGGTAAGTGGACAACACTAGGTTGTATTCGTATGTATAACAATGATATACACTGGTTATTTGAGCGTATTCCCCAGCAGGCTACTGTCACTGTAAAATAACCTAACAACACGATTTACGTGTAGCCAAGAATTTTATGTCTTGGCTTATTTTATTTCTTTATTTACAGTAGCAAAACAACTGTATTTACATATATAATGGGAATAGATTGTGTCAAATAACATTAAAACATTGATAAACATGGATATTAAAATTATACAGTTATAATATTTTATAAATTTTACAATACATACTATAATAGAACTACTGTAATTCTGAAATATTCAGTTTCGCTAAACAACTCCCCTTGCTACTTTTATGATTATTTTATAGCGGGGGCTTATTATATGTATAAACAATCTGAGTCATTCAAAAATGATGAATTCGAATATTGCAGTGAAAAGCGTTATTTAGGAGGTGTTACTATGACGCATATACTGGTGATTGAAGACAACCCAGATATACAAGAGCTAATTCGTGAATTTCTAATGGCTCAAAACTTTACCGTTGATGTCGTTGGCGCTGGAACAGAAGGTATACTTCTTTTCCAAAAAAATTCATACGATCTTGTCCTCCTTGATGTGATGTTACCAGATATAGATGGCTATAGTATTTGTAAAATTATGCGAGGACAATCTGATGTACCGATCATTATGTTAACAGGCTTACATAATGAGGAAAGTGAAATTAAAGGATTTGAATTAGGTATTGATGACTATATTACGAAACCGTTCCATTACACCGTATTTATTAAACGTGTAGAAGCTGTATTAAGAAGAGCAGCAACGAAGGAAGCAGAAGCTGCAACTATACTACAATTCCATGAATTGATGTTAAATTCTACAGCATATGCCGCTTATGTTCATGGTAATCAAATTGAATTGACAACAAAAGAATTTGAAATTATTTATACTTTACTGCAAAATCGGGGAAAAGTATTATCAAGAAGTGATTTGTTGAATAAGGTATGGGGCTATGAACATTATGGTGATGTAAGAGTTATAGATACACATATTAAGAACTTACGAAAAAAATTAGGAATTCCTTATATTAAAACGGTGAAAGGCATTGGCTACAAAATCGAATCGTAGCACAGACAACATCACCAAAAATATTTTCATCAAAACCTTATTATTTTGTATTCTTTTATCTCTTTGTCTTTATCAAATGATTTACTTCCTAGCTTCAAACTATGATAAAGAACGTTTTGCAAAAGAAAATGGAGCGCAATCTACAGAACAAGCGGATTCAAATAAACAAAACGACCAAAGTAAAACGAATCAAAATAAAGCTGTATCACAGGGAGACATTTTTAATTTCCAATCTTCGGTTATAGATTATAAATCACTCTCTACAGCTATCAATCACCTTTTGCAGCCTAGCCAAACTGCAAAAGCAAAAGAACATACACAAAATATCACGGGGAAAGATAGCACTTCTGCTCCACTTACAGAAATGGAAAAGCAAGTCGCTACTAATAATGATGCCTTACATAAACAAAATGCAGCAAGTAAAACAAATGATGCACAAGATAATCCAAAATTAACAGATGTACTGCAGCAATTAGCTCCACATATCGGCGCGACAATGCTTGCATTATCTCTGCTCGGATCTTTAATTTATGCAAAACTAATTGCTAAACCTTTTCAATATATGAGTGATGCTTTAAAAGACATTATGAATCTTGATTTCTCAGATAAAAAACTACTTAACAAAAATACAGATCAAACAGATTTTAATTTACAAGTAGCTGCTTCACAGGTCCCAAATATAGTGAAGAATTTACATGCGAGCAATCAAGATTTAAAAAATGAACTCAAAAAGGAACAACAATTAGAACAATCTCGTAAAGAATTTATGTCTATGGTTTCCCATGAATTAAAAACACCAATCGCAGCCGTTATGGGGCAACTAGATGGCATGATTCACGGAATTGGAGCTTATAAAGATAGAGATAAATATTTAAAACGTTCCTATGAAATGATGCAAGACATTAACATATTAACGGAAAAAATGTCGGAATTATCCAAAATACAAAACCCTCAATTTAAACCTGATTTAAAAGTTATCTCATTGACTAATATTATTGAGGATGTTATGAAGAAAGTAGATTATTTCGTATCTGTAAAGCAATTAAATGTTCAATCTAACATTAAACAAGATGTACAAGTTTTAGCTGATCCTAAATTTATTCAAACTGCCATTTTTAACATTATTTCAAATGCAATTCATTATACAATTGACCATCAGCATGTATATATAAAGCTTTATGAAAAACCAAACGGTTACGCATTAGAAGTATTAAATACAGGTTCACAAATAGATGAGGATAAACTTGCCCATTTATTTGAACCATTCTATCGCGCAAATCCTGACAAACATGGCTTAGTACAAGGTAGTGGTCTTGGGTTATATATTGTAAAACAAATACTAGATAAACATCAATTTCCTTATGGTATACAAAACACACCTCAAGGTGTAAAATGTTCTATTGTATTCCCAAAAGCAATGTAAAACCTACTACAATTTCATACCCCAAATTCATACTTGGTATGAGTGGCGGAATTTTGTAGAGTATATGACTCTGTTTCGTTCGCCCGTTATCCTTATTTGGATAGCGGGCGTTTTTTATTATGTAAAAGGAGGATTTTCATGGAGAAATTTAAGTACTCATTACTCGTTTTATTCGGAGCTTGTAGCTACGGCATACTTTCAACTATTTTCAAACTCGGATTCATTGATGGATTTTCAGCACATGAACTATTAGGGGGACAATATGTCTTCGGATGGATCGGGCTTCTTCTGCTCGTTCTTTTCGCTTCACGTCATAAAGTAACAAAAAAGCAATTCTTTTCCTTACTAACAGTCGGCACAACGATGAGTATGACTGGTATCTTCTACGCTATCTCTGTAGAAGAACTACCAGCATCTATCGCTGTCGTCCTACTTTTCCAGTTCACATGGATTGGTGTAGTCATTGAAGCAATTGCAAACCGAACATTTCCAAGCCGTGAGAAAATTATATCTATCATTATTTTATTTACTGGTACATTGTTTGCAGGCGGTGTCTTTGAAGGTCTCGGACAAAGCTTTTCCACAAAAGGTATTATCTTTGGTCTGTTAGCCGCTGTCTCTTTTTCATTCTATGTGTTTGCAAGTGGGCGTGTGGCTACAGAAGTAGCGCCTTATACGAAAAGCTTCCTTATGACAACAAGCGCTACTCTTATCGTATGCCTATTCTTCCCGCCCAACTTCTTAACAGACGGTTCCTTGCAAGCTGGTCTTTGGAAATACGCTTTCTTCCTCGGATTGTTTGGCGTTGTCGTACCTGTCATTTGTTTTTCAATTGGCGTACCGAAAGTTGGAACAGGACTTAGTACAATACTAGGAGCAGCTGAATTACCAACGGCCATTATCGCTTCTATTACACTTGTACATGAAGTCGTAACCTTCATGCAGTGGATTGGGATACTCTTTATACTCCTTGGAATTTTTACTCCTCAGCTCCTTGCAGCTAGGAAAGCAAAGAAACATAGTAGCGTGCATAGTGCGTAACAAAAGACCTTTCATTTATTTGAAAGGTCTTTTTCTCTATCTCACTTTACTGCTCCATACAGCTTTTCTATCTCATGCTCAATTTGTTTTACATCAATTCGTTCAAATAGCGGCTGCACACTATCAATTCTATTCGGCAACGTATGTTGAGGCTCCCAATTTCGGTTCACAATCGATAATGTGTTTCTAACTCTCTCACTTGAAAATGGTAAAAACGGTTCAAGGAGATTTGCAAAATTAGCGATAAGATACACACAGTTATAAATCGTCTCTTCGCATGAAACTGGATCATCTTCTCTTTGTTTCCAAGGCTGCCTCTCATCAAAGTATTTATTTGCAAAACGTACTGCATCAAATATTGTTTCTAGCGCCACCTTAAAAGTAGTCTGCTCAATCGCTTCTCCTACACCTTTATATAATCCTTCTACTTTATCTTTCAGTTCTCCATCAATACTTCCCTTCGGCACAATACCACCATAATACTTTTCAATAAACTTTAATATCCGGTTCACAAAGTTCCCGTATGCACCTAGCAATTCACTATTATGACTATAAATGAATTCACGCCACGAAAAATCAGTATCACGATTTTCTGGTGCGTTTACTGTTAAAAAGTAACGAATAGAATCTGGATTGTAGCGTTCTAATATGTCAGGCACCCATACTGCCCAGTTTTTACTTGTAGATAACTTTCTTTTTTCAACTGTTAAATATTCATTCGAAACGATATGACGAGGAATTGCTCCCTCTCCTATTCCAAGCAATACCGCTGGCCAAATGATGGAATGAAACGGAATATTATCCTTTCCATGTACATAATATGTTTTCGCTTCTTTATCCCAAAACTCTTGATCATCTTTCCCTGTTTCTTCAGCCCAATGTTTACTCGCTGAATAATATCCTGTCACTGCTTCAATCCATACGTAAATTTTCTTATCTTCATACCCTTCTACTGGAATTGGTACCCCGATTGGTAAATCACGTGATACGGCCCTATCTAGTAATCCTTCCTTTACATATCTCTCTGTTAGTTGAATCGCATTGTCGCGCCATGATTCTTTTTGTTTTGCGATTTCTACCGCCCTTTTAATTTGCTCCTGAAATGTATGCAATGCGAAATAGAAATGCTCTGTTTCCTGTACAGATGGCGTGCTACCACATAACTTACATTTCTTTTCTAACAAATCGAGTGGATCTAAAATAGCTGAACACGCATCGCATTGGTCTCCTCTTGCTGCTTCATGACAATGTGGACAAAGGCCTTCTACGTAACGATCAGGTAAAAACTGCGTACACGTTTCACAATACGCTTGTTCCACTGTTTTTTTATAAATATAGTCTTCTTCCAATAAACGTAAAAAGACATTTTGAACCGTTTCATGATGGTGCTGACTATCTGTACGTGTATAGCAATCATAAGTAAAACCAAGGCTACGAAAACATCGCTGGAACTCTTCATGATACTTATCAGCAATTTCCTTCGCCGTCACACCTTCTTGTTTTGCCCGAATCGCAATTGGTGTTCCATTACAATCACTTCCCGAAACATACAACACATTCTCACCTTTTGCTCGGTAATAACGTGCTAAAATATCTCCCGGTAACAAACTCGCAATATGGCCCAGGTGTAACGAACCATTTGCATATGGCCAAGCGCCTCCAATAAAAATACTCATCTTACATTCCTCCTTTTAAATATAAAAAGCCCCGCCCCTATCTTAAAAAAGATAAGGGCGGGGCTGTATAAACAGTCGCGGTACCACCTTATTTCGCCAATTACTCACATAATTAGCCTTAACAAGTACGGAGCTATATGCTCTTATACTGTGGTTTTGATAACGAGTACCAACTCTCGTCGTCGCCTACTATTATCATTTCATAAGTTCAGGACGAAGCTCAAAGGCCATTGTTCAAATGAATATTCTTGCTTCTTCTCAGCTACCGAAGCTCTCTGGACAGAATGATTTCATTCTACTTTTCCTTTTCAACGCTTTTATATATAACACGTATTTTACGACTTAATCACAGAAAAATCAAACTTTTATTCAAAAAGAAAAGGAAATCCCATCCTCTCATAGAATACCTATACGTTCACGAAAGGAATGATACGATTGAATCAAAAACAACTAAGCGCACGTAATGAAAAAAGCTGGAATGCAGCTGCGTATGAAGCTTGGACGAATCGCCACGGGGCACCAGCCGATTATGCGAAAAAGCTCATGGCAGATCCCGTGCGCGAGGTAGATCACTATTTACCTTACATACAATCTCCAAAAGGAAAACGTATTATTAATTTACTCGGGTCAAAAGGAAATAAAGCCGTTGCTCTCGCTCTTTTAGGAGCCAACGTAACTGTTGTTGATATTTCAGCAAGTAATGCAAAATATGCAAATGAACTTGCGGAAGCTGCAGGTGTCTCTATTCAATATGTCGTTTCTGATGTATTAGATGTAAAGCTCTCCGAATCATTTGATATCGTATTGCTGGAACTTGGTGTACTCCATTACTTTTTAGATTTAAAACCGCTCTTTCAAAAAATTGTTACCTTACTTAAGCGAGATGGAACGCTTATCCTTCGTGACTATCATCCTGTTTACACGAAATTATTAGGAGTAGACCACCCATCATTTCGGGCCAATGGAAATTATTTCGATGAAGAATTAATTGAAGATGATGTTGCTTATAGCATCCTTCTTACAGAATCGCAGAAAGAATCGTTGCCTAAAACAACCATCCGTCGCTGGACGCTAGGAGAAATTATTACAACACTTGCGGAAGAACATTTTAAAATTGAAAAACTAATTGAAGAACACGGGTCTCATCAAAGGTGGGTCTTCCCTTCTACTGCGCAGGAAGGAATTGAAGAACGTGTGCCTGGTCTATATACAATAATTGCGACAGCATGCAAAAAAGGATCCCTTCACGGATAGGATCCTTTTTGCATGCTCACGCATATAAGTTGAGGTTGGAGATTACCATAATTCTGTAGAATAGGACACAAGATATTTCAACATTTCGTCTCTGACTTACGTCGTCAAAAAGGGGTATGACCAACATAACGAAGAGTAATGTCTTTAGTTGATACTGATAATCGTTATCAACTAATTAGAAGTATACATGATGTTTTTTCAAATTACAATAGCATTTCTCATTTTTATTTATGAATTTTTTGATATACAAATGTATACATTTTAAGAACATTTACTCATATGAATCTGTCTTCTTCCATTATCTGCTATAATTTTCATTGAACAGATTAATAACTTCATAATAATGTTTTTATTAATTTCGTTCTTAATATTTATAAATCATAATAAATAGTTTTTAAAGGCAGGGGTAACGATGAAATATGTTAGTATTCGAAAAAAACTACTGTTCACACTCTTAAGCATTTCTTCTTTATTTAGTATTGCTCTTATTGTTATTCTTTCATTCGCCATGAATCAAGCAAATGAAATCGAAACCTTAAAAAATGATGTATCAAAACGAGCAACAATTTTAAAAGAACGTGGCGATTGGTTCCAAGCACAAGTTGCCGGTTTACAAGAATATTTACTGTCACATGATCAAAAAGGATTGGATAAATTCAACCGAGAAGGAAAAAAACTAGCTGATACTAGAGAAAAAGTAACAAATGATAAAAAGCTCCCTGAAGGAATGAAAGAAGCAATTTTAATGGGTGGAAAATGGCGAAGCGTAATAGATAATGAAGTCCTCCCTCTTGCTCGAGAAGGAAAATGGGACGAAGCATCCAAAATCGCTTTAGCTCAAACCGATTATGTAAACGACCTCTTAAGTCGCTTTACTAAATATGCAAATGAAGAAAATGATAAACGTGACGCATTAATTGCTGACGTAGAGTCTTCTTCATCTCTTATTCAATATATTATTTTCTTCTCCCTCATTACATGTACAGTAACGTCCATTTTATTAGCATGGTGGTTCTCTGGTAAACTCGTTAAACCGATACGACAAATTGATGAGAAATTAAAAGAATTAGCTTCTCAAGATGGTGATTTAACTGCTAGATTGCACGTAACAAGTAAAGATGAAATTGGTGATATCGCCAATTCCTTTAATCAAATGCTCGCTAACTTACAACGTATCATACAACAAGTACAACAAACATCAACAAGTGTAAAAGAAGCTTCTGAAAATGTGTTTATCGAAACAACTGCTTCTATGGAAAACACAGCAAAAACCGAGGAAACTATGAATGCCCTTGAGCATAATATTCGTTCACAAGTTTCCAGCATCGAAGAAAGTTCAACTGCAATGGATGATATGACAACGAGTGTTCAGCGTATTGCAGAATCTGCCTCTTCTGTTACTAGCCTAGCTGTTACAACTGCTGAAAAAGCAGATAGTGGGAATAAAGTCATTGAGAAATCTATTACACAAATGCATACCATTAACGAAGCTGTTAACGCTACATCACAAGTAGTAGAACGACTCATTACACATACGAATCATATTGATACTGCACTTCAATCCATTTCTAATATTGCGGAACAAACGAATTTACTCGCTTTAAATGCTTCAATTGAAGCAGCACGTGCTGGCGAACATGGAAAAGGATTCGCCGTTGTTGCCGATGAAGTACGAAAACTTGCTGAACAATCTCAGTTAGCAGCAACTGATATTAACCATTTACTTCATCAAATTCAAGCTGACACAAAAATAGCAAATGAAATGATGACGCAAGGTCAGTCAGAAGCTTCTGAAGGAATTACAGTCATTCGTACCGCTGGATCTTCATTCTCAGAAATTGTTAATCACATTAATAAAGTTTCTACACAGATGCAAGAAATGTCTGCAACTGCTGAAGAAATGGCCGCAAGTTCTGAAGAAATGAATGCAGCTTTAAATAACATCGCTTCTATTTCAAATGAAGTTGCCGCCGAAACATCACAAACAGCAACTTCAGCTGGTGACCAAGTAAACAAAATGAGTGTCGTTGCTAAAAAAGCTTCTGAAATGAAAACGACCGTACAAGAACTTGAAGTTCTCGTTTCTCATTTTAAAACAACCGTTTAAAGTGAAACTTTCATCTATACTTCTATGAGCTCCAAATTGTAAAAAAAGAGAGATTTACAATCTCTCTTTCTTTACCTTAAAATATCTCTTTCTATCTCTCATTCCGTCTGCTATAATTCCTAGAGGAAAGAAGAAAGCTTTATTCCAGACGGAGTAAAGCTTTCTTTCAATTTTTTACATTCATTAATTCTAATACTAAGATTTCACAAGGGAGGCTTTTTATCATATGAATTTTATTAGCATTCGAAAAAAACTAATGTTTATGATGGGAACGATTTGCGCTTTATTTGGCATTGCCTTAGCTTTTATTTTATTTTTTACTATTGATCAATCTCGTCAAGCTCAAGCATTACAAAAAGAAATTTCCCCTTTGGCAACAGAATTGAAAGAACGTGGAGATGCTTATCAAGTACAACTTTCTGCTTTAAGAGGTTATTTATTACAACATGATCAAGTCGAATTAGACAAGTTTAATGAGATGAGTAAACGTCTGGAGGATTCAAAAGATAAACTTCTTTCTAATCCAAATGTTTCTCAGTCCATGACAAATACAATGGAATCAGGATCCACTTGGAGAAAATTTATTGAAGAAAAAGTTTTCCCTCTTGCAAAAGAACAAAAGTGGGACGAGGCCCTGCAAGTAGCTTATGCAGAAAATGGTACTGTTTATAAAGTAATTGGTGACTTCACAAATTACAGTAACGAACAAGCTAAGTTACGTGATCAATCTATCAAAAAAATTGATCAATCTTCGCTACAAATTGAATATGTTGTCTTCTTATCACTTGTTATTTGTATTATCGTAGCTATCACTCTTGCATGGTGGTTCTCTGGTAAACTTGTAAAACCAATTCAACAAATTGATAGTAAACTAAAAGAATTATCATCTCAAGAAGGTGACTTAACAGCCCGCCTACAAGTAAATAGTAATGATGAAATTGGTACGATTGCAACATCGTTTAATAAAATGTTAGAAAACCTACAACATATCATCAATCGTGTTCAAAAAACATCCGTGGAAGTACAAAATGCTTCTGAAAATATGCTAGAAAAGACGAATATATCACGTGAGGCAACGATAAAAGTTCAAAGCTCGATGTCTAGCTTAAATGCAAGTATTCAATCGCAAACTGCAAGCATGGAAGAAAGCTCAACTGCAATGGACGATATGGCAGTAAGCGTTCAGCGTATTGCTGAATCAGCTTCATCTGTAACTGAACTTGCTGTAACTACATCGGAACAAGCTAATGATGGAAGTACTGTTATTCAAAAATCCGTTTCACAAATGACAACGATACACGACGCGGTACATGCTACGTCAGAAGTGGTCGAACGTCTAATCACACACACGAAATATATTGATACAGCTGTACAATCTATTTCTAATATCGCAGAACAAACAAACTTACTTGCTTTAAATGCATCTATCGAAGCAGCTCGTGCTGGCGAACAAGGAAAAGGTTTCGCTGTCGTAGCTGACGAAGTTCGAAAACTTGCTGAACAATCTAAAACAGCGGCAACTGATATTAACCAATTACTACATCAAATTCAACAAGACACTGAAACTGCAAGCTCTATGATGTCACAAGGCCGTTCTGAGGCATTTGAGGGCATTCATGTCATTCGTGAAGCTGGCAACTCTTTCACAACGATTGTAGAACAAGTAAATAAAGTATCTACTCAAATGCAAGACATATCAGCAACTGCTGAGGAAATGGCTGCAAGTGCTGAAGAAATGAACGCTTCACTGAATAACATCGCTTCTATTTCGACTGAAGTATCTAGTGAAACAGCGGCAACAGCACAATCGGCTGAACAAAAAGTCATTACGATGAATGAGATGACACAAACTGCTAAACAAATGAAACAAACTGTTGAAGAATTAGATCAACTCGTATCTCATTTTAAAACTGAATAAACATTCCAAAAATATTCCTCTTCCAAGAGGGATATTTTTTTTGAGCTCATTTCCTGCACATTATACATATATCCGTTATAATGAGAATCGATATCATTAATATGTAGGGGGTGCTACACATGTCACAACAAGCATTTGAAGAAAAGTTATATGCAAACTTAGAAGCTGTTATTGACCCTGAACTAGGTGTTGATATTATCAATCTCGGATTAGTTTATGACGTTACGGCAGATGAAAATAATAATGCTGTCATTACGATGACGATGACTTCGATCGGTTGCCCAATGGCTGGGCAAATTGTATCAGACGTAAAAAAAGTATTATCAACGAACGTACCTGAAGTCAATGAAATAGAAGTAAATGTCGTTTGGAATCCGCCCTGGTCTAAAGAACGTATGTCACGTATGGCGAAAATCGCATTAGGTATTCGCGACTAAATACAGAAAGACCTGACATCCTAGTCAGGTCTTTTTCTCTTATTATTTTACGCCTACTGCATCATAAGCTTTCGTTACAGCTTGTACAGCTTTAGAATCTTTACCATATAAATCTTCAGCTGACTGAAGTGCCGCTTGACGCATCATCTTAAAGTCAGAGTTTGCAGTTAAATATTTCGTAAGAGCACGGTAATAAATTTTCTCTGTCGCTTCACGGCCTACTCCAGTTACTTTCACGCCGTAATGCTCTCCGCCATCAGATACTAAATATGCAGCTTTATTGTTAATACTACTGTTAATATGAACGCCGCCATTATCAGCTGTTCCAGTGTAGCGTTTATTGTAGTGATCTGGGTAACCTTCACCTGGTTTTAATGGATTTGGAATAGATGCTGGATCTTTCAGAGAACGAAGTGCATCACCAGGTTTTCCAGGTGTATAAATGTCAGCACCTAAATCCCAGCTCTTCTTCTCAACCATGACACCCATAATATCTGATAATGATTCATTTAACGCACCTGACTCATTTTTATAAACAAGATTTGCTGTATGTTCAGTTACAGCATGTGTTAATTCGTGACCGATAACATCAAGTCCCGCAGATAACGGCACAAATGTTGTACCATCACCATCACCATACATCATCTGAATACCGTTCCAAGCTGCGTTATTCCAGCTTTCACCTACGTGAACAGAGGAAATAAGCTTCGCACCTTTATCATCGAAAGAGTTACGATTAAAGGTCTTTTTGTAGTAATCATATACTTTTCCTGCATTTACATGCGCATCAACCGCTGCTTTGTCATCAAAGAATTTATTTTTACTTTCTACTTCAATACCTGTATGTCCGAACCATTGTGAGAATATATTAAATAAGTTTTCATCCATATTCTCTGCATCAAATGTATGAACACCTTTTCCACGTTTACCATCAAATAAATGGAATGCTCCTGATTTCTCATCTTGCGCAATTTCAAATGATTGTTTAGCGCCTAATACTCCGTAACCAAATCCTGTAATATGATCTACAGCATTATATTTCTCAATGACATTTCCATTCGTTGCATCAACAAAATAATGCCAATAGCCTGGAGCTGGCTTTGAAATTGATGCCTTAACTAAATAGGCAAGATAGTAGTTTCCATCTTTTTCATACACATATAAATCTTTTTTCACACCGTCATAATTCTTTACTGCTCCAATTTCTTTCTCAATATCTGTCTTTGCAATTGTTTCTGCTTGCTCTGCGCTAATATTTGCAAACGTAGGAATATTTTTATCCTCTAAATTCGGAATAACTTGTCCGAAGAATGCTTTTACATTATTCTCTTTATCTAGTGTAACAGTTTGATCTGAACCGTACACAGGAATGTTATTATGCTTCTCAACTAGCTTCACATGTGTTGTGCCAGATTCAGCATCTTTTTCTTCTCCAACGACATTGAAGTGTTTATCAATATTTCCTGCTAATTTGAACATATCTTTCTTACTCTCTAAATATTGAAAGACCGTTTCTTTTTTATCTAGTCCTTCTGGTGCTTTCCATTCTTCACCTATGTATGCAGGTGTTTTAAACTCTTGATGATATTGAATTTTTTGTTCTTCCGCTTTCGTTGTCGTTGCTCCAAATGTTCCAAATCCCCCGGCGATAACAGTTAAGGCTAATGCTGATGAAATGACTTGCTTTTTCACTATAACATTCCCCATTCCCATAAAGATTTTTGACACTTTTATACAATTCTTGTTTTTCAAGTCGATACCTTTACCGAAAATTTGAGAAAGTTTTTTCTGACAATTCCACTCAAAAAAAGAGGACATCTATCCGATGTCCTCTTTTTCTTTTAATCTTTTATTGTCTTTTCAATTCAATTACTAAATAATGCGATTGCTCTCTCGCTTCAATATGAATATCTTCTTCCACCGCTTCTGCTGCATCACGCATAACAAGATTTTCACCATTGATTACACTACTTCCTTCAATTTGTACAAGGTACAATTGACGGCCTTCTTTCACTGGAAAATGAATTTCTTTTCCTGCATCTAAAGATAAAGAATATAAATTCGCATCTTGGTGAATTTGAATTGGTGCCCCGCCTTCTAATGGAGATACCATATGAAACCATTCATTTTCACGTTTGCTCCAATCAAATTTAAACTCACCATAGTTTGGTTTATGGTCCGCATGGTCTGGTAAAATCCAAATTTGTAATAAACGTAGTGTTTCATTTCCTAAATTATGCTCACTATGAAATACACCTGTGCCAGCACTCATATATTGAACATGCCCTCGCTCAATTGTTCCGCGATTTCCCATGCTATCCTCATGTGTTAAAGCACCATCTACAACGTACGAAATGATTTCCATATCGCGGTGCGGATGCATATCAAAACCAGTTTGTGCCGCTACTAGGTCATCGTTAATTACACGTAATGCACCGAAGTTCATGTTATTAGGATTATAATAATTCGCAAATGAAAAATGAAAATGTGTATTTAGCCAACCGTGATTTGCTCTTCCCATATTTTTATGATCAACTTTTCTAAACATACCCTTCACCTCATATTATCTCGAATTCAAGATTTATTTTAAAATTTTTTACTGTAACTTTTTTAGTAATTGTAATAATTGATGTTGTTCTTCTACATTTAAATTTTGAAACTGCTTCGCTTGGAATGTTTCTTGAGGCGGGACGATTTCTTCATATAAATCTTTTCCCTTTTCAGTTAACGAAATATATTTTGTAGTACCTTCTTGTTCACGATGAATCCACTCCAGCTGCTCCATTTTATTTAAAAGCTGTGTGATATTTCCCTTCGTAACAAATAACTTATTTCCAAGCTCTTGCTGCGTTAAACGACCATGTCCTCCAACTTGAGCTAGTACATCAAACTGAGCGGCAGATACATTCCATTCTTTCAAATGCTGATTCGTCTCACGAATACTTTTGTTATAAAAACGTGATAAACGAAACCATAATAGTAATCCGAGCCTATCTTCCGTTTTCATTTTATCACCTCGCTCGATACCATTAGTTTAGAACTAAACTTTATAAAAGTCAATCGCTTACTTTTAGTAACCAACAAAAAAGCACAGCGCTATTTCTCCACTATGCTTTACATTAACTTTCTATTTTTATATTCATCCAGCTTCCTCTCCGCGAACTTTCTCGCATCTTTCTCAATCCATCTATCTTCGTACAATTCACTTCCAACATACAATACGTCTCTCTTATGCTGCATCGCATGGCGAAATTCATGCAGCAGAGTTTTGAGCACTTGCTCATACTCTTCCCACATACAAACAAAAATTAATTGTTTTTCTTTATGATAAAAACCACCTACTGGGAATAAGAATTCCTCTTCTTCTTCTCCTAACGATAGAAGCACATGATTTGCATCACACGTATCACAAAAAATAACTGGCGTTTTACATACTTCAATCAATGAAAACAAATCGTCTCTAAGTCTTTTGACATCCCAAGGAAGCTCCGAATCCAACACATACCAATTCTCCACCTGTTGATATACATTTTGAAACTGGAGTTCCATTTCTTTTTATTCCCCTTTCCAAGCACCCTTTTTCTATATGTATGCCACAATATGGTAAATATTAAACGTATTCTTTCATCCTTGAAAAAATACCAATAAAAAAAGAATCTATGCCGACATAGATTCCTTTTTCTTAATCACTTTTTTTAATACAAAGTAACCAATTGCACAAACAATAGCAGCAAGTGCAAAGTATTTCACATATGGCCCAGCAACTTTATTAATGCTTTCCCACTCTGTTCCTAATTTAAAACCTAAATATACAAACACAATTGACCATGGAATAACAGCTAATGTAGTTAGCGTAATAAACTTAGCATGTGACATTTTCGCAATACCTGCTGGTATGGAAATAGCATGACGCACAACTGGAATAAAACGAGCAGTAAAAATAACGCCGGTTCCGTAACGATTAAACCAAGCTTCAGCATAATCAATATGTTTCTTTTGAATTAAAATATATTTTCCATATCGCTCAAGAACAGGTCTTCCTCCGTATCGACCAATCCAATAAATAAATAGTTGTGCGATTACACCACCAATTGTACCGAACGCGACAGCGCCCCAAAATGTAATGCTTCCTGTTGATACTAAATAACCTGCATAAGATAATACGATTTCACTTGGGATAACCTCTAGCATTAATCCAAGCATAATTCCCCAATAACCAAGTCCTTCTAGAAAAACTAAAACGGAATGAATCAACTCTCCTAACATCATGTACCTCTCTTTACTGTTTTCATTGCAAACAATAAAAGTACAAGCAGGACATATCTTGTACTTTTATTTTTTTAATTTAGTTAGCCTTCGTATCCCACTTAAAGACTTTATTTAAAAATTTATATACATTCTTTGACTCTTTCGTCAAAAGTGGACCTAAGATCGATAGTATAAGCACATATAGTGCTGAAAATGGCTTTAGTACTGACATTAAACCACCAGCGATACCGATATTAGCCATAATGATGGAGAATTCTCCTCTTGAAACGATTGTTAATCCAATATTTGTTGAAGCTTTATGAGATAATCCAGCCTGTCGTCCTGCAATCATTCCTGCTACAAAGTTACCGATGATTGTAAGAAGTACCGCACCTAACGTTAACCATATCGCTCCGCCTAACGAGAAAGGATCAATACTTAATCCGAAACTGAAGAAGAAAATGGCTCCGAAAAAGTCTCTAAATGGAACAACAAGGTGTTCAATTCTGTCACTATGCTCTGTCTCAGAGAAAACTAATCCTAAAAGAAGTGCTCCAATTGCTTCGGCAACGTGAATTGTTTCTGAAAATCCTGCAATAAAGAATAACGAAGCAAATACTACAATAATGAAAATTTCATCCGAACTAATATTGAGCAATTTATTTAATAACGGCGTCGCCTTTCTAGCTACAATAAAGAATAGAAGCATGTATCCTAAAGCAATTCCAATTGAAGTAAGAGCACCTAGGAAGGAAGCATGATCTCCTAGAACTAAACCAGATACAACTGATAAATATACAGCAAGGAATATATCTTCGAACATGATAATTCCTAAAATTAATTCGGTTTCATTATTACCAGTTCTTCTTAAATCCACTAACACTTTTGCAACGATAGCGCTAGAAGAAATCGTAATAATACCCGCAATAATTAAGATTTCTAGTAAAGGGAATCCCATAATAAACCCGTATAATAACCCAAGTGAAAAGTTAATTAAAATATAGATCGTTCCGCCAATCGCAATAGAACGTCCAGATTTAATTAGTTTTTTCATTGAAAATTCTAGTCCTAGATAGAACAGAAGGAACAGAACCCCGATTCGTCCAAGGAAGGAAATAACACTCGCACTTTCAATAAATTTGAAATCGATCACACCTATTGTCGGCGCATGTGGTCCTACTAACATCCCAAGAACAATTAGAAACGGAATTACTGAGAATTTAAACTTTCCAGCAAGTACTGCCGCAATTGCAACTAATACTAACGCTGTACCAACTTCAAAAATTAACGTATCCATCTAGTCAGTCCCCCTATTCGAAAGTAACTCATTAATAATTTTTTTAATTTCTTCTCTCTCACCAGAAACTACAAGCATATCGCCTTCTTCAATTACCGTTTTTGGTCCTGGATTAAATAGCTTTTTCATATTCTTCTTCATAACTGCAATGATCGTTACGCTATATGTTTTTCTTATTTCAAGATCACCAATTGTTTTTCCGATTGCCAGGGCTGCATTCTCCACTTTAAACCACTCAATCGCTAAACCTTCAAAGACCATTTCAACATTTTCTAATGCCCTAGGCTTATATACCATTCCGCCTAATATTGCTGCAATTTGTCTTGCCTCTGAGTCACGTAATGAAATACTTGAGATGCTTTCTTCATGGTCTGAATCAAAATGATACATTTCTCTACGCCCGTCATCATGAATAACAATCACCATCTTTTCGTTACCTTTCGTAACAATTTGAAACTTATAACCAATACCCGGAAGTTCACTTTCTCTAATATTCATATTTAGCTCCTCCACAACTTTTTTTATTTGAATTTTCTGTTTTTCTGTCTTTTGTTCATCCAATCAATTTTAGAAATTCTAACCATTCAGGATACCTGTGACTTGGAAATCTTTTATTGTAATAATAAGTCGCTCCTAAAAAGATACTTAAAGATGTAATGATAAAAAATATATTACTTCTCATTTTCAAACTCTTAAGACTTACTTTCAATAAAGTTTCTTCTTTCAAATTATCCCCTCTTTTTCGCTTTACATTTAGTTTTTTAAAATGTAAATAATTCTAAAAATATTATGATGTAACATAATCATAACACAAAATACGTTTATGTAACATAATTTTTTAGAAAAATTGATTCTCGTATATTTTTTGCATATAATTTTCTTATTACGAAAAAAAGGAAGTGTATTATATGGTTGATATCTTTAGCAGATTCCTTGAGGTAACGAATAATATTTTATGGTCATATATTCTTATTGCAATGCTAATCGGCTTCGGTCTTTATTTCTCTTTCAAATTGAAATTTGTCCAAATTACTCATTTCGGTGAGATGGTCGGTTTAATTAGTAAAGGATTTAATCGAAAAGAAAAAAAGAAAGATAGCATCTCTCCATTCCAAGCATTTTGCTTAAGTGCAGCAGCACGTATCGGTATCGGGAATTTAGCTGGTGTAGCATTAGCCATTTCAATGGGTGGACCTGGCGCAATATTTTGGATGTGGTTTATTGCTATCCTTGGAGCAGCTACTAGTTTCGTAGAATGTACGCTCGCGCAAATTTATAAAGTAAAAGATGGAAGCAGATTCCGTGGTGGGCCAGCGTATTACATGGAAAAAGGCTTAAACAAGCGCTGGATGGGTGTTTGGTTCTCACTTCTTATTACAGTTGCATACGGATTAATTTTCAATTCCGTACAAGCAAATACAGTAACAATCGCATTTGAAAATGCTTTTGGACTAGAGCGAACTCTTGTAGGAGCTCTATTAGCTTTATTAGTTGCAGTTATTATTTTTGGTGGTATTAAGAGCATTTCACGTATTACAGAAATGATTGTTCCTCCAATGGCAATTGTTTATATTGGTGTGGCAATTTTTGTCGTTATTAACAACTTCACTATGTTACCAAGCATTTTTACAGAAATATTTAACAGCGCATTCGGTTTAGACCAAGCTATCGCTGGTGGTATTGGAGCAGCAATTAAGTTCGGAATTCAGCGCGGTTTATTCGCGACAGAAGCAGGTATGGGTAGCTCTCCTAACGCAGCTGCAACATCAGATGTATCTCACCCTGTAAAACAAGGACTTGTTCAAGCATTAGGCGTGTTCGTAGACACATTCTTAGTATGTACATCAACAGCGTTTATCGTATTATGTTCCGGACTTTACAAAGGATCAAACTTAGAAGGTATTGAATTAACACAACAAGCATTAAGTTCACAAATTGGCCCGTGGGCAAGCACTTTCTTAGCGATTATTATTTTCCTATTCGCATTCAGTTCTCTTCTAGGAAACTACTATTATGGCGAAACAAATATCGCATTCATTAAAGAAAGTAAAACATGGTTAATGATTTATCGCGTTGCAGTTGTCGGAATGGTATTCTTCGGATCAATCGCTGCCCTTCAAACAGTTTGGAGTTTAGCTGATTTATTCATGGGACTAATGGTATTCACAAACTTAATTGCCATCTCATTCCTAAGCAAATTCGCCTACGCAGCATTAGTAGACTATTTAAAGCAAAAGAAACAAGGAAAAGATCCTGTTTTCGTTGCAAGCTCTATCCCTGGCTTACAGAATACAGAGTGCTGGGATGGACAGGATGTAGAAGAAAAACAGAAGGCTGTTTAATAATTAAAAGCGTATGCGGCTCGTTCAGAATCGCAGGGCACTTCGAGCGAGAGAGCGAAATGACCGACTGCTCTAGTCACCGGAGCTGGATATCATTTAAAGCGTGTGCGGCTCGTTTAGAACAAAAGCTATATATCAAAGCAAATCCCTATTACTCCACAGTAATAGGGATTTTTATTTACAACAGTTCATAATTTGTTCAAATTAATTCCAGCAAAAGGGTTGATTTATACAAATTACTAGATTATAATAATTATAAATTAGTAATTGATATAACATAACAACTCAAAAGGAGATTGATCATAATGAACAAACAAGTAATCGAAGTATTAAACAAACAAGTAGCAGACTGGAGCGTTTTATTCACAAAATTACACAACTTCCATTGGTACGTAAAAGGACCTCAATTCTTCACATTACATGAGAAATTCGAAGAACTTTACACAGAATCAGCTACTCACATCGACGAAATTGCAGAACGTATTTTAGCAATCGGTGGCAAACCAGTAGCAACAATGAAAGACTACCTAGAAATCTCTACTATTCAAGAAGCAGCATACGGAGAAACTGCAGAAGGGATGGTCGAAGCAATCATGAAAGACTACGAAATGATGCTAGTCGAACTGAAAAAAGGCATGGAAATTGCTCAAAACTCTGACGACGAAATGACATCTGACCTACTACTAGGCATCTACACAGAACTAGAAAAACACGCTTGGATGCTACGCGCGTTCTTGAATCAATAATAGATTTAAAAGCGGAGGCGGCTTGCTCAGAATCGCAGGACATTGGAGCTCTCGACCTTGAAGCGCTTTTTGCTTCGAGCGAGAGAGCGAAATGACCGGAGATTCTAGCCGCTGGAGCTGGATATCACTTTAAAGCGGAGGCGGCTCGTTCAGAACAGGAGGGTGTTGGAACTCCTGATTACGAGGCGCTTTTTGCCTCGAATGAAGGAGTGAAACAACCGACTGTTCTAGCCGCTGGAGCTGGATATCACCTAAAAGCGGAAGCGGCTCGTTTAGAACAGGAGGGTGTTGGAACTCCTGATTACGAGGCGCTTTTTGCCTCGAATGAAGGAGTGAAACA
>NZ_JBYTED010000010.1:0-69765 GCF_058792175.1 Bacillus sp. EB106-02-03-XG38
CCATTAGCTCAGTTGGTAGAGCATCTGACTTTTAATCAGAGGGTCGAAGGTTCGAGTCCTTCATGGCTCACCATTTTCGCGGAAGTAGTTCAGTGGTAGAATACAACCTTGCCAAGGTTGGGGTCGCGGGTTCGAATCCCGTCTTCCGCTTAATTACTAAGGGGCCTTAGCTCAGCTGGGAGAGCGCCTGCCTTGCACGCAGGAGGTCAGCGGTTCGATCCCGCTAGGCTCCATCTAATAGAGAAGCTTACATCATATGATGTAAGCTTTTTTTGTGTTTGAAAAGACAACGTTCATACTTGTCGTTTAAAATGAAGAAAACGTAAAAGTAAAGGGTGGGGGATAATTGTGAAAGTTGTTATTGCATCTGATTCATATAAAGAAAGCTTAAAAGCTATAGAAGTATGTGAAGCTATAGAAAGAGGTTTTGGAGCAATTTTCCCTAAAGCAGAGTATGTAAAAATCCCGATTGGAGATGGAGGAGAAGGAACGGTGGATTCCCTTGTTGATGCTACAGGGGGGAGAATTATATCACTTCATGTGACAGGACCGCTTAGAGAGAGCGTACAAGCCTTTTATGGTATGTCTAAAGATAAAAAGACAGCGTTTATTGAAATGGCAGCAGCATCAGGATTACAACATGTTCCGGTTAAAAAACGAAACCCACTTATTACAACGACGAAAGGAACAGGAGAACTTATACTACATGCGCTAGACGAAGGAGCTGAGCACATTATTTTAGGACTTGGAGGAAGTGCTACAAATGATGGCGGAGCGGGTATGTTGACAGCTTTAGGAGTCAGGTTTATGAATCAAGAAGGGGAAGTAATAGAGCCATCTGGAGGAACGCTACATTCAATTGTTGCTATTGATTTTTCGCAAATGGATTCACGTTTAGCACATATAAAGATAGAAGCAGCATGTGATGTAGATAATCCGTTAGTTGGAATAAAAGGAGCATCTTTCATATTTGGACGGCAAAAGGGTGCGGATGCAGAGATGATGAAAGAGCTGGATGAAAATTTAAAGCATTATGCGCATATCCTAAAACAATCTTTATCTTGTGACGTATGTAAAACACCTGGTGCAGGAGCTGCAGGAGGAATGGGAGCAGCTGTTATTGCAGTGTTAAAGGGAAACTTGCGGAGAGGGATTGAAATTGTATTAGATTATACAAATTTTGATCAGCATATAGAGGGCGCAGACTTAATTATAACTGGTGAAGGGAGAATAGATGAACAAACAGCATATGGAAAGGCCCCTGTAGGTGTTGCAGAGCGTGCAAAGCACTTTCATATTCCTGTTATTGCTATTGGAGGATCTGTATCTCCAAATTATCTAGCTGTTCATGAAAAGGGAATTGATGCAGTATTTAGTATCACAGCGAGTCCGATGACGTTAGAAGAGGCTTATAAAGTAGCAGAAGAGAATGTTGAAATGACAGCAAAGAATATTGCAGCAGTGTGGAAAATTGCATCAGAAAAACACTTCTAAATGTAGGAGTGTTTTTTATTATTATCTAATAATAATGATAATAGTTGTTTCATTAAGTTAACTTTATACATAGAATAGTCTTAACATTTGAGTTTTAAAGCGAATATAAGTGAATAATTTGTATATCCATACAGAAAAATGTCGAGTTGAGTCAGACTATATAAAAGATTTAAAATATTTAGTGAAGGCACAAAAGGGGGATACTATCTATGAAAAAAGAAATCTCAGTTATTGGAGTTCCAATGGATTTAGGACAGATGCGTCGCGGTGTAGATATGGGGCCAAGCGCAATCCGTTATGCAGGCGTAATTGAAAGAATTGAAGAAATTGGATATGACGTTAAAGATATGGGAGATATATGTATAGAGAGAGAAAAAGAAGTAGATGTAAATACAAGCTTAAGAAACCTTACACAAGTTGCAACTGTATGTAACGAATTAGCAAGTAAGGTAGATCATATTATAGAAGAAGGACGTTTTCCACTTGTATTAGGTGGCGACCATAGTATTGCTATCGGTACATTAGCTGGTGTTGCGAAACATTATAAAAACTTAGGTGTTATTTGGTATGATGCACATGGTGATTTAAATACAGAAGAAACTTCACCATCTGGAAATATTCACGGTATGTCACTTGCTGCAAGTTTAGGATATGGACATCCTGCGCTTGTAGATTTATACGGGGCATATCCAAAGGTGAAAAAAGAGAACGTTGTAATTATCGGTGCACGTGCATTAGATGAAGGAGAAAAAGACTTTATTCGCAATGAAGGTATTAAAGTATTCTCAATGCACGAGATTGATCGTATGGGTATGACGGCTGTTATGGAAGAAACAATCGCGTATTTATCGCATACTGATGGTGTGCATTTATCATTAGATTTAGATGGTCTTGATCCTCATGATGCACCAGGAGTTGGCACACCTGTAATTGGTGGTTTATCTTATCGTGAAAGCCATTTAGCAATGGAAATGTTAGCGGAAGCTGATATTGTTACATCTGCTGAGTTTGTTGAGGTAAATACGATTTTAGATGAGCGAAATAGAACGGCAACAACAGCGGTTGCTTTAATGGGTTCTTTGTTCGGTGAAAAACTAAAATAAATGTAAGAAAAGCAACTGAGAAGTTGCTTTTTTTATTTGAAAATAGGCGTATAATAATGTTTGACATCTTACCAATTTAGACTAAAGGGGAGGTTTGTAATTGTTGTTTGTTTCATGTATGGTATAATTAACTAGTTGTTGGAAATACATACAGATAGAGCATAAAATAATATTTCAATATATGGATAGAATTGCTCGTAAGTAGGAGGAAGGGTTAGCATGCCTTTTGAAGATACGACCATTTTGGAATATGTTAGTACGGCATTAGATATTGCCGTTGTATGGTTTATTATATATAAGCTAATTCTCATAATCCGAGGGACGAAAGCTGTTCAACTTTTAAAAGGTATTACAGTTATTATTGTCGTTCGGATGATTAGTATTTTCCTTGGATTACGTACGCTATATTGGCTAACTGAGCAAGTATTAACGTGGGGATTTTTAGCCGTTATTATTATTTTTCAGCCAGAATTGCGAAGAGCACTTGAGCAGCTAGGACGCGGGAGTTTATTTTCACGTACTGGAACTCATGAGGATGATGAGCCTGAAATGGTTGCAACAGCGATAGCAAAAGCAACGGAATATATGGGAAAACGTAGAATAGGCGCATTAATTACCTTGTCAAAAGAGACCGGTATGGGTGATTATGTGGAAACAGGTATTCCGCTAAATGCAAACGTATCATCGGAATTACTCATTAATATTTTCATTCCTAATACACCTCTTCACGATGGAGCGGTCATTATGCAAGGAAGTACCATTAAAGCAGCAGCGTGTTATCTTCCCTTATCGGAAAGTCCGTTTATCTCTAAGGAACTAGGAACTAGGCATCGCGCCGCAATGGGAGTTAGTGAAGTTACTGATAGTATTACAGTAGTTGTGTCGGAAGAAACTGGCCAAATTTCTTTAACGAAAAATGGTAAGTTGCATCGTGATTTGAAGACAGAACAATTGAAAGATATGTTGTTAGCTGAATTTAGTGCGAACGAAAAAACGACTTCTTCGTCTTTATGGAATTGGAGGAGAAAGCGTCATGGATAAGTTAATGGAGAATCATTGGTTTCTAAAAGGGATCTCATTACTATTGGCGTGTATGCTTTTTATGTCAGCGACTTTAACTGAAAAAAATACGACATCGGGGATAATACCTTTCGCAAATGATACGAAAGAGACATTAACGAATTATGCTATTAACGTTAAGTATGATGACGAGAAATATATTGTAAGTGGTATTCCGGCAGAGGGCGTCAAGGTGAAGTTAGAGGGCCCAAAAGCAGCAGTTGCTACAGCAAAGGCGAAAAAACAATTTGATATACCAGTTGATTTGAGAGATAGCGAAAAAGGAACGTATGAAGTAGCCTTAAAAACGAACGGGCTTCCAGATGATGTAAAAGGAACAGTTCAGCCATCAACAATTAAAATTACTCTTCATGAAAAAGCGAGAAAATATGTTCATGTAGATTTAAAATTATCAAATGAGGATCAAATGCCAGCGGGTGCTACTCTTGAAAAATCAAATATTAAACCTGATACGGTTGAGGTAGTTGGGACGAAAGAAGAAATTGAAAGTATTTCATCTGCTAAAGCGTATATTGATTTAAAAGGTGTTAATAAAACTGTTACGAAAACACCTGAAGTTACATTATACAATAAAGAAGGAAAACGTTTAAATGTAAGAACGAGTCCATCTAAAATTAGTGTAACGTTAAATGTGGTGACGCAAGCTACGGCCAATAATACGGAAAAAACTGTTCCTGTAACGTATACGAAAAAGGGGAGTTTACCAGAAGGATTGGCCGTTACAAATATTAGCGTTGAGCCGCGAGAAGTAACGATAGCAGGTCCAAAAGATGTATTGGATAATATACAATCGATAGAGGGGGTCGAAGTAGATCTTAGTCAATTGACAGAGTCTACAACATTCGATACCTCTGTTTTATTGCCAAAGGGTGTAACAAGTGCAAAACCGAATCAAGTGAAGGTTTCAGTAGGCGTACAAAAAACAAAACAAACGAAAACAAGAACGATTGATGGTATATCGATTCAAAAAAATGGACTTTCTAAAGATGTTACGGCCCAGCTACTTTCGCCGCAAGATGGGAAGATAAGCGTTGATATTTCAGGAGAAACAAGTATAGTAGATAAAATAACAGCTGCTCAAATAACAGCAGCGATTAATCTGCAAAATGTATCTCCGGGAACAAAGGATGTTTCCATTCAAGTGAGCGGTCCTGGTAATATTTCAATAGAACCAAAGCAAAAAAGTGCTAAGGTCACAATTGTGAAGAAAGAAAATCCAGATAAAGAAGTACAGGGTAACGGTGAAAATCCAGATTCAAATCATAACCAAGATAATCAAACTGAAAAACCAAAAAATCCTGAACCTGAACCTAAGCCTGACCCGGAAAAGGAACAGGAACAAAATAAAGATCAAGAAAAAGAAAAAGAAACGAGTCAAGAGCCAACAGTAGATAATCAAAAAGAGCCAGAAAAAGGAGCGAATCATAATGGGTAAATATTTTGGTACAGATGGAGTACGCGGGGTTGCGAACCAGGAGTTAACACCTGAATTAGCGTTCAAAATTGGACGTTTTGGTGGTTATGTATTAACAAAAGATACAGATCGTCCAAAAGTAATTATTGGCCGTGATACACGTATATCAGGACATATGTTAGAAGGAGCTTTAGTAGCCGGTCTATTATCAACTGGAGCAGAAGTAATGCGCCTTGGTGTTATTTCTACACCAGGTGTTGCTTATTTAACGAAAGCGTTAGATGCACAAGCAGGTGTTATGATTTCTGCATCTCATAATCCAGTACAGGATAACGGAATCAAATTCTTCGGTTCAGACGGTTTTAAATTAACAGATGAGCAAGAAGCAGAAATCGAAGCTTTATTAGACAAAGAAGTTGATGAGTTACCACGTCCAACAGGTACTAACCTTGGACAAGTGAGTGATTATTTTGAAGGCGGACAAAAATATTTACAATACATTAAACAAACTGTAGAAGAAGATTTCTCTGGTTTACATATCGCTTTAGATTGTGCGCATGGTGCTACGTCTTCTTTAGCTCCATACTTATTTGCAGATTTAGAGGCTGATATTTCAACAATGGGAACTTCACCAAACGGTATGAACATTAACGATGGAGTAGGTTCTACACATCCAGAAGTATTAGCGGAATTAGTAAAAGAAAAAGGCGCTGATATCGGTCTTGCCTTTGATGGTGACGGTGACCGCTTAATCGCTGTAGATGAAAAAGGAAACATCGTTGATGGCGATCAAATTATGTTTATTTGTGCGAAGTACATGAAAGAAACTGGTCAACTGAAGCACAATACAGTTGTTTCAACGGTTATGAGTAACTTAGGTTTCTACAAAGCACTTGAAGCTAACGATATTACAAGTGATAAAACAGCAGTTGGTGATCGCTACGTAATGGAAGAGATGAAGCGTGGTGGATATAACCTGGGCGGAGAACAATCAGGTCACATTATCTTACTTGATTACATTACAACTGGTGATGGAATGTTAAGTGCACTTCAACTTGTAAACATCATGAAAATGACGAAAAAGCCATTATCTGAGCTTGCAGGTGAGATGACAAAATTCCCACAATTACTAGTAAATGTTCGTGTAACAGATAAAAAGTTAGCGTTAGAAAATGAAAAAATCAAAGAAATTATTCGTGTTGTAGAGGAAGAAATGAACGGTGATGGCCGCATTCTTGTTCGTCCATCTGGAACAGAGCCACTTATTCGTGTAATGGCAGAAGCACCAACACAAGAAGTTTGTGACGCATATGTACATCGTATTGTAGAAGTTGTGAAAGCTGAAGTTGGCGCTGAATAATTCAATAAATTTATGAAAAAGGAGCACAAGAAGTGCTCCTTTTTCATATGTTTTATAGATGATGAAAAAAATTTCATTGACGGTTTATCTATGTTTGTTATAAGATGGTCTTGTTCTTTTTCTCAAAGGAAATACTGTAAATTATAGAAGCGCCAGAACTACAAGTAGTGTAGTTGACGAGGTGGGGTTTATCGAGATTTCGGCGGATGACTCCCGGTTGTTCATCACAACCGCAAGCTTTTACTTAAATCATTAAGGTGACTTAGTGGACAAAGGTGAAAGTGTGATGAGAGAAAAGGAACGGATACAAACTAGCTGTATAAGTATATACGGACTTAAACCCAATCGAGAGGAAGGTGAAAGCCGTTACAAGCTTACAGGGCTAGCAATATGTAATCCGTTTTTTAGTATAAATAAAAATGGTATCGGACTATGTCGTTACATGTTCGCAGAGCAATGTAAGCATTTGTAACGGCGACTAAACATGTGTGGAATCGTAGGATTTATTGGAGAGCAAGATGCAAAGGAAATTTTATTAAAAGGTTTAGAAAAGCTAGAATATCGTGGATATGATTCAGCAGGTATTGCAGTACAAGCAGAGAACGGTGTTGTTGTATACAAAGAAAAAGGCCGTATTGCAAAACTTCGCGAAATCGTAGATGTGAATGTAGCAGCAAGCGTGGGAATCGGTCACACACGTTGGGCTACACATGGTGTTCCAAGCAAAGTAAACGCGCATCCGCATCAAAGTACATCAAAACGTTTTACACTAGTTCATAACGGTGTAATTGAGAACTATGAATTAGTGAAAAAGGAATATTTACAAGATGTAACGTTCGTAAGTGAAACGGATACAGAGATTATCGTACAGCTTATGGAACAACAAGTGAGCACAGGACTAAGTGTAGAAGAAGCGTTCCGTAATACGCTATCGCTTTTACATGGCTCTTATGCAATCGGATTACTTGATGCTGAAAATCCAAACATGATTTATGTTGCTAAAAACAAAAGCCCGCTATTAGTAGGTGTTGGTGACAACTTTAATGTTGTGGCGAGCGACGCTATGGCGATGTTACAAGTTACAGATCAATTTATTGAATTGATGGATAAAGAAATCGTAATTGTAACGAAAGAAAGTATTACAATTAAAAACTTACAAGGTGAAACGATTGAACGTGCACCGTTTACAGCGGAATTAGACGCAAGTGATATTGAAAAAGGAACATACCCTCATTTCATGCTTAAAGAAATTGATGAGCAACCACTTGTAATCCGTAATATAATTCAAAAGTATCAAGATGAAAATGGCGAGATTGAATTAGATCAAGACATTCGCAATGCGATTTTAGATAGCGATCGTATTTACATTATTGCATGTGGAACAAGTTATCATGCAGGTCTTGTTGGAAAACAATTTATCGAGAAGTTTGCAAAAATGCCAGTTGAAGTGCATGTAGCAAGTGAATTCTCTTATAACATGCCATTATTAACAGAAAGACCATTCTTCATTTACATTTCACAAAGTGGTGAAACAGCTGATAGTCGTGCAGTACTTGTACAAACGAATGAAATGGGTCATAAAGCATTAACGATTACAAACGTACCTGGTTCTACGCTTTCTCGTGAAGCTGATTATACACTTCCGTTATACGCGGGACCAGAAATCGCAGTTGCATCAACGAAAGCTTACACAGCACAGCTTGCAGTACTTTCAATTTTAGCTGCGGATATTGCTAAGGCGAAAGGTCAAGTTCTTAATTTCGATTTAACACACGAATTAGGACTTGTAGCAAATGCAATGATAGAACTTTGTGATCAAAAAGAAGAAATGGACGCATTAGCAAAACAATTTTTAGCAACAACACGTAACTGTTTCTTCATCGGACGTAGCGTAGACTTCTACGTAGGATTAGAAGGTGCGTTAAAGCTAAAAGAAATCTCTTACATCCAAGCAGAAGGATTTGCTGGAGGAGAATTAAAACACGGTACAATCGCCTTAATCGAAAACGGTACACCAGTTATCGCACTTGCTACACAAGAGCACGTAAACCTTGGAATTCGTGGTAACGTGAAAGAAGTAGTAGCACGCGGAGCTAACCCATGTATCATCTCAATGAAAGGTTTAGAAATGGAAGGTGACAGCTTCGTATTACCAGCTGTACACGAAGCACTAGCACCGCTAGTAGCAGTTATTCCATTACAACTTATCTCATACTACGCAGCACTTCACCGCGAGTGTGACGTTGATAAACCACGTAACTTAGCTAAGTCTGTTACGGTTGAGTAGGAGATTAGTAGGTTAATAAATATACGAATCTGTACCCCTTTAGATATGTTATCTAAAGGGGTATTTTTATGCAGAAAAAGAACATCGAAAATTGTTAAGTGGATAGAACCCTATAAATAAAAGTTTCACTTTATCAGATTTACTTTTATTTATCTGAATTTTCCGTTATCATTTTAGGTATGCGTGAACAATTTTCTATATTATGACGGGGAGAGACGATAGATTTATGGACATTACAAGGGAGCTTATTATATGAAAGTGAAAGCAAAAACATATTTAAATATAGAAGAGATTATTTCATTACCGGCCTTATCAAGTGCAAACATAAGTGATGATGGCAAAAACGTAGCGTTTGTTAAGAAGACAGCTAACTGGAAAGACAATACGTATAGAAATCATGTATGGATATATGAAAAGGATAAAGAGCAGAGTTACCCACTAACAGATGGGGATATAGATAATACACATCCATTATGGTCTCCAGATTCTAAGACTATTGCATACCTTAGCCCGGGCGGTGACGGAGCTAATACAAATCAGATCTTTGTTAAGTCAATAGACGGTGGTAGTGAGGTTCAAGTTACGGATGCGAAGGAAGGAGTTAATACATTTAAATGGGATACCACGGGTAAAGGTTTTTATTATATTGCACAGTCAAAAGAATGTGAGGAAATAAAGAAACGTAAGGAACTATATGGAGATTTCCACCATGTAGGTAAGGAACATCGGAATAATTGTTTATACTACATTGAGATAGGAAGAGCGATACAAAATGATAAAGAGGAACGTGAGATTAACGGTGTTTATCAACTAACGGATGGTAAGGAGTTTTATATACATAACTTTGATATTTCAAATGATGGGAAAAAGGTTGTATGCATGGCTACACCAAGCTTAAACGATCATATGAATGGTGATCTATACATATTAGATGTTGAAGCTGGGGAACTACAAAAAATGAATATGGCTAAGTTGTTAGGAGGGAGCGTTTGCTTTTCACCTGAGGGCAACAAAATATGTTACGCGGCAAGCATCAGAGAGAAGGATTACTATAGAAATCATATACAAGATAATACATTAGAGATATATGATATGAATACTGGAGAAGTAATTCAACCTTTAACAAATTTTGATAGTACGGTTATGCCATTACAGTGGACAGCTAAAGGGGTTTTAATTAGATGGCAGGATAAAACGAATTACCGTATTGGCTTGCTATGTGAGGATGGCAGTGTCGAAATGTTAAGCGAAACAGTAGATGGTTTTATAATGGATGCCTCTATAACAAGAGATGGCAATCATGTAACATATACTAAGGCTATAACAAATGAAACCTTTGAAATCTATTTGGACAATAAAAAAATAACGAATGAAAATAGCTTTTTCGAAGGAAGGCTTAAAAGTAATAGAGAAATCATCTCATGGAAAAGTAGTGATGGTCTTGAAATAGAAGGTGTTTTATCAACCCCAGTAGAGTTTGAGGCAAATAAAAAATATCACTTATTAGTAGTAATCCATGGTGGTCCGAATTGGGCGTCCTTTCCGATATTTTCAGACTGTTTTAATGAGAAATATCCGATTGAACAGTTTATCGAAAAAGGCTTTATCGTTTTAGAGCCAAACTATAGAGGAAGTTCTGGTTATGGTAATGAATTTTTACAAGCAAACTATAGAAAACAAGGATTTGCTGATTATGATGATATTATATCTGGAGTAGATCAACTAGTAGAAAAAGGGATGGTATACAAAGATAGAGTAGGAGTTATGGGATGGAGTAACGGAGGATATATATCTGCTTTCTGTTCTACATTTAGTGATAGATTTAAAGCTATCTCAGTTGGGGGCGGAATCAATAACTGGAGTACCCATTATGTAAATACAGATATCCCTTACTTTATTAGAATGTATTTAGGAAATACTCCATGGAATGATCCAGATATATATAAGAAAACATCACCAATGACATATATTAAATCAGCCTGTACGCCTACGTTAATTCAACATGGGGAAAAGGATATAAGAATTCCAATTACAAATGCATATGAGTTATATGAAGGTTTAAGAGATATGGAAGTTGATACAGAACTAATTATATTTAAAGGAATGGCATATAGTTCTGATCAGCCGGGAATGAATGTAGCTATTATGAAGCAGAACTTGATGTGGTTTTCACATTATATTCTTGGGGAAAGTATGGAGGGTTTTCGTACTATATAATGGATATTCGTACAGGGATTTTTCGTTGTGTAATCCGGTCAGATTGTTGTAAACTGTATGCAAACCATTATGATTATAAGGAAACGTAATTCGGAGGACGAATATGACAGAGAATAAAAATGAGTTATCTGTAGAACAACGTGAAGAACTAATAAAAGTATTACAAGCTCGTTTTGAGAAAAGTATGAACCGCCATGAAGGTCTTGAATGGGCTAAAGTTGAGGTAAAGCTGAATGCTAACCCTGAAAAGTTATGGTCACTTAACGAAATGGAAGTAACTGGCGGTGAGCCGGATGTTGTTGGATATGACAAAGAGAGGGACGAGTATATTTTCTGCGATTGTTCAAAGGAGAGTCCTAAAGGTCGTAGAAGCCTTTGTTATGATCTTGAAGCGTTAGAAGCAAGAAAAAAACATAAACCGGAAAATAACGTTATTGATGTGGCAACTGCTATGGGTATTGAACTATTAACAGAACAACAATATCGAGAGTTGCAAAAACTTGGGGATTTTGACATGAAATCATCAAGTTGGGTACAAACACCTTCAGATATTAGAGAGCTTGGTGGAGCTCTATTTTGCGATTATCGCTTCGGACACGTTTTTGTGTACCACAATGGAGCAGATTCTTATTATGCTGCTAGAGGATTTCGTGGCTCGTTAAGAGTTTAAATTTGGAGTAAGTAAGAAAAAGAGCCTATACGTAGGCTCTTTTTCTTACTTATATTTTAAAAGTAAACTGTTACTACGCAGTTTTACTTAATTTATATGTTTCATGGTTGTTTTTACGGAAAAGTTTAGGGAAAACATAGCCGTCTAATCCAATACGTCCAGCGTTATGACCTGCAACTAAAATGAACATAGTTAAAATAAGCAGGTTTGGGTTTACACTAACAGTTCCACTTAGTAAAAATGAAAGATTCATTATAATTCCAAAGAATGCAGCAGTTTTTGTTAATCCGCCTAAAATTAAACCTAGACCTACTAAAATTTCTCCCCATTGAACTAAAAAGCTAAATAGGTCTGCGTTTGGAAGAACAAAGTGTTGAAGGAAGTCTGCCCACCAACTTTGTACGGCAGGGTGGTCACCTGATGCTTGAGCGATAGCGCCCTTTAGAAAACCACTTGCATCAAAAGATTGTCCGAAAACTTTACCTATCCCAGCAGCGAGCCATGCATATCCTATGTAAAATCTTAAAAATAATAATATGAAAGCAGCACGTTTATCAGTTCTTAAAAAATTGATAACCATTGAAATCCCTCCAATATTTTATTTACATGTTTATTATATATCCATTGTGAAAAGATTCACAATGGATAAAGTGTGAACAAAAATTATGTTTTTTCATTTGTACATAAAGTATTTGGAAATGTATTGTTTGGAGGATGGATAATACATGAAGGGAGCTCTCCACTAAAATAAGTAGCTCCCGTAGTAAACAAATTCATGTACGTTCTTTTAACTAGCTACTATTAGCTTATCTTGTCTTTTCCTTATTATTTCTCTGGTTTTATATAAGGAACAACTTGTGCAGTAACCCCTACAGAAGCACCGCGAATAAAGTCTTGGTTTTCTAATGCCTTAAAGTTTTCCGTTTTCCCAGTTAGCATAACCCCTAAGATTTTCAATTGATCAAATGGTTTGCCCTTGTTTGATTTTAAAAACTTTTGGATAGTTTCGTCATGTCCGTCGTCATCGTATTGGTTAAGTGAATCAACGAACTCTTTGTACGCTTCTTCAGGGGACTTGTCTGGATTAAATCCATAAACGGGCATACCAGCAGGTCCTTTGCTTTCATCTCCAATTGGTGAGGTCATATATAACCATACAATGTTTAAGTTGTCTGGAATTTTTTCTTTAATTTCTTGTAGTGTGTAGGGCTGATTGAAAGAGATAGCAACTTCGGCGACATAGTTGTTCATTTGTGAAACTTCCCCTAATTCATTTTGCACACCATCAAAATATTCCTTAATAGCGGGATTATAAAATGTTGCAAATTTTTTCTTTGTTTGTTTATCGTACTCATAGAACTCTTTATTGGACCAATAAAAACCAGGCGTTAATTCATTGGAATCGATATTGATGCGGACCCAACCATAGGAGCTTGTTAATGTATTCCAAGGGACTACGTAACCATTAATGTTTTTAGAACGATTTGATATAATATTGCCGCCAAACATGGATGAATTACTTGTTACTTGAGAATCAATTTGTACATTCGGTTCTGCAATGTCGTTATGTAAAAAGAGTCGTTCGTGAAGCTTCGTAGAGCTTTTTGCTGCGAAGTAATTGCCAACTTTATAAAATATAGGGATAAGTATGATTACAACAATCATAGAGGTAATAATGCTTTTAAATAACTGTTTCCTTTTCGCTTTTTTTAATGCATCTTTTAAAGAAGTATCCATTAAGGTTTTCCTCCTATTTTTGAGTGAATTGCTTTACGTGCACGATGTAACTTTTGTTTGACGCTGTTTACTTGAATATCTAGTATTAGGGCGATTTCCTCATATGAAAAGTTGTAGTAGTACTTTAAAAAGAAGGCCTCTTTATATTCTAGTTTTATATCTTTTAATAGATAGAAAATCTCATCTTTATTTAAAACAGCGTCTAATTCTCGGTCTGTATATTGTAATTTTGCATAAATCTCTTCAGTTAAATAGATGTTTTGTTGCTCTTTTTTCCTTTTTAAGTCAATGTATTCGTTTAATGCGACTCTGAAAAACCATGGACGTATGTTACTCTCGGTTAGATTATCTAGCAATGTGTATACTTTATAGAAGGTATTTTGGATGATGTCTTCTGCATCTTCTTTTATAGCCCCTTTCGCTAGTAGTAGTTTGAACACTTCCTCCCCTAGATTGATAAGGTAGGAGGTCAATATATTTTCTTTTCCCATCACTTTTCCTCCCTACACTTATACAACGGATAGGTAATGATAAATGTATACACTTAAATTAAAGTTTTGTTCTTTATACAAATAAAAAAGGCATATAACAATCCTATGTTATATGCCTTTTCTATTATATATTTAGTAATCTATTTCGGTAATGCAAATTTAGCTTTTTTACCTTGTGAAATATCTTTTGCTTCTTTGTTTCTCATAGGTCCTAACTCAATCTCAAAGCTTTTGTCTTTCCAAATCTTTTCATACTGCTCTTGATCTAATATATAGACTTGTAGTAACTCTCCAGATGTTCCAGTTTTAACTGCAGCATTATAGTCGTAATTTAGTAGCATACCTTCATTAAGCGTATATTGTGTACCATCATTTACTCTTAAGGTAGAGCTTATAGGAGATAGTGAAACGTCTTGAGTATCTTTGTTATCAAGTTTGAATTTCACTGTCAATAGAACAATTCCGTTTTTGAAATTGGCAAAGCGTGGAGCTTCGACGGAATTTGGTGTAAACTGAGTAAATTGGTATCCGTCTAATGTAACATTAACAGCGCCTAATTCTTGGTTGTTATTAATGCTTGATTTCTCTTTTAACATTTTTTTATCGCCCATGTTATTAGCTGTAGCTTTATCTTGGTAGAAAGTTTTATCTGTTGCAACCTTTTCAGCACCTTGTTTGTTTAAACTTAATGAAAAGCTTCCAGGGCTTCCGATTGGAGCATCAAATTTTCCTTTATTTGCTTGTGCAGTTGGGACTGTGACTGAGACTGTTGAGAGACTTGAAATTTTCGCTAAATCATCTTTTCCGAATGGATATGCGATATAACCAGAAATAGTTTCGCCTGCTTTTACTAAGTAATCATTTGTTGGGGCAAGCTTAGTTGGTAACTGATCTTCTTTTGGGATTAAATCTTTATAATTACTATATACTTTCTGTGCACCAGTAAATGACATGTCCAATGCTGGCATATAATAAATATCTTTAGCTGAACTATTTTTTACGCTGTAGTTCACAAGAATAACTCCGCCCTCTGTTTGACGGTTAAACGGAATGTTAAAGTCCGTATGGAATCCATTTAATTCAACTAATGTATAACTATTCATTGATACTGAAACATCTTCAGCTTTATACACTTGTGGTTCCTTATTTTCAAAAAGAACTTTTGTTTTACCACCTGTTTCTTTTTCCATATAGGAAATCAGCTTAGAGAAATCGCTTGAACTAGTAGCTGTATTTTCAGGCTTTTTATCTTCAGTTTTTTTATCTTCAGATTTATTTTCTTTCGGTGTAGCCGTTTTTTCTGTTTTGCTTTCTTTTGTTGCATTTTCTTTTTGTTCTTTATTTGTCGTATCGCTTTGACCACAGCCAGTTATTACAAGAGCTGCTACGATTACTGTAGAAAATAAAGAAAGTAATTTTTTTGACATGTTTCTTCCCCCTATTTGTGTAAAACTAGACTCTCACATTAGCCCCACGTTTTATTATAAGAAAGTAAGCCAGTATTTACCAGTGTTTTTCTGAGTATTTTAATTATTTAGTTATTGTAATATATTAAAGTTAGTAGAATGCCGGCATGGAATTTCGACTTTTATTTTTTTATCATTTGAAATATTACATCATATTGGTATGATAGAAATAGAGATATATGGAAAGGGGACAAGGACTCAATATGTGGATGAACTTGTAATGATTAGGAAACTAGATAGATCAATTTTTCTCTCATAAGTGAGGGGTTATTTAGCTATCTGTAAATCATTCAAGGACTGCATATTTGGCTTGTACATCCCTTTTGTAAGGATAATGCGCAGGGAAATTCATATCTCTTATATAAAGTATGCGTCCTTTAAATTGGAGGAGTATATGATGAATCACTTAAAACATAAAATAGCGGTTGTTACAGGGGTAAGTCGTCTAGATGGTATAGGCGCAGCAATTTGTAAAGAATTAGCTGAAGCAGGATACGATATATTTTTTACGTATTGGACAGCGTACGATAAAGAGATGCCTTGGGGCGTTGAGCAAAGTGAACAAATACAATTAAAAGAAGAGTTACTAAAAAACGGTGTGAAAGTATCAAGTATGGAGTTAGATTTAACTCAGAATGATGCGCCGAAAGAGCTTATAAATAAAGTTACTGAACAACTAGGTTACCCTCATATATTAATTAATAATGCAGCGTATTCTACGAATAATGATTTCTCTAATTTGACTGCTGAAGAATTAGATAAGCACTACATGGTAAATATTCGCGCGACTACGTTGTTAAGTAGTCAATTTGCCCGAGGGTTTCATAAGAAATCTGGTGGTAGAATTGTGAATATGACATCAGGACAATTTCAAGGACCTATGGCAGGAGAACTAGCGTATGCAACAACGAAGGGAGCAATTGACGCCCTTACGAGTACGCTGTCAGCTGAGGTAGCTCACCTAGGGATAACAGTGAATGCAATTAATCCAGGTCCAACTAGTACAGGGTGGATGACTGAGGAGATAAAGCAAGGATTAAAGCCGATGTTTCCTTTTGGTAGAATTGGTGAGCCGAAGGATGCAGCAAGACTCATTAAGTTTTTAGTAAGTGAAGAGGCAGAATGGATTACGGGACAAGTTATTCATTCTGAAGGTGGATTTAAAAGGTAAAAAGAAGGTATCTCACCAGGGTGAGATACCTTCTTTTTTAATCTTTTTTCAACCTTCGTGCAACGCCGTTACCTAAAGACTGTAACCCTTGAACGAGGATAATTAAAATAAAGACGGTTGCATACATTACTTCCGGTTCGTAGCGTAAGTGTCCAAATCGATATGCTAAATCACCAAGGCCACCAGCACCTACAAGTCCAGCCATTGCTGTTGCGCCAATTAAGCCAATTGTTGCGATTGTTAACCCAAGTACAAGGGAGGGACGAGCTTCTTTCACCATAACGTGCCAGATGATTTTTATAGTAGAAACACCCATCGCTTGGTAAGCTTCAATAACACCACGATCTACTTCCAGTAAAGCTGTTTCCATTAACCTTGCAATATAAGGGGCTGTGAATACGACAAGTGGTACGATGACACCTTGCACACCAATGGATGTTCCCATTAGAAACTTTGTAAAAGGTAAAATGAAGAATAATAGAATGATAAATGGAAGAGAGCGAATGATATTAATAATTGTATTAAGAATTGGATAAATGATTTTATTTTCGTGCTGTCCACCAGGTCTCGTTAAAACAAGTGTGACGCCAAGTGGTAATGCAATAAGGATAGAGATGAATAGTGAAATAGATGTCATTTGAAATGTTTGAATGGTTGCTTCCCATATGACTTTACCCCATTCATCCAAAAAGGACTTGTTTCCCATAATCTGTTCTACCTCCTTCTATGATGATCCCTTGCTCTTGTAAAAATGATAAAGCACGGTCTACCTCAGTTTTTTCACCTTGCATATGAATGATCAGTTTCCCATATGCTTCATGTTTTAACTGTGTAATATTACCGGATAAAATATTCGGATACACTTGAAAACGTTTTGTAGCGATAGCTAACGCTGGTTCACCAGAAGAAGTTCCTATAAATGAAAGTGTTACGATTTCTCCGGTTCTTTGTAGCTCTTTCTGTACGTCTTCAGGAATCTTCGCTGCAAATGCACTATTTACGAATTTTTTCGTTGTTGCATGTTGTGGGTTTGTGAATATATCCTTCACAGTCCCGCTTTCAACTACTGCTCCATGTTCCATGACAGCAACTCGGTCACATATACGCTGGATGACATTCATTTCATGTGTAATTAATAAAATTGTGATCCCAATTTCTTCATTAATTTTTAATAATAGGTCAAGAATAGACTCCGTTGTTTCCGGATCTAAAGCGCTCGTTGCTTCGTCGCTTAATAACACTTCAGGTTCATGGGACAGTGCACGTGCAATGGCAACACGTTGTTTCTGGCCACCAGAAAGTTCACTCGGATAGGCATCTTTTCGATTGAAAAGATCCACAATGCGTAAATACTTTTCTACTCTTTTTTCGATTTCTACTTTTGGAATGCCAGCAAGGCGTAACGGTAATGCAATATTTTCATAAACGGTAACAGTTTTAAGTAAATTGAATCCTTGAAAAATCATCCCGATTTTTTGTCGCGCTTTTGCAAGTTCTTTTGCTGATAAAGTTGTTAAGTCTTGGTCGTTTACAATGATATTTCCTGTCGTTGGTTTTTCTAATAAATTTACACATCGAATTAATGTGCTTTTACCAGCGCCGCTATATCCAATGATTCCAAATACTTCGCCCTTTTTTACTTGAAGGGAAGTAGGTTTAAGAGCGGCCACATTCCCCTTTTTTGTTGTAAATACTTTGGATACATTTTTTAATTCAATCATTATCTTCAGCTCCTACCAAGACGGTAAAACAGAACCATCAAATTTTTTCTCGATAAATTCTTTTACTTCTTTAGATTGATAAGCTTTCTTTAATTTATTTACAACAGCATCATCTTTATTTTCAGTACGAACAACGACCCAGTTCACATATGGTGAATCTTTTCCTTCACGGAAGATAGAATCTTTCGCAGGGCTTAATTTTGCACCTAATGCAAAGTTGGTATTAATTGCAGCTGCTTTCACTTCACTTAGTTGTGTCGGTAATTGAGATGCCTCTAATTCAACAATCTTTAAATTTTTCGGATTTTCAATTACATCTTTCGCAGTCGCTTTTTCTGTAGCCTTTGGATCCACTTTTAAAACACCTGCTTTTTCAAATAGCTTTAAAGCTCGAAGTTCATTCGTTGGATCATTTGGTACAGCAATTGCATCGCCCTCTTTTAAGTCTTTTACATCTTTTAAGCTTTTAGAATATACACCCATAGGGAATGTTACTGTTGAAAATACTTCCGTTAATTTCATATTGCGCTCAGCTTTAAATACGTCTAAATAAGATTTCGTTTGATAACTATTTACATCGAGACTTTTTTCATCTAAGGATACGTTTGGTGCTACATAATCATTAAATACTTTTACATCGATTTCGAGTCCGTCTTTCGCTGCCACTTCTTTTACTTTTTCAAAAATTTGTTCATGTGGTCCGCCAGTTACACCGACAGTAATCTTTTTCTCATCTAACGTTTTTACTTCTTTATCTGAATTAGCACCACATGCGCCTAATAATAATACTGCTCCACTTACAATGCTCAATAATACTTTTTTCATCTATAGTTCCCCCTTCATATACGTTCCAAAATAAAAAGCACCTCTCAAAAATAAGAGAGGTGCCGAATAGACAAAATAGATTCCTCTCTTATCTGTCAAAACGAAAACTCGTTTTGCAGGAATTAGCACCTTAGCTTATACGTCATAAGCTCGGTTGCCGGGCATCATCGGGCCAGTCCCTCCGCCACTCTTGATAAGAGTTTGTGTATGTAGTTTTTTAATATGGTATTAATAGTAAATCTTACAAAAAGAATTGTCAATGTTATTTTCTGAATATATTTTATATTAAGGTAATCGAAACGTTCCCCTTCTTATGTCCCTTTTCCACATACATATGAGCTTCAGAAATTTCTTCTAATCGGTAGGTTCTATCAATAACAGGTTTTAAATGTTCTGTTTCAGTTAGTTCTTTTAGTAGAATCATATCCTCTTTACTTACCTTTGCCATCATTCCATTAACAGATACATATTTTCCATTGGGTGTTAATGTATTTGTACAAAGGGATTTTTTATACTTTCCAACTGCATCAAATATAATATCGTAGCGTTCGCCCCGCTTAGTAAAATCTTCTTTCGTATAATCAATTACTTTATCAGCTCCTAAAGATTGAACGAGTTCAAAATTTGAATTACTACAAACAGCCGTAACGGTTGCGCCGAAATATTTAGCAAGTTGTACAGCAGCTGTTCCTACCGATCCTGAGGCACCATATATGAGCACTTGTTGCCCTTTTTTTATACGGCCCTTTCTAAGGAAATGCAATGCTGAAGTTCCGCCAAAAGGAATAACTGCCGCTTCTTCATACGTCACATTGGTAGGTTTTAATGTGATTAATCCACTTTCATGTACGCATGTGTACTCGGCATAACCACCGAGGTTTAGTTCTGTTAATGCAAAAATTGGATCACCTTTTTTAAACTGAGTTACATCGGTTCCAATTTCCTCAATTTCTCCAGCTAATTCTACACCAAGTATAGGGTTTCTCGGTTTTCTGAAACCTAATATGATCCGCATAGGGATCCAAAATAAGAGGGGACTATTAAAACCGCGTATTCTACAATCTCCAGTCGATACACTTGTTGCATGAATTTTAACTAATACTTCGTTCTTTTTAGGCGTAGGTTTCTCTATATTTTGAAGTTGAAGAACGTTAGGTGGTCCATACTGTGTGCAAATAATTGCTTTCATAATGACCTCCTGAAATGAGTTGTTGTTATTTACATCATATTTAAACTCTTCATTAAACATGTCGTTATATAGCAAATATAGATTGAAAATTATATAGATTTCATAGGAAAAGAGGTGATATTATTTTGGGAAAGGGGGCGACATTATGAAAAAAATTATTTTTGTTTCAAGTTTAGTACTTGCAATCAGTCTAGGGGTAGGGTGTAGTAATGAGAAAACAGCAAAGACGGATGAACCGAAAAAAGAAGCCGTGCAAAAAGAAAAGAAATTAGCAGCGAAGGATGTTTTCAAGAAAACGAACGAAGCTTTTAAAAATGAAGAACATGTAACGATGACATATGATGTAGGGATAAAAGCTGAAGGAACAGAGATGGATATATTAAAGGCTAGGATGCAATTAGAGCCAAAGACAAAGAATTCTCGTTCTGAAATGAATATTTCTGGTACAGATGTTGTAGTGTATACTGTGGACGGTAAAGTTGCTGGTGAGGTGAAAAACCCTAATACAGGAGAAGTTATAACCGTGCCAGAGGAGCAATTAAATGCTGGTGGAATGAAGGCGACTCAAGATATTATAGATAAGTTAAAAGTACCAGAAGTAGTTTTAGATAAAATGAAGATGGAGAAAAGCGGAGATAAATATAAACTGAAATTTACATTAAAAGGGCAAGAAACAGAAAGTATGTTAACTAGCATGGATGAAACGCAGAAGAAAATGTTACAAGCGCAAAATGCGAAGATAGAAGAAGTGGATGCAGAATATATCATTACAAAAGATTTTAAATATGAATCAGCAAAGATAGACATGATTATGAGTAGTAATGGCAAGGATAAAGCACACATTATTACGAACGCAAAATATACGTCGTACGAAAAGTTTGATCCAATACAATTGCCAGCAGCAAAGTAACAGTTTTGATAAGGGGGTACCTAAAATAGGGTGCCCTCTTTTTTGTATACTTTCTTCATAGGAAAATAGGTACAATATGAAGAGGAAAAGATGTAGAAGAGGAGAGTGTCATTTGAAAAAAAGAAAGATAGCGGTGGTTATTATGGCTTATACAGTGTTGCTTGCGACATCTGTAAATACATATAAAGAGCAACTAAATCATCCGATTATGAGCGATGTAGGAAAGTTACTTCCAACGAAAATTAAACGTGTTGAAAATGCTGAGGATGAAAGTTCATTAAAACAGGTTGTGCGAGATGCAAATGTTTCTGAGGAGAAAATTTCTATTGCTGGTATGCAACATAGCCAAGGCGGACAGACATATTATCCGAACGGTACGATGCTTGATATGAAAGGGTACAATGAAATATTAGAGTTTAATCCGGCGGAGAAGAGGATTAGGGTGCAAAGCGGTGTCACATGGAATGACATTCAAAAGAAAATTAATCCGTATGGTCTTGCGGTTCAAGTGATGCAGTCTCAAAATATTTTTACTGTTGGTGGTTCATTAAGTGTAAATGTACATGGACGTGATATTCGTCATGAAGCATTGATTGATACAGTAGAGTCATTTAGATTGTTAATGGCAGATGGTACGGTGCGTAATGTAAGTAGAGAAGAAAATGCTGATTTGTTTCCGTATGTAATTGGGGGATACGGATTGTTTGGTGTGATTTTAGATGTAACACTAAAGTTAACAAATGATGAATTGTATGAAACGCATACGAAGGTACTAGATTATAAGGAATACTCTTCATATTTTAAGAATAAAGTGCGAAGGGATGAGGATATACGTATGCATTTAGCGCGTATTTCTGTTGCCCCACATTCATTTTTAAAAGAAATGTATGTGACAGATTATGTATTAGCAAAAGATCAGCAGAAGTTGAGAGAGTACAGTAAATTAAAAGAAGAAAATATTATAGCTGCGCCAAAGTTTTTACTCGGTTTATCACGCTATAGTGATTGGGGAAAAGATACGTTTTGGGATATACAAAGAAGTTATTTTGAACGTACAAATGGTAAGTACGAAACGCGAAATAATGTAATGAGATCGGATAGTGCCTTTATGGAATACGATAACCCAAACTTGACTGAGGTTTTACAGGAGTATTTCGTACCGATAGACAATTTTTCAGCATATATAGATGACTTGCGAAATGTTTTGAGTGAAGAGGAATTAAACCTTCTTAACATTACCATTCGCTATGTAGAAAAGAATGAAAATGCGGTACTATCTTATGCGAAAGATGATATGTTTGCACTGGTTCTTTTAATTAATCAAGGACGCTCAGAGGATGAAGTAAAGAAAACAAAAGTGGTCATTCAGAAGATGATTGATGTTACTTTAAAGCATAATGGTAGTTATTATTTACCGTATTATTCTTATCCAGAAAAGGAGCAACTAAAGAAAGCATATCCTCGCATAGAAGAGTTCCTTCAGAAGAAGAAGGAAGTAGATCCAGAGGAAAGGTTTGTGAATTTATTTTATAAGGAGTATAGCAAATGACATATAGAAGGTTTGTAGCGTCACAAAGCATAATTATGATGGCGGGAAGTATGGTATTTCCTTTTTACATCTTATTGCTTAGGAATGTAGGGAATAGCTTCTCGCAATTTGGCTGGGCGTATGGCTTATTTGCGTTAACGTCAGCTCTAGTATATCCGTTAGTGGGGAGAATCTCTGATCGAGTAGGTGATAGAAAGTTATTAATTATATACGCCTGGTCCATGGCTGTATTAATGCTTTGTTTCCCTATTGCCACAGAAGTATGGCATGTATACATTCTTCAAATTTTAATGGGAGTTTTAGGGGCTGTGCAGCGTAATACGGAGAAGACATCGTTAGCACGAAAAGTTGTGCAAGAAAATGCTGGTTATGAGATTGGGAAATATCATGTGTGGACATCGATTGGAGGAGCAATAGCAATTATTGCAACAGGATATTTAGTAGATTTCTTTACGATTGGTACGATTTTTTATATTGCATCTATCTTATATGTAGTAAGCGGAGTTGTATTAAGTAGTAAAAAAATATAATCATCCCCATTTTTACCTGAATACCCTTTATTTGTTATACTAAAAGGGAAAATAAAAGAAAAGGGGACATTGCCTTTGATGAAATTTTTAATTTTAGCTATTCTCACTTTGTTTTTGATTCCATGGACAAGAAGCGGTAGTAAACTTCGAGCAGTGGATAAGAAAGGAGAGGAGAAGGTTGTAAAGGGTAAGAAATCATCCATTTTAGTTATTCCTGTTTTATTTTGGATAGGTATTGCAATCTATGAATATCTTTGGCTAATTGATGATCGAGCAGATTCAATTCTTACTCATTATGCCGTTGCAGTAGCAGTTTTAATTGGGCTTGTTTTATTTTCACAAAATCAAATAGGGAAATTAGAAGGTACGTTAAAAGGGCTTCTCATGTTTGTTTTACTAGCAAGTTACGGCTATTTTGGTTATTTGCACGATATAGTAATCACGCAAAAAAAATATGATTCTGTTGTAAAGGTAGAGAAAGATATTTCAGAGCCATTTACTGAAAATGATCAGCCGTTTACAGTGCCGCCAAAGACAGCAGAAAATAAGATGAAAAAAGTATTTGGAGATATTCCGAAAGTAGCTTATTTTGAACTAGGAGAATTAACGCCACAAATGGTAAATGGCGAGGCTTTATATGTAGCACCAATTGAAGTTTCAGGATTTTTTAAAGCACGTAAAGCAGAGACAATTCCAGGATACGTAACGATGTCAGGTACGAACCCGGATGCGGAAGCGAAACTGCACCTAGGTTATAAAATGAAATATGTGCCAAGCATGTTTTTCGGGAATAATTTAGAGCGTGTTGTAAGGAAAGCAGAACCAAATCTAATCTTTAAAGGGAAACCTAAATTTGAAGTAGATGATAAAGGGAAACCTTATTATACAATGACGTATGGTGAATTTATTTCAGGAAGATCTGGATTTGAAGTAGAGGGCGTTGTAGTAGTAGACGCACAAACAGGTGAAGTGAAAAGATACGACAAAGGAAAGGCACCTAAATTTGTTGATGGCGTATTAAATCATGAGACTGCATCTACATTAAATACGTATTTCGGTAAATATATTCACGGATTTTGGAATACAAAATTCTCACAAACTGATATGAAGATCCCGACTGAATGGGGAACGAAAGAAGGAGTTACACCAATCTTCGGTAAGGATGGAACGTTATACTACTTTACTGATTTCACCTCTCCGAAAGAAGGAGTAGATTCTGCGTTAGGTTACTCGCTTATTGATGCGCGTACAGGTAAGTTATATTACTATAACGGAAAAGAAGTGAAGGGAATTATGGATGGATCAGCTGCTTCGGAAGTAGTGGATAATTCCTTTAAGAGAGAGAAATGGCATGGAACGATGCCGGTTATTTATAACGTGTACGGTAAACCTTCTTGGATTGTACCTGTTATTGATGACGGAGGATTAGTACGTGCTCATACAGTTATCTATGCTTCTAATGCAAAAATATTTGCAGCAGGTTCGACGCAAAAAGAAGCGCTTGAGAATTATAAAAATGCACTGAGCGGAAGTGGAGATTCATTTAGACCGACTTCAAGTGGTAAAGAGGCACAAAAAGAAGGCGTTGTACAACGTGTATATAAAGAAAAATCAGGTGAAAATACAATTGTGTACGTACTGTTAGAGAATGAACAAAAAGTATTTATGATACCTGTGAAAAAATTCCCATATGCTATGTTTACAGAAGTGGGCGATCCAATTCAAATCACATATTTAGATACAGGAGAGGCGATGTCTTCCGTATCGAAATTTGCAAATAGCAATTTGAAAAAGTAAAGCGATAGAAATTCTATCGCTTTTTTTTACAGTATGAAACAGGAAAATGTACTATACTTGACGTATGTTTATGTTGTAACTATAATTGTTACGATTCAGTAGTTATAGGAAAGGGTGAACGGAAAAAGTGAATGGAGTTAATCAAGAAATATATAAACCTGTAAAGACAAATAGGTTATGGATGATTCTTGTACTAGGGACACTTACGGCGATTGGGCCATTATCTATTGATATGTATTTGCCTTCTTTACCGAAATTAACAGATGACCTACAAACAGGTGCATCTCTAGCGCAGCTAACATTAACAGCTTGTTTACTTGGGCTTTCAGTAGGGCAATTATTTGTCGGTTCAATTAGTGATATTTACGGAAGGCGCAAACCTCTTATTATTGCTCTTATTATTTATGTTGCTTCTTCTTTACTTTGTGCTATTGCACCATCTATTTGGAGTTTAGTGTTATTGCGCTTCTTACAAGGAGCTTCAGGATCGGCTGGGATTGTTATATCGCGTGCAATGGTACGTGATATGTATTCAGGTTCTGAAATGACGAAGTTTTTCTCACTGCTCATGTTAGTAAACGGAGCAGCGCCTATTTTGGCACCGATTATTGGAGGACAATTGTTACAGTTTACAACATGGCGCGGTGTCTTCATCGTTCTTGGAGCAATTAGTGTATTCATGTTAATATCAGCTACTTTCGTATTACGTGAAACATTACCTCCTGAAGAGAGAGAAACGGGTGGATTGTCAGGAACATTAGCGACGTACGGAAAACTGTTAAAGGATCGTCTGTTTATGGGATATGCATTGTCACAAGGGCTAGTAACGGCGGCGATGTTTGCGTACATTTCAGGCTCACCATTTGTGTTGCAGAACATATACGGAGCGTCACCACAGCAATTTAGTTTATTCTTTGCAATCAACGGTATCGGTATTATTATTGCTAGTCAGGTAACGGGTCGTTTAGCAGGGAAAGTGAATGAGAAGACATTATTTGTTGCTGGTATTATTATCGCAGCTGTTGGTGGTCTATCTTTATTACTGACAATCGTGCTTGGAATAGGTTTAATTGGTGTTTTATGCTCATTATTCCTTGTTGTATCAAGTGTCGGGGTTGTCTCAACGACTGGGTTCTCGTTAGCGATGAGAAATCAGAAACAAGCCGCAGGAACAGCATCGGCCTTATTGGGATTATTACAGTTCATTTCAGGAGCACTTGTTGCACCGTTAGTAGGTATTGGGGGAAGCGACACCGCGTTACCGATGGGGGTTGTGATCGCCCTTTGTGAAATTGGTGCTGTATTATGTTATCTATTTATGGCCAGAAGAAGTGAAAAGCGGTTTGAAATGCAACAAAGACAAAATTTAGAGGCTTAAATTATAAAAAAGAGCTGATTCAAATACGTTTTGAATTAGCTCTTTTTTCATTTCTTTGAAATAACGCATATAGCTTCGTAAGGTGATGCAAAAGTTATTTGCATAAAGTGACGATACTGTGACAAAAATGTAGGCATGTATATTAAGGTATCGTCTTAAGTGTAAAAAGTAGGATGTTCTCGGTATAATAACAAGTGGAGATATAAGAAACTATAATAAGTAGTAGCTGTAGATAAAAGGAGAAGAAGAGATGAAGAAGGTTTTGGGTATTGCTGTAATGGGAAGTATGATCCTTCTAGCGGGATGTAATGGAAATAAAGATACGAAAGAACCGAAAGAAAAGGTAGAGCAATCTACTGAGCAAACAGAAGAGATGAAAGAATACCGTGCAGTACATGAAAAGTACGATATGAAAATGAATAAAGAAATTAATAAAGCATTACAGTTATGGGAAGTGGCAAAAGAAAAGGGCGGTAAGGAAATAACGAATGCTAAATATAAAGAAGACGTGCAGAAGGTAACAACGGGCATGTTAGAAGATATAGATCACATACGGAAAGAAATTCGTGTGCCGAAGTCGAAAGAACAAGAACATGAAATGTATGTTGGTTTCTTAAATGAAGCAGAACAAGCGATGAAAAAATTACAGAAGTTAGCTAAAGAAGAAGATTCATCTTTGATTCGTGATATAGAAATTAATTTTTCGACAGCATCGACATATTATAAACGTTTTCAAGCAGAAACGAAAAAATAACCTTGCGCACGCGCAAGGTTATTTTTTCTTCTTATCATCTCCGTCTTCATCTTCGGATACTAATGCCTTCTGTTCTTCGTGAAATTCAGAAATGGTTTGGCCGGTAATATTATCGAATGGAGTATAAAAAGAAGTGATACGTTTCTTTTTAATAAAGAGATTATGGAAGCCGATGATGACAAGTATAACGATTGTTAAGGGTAATCCTATAGTAGCAAGAAGTAAGGGATCCATCTTATAACTCCTTTAACAGTATTTCTTTTTAGTATAAGTGAAAACTGTAATTTCGATAAATAACATTAAAAACTGATTTTTCTAAATATATCCAATTTGATTGACTTTTCATTTTTTCAGAATTATAATTCGAAATATACAATTTGAACCAAATAATAATATAGCAATTTACTTATCCAGAGAGGTAGAGGGACTGGCCCTATGACACCTCAGCAGCGGGTTCTGTAGTAGGAACACCGTGCTAATTCCAGCAAGCAAGTCTTGAAAGATAAGTGATGGGCCTTCGTTTATTAAGCCTTGATCTTATTTTTTAAGATCAAGGCTTTTTGTATTTTAAGAAGCGGAAAAGTAATAAGAACAAATATGTCAATAAAACAAAGTAAATTCATTTGTTTAGGGGGTTATTGAAGTGTATGTTATTAAAAAACTATCGGTTATGGTTTTCACGCTATGGGTCATTACAACAGTAACATTTTTGATTATGCATATCATTCCTGGGGATCCATTTTCATCAGATGCGAAAATCTTTCCAGAGGAAGTAATACAAAATATGAGGGCGAAGTATCACCTCGATGAACCGTTATGGAATCAATATGTCGCTTATTTAGATGGCGTAGTTCATTTTGATTTTGGTGAATCTGTTCAATCCACAGGTCAAGGTGTATCAGAAATTATAACGACAGGATTTGGTCCGTCAGCGATTATCGGTTTACAAGCACTTATTATTTCATTATTAGTCGGAATTGCAGCAGGTACATTTGCAGCACTATATCATGGGAAAGTAATTGATTATAGTGTGAGCTTACTTGCGATTCTCGGTATATCTATTCCAAGTTTTATTTTAGCGCCATTATTTATACAAGTATTTGCTATACAGTTTGAACTGTTACCTGTAGCGTCTTGGGGTACATTCGAACATACGGTATTGCCCTCCTTTGCATTAGCGTTAGGACCAATCGCAGTTATTACAAGGTTTGTTCGCTCTAATATGATTGAAGTTTTGCAGAGTGATTATATTAAGCTAGCGAGAGCGAAAGGTATCCCAATTAAGAAAATCATTATAAGACATGCTCTTCGAAATGCAATTGTGCCAGTACTTACATTTGTTGGACCGTTAATGGCTGGACTTTTAACAGGGACTTTCGTTATTGAAAAAATATTTTCCATTCCTGGCCTAGGAAAATATTTTGTAGATAGCATTTTTAACCGAGATTATCCGGTCATTATGGGAACAACGATTTTCTATAGTGCGCTATTAATCGCATGTATTTTCATTACAGATATTATTCATCGTATTGTTGATCCGCGTATTCGTTCTATTACATAAGGAGGGGGGATATTTAAATGGGAGCTTATGAAATTAATAAACAGTTATTAACGAATGAAGAGAAAAAAGAATTAACGATAAATAAGGAGCAGCAAACAATTAGCCGAAAGAAGGAAGTGTTTCGCAAGTTTATATCAAACCCTATAGCAGTTTTAGGGGCAGTGACGTTATTACTCATTATCATTTTCTCTCTAATTGGCGAAAGTTTAACGTCATTTACGGCGAGTGAACAAGTGAAAGAAGCAACTAATTTACCTCCTAGCAGCGAGCATTGGTTCGGAACCGATGATTTAGGAAGAGACATATGGGCGCGTACTTGGGCTGGTGGAAAAATCTCACTAACAGTTGGATTGGTAGCAGCAGCGCTAGATATAGGTCTTGGTGTACTGATCGGAGGTTTTAGCGGATATGTAAGAGGGCGTAATCGTCTTGGAACGTTAATTGATGAGTGGATTATACGAGGGATTGAAGTGTTATATGGTATCCCATATTTATTAATTGTTATTTTACTATTGATCGTGATGAAACCAGGACTTTTTACAATTATCATCGCTCTGGCATTAACAGGATGGATCGGCATGGCACGTCTCATTAGAGCTCAAGTCTTGTCTTTAAAACAAAGAGAATTTGTTATCGCAGCAGAACGGTTAGGTACGTCTCATATGAAAATTATATATGGACATTTAATTCCGAACTTAACAGGGATTATTATCGTAAATTTATCATTTACAATTCCAGCAGCTATTTTCTCAGAATCATTTTTAAGCTTTATCGGACTCGGAGTGCAATCACCAGCCGCTAGCTGGGGAACGATGACGAACGATGCACTCGGGACATTGCTAAGCGGAGAGTGGTGGCAATTATTCTTCCCGGCAATCATGATTGCACTCATTATGTTTGCATTTAATGCAATTGGTGATGGTTTGCAAGATGCAATTGATCCAAAAATCGTAAAAAGGAATCGAAAGGAGAAAAAACATGGGACAGCTTTTATCTTTAGAAAACGTAACGTTAGCCGTTGAAAAAGAGAATAGTAAGCAAGCGATTGTGAAACATGTTTCCTTTTCTATTAACGAAGGTGAAATAGTTGCACTTGTAGGAGAGAGTGGTTCAGGAAAAAGTGTTACAGCACAATCTATTATCGGACTAAATCAAGAGTCTATTCACATCGATGATGGAAGTATTTCTTTTCAATCTCAAGGATTAACGAATTTACAAGAATCAGAGTGGAATCAAATTCGAGGGAAAGATATTTCTTTTATCTTTCAAGAACCTCTGTCCTCCTTAAATCCGACGATGAAGGTAGGAAGACAAATTACAGAAGTAATTTTGCAACATGAGAAAAAATCGAAAAGAGAAGCAAAAGAAATTGCAATCAACTTATTAAATGATTTAGGGATACATGAAGCAGAGAAACGTTTTGAACAGTACCCACATCAATTAAGCGGAGGTATGAGGCAACGTATTTGTTTAGCAATTGCATTTGCTTGTCATCCAAAGCTTGTTATTGCAGACGAGCCTACAACTGCATTAGATGTAACGATCCAAAAACAAATTATGGGGTTATTAAAAGAGAGAAAAGAAAAACAAAATACGAGTATTTTATTAATTACACATGATTTGGCACTCGTACGTGAAGTAGCAGATCGAGTAGTTGTGATGTACGGGGGACGTGTTGTTGAAAAAGGAACGATACAAGAAGTAATAGGTTCACCAAAGCACCCGTATACGAAAAGTTTATTGCAAGCAATTCCGAATATGGATGATGCTGAAAAGGTACTTAGAGCAATTGAGGGGACAACACCATCAATTGAAACATTGAACAGTTTTGGGTGCCCATTTGTAAATAGATGTCCAGTAGCAATACAAGAATGCATTCATCGTTTTCCAGAGAGAACAACATATTCCGCGGAACACAGTTCACATTGTTGGCAGCATGTTCTAGAGCATAACCAAGCGAAATCAAAAGAGAAGGTGAATGCCTCATGACAACAGATTTAATTACTGTAAAGCAAGTAACGAAAACGTATGGAAATAAAAAGAAAGAAATAGCAGCGCTAAAAGAAATATCACTTTCTATCCCGAAAGGAACAACACTTGGCATTATTGGAGAAAGTGGTTCAGGAAAAACGACACTTGGTAAGCTCATAGCTGGGATTGAGAGTCCAACGTCTGGTGAAATTGATTATAACGGTCAAGTTGTTCACAAGTTGAAGTCAGCTCATAAGCGAGATTTCTTGCAGAGAGTACAGTTCATTTTTCAAGATTCAACAGCTGCATTAAATCCGCGCTGGAAAGTACGCGATAGCGTAACAGAAGGCTATATTTCATTCGGTTTAGGCGATAAAGGGCTGAAAGATAAAGTCGCAGGTGATGCACTAGAACGTGTTGGACTAGATAGACGATATATTGATCGTTACCCGCACGAATTTAGCGGAGGACAACGTCAACGAATCGCTATTGCAAGGGCGTTATTATGTGAGCCCGAGGTATTAATTCTTGATGAACCAATTTCTGCGTTAGATGTCTCATTGCAAATTCAAGTTGTACATTTGCTGCAGAAAATTCAAAAGGAGCAAGGTTATACATATTTATTTATCGCGCACGATTTGCCGATGGTTCACTACTTATGTGAAAAAGTGGCCGTCTTATATAAAGGAGAACTTGTTGAATTTGGAAATACGGATGAAGTGTTCCGTAATCCACAACATTCTTATACAAAAACATTATTAGCATCAACACCAAAAATTTCAGGCTAAAGGAGAATGTAGGATGAAGAAGTTTTTATTATTTGTCATTATGACCGTATTAGCAATTACTTCTGTCGCTTGCGGTAAGAAAGAGGCGCAAAAGGCGAGTGCTGGTAAGGGAGAAGGGGATCGATTAGTAACGAATATTGGTAGCGATCCATATACACTCGATTCCGCTATTGCAACAGATAGCACATCAGGTTATGTAATTGGGCATTTATTCTCAAGCTTATATACGCAAGATAGCGATGGGAAATATCAAAATGAGTTAGCAGAAAAAGAAGAAGTAAATGCGGATGGAACTGAATATACAATCCATTTAAAGAAAGATATTAAATGGTCAGATGGTTCTCCTATTACAGTAAATGATTTTGAATTTGCATGGAAGCGATTATTAAATCCGAAAACAGGCTCTATGAATGCGACAGAAATGTATTTTATTAAAGGGGCAGAGGCATATAATACTGGAAAAGGTGAAGAAGGACAAGTGGGTATTCAAGTTGTTGATCCTCAAACATTAAAGGTAACACTTGAGCACCCAGTTGCTTCTATTAAACAAAAATTAGCGAGCTCATTATTTATTCCATTATCTAAAAAATCAATTGATGATAACAACAAATTAAAAACAGATCCAAAAGAGTTAATTACAAATGGACCATTCACGTTAAAAGAATGGAAGCATAATCAAGCAATTACAGTACAAAAAAATAAAGAATACTATGATAAAAAGGTAACGTTAAAAGAAATTGAGTTTCGTATTATTCCAGACTCTAAAACAGCGTATCAATTGTACAAATCAAAAGAATTAGATTTATTAAGTGGTTTACCACAAGAGATGATTGAGAAAGAAAAAGGGAATAAAGAATATAAACGTGTTGCGGGCTTCTCATCTTATATTTACTCATTTAACGTAGAAAAAGAGCCATTTACAAATGCGAAAGTACGTAAAGCATTTTCATTAGCAGTTGATCGTAAATTTATCGTTGAAAAACTGTATAAGAATAATGCGCAAGAAGCATATGCATTCGTACCAGAAGGAGCAAAAACACAAGGTGGTCGTGATTTTCGTAAAGAAAAAGGTGATTATGTTAAATTTGATCCAGCAGAAGCGAAAAAATTACTAGAAGAAGGTATGAAAGAACAAGGATGGTCTACATTACCTGAAGTAACATTAAAATTCACTACAGATACACAGCATAAAAAAGTAGCAGAAGCAATGCAGGAAATGTTTAAGAAAAATCTTGGTGTAGATATTAAGTTAGAAAATAAAGAGTGGAAGAGTTACATCGATACATATAAGCAAAGTGATTTCCAATTAGCTTATATGGGATGGGGCGGTTCTTTATTAGACCCAATTACTAAACTAGATTTATATGCAGGTGATGGTCCAAACAACTATGCAAAATGGCATAATAAAGAATTTGACGCTTTAGTGAAAGAAGCAGAAGTGGAACAAAATGAAGATAAGCGCTTTGACTTACTGCATAAAGCCGAAGATATTATGTTTACAGATTCACCATTAATCCCAATTATATTCCCGTCGGATTCTTATTTACAGAAACAAACGGTATCTGGACTTCAATATTATGTTGGATCTAAACCGGATTTAAGATATGCAAAAATAAAGAAGTAGGCAACCGCCTACTTCTTTATTTTATCCCGCTTTAATGGGCAGGAAGATCCCCACCTCAAAATGCAGCAAAAGCAAAGAGTTTAGGTGGGGATCGGGCTGCCCATTAAAGTCCAATTGGTTCAACTAATAATCAGTGGGGATGAAGAAAACCCCCACTGATTAAAGTTTTACTTTATTTCTCTTTTATATTCTTTTTTCGTTCCATCAGAGAAGACAACTTCTAAATCAAACTTTTGGTAGTCTTTATCAAGTTTGAACACATTTACTACTTGATCGATTACTTCTTGGTCAGGCGTATCTTTATCAAATTTTAATTCTTGTAGAAGTGGGCTTAATTTTGTAATAGCCTCATCACCTGTAAACTTTGCATTTGATTTGTGGTCTTCAAGTTTTGCTTCCATTTTCTTATCAGCTGCTACATTCTTATAATCAGCTTCGTAGTCTTTCTTCGTATCTTGATAGTCTGCATCTAAACTAAATTCATTGAAGTTAAGTTTTAAATCAGCAGGAGCTTCATTTTTTGCTTCTTCAGTAGTTTTCTTATTAGAAGTTGTATCTTCTTTTGCAGGAGCTTTACATCCTGTTAATACAGGTACTAGCATAAGCGCTAATAAAACTGATAGTAAAATTCTCATTATAAATTCCTCCTTATGTAAATTCGTTCTATACAAGTTTTTCCCAAAATCATGTAATTATGTATGAGCTGAAAATAAATTATTATCCTATAGCCACAAGGGATAATCCGCAATTTAAATCAAAAATGATTTGTATGTATATGGTAAATTGAAGTTGTGAGGAGGTACTAACATGCATGAAGAATATAAAGAGATGATAAAACAGGCAATTGAATATATAGAGGATCACCTACATGAGGAGCTTACAACAGAAAGAGTGGCATCTCACAGTGCAGTATCGATGTACCATTTTCATCGTATTTTTCAAAGGTATATTGGGATGAGTGTAACGGATTATATTCGAAAGAGAAGGTTAACTCATGCTGCGCAAGTTTTAGTGTCAACTGAGAGAGCTGTTATTGATATCGCAGTGCAATACGGTTTTTCCTCACAAGAGGCATTTACGAGAGCTTTTAAAAGAATGTTTCAATTGCCACCGAAGAAATATCGAAAGTATTTCCAGTCATTTTATATAGAAAGAGAGGGTGTTTCAATGCAAAAAGGTATACCGAAAGGATGGGTATTAAGTGGAAGTCATCCTGCTGAATATGAGATGGGGTTAGATTATGAAGTTGTTCATCAAGGAAAAGTATCTGCATACATAAAAGCAAAAGAGAATGTTACGCATGGAGGATTTTCAACATTAATGCAAATCTTCCGGGCCGATAAATATGTAGGTAAAAGATTACGTTTTACAGCATTTGTTAAGAGTGAGAACGTAAGAGATTGGGCAGGGTTATGGATGCGAGTAGACGGAAAAGATACAGAACCGCTCGCTATGGATAACATGCAAAATCGCCCAATTAAAAATACGAATAACTGGCAATCGTACTCGGTTGTATTAGATATAAAAGAAGGAGCGCTTGGTATTGCATTCGGTGTTTTATTATCAGGGGAAGGTTGTGTATGGCTAGATAGTATTCGATTTGATGAAGTAGATGAAAAAATTCCTTCAACAGATTTGGCAGAAAATTTTTATGAAACACTCTTAGAAGAGCCAGTGAATCTGCAATTTGAAGAAGTAGAAAGATAAAAAATAAGGAGAAAAGATATGCTCAAATATGTAAAACTAATAAGTGTTAGTTTAGTAATATCGTCTTGCATTATGGGGATTAATTATTTAATTAGCTATCTTTGGTCAGGACATGTACCTTCTTTGACGTGGCGAACATATTTGATGTTTATGTTTATATTTATGATGAGTTTTAGTTCGATGCAAAAAGATGGGGAAGAGGATTATTGAAAATAGTCTTCTTCTCCTTTCTTTCATTAACACAAATGTTCATAGCTGTTTTCGGAAATGCAGGTATGATCTTTAATATAATTTCACTATCGTTACAACTCGTAAATTCGGGTGTAATTGTACCGCATAAAATGCTTTCTAAAACATATCAAACAATCGGCGAATTATTTCCCGCAACATATGCAGCAAATGGCTATTATACAATAATATTTGGGGGAGTTAGTCTAGAGAAAAATATTATTTCATTATTAGTCATTATATTAGTTACGCAATTGGTAGCAGTGATTACTGTATCTATAAAAGGAATAGTAAAGGGAAGAAGCTTTGTAGTTAAAGAAGTATAAAGTAAAAAAGGTATCCTTCGATTGGATACCTTTTTACTTTATTATTTTGCAACTTCTGTCCACTTGTAGTTAAATTCACCGCCGAAGTCAGTTGTTACAAGTCCTTTAATGAAAGAGCGTTGTAAGTAAGAGCGACCTTGTTGGTATAAAGGAGCAACAGCGCCGTCTTGTAATAGGATTTTTTCAGCTTGCTTCATTGCTTCAAAGCGTGCCTTTTCATCGCCAGCTAAATCTGTTTTCACTTTATGAATGAGCTCATCGTACTCTTTGTTAGAGTATTTATCGAAGTTATAAGCACTATCTGTTGTAAATAAATCTAAGAATGTAATTGGATCAGCGAAGTCAGGGCCCCAGCCATCAATACCGATTTCATAATCACCACTTAATAGTAGTTTCAGCTGTTGTTTACGTGGTTGTGGTTTTAATGTCACTGTTAATCCATCTAGATTCTTTTCTAGTTCACCCTTTAAATATTCCCCAGTCTTTTTAGCTAAAGCATTATCACTTGTTAATAGTTCGATTGTTACTTTGTCAGTACCAAGTTCTTGTTTCGCTTTTTTCCAGTTTTCTTTCGCTGTTTTCACATCATCTTTGACTAGGTTTCCATTTTCTTTACGGAAGTCAGTGCCTTCTGGACTCTTTGCGAATTTCACAGGAACCATTCCTTCAGCTGGAACAGCACCGTTATTTAAAATTGTTTCTACGTATGCTTTTTTATTCATTGCTCCGTTAATAGCAAGGCGTGCATGTTGATTTTTTAACGTTTCATTTTTTTGATTTAGTCGTAAGAATTGAATGCCAACTTCAGCGCGGTCTTTGAAGTTTGGATCACCCTTATATTTATCAACAAACTCCGCAGTTAAAGCGACACGATCAATTTGTCCTGAATCATATAAGTTAACTTCTGTAGACTTATCTTTCACGACATTGAAGTTGATTTCTTCTAATTTTACAGTTTTAGCATCCCAATAGTTAGGGTTTTTCTTCAATTGGAAGCTTTGCTCGTGTTTCCAGTTATCTAATGTGAAAGCACCGTTGTAAATTAAATGATTTGTTTCTAAACCGTATTTATTTCCTTGAGATTTTAAGTACTCTTCGTTAATTGGTAAGAATGTTGAGAATGTCGTTAAGCTTAAGAAGTAGGGAACAGGACGGTCTAGTTGTACTTCTAACGTTTTATCATCAAGAGCTTTGACCCCTAGTTGATCAATTGGCAATTGTTTCTGGCTTATTTGTTTCGCATTCTGTATATCGAAGAATAAGAACGCATATTCAGCTGCTGTATCAGGATTTACGGCACGTTGCCAAGCGAAGACGAAGTCCTTTGCTGTAACAGGAGTACCGTTTGACCATTTTGAATCACGCAGATGGAATGTATACTTTGTTTTATCAGGACTAACATCAACTGACTCAGCAACACCTGGAATCGGTTTATTATCTTCTCCCATTGCATATAAACCTTCAAAAACATTGCGCATTACGTTCATGGATTCCCCGTCCGTCGCTTTTGCAACATCCATTGTTGGAATTTCTGAAGCAAATGATAAGTTAATTGCCTGTTTATCAGGTGCTTTATCATTTGCTTTCGCTCCACTTGCGCTATCTTTATTTCCTCCGCAAGCAGTTAGTAATAGACTTGCCCCTAAAACAGATGCAACAACAGGTACAACTTTTTTCTTCATTGTTCGTTCCTCCCTAAATGTGTTGTTCGTAACGTCATAATGTCCGTGTCTTGAAGTGTAAGTATAGAAAAAGAGAAAACCTATTATAGATATGTGCATGTAGGTGATCAGGTGCTCTATATGTATATACATGCTGAACTATAATCTATCGTTATATGTTTCAGCGTAGGAGACATTATATTTTGATGGTTAAATATTTCGTTTCTTTGATTGTTTAGAATATTAACACTAAGAAGAACTATATGTCAATAATAAAAATAGATCGTTAATTTCTTGGAATAATATATTAAAAAAGCAGATTCCCTCATGTTCGGGAACCTACTTTTCATATGTTTTTCTAAAAAAATAATTGGTATGGGGGGAGAAATTTTAAATAAAGTTGCCTTTTATTCCGCTATTTGTGGGATACCGATAAAGTCCCAATGATTAATGTTTCACTTTATTTTTCAATTTTTGCCCACTTGAAGTTTAATTGCCCTGCAAAGTCTACTTGCACAATTCCTTTCACATAAGAACGTTCTAAATAAGATTCGCCTTTTTGATAAAGAGGAGCGATAACAGAGTCTTTAAATAAGATTTTCTCGGATGCTAGTAATGCTTCCCAGCGAGCTTTTTCATCACCGGCTAAAGTTGTTTTCACTTTTGCTATTGTTTCATCGAACTCCTTATTAGAGTAATGATCTAAGTTGTAAGGGTTATTTGTTGTAAATAGTTCAAGGAATGTAATTGGATCCGCAAAGTCAGGGCTCCAGCCGTCAATTCCAATTTCGTAGTCACCTTTTAATAAAAGTGAAACTTGTTGTTTACGTGGTTGCGGTTTTATCGTCACTGTTAAGCCATCTAAATTCTTTTCTAGTTGCCCTTTTAAGAATTCACCAGTTTTCTTCTCAAGGTCACCGTCACTTGTTAATAGTTCTAACGTTATTTTTTCAGATCCAAGCTCTTGTTTCGCTTTTTTCCATAATTCTTGTGCAGATTTTGTATCAACCTTTGTTAAATCACCATTTGCAGTACGGAAGTCTGTTCCGTCAGGTCCTTTTGCAAAGTTTTTCGGAACGAGACTAGAGGTTGGTGTAGAGCCGTCATTTAATAGTGTATTTACAAAGGATTTTCGATCGATTGTTTGATCGATTGCTTGGCGTGCAGAAACGTTTTGAAGTACTTTATTTTGTTGATTCATACGTAGAAACTGTACCCCTACGTTCGGACGTTCTTTAAAGTTGGCATCTTTTTTATATTTATCAACGAAGTCAGATGTTAGTTTTATACGGTCTAATTGTTTTGATTCGAATAAATTTACTTCTGTAGATTTTTCTTTTACGACGTTAAAATTGATTTCTTCTAGTTTGACAGTATCTTTATCCCAATAGGTAGGATTTTTCTTGAATTTAAAGCTTTGCTCGTGCTTCCAATCGCTTAGTGTAAAAGCTCCGTTGTACAAGATTGTATTGTCTTCTAAAGCATACTTATCACCTTGTGCTTTAAAGAATTCCTCGTTAATTGGTAGAAATGTTGGGAACGCTGTTAAGCTAATAAAGTACGGAACAGGACGTTCTAATTCTACCTCAAACGTATGGTCATCAATTGCTTTTACACCAAGTTGATCGGCTGGAAGTTCTTTGTTGTTAATTTTTGTTGCATTTTTAATATCAAAGAATAGAAATGCATATTCAGAGGCTGTTGCTGGATCAACTGCTCTTTGCCAAGCGAAGACAAAGTCTTTCGCTGTAACGGGAGTGCCGTTTGACCATTTTGAATCTCGCAGGTGGAATGTGTATTTCGTCTTATCACCACTTACTTCATGAGATTTTGCAACACCAGGAACAGGTTTGTTACCTTCACCAAGATTATACAAACCTTCAAATACGTTTCTCATTACTTGACCAGAATCAGTATCTGTAGCCCGAGCTGTATCCATTGTTCGTATTTCAGTGGGTGAAGATAAGTTTAGAACCTGCTTACTAGGCGCCTCATCTTTTGCATTTGCTCCGCTTGCTTCGTTTTTATAACTACCGCAACCAGTTAATAAAATACTTACTCCTACAACTGATGCAATACCGGGTACAAACTTCTTTTTCATTTGATTTTCCTCCTAAATAATTAAGTTTGGATGATGATGAGGGAAATGAAAAATAAAAAATCCCTCTTTTCATATTGAGAAAGAGGGATTTTTACGTACAAGTTATGCACCCGTATATAAACGAAGTCCCTCATTCTATCTTTCAAGCATAAAGCTTGCAGGAAGTGGCACAGTATTCAAAATGAACCTGTTGCCGAGGTTTCAAAGGGCCAGTCCCTCCACCTCTCTTGATACAATGAGTAAACGAATAAACTTTATTAATTTTTGTGTTTCTTTGATAATTCAAAATCTTACACCTTGGATAATGAAGTGTCAACCAAATGAATATAGTTTAAATTTTCAGTTTTATTTAACGAAAAAACCACTGCATATGGCAGTGGTTTTTCTCTTAGAAGTTAAAGTTATCTGGATCTGGACCAACGCGACGCTCTTCGTTTAGAGTTTGAATTGCTTTCATGTCATCCGCACTTAATTCAAAATCGAATATATTTGCATTTTCAATAATGCGATGTTCTTTGATAGATTTAGGGATTGTTACAACTTCGTTTTGTAGATCCCAGCGTAAAATAATTTGTGCAGTTGATTTATTATATTTTGTCGCAATGTCTTGTAATGTTGGGTTATCTAATAGCTGACCTTGCATTAATGGTGACCAAGCTTCAAGCTGGATGTTATGTTCTTTACAGAAAGCATGTAATGCTTCTTGTGCTAAACGTGGGTGGTATTCCACTTGGTTGACCATTGGCTTAATTTCAGCAATTTCAAATACGTCTTGTAAGTGGTGAATATGAAAATTACTCACACCGATAGCACGAACACGGCCGTCTTTATAAAGCTTTTCTAACGCTTTCCATGATTCAGTATATTTCCCTTTTACAGGCCAATGTACTAAATATAAGTCTAAATATTCTAGACCTAGTTTTTCTAATGTAGTTTCAAATGCTTGAAGTGTTGTTTCATATCCTTGATCGCTATTCCATACTTTTGATGTAATAAATAATTCTTCACGTGAAACACCTGATTCACGGATAGCTTGTCCAACGCCTTCTTCGTTTTGATAGATTGCCGCAGTATCGATGCTGCGGTAGCCATTTTTAATTGCTGCTTTTACAGATTCAATTACTTCTGAACCATCTTCTACTTTAAAAACACCTAAACCGAACCAAGGCATTTTTACACCATTATGTAATGTTGTATAGTCTTTTAAACTTGTTAAATTCATATTATTTCCCCCTAGCTTTTTTGTTTGTTGCTTCTACTGCTTTTTGAATTGCCTCTGAAAAATTATATTCATATAAAGCTTTGAGACCTTCAGCTGTGGAACCACCGGGTGTTGTTACTTGTTCGCGGAGGTTAGCTGGATCTTGCGTTTGTTCAAGCATAGAAGCAGAGCCGGAAATCATTTGAATGACAAGGTGTTTTGCGGTTGCTTCATCGACTCCATAACTTTTTGTTGCTTCAATTAAGCTTTCAGCAAAGTAATAAAGGAAGGCTGGTGCACTTCCAGTAACTGCAGTAAGCTGATGAACTTCTTCCTCGGTACAAAGTTGCGAAGTTCCAATTCCTCTTAAAAGCAGTTGTAAGGTTTCCTGATGCATCTCGTTTACTGATTGTCCCATTGTATATAAGGAGATAGACTTTCCAATTTCAGCAGCTGTATTTGGCATAATCCAAGCAACAGGTGTCCCAATGGGAAGTCTTTCTTCTAAATAAGATGGGCCAATGCCAGCGGCTACCGTTACGACAAGTTGATTCGATAGTAAAGGAGATAATTCTGCTAATAATTCTTCATGTGCAGAAGGCGGCATTGCTAAAACAATCGTATCAACAGATGTAACATGCTGCTTCCAATCTGTTGTAGTAGACACATTATATCGCGCTTGTAATTGCTTTAGCTTTTCTACGTTGCTTCGGTTAGAAACGATAATTTCTTCGATGTATTCTTTGCTTGTTTTAAGTAATCCGGAAAATATAGCTTCTGCCATACGACCAGCACCAATAAATAGAATTCGATGTTTAGTTAGCATATCCTCTATTCCTTTCTAGTGGAGATATGTTATAAAAAACGATACCATTTTTAAGAGAATTTTGTAAAAAGAAAAGGCTTATTGTGAAAAGGATAAAAACGTAGGGAGGAGGGTTAATATAAATAAGGTTATAAAAATTATTATACTTAAAAAATAGTTGTAATAAAAAATCCCTGAAGCACAATTGCTTCAGGGATTAATAGATTATAAGTTTATGCTTTTGTCATACCTAACAATACAGCGCCGCCGATAATTAAAACACTACCTAGTGCAATAAAGATCAATTGGCGTTTTGTTTTCTTTTCACCTAAGAAGACAATCGCACCGAATGTTGAGATAACGATTCCAGTTTGAGATAATGGGAAGCTTGTTGCTACTCCAACACGTGGTAATGAAAGAAGTAAGAATAAGTTTCCAGTTCCCCATAGTAAACCAGATAAAGCATTACGGATTGCATATTTGTTAAATGGTTTATGTTTAGATGTCAGTACAACCGCCCCAACAAACATACCAACTGCTTGTGGTAAAATAGCAGACCAACCATCGATGTTATACCAACGAATAATAATTACATATACAAGATAGCCGAAAGTAGAAACAATTAAAGTAAGAAGTCCTTTTTTCAATTGTCCTGGTGGCTGAGCATTTTCTTTATCATCTAATGATGTGAATACAACACCAACTACGATTAATAGGATTGCAATCGTTCCCAGAATGATCGTTGTAGTAGTAGTCCACTCGCGGAAAGCGATAACCCCAAAGATAGAAGTTGCAACAAGTTGCATACCAGTAGAAATTGTTACAGTAGTTGAAACACCTAGTTTTTCAACTGTTTTTAATTGGTTTACTTGTCCTAAAGCCCAGAATAAACCTGAAATAAAACCAACAATCAAGATTGTCATTGTTAAAGCTGGTTGAGTAAATACATACATAATTGTTGCGAAGAATAGAGCACCGATTGTCATACCTACCGTTTGGCTATATGCACCACCGCCCATTTTTACGCTTACTAATAAGATGTTTCCCCATGCAATTGCAGGAAGAAGCGCTAATAAAATGTCCATTACAAGACTCCCTTCGATTTCCTATACCAATATAATTACATATCGTTCTAACGATCGGTAATGCCCCACTAATAGAGTAGAAGATTACCGATCGCTAAAACAGGATGAAGAATTTACGATATAAATGCGTTTTCATTTCTTCATTTTTTGAAACACCTCCATATAATAACAGGAAATTGCCTATTTTAGAAAGTGAATTCAAATAAAATGTATATTTTAATAAGAGGTAAAATTCAGTTATTTCCCGAGGGTATATTTTATTTCCTAAGAAATAAATAAGCAGCTTCGAAAAAAGCTGCTTTAAGAGTTGGTAATTCTTTTATTGATAAGCTGAATACATAGCAGAAATAGGAGTGACAAACTGATAGTGATAACTACAAGTGTCCAGGCGAGCTGCATATTACTTGCATCGATCGCCATGTAAATTGCAGTTGGGATAGTCTGTGTTTTACCAGGAATGTTCCCAGCAAACATGAGTGTAGCACCAAACTCACCGAGAGCACGAACAAAGCTCAAAATCATTCCGCTTAGTAAGGCAGGAAATGCAAGTGGAAGTGTGACGTGTAGAAAAACTTGATATTCACTTGCACCAAGGTCACGAGCACTGTCTTCAATTTGTACATTCGCGATAGAAAATCCTGTTTTTGCTGATTGGTACATAAGCGGAAATGCTACAACTGTAGAAGCAATGATCGCAGCAGTAGATGTGAACATAATAGACTGCTGAAACAAGGATTCTATCCACATTCCAATGGGACTATTATTCCCAAAAATGATAATGAGAAAAAAGCCAATTACAGTTGGTGGAAGTACCATTGGTAATAAGAAAATTGTTTCTAATATAACTTTATATCGCAATGAGGAGCGTGCTAGCGCTCGTCCGATAATCGTCCCTAAAATCGCAACGATAATGGTGGCGCATGCAGCTACTCGTAAAGATAGAAAGATTGGTGACAAAATAGCATCAAAGCTCATGGCAATTATGATAGGACTGTAAATCCATATTTTTTAAAGATAGATTGTGCATCTTTTGACTGCAAATATTCATAAAATGAAGTCGCCTCTTTCTTATGCTTAGATTCCTTAATAACACCTAATGGATAGTGGATAGGCTCATGAGAAGTAGCTGCCGCTGTCTCGCCAATCTTTATTTTGTTTGAAATAAGAGCATCTGTTTTGTATACAATACCAGCATCGACATTACCTGTTTCTACATATGTTAACACTTGGCGAACATCTTTTGTAAATACGATTTTATTTTGAATGTCATTCCATAGATTTTCGTGTGTGAGAGAGGCCTTTGCATATTTTCCCGCAGGCACTGATTCAGGTGTACCAAGTGCGATTTTCTTAATTTTTCCATCTTTTAAATCTTGAATTTTTGTAAGAGAACTATCTTTTGGAACGACTAGAACAAGTTCATTTCCGAGAAGATTTTTCCCTTCCTTTTCAGTAATGAATCCTTTTTTAACAAGAGTTTGGAATTTATCTTCGGCTGCTGAGAAGAATAAATCAGCAGGTGCACCTTGTTCAATTTGTTGTTGAAGTGCACCAGAAGCACCGAAGTTAAAAGAAAGTTTAATAGTAGGTTCTTTTTCTTTATATTTTGTTTCAATTTCTTTTAGTGCATCTTGTAAGCTTGCAGCAGCTGATATAGTAAGTTCTACTGTTTTTCCTTCTTTAGCAGTTGATTTCTCTTTCTTATCTCCGCTTGTACATGCAACGCTAAGTATAAGAAGAAAAGAAAGTATAAGTGCCCCGATGGATCGTAATGTAAACTTGTTCATAAAAAATCCCCTTTCGTTTCGATATAATTAATTATAACTAATTATAACTAGATATAAATAGTTATAATTGGATATAATTTGAACGATGCAGTTGCTCTTAAAATATAGGAGAAATATTCTTTTCTTTGTTACAATGAAAGAAGAAAGTGAGGAATCGTCTATGGATCATCATTCCTACACAACGGAAGAAGTAGCGAAGCGATTAAAAGTATCAAAATTAACAGTATACGATTTAATTAAAAAAGGAGAACTGCCTTCTTATAGAATTGGTAGACAGATGCGCATTGATGCAGCAGATTTAGAACAATATATTAAGAAAATGAAAACAGGTAAGATACAGGTTACTCCTGTAAAGAATGACAGTAATAGTATCTCGAATACATGTATTATTAGCGGACAAGAACTAACGTTAGATATGTTGGCAAAGCGTATAGAAAATCGCCTGCCAAGTTCAACTATATTAAGGGCATATCAAGGTAGTTTAACGAGTCTAGTAAAAATGTATCAAGGAGAAGGAAGTATCGTTAGTTTGCATTTGTTTGATGGGGAAACGGGTACATATAATGTTCCTTATGTAAAACGCATTTTAGTAGGACAGCCATGTATTATGATTAATTTATTAGCGAGGAACGTTGGGTTTTATGTGCAAAAGGGGAATCCTAAAAATATAAAAACATGGGCTGATTTATCTCAGTCATCTATACGATTTGTAAATCGAGAAAAAGGCTCTGGTATTAGGGTGTTAGTCGATGAACAATTGCGCATTCAAAATTTAAATAAAGAACATATTAGTGGATATGAATGGGAAGAATCGAATCATCTTGGTGTTGCCACGCAAGTCGCGAATGGAAAAGCTGATGTGGGAGTAGGATCAGAAAAGTTTTCGCAAATTGTAAATGTAGACTTTATTCCAATCATGAAAGAACAGTATGATTTAGTGATTTTGAAGAATAAAGAAAATGAAGAGCTGATCGAAGTTGTGAAAGACATTCTGCAGTCGGAAGAATTTCATAATGAATTAAATGCGATTGACGGATACGATATGACGAACACAGGTCAGATTATATATGAAATAAGGTGAAACTTAATCAGTGGGGGTTTTTTTCATCCCCCACCTAACTTCTTTGCTTTCGCTCAATTTTGAGGTGGGGGTCTTACTGCCCATTAAAGCGGGACAAACTAAAAAGCTGCTTGTCTATAAGACGAGCAGCTTTTTCTATATATAAAGGGGTTTGGGGAAACAAAGTGTTAAACAAGACCTTGAGCAAGTGTGTAAATGAAAGCTGTAAGAAGAGTAGCTCCACTTGCAAGTCCGATAAAGTCTGATTTGTTAAATGTAATGTTGTTCATTATAATCTCTCCTTATTTGTTTAATGTAGTTGCAACAGCTTTTGCATCGACAAGTGCGGATAGCACCATGCCCATTGTATTTAAGAATTTGTTTGACTTCATTTTGTTCATCATGCGTATCCGCTCCTTTTCGACTTGTTGTTGCCCTGCTTTATGTCTTAATTATAGGAAATATGATCGTCCGCAACTATCGAATTAGCTTACGGGAGACTTACACTTTTGTAAGAAAAAAAGACATTCATGTAAGAATGTCTTTTACAGCATATTGATATGATGATGCTCTTCAATTGTTTTTAAAAAGCTACGCATTGAATTCGTCATATAGCTATCTTTACGGCGTATGAAAACCGTCGAAATACTACCGTATTTTTTAGGGATTGCATGACAATGTACCTTACCAGCTTTAGAAAGATGGTGGACGGCAGACTGTGGTACGAGAGTAATTCCAAGGCCAAGCGCGACACTATTTAATATTGTCTCTAATATATTAAATTCCATAATTCTTTTTGGTAACAAACCTTCATCTTTTAGCCATCGTTCTAGTTTGGAACGGTATCCACATCCTTGGTTAAAAACGAGTAGAGGTGTTGTTGTAAATTCTTCTATATGGAAAGCTTTACTTTGTGTTATCAGCATTAATTTTTCTGTACTAACATCGTATTGTTCAATTAGTGGATGTTTAATAGGACCTGATATAAAGGCGCCATCTAATTGGTGATCAAGTACTTCTCTAATTAATTCTTCTGTTAGACCTGCTTGTAATGATAAATCGACATTCGGATAGTGTTTATAGTAAGAAGATAAAATGGTAGGTAATGTACTTACTGTTTCAACAGTACCGATTTTTAATATGCCAGAGGGTGTTTCGCTATCTAAAAATACTTGTTTTAGCTCATCAACATCTTGCAAAATTTTATTAACATAAACGAGCATTTTTCTTCCTTCAGCTGTTAAAGTCATGCCCCGTTTATGACGATAAAAGAGAGGTGTTTTTAGCTCGTTTTCTAGTTGTTTAATACGTGTAGTTACATTTGATTGTACGTAATTTAATTCCTTTGCTGCGCCGCTTACACTGCCTTGGTCGGCAACGCTCTGGAAGATTTGTAAGTCTCTTAATTCCATAATACGATCCTCCTTGATGTTAACTATCATTATAAATGATAGTTAACATCATTTTGAATCATTTTACGTGATATATTTTTTCTTTTACAATTCTCTTTGTGCAAATAGAAGGAAGTGAGGGATTGTAGTGAGAAAAGGTCAAATGATAATAGGGGCTTTCGCATGCTTAGTTGCAAGTATGTCATGGGGAGCGATGTTTCCAGTTGCTGATCATGCGTTAGAATACATAGATCCATTTTATTTTTCGCTTATTCGCTATGGAGCGGTGGCGATCGTACTGATTGTATTGTTGTTAATGAAAGAAGGAAAACAGGCATTTCGCTTAGAGGGAAGAGGAAAGTTACTAGTCTTTTTCGGAACGATGGCGTTTACCGTATATAATGTACTTATATTTTTAGGTCAAATGTTGATGGGGAAATCAGGCGTCATGGTAGCCTCCATTATGGAAGCACTGATGCCGATGATTTCTATTTGTATTCTATGGGGATATAAGAGTGTGAAACCGAAAAAATATATGATAACGAGCATGATTATTGCTTTTATAGGAGCTGTATTTGTTATTACAAAGGGCGATATGAGTTTCTTTTTAACGTTGAAAGATAACATGTTTTCACTAGCATGTATATTTGTAGGAGTTGTAGGTTGGGTTATTTATACGATGGGTGGTCAAACGTGTAGCGATTGGTCGACATTACGTTATTCTACGTTGACTTGTGTATTCGGTACGACTGTTACAGGAATTATAACTGTAATCATTACATCGCTTGGATATGTATCGATTCCGAGTATGGGAACGATTTCTATCGTGAAATATGATTTATTGTTTATGATGACATTACCGGGAATTGTAGCATTACTCGCGTGGAATTACGGTGTGAAGATTTTATCATCGATTAATGGGATTTTATTTATTAACTTTGTGCCTATTACGACTTTAATGATTATGATGATGCAAGGATATCAAATAACAATGTTTGATATTCTAGGAACTTTACTTGTTATTGTAGCGCTTATTCGCAATAACGTTTGTCAGAGAAAAGAAGAAAATATAAATAAGAAGGTTTTACAAGAAGAGCAATTACGCCAAGCTGTTTAATAGGCAATTGGAGGATTTCATATGTTAGAAAGTTTATTGTTTTTCTTTGCTGTCGGAGTTGCTTGTGAGCTTGCAGCAATTAACCGAAATGGTCGTAAGAAGATAAAACAACAAGCTGAAATGATACAGCTTTTAAAAGAGTTAAAAGAAAGAAACATTTAAAAAGACGACCGGGCATAGACGGTCGTCTTTTTCTATATAAAGGGGAAAGGGGACACTAATTTATACAAGCGTAGCAGCGTAAATGAAAGCAGTAAGAAGAATTGAGCCGCTAGCTAATCCTAAAAAATCTAATTTGTTAAAAGTGATATTACTCATCATGCATTCTCCTTACTTGTTTAATGTAGAAGCAACAGCTTTAGCATCGATTAGAGCGGAAAATATCATGCCCACTGTATTTAAAAAATTGTTCGTTTTCATCTTGTTCATCATATTAATCCGCTCCTTTTCGAATAAGCGTTGTTTCTTTCTGACTTAATTGTATGAAATATCGCAAGAAGTAACTATCGAATTAGCTTACAAGAGAATTACACTTTTGTAAGAATTGAAATGTAACAATTAATACTTAAAATTATTACCAACTCCTAAAACTTAGTGTTATAATTGTTGTAAGAAAATGATTATAATCCGGATGTTCAGAAAGGAACGAAACAAATGTATAAACCAATTACATTTTTGTTGAAATATATATTTAAAACAGCTGGGAAAGTAGAAGTGCAAGGAAGAGAAAAGTTACCAGAAGGTGGCCCGTATGTTGTTGCGTGTACACATACAAGTTTTATGGATGTATTAATGTTAGCTACAGGGATGTATCCGACCCAAATTCATTACATGGCAAAAAAAGAATTATTTGAAGGGAAATTCAAAAATTGGTTCTTTAAAAATGTGAATGCATTCCCTGTAGATCGTGCGAATCCAGGGCCGAGTACACTTAAAATTCCATCACGCCTATTAAAAGAAGGTAAAGTAGTAGGGATTTTCCCAAGTGGAACGAGGTCAACAGAAGACGTTTCATTAAAAGCTGGGGCTGTTACGATTGCGCTGCGTTCTAATGTTCCGTTAGTACCGGCAGCTTATATTGGCCCATCAAGTGTAAAAGAATTAATAAAAGGGAAAAAGGCGCAATTAATTTTTGGAGATCCAATTCAAATTGATGCTGAAGAACAAATAGATCGAAAAACAGCGATGAAAATGATGACAGATCAATTAAATGAGAAGTTTGAGGAGCTAAAGGAAACTTTGCAATCAAATCAAAAATAAGAAAAGACGACCGGGCATAGACGGTCGTCTTTTCTATTGCTATTTATAAATAAAGGGAAAGGGGACACAAAGTTATACAAGCGTAGCGGCGTAAATAAAAGTAGTAAGAAGAATCGAGCCACTAGCTAGTCCTAAGAAATCTAATTTGTTGAAAGTGATGTTATTCATCATACATTCTCCTTACTTGTTTAATGTAGAAGCAACAGCTTTTGCGTCGATAAGAGCGGAAAATACCATGCCCATTGTATTTAAAAAATTGTTTGATTTCATTTTGTTCATCATATAAATCCGCTCCTTTTCGAATAATTGTTGCCCTGTTTCTGACTTAATTGTATGAAAAAAAGAAGGGAGTAACTATCGAATTAGCTTACAGGAAAATTACACTTTTGTAAGAAAAACGAATGAAGGTGTAATGATGAGAAGGTTTGACATATGTTCATGGAATTTATTAATTTAAGAGTAGAGGTGAGTGTATGGCTAATATTAAAGATATTGCAAAGATGGCGGGAGTTTCAGTTACAACTGTTTCGAGAGTATTGAACGATCATCCGTATGTAAGTGAAGAAAAAAGGAAAGCGGTTATAGAGATAGTTGAGAAATTGAATTACTCACAAAACGCAAATGCCGTTCATTTATCAAAAGGGAAAACGAATATCGTTGGTGTAATTTTACCGTATATTAATCATCCATGTTTTGATGCGATGGTGGGCGGGATGATGGAGGTAGCGTTAGCTCATAATTACAGAGTACTACTTTGCCAAACGAATTATAATAAAAAAGAAGAACTGAAAAGTTTACATATGTTAAAAACAAAACAGTTAGATGGTCTTATAATTTGTTCTCGTGCAAATGATTGGGAAACGATAGAGCCGTATGCTTCCTATGGGGCAATTGTTGCTTGTGAAGATAATGATATTTCGAATATCTCAAGTGTATATACGAATCATTCGGCCGCTTTTCAATTAGGGATGGATTATTTAATCGAGAAAGGTTATAAAAAAATTGGTTATTGCACGGGAAGGAAATTAGGACCGAGTAGTCAAAAGCGTTTTGATGTGTATAAACAGCAATTGCAAGCTATAGATGAAGAAGTGAATGAAGAATGGATTTTCACAGAATGTTTTACATTAGAAGATGGTGTGAAAGTAGCTCATAAATTAAAGGGGATGCAGCATCTTCCTGAAGCATTAATAGTAGCAGGAGATGAGGTTGCAATTGGGGTTATGACAGAAGCTGAAAAATTAGGTATTCAAGTTCCTGAAGACTTAGCGATTATTGGATTTGATAACCAACCTATTTCGCAAGTGTTACAACTTACAACTATTGATCAAAATTTAAATGAAATAGGTAGAAAAGCCTTTGAAATGTTTTATAGGCAAACAAGTGATGAACGTTCTAAACAAGAAAAGGTGGAAATTCCGTATGAACTTGTGGAACGCTCTACCGTTTAGTTTTAATCCGTTATGCACATAATCGCATAACGGATTATTTTTTTGAAATATCTTTGACAGGAAACGCGTTTCATAATTTATAAAGGAGTTAAACCGGTCTGTAATAGTCCATGGATTCTTTTCAAGAATAGTATTTTGGAGGGATATGCATGAATGAACTTTTATTAAGTATGAAAAAGTATCTAGAGGATGACGAAAAGATTTTAGCCTTTGTGGTAGGGATCTTTGAGAAGGATAATTTCACATTATGTTATCAACATGGGATTTTTGTTGCCACTACTAGACGTCTCCTGTTTTACGGGAAATTTCCGTACTACCCTTCAATATTTAAAGAGTACTCATATTTGCATATAGATAGCATAGATTGTCATCCGTACTTTGAGTTTACTTGTAATCATGAAACGGTTAGAGCTAAGCATATTCAGAAAGGGAATGTGGAGCGATTTGTCCGTGCAGTGAGAACAAATATGAATAATTAATCACCCCTTTGTTTAAACATAATATCTCAAGGTTTAAGAGGTAAAATGCGGAATAAAAACAACTTCTAAACTTCTAGGAGATAGTGATACAATGTCAAATGGGGGGAGGGTATGAACTATGGTTAATCAACGTATAAAGGAAATAACACTAATTACAATTGGTTCATTATTATTCGCAATTGGTATTAATTACTTTGCAATTCCAAACCGTTTATCGGAAGGTGGAATTATTGGTTTAACGGTTGTTACGTACTACTTATTTGATTGGTCACCAGGGGTTGTGAACTTTGCTATAAATGCAGTTTTACTAGCTGTTGGTTATAAGTTTTTTGATAAAAAAACGATGGTTTATACAATTTTAGGGATTGTAGAAACATCCTTGTTTTTATATGTTACAGAACATATTGAGTATCATGTGAATAGTGATACGCTATTAGCAGCTTTATTTGCTGGTTTGTTTGTAGGTATCGGGTTAGGCTGTATGTTCAAAGCTGGAGGTACATCAGGAGGATCGGCAATTTTAGCACAGTTAGCAAATCAATATTTAGGCTGGAGTGTTGGTAAAGGCGTACTTATTATTGATATCGTTGTAATTGCTGGTTCTGTATTTATAATAGGGCAAGAAAAAGCGATGTACACACTTGTTGCAGTATTCATCGGAGCAAAAGTGATTGATTTCATTGTAGAAGGAATGGATACAAAAACGGCTGTTACAATCATTTCAAATCAACCAGACTTAATACGTGAGGCTATTACGAAAAACATGACACGCGGTGTCACTGTATTAGAAGGACGCGGCGGATATACTGGTAAAAATAAAGAAGTTTTATATGTTGTTATTAATAAACAAGAGCTTGTTAAGTTAAAGCAAGTTATTAGTCGAGTAGATGAAGATGCTTTCGTTGTTATCCATGATGTACGTGATGTACTTGGTGGTGGTTTTAAAGCGAGCTAAAAGGTGAACGAGTAAATTCGTTCACTTTTTTTAATTCTTACAAAAATGTAAGTGTAATGTAATGAGATTCAATAGTAGATTTTATTCCTTCTTTTTAAAATGGATGTATATATATCCTGCTGAGGAGGAATGTTTATTATGAAGAAAAAAATGATCACTACTCTAATAGCGATGGTAGTGATAGTAGTAATGTTACTGCCTACGAAACTTGGACCGGTTATCGATAAATATAATCCACTTTATAAGACGAAAGAATACTATACGGTTGTGAATACAATTGGTCAGCATATTGGTGATGAGTGGTATGAATATGAATTTATTGCATTTGACGAACGTGGAAGAGAACAAAAAATAAAGAAGACCGTTAAGCATATGTTAAAGAGAGATGAAGCGTTAAAGGTGTATGCAAAGGGACGTTATGGCGAGGCAATTGAAGAAATTGAAGCAGTAAATATTCCTATTAATGCAAAGAGTAAACTTTTAGCGACGAGATAGAGGATTATACCCCCACCTATTTTTTGTCGAAAATAAAAATACAAGGTAGGGGTATTTTTGAGGTTACTAAAAAAGCCTTAGTCTATAGGGACTAAGGCTCTTTTTATTATATAAAGGGGAAGGGGGTACATTATAGTAGCATGAGTGAAAGGCATAAGAAGAGTAGCTACTAGTAATGTAATTTGGTTATGTGAGTGTTCTTCTTATATGGCTTACTTGCTAACTTTATTGTACGAAATGTTAGTAAGAGAAACTATCGAATTACATTACACATAGCTTACAAACATGTAAGCATTCTGTAATGTAATTCGATAGTTAAAAGATAATGAATTTCATATAGTGTAATTAGAAAGTTCACTGTATTACTTTCTGTTTGTAATGTGAATGAAGAATGAAAAACCAACTACTTTTTAATAGCCTCATCTGTAGGTAGATGAGGCCCTTTTTATAAACCTTACAACATTGTAAGGTTTACGTAAGTTAATTCGATAGTAAATTTGTCATATTTTTTGCATAATAGATACAAATAGATAAAAATAATTAGGGATATAGTAAGAAGGGAGAAGAATGGGATGCGTAAAGAAGAAGTAGTGAAGTTTCCAATTAAAGATTTCTGTAGCTACTTTACTGTTGCCGTAGTATGTATTGGATTATTTGATATCATAACAAACTTAATTGTTAAATAACATAGATGATAAAACAAGAAGGGAGATCCTTTCTTGTTTTTTTTATGGGGGCATAAAGATGAAATGGATTGATAGTCATATACATGTTGACCAATATAAAGATGAAGAGAAAAATAGATTACTTAAAGATGTGGAAAATAGTAAAGAGATAAAGGGGCTTATTACGGTATCTATGAATTATCAATCATGTAAAGAAACTTTATCTTTAGCAAAGCAATATCCTTTTGTACATCCAGCGATAGGTTTTCATCCAGAGCAACAGATTCATAAAGAAGAATGTGAGCAAATTTATAAATTAATTGAAGATCATGTAGAGGACATAGTTGCGATTGGTGAAGTAGGCTTACCGTATTATTTAAGAAAAGAAGATGAGCACATTGCTATCAATTCGTATATATCAGTGTTACAACGGTTTGTTGAACTAGCTAGTAAATATGATTTGCCAATTATATTGCATGCAGTGTATGAAGATGCTGATATTGTATGTGATTTACTGGAGAAATATAAAGTTTCACGTGCACATTTTCATTGGTTTAAAGGAAGCGAAGCAACAATGAAACGGATGATGAGGAACGGTTATTACATTTCTATCACGCCAGATGTTTTACATAAGGAGAAAATTAGAAAAATCGTTTCGTATTATCCACTTGAATATATGATGGTAGAAACAGATGGACCGTGGGAATTTCAAGAAGATGTTATAACGCATCCGAGAGTGATTAGAGAGGTACTTAAGGAAATTAGTGTTATAAAAAACATGTCTGTTGAGAAGGTTGCGAAAACGATATATGAAAATACGATTCAATTTTATCCCGCTATTTGCCGGACAGTAAGACCCAAACCGCAAAATTTAGTGAAAGCAGAGAAGTTAGGTGAGGGCTGATAATCAAAGGGTTTATTCATAATATGCTACATTTTGATTTAAATAAAAAAACCACCAAGCATTCTGCTTGGTGGTTTTGTATTAGGATTCTAATTTTTTCGCACGTCTTAATAACAGTAGAAAGACAATGATGAAGAAACCAAGTATAAGGAAGAATCCATATTGTTTTACATAGTCCATTACGTCACTTACGCTTGTTGGTTTTTCAACGTGAATGCCGTCTTTATTAGTAGTAATATGAATATCTTGCATTTTCACTTCATTTGTTTCTTTTTGTAAATCAATCCATTCTATATTCGGAATGCTTTCTAGATCCTTTAATACTTCTTTTAATGGTTTCACACCTAAGTAAGGATGATAGAATGCACCAATAACTCCATCGGATAATTTGGCAACAGATACAGCATTTTCTTTCATTTTAGCAATAGCGTGTGGCTTATCTTCTTCAATAAAACCAACTGTTTCAGGCATTAATTTCATCCCATGTAAAAATGATGGTGTACTTCTGTATGCTGGAGAGTGCATGGATTTCCAAGTTGTATCACTTAACTGTAGTTGTCCTACATAAGTTGAAAAGTACCTTGATAATATTTCATATCCTTTTTGAGACATCGTGTAATGAGGTGCTTCAAATGCGACAGGATATAGTTTGGCATCTACAAGCTCTTGAATTCCTTTTTCAATATGATCAGTCGTATATTTTTCTTCAAATTCTTCCCCTTTTTTTACATATGTATTATAGGCTTCTATATTAGGAAAGTCATCTTTTGTTTTTGGTTTTTCATGCTTCGGTTGACGGATTGGCTGGTCTGTTTTTACGTCCCAAAATTCAAAACCTTCACCAGTTTCACTATCATAAAATTGGTGAGTATAACCATGCATAATAATTGCTGCACCATCATCTTGCATAGAACGTAAAAGATCGACTAGTTCGGGTTTATCTTTTAAATGTAGTGTTTTACCTGTATCTGGATCTGTATATACAGGAATAACAGTAATCATATAAGGAATCTTTTTCTCTTTTAGTAATGCAGCAATTTCTTTTAATTGATTTATATCTGCGGCTGGATGAACGTCCTCAAGACGTAAATAGGCCTCCACTTTATTTGTCTTTGGCTTTTGTTCAAAGTAAGAAAATAACATTTCACCGACGTAATGAGACATCCAGTCAAAGAGATGTGGCGTTGCAACGTAATAAGAATTATTTTGTTGCACAATTAATGGATAAGTATTCTTTCCTTTTAAAGCATGGGCAAGAATTATTCCATTTGTATCAAGGTGTTTAATGGATCGTTCTTCCTCTAATGTATTCTTTAGTTTACGTGTTGGATATTCAATTGTATTAGAGTTTATATCTTCATTTTTAAGTGTGATAAATGAAAAACGATTGGATAACTGTTCTATATTTTGACCTAAAACTAGTAGTGACCCTGGGAAACTTTCTAGAAATCCTTTTGTTTCAGTAGAAAGTTCTTCTTGTTTTTCACCTATGTAAATAACATGTGTATATGAAGATTTATCAGTTATTTCAGCTAACTGTTTTAAGTTTTTAATTGTTATGTCATTAGTAAAATGTCCTACTTGTGTATTCAGTATTTGGGTATCACTTGTAATTTGATCATCGTTCGAACTGTATAAAATAAGGACTTTTGGATTTTCGTTTTTTTGTGCGGAAATAGGGACGGGAATTAATAGTAGTAAACTAAATAAGAGTAGCAACCATTTTTTCATATTATTATTCTCCTAGTTTATATTTAGAATTCAGTTTACAATTATATACAAAAAAAGAGTTTCAGTCTATGAAAGTTACATTTTTACACGTATTTACCAGCTGTTTTTTCACAAAATCGGTCTAAAGCATGATGATAATATGTAAAGTTCTTTGCTATGATGTAAGGGTAAGAGAATGATAGGTTGTGGGTAATTGTAAAGGGAAGAAGGCTGAAAGGGGACAAATTTCAGCGGAGAAAGAGGTAGAGGTAGTGAAGAAATTCTTTGTAGGATTTTTAGTTGTTCTTGGGGTGTACTTATATTTCCAAGGAAAGTCTGAAGGAATGGGCAAATTAGTAAATGAGACAAGCTATGTTGATTCAGAAGAAGCAAAAAAGGTGAAACAAATTATTATAGAGGAAGCAAAGAAAGTCAATCTTCCAGAATGGATACCTCTTACAATTGCCGAACATGAAAGCCGGTTAAATCCAAGAAGTGTTGGAGATAACGGAACTTCATTCGGATTGTTTCAATTGCACCGTGGTGGTGGACTTGCACCAGATCATTTAACTGATGAAGAGTTGAAAGATCCGCGTACAAATGCACAAATTGCAATGCCGCATTTAATGAAAGGATATAAGCGCGGGGTGCAAAAAGGTTTGACTGATTTTGCGTTATTAAAATATATAGCAAATACATCTGGATGGCCAGGTAATTTGGGTCCAGAGTGGACGGATAATAATATGAAGTATAATGTCGGGTTAGAGGATGTGTACTATCGTAATAAAGGCGTAATAAAAGAGTAGGTTTTTTATACCTACTCTGTTTTTTTATGAATAAATTCATCTTTTTCTCGCATGAAATACTGCGCTAGTTGTATTTTCACCTCTTCTAGTTTTGTAGAAACTTGCGGTATTTTATATCCTACATACAACGGTGAAACGACAAACCTAGGAACAACTTTACAAATGATTTTTCCATTGAAGTAATAGAAAAATAAGTTATAACTACTACATCCTTTATGGAAATCTGTCAGTATGTAACGTACAGTTTGCTGAATGTAATTTGCCAGTTCCTCTATGCAATCAACATCTTCAATGATGATATTAAATTCAGTAAAACCGATAATAGGACGATCTGAAATATTGAGTTCAATGCGTTCGTTTTTTTGTACAATTACTCCTTGGAAGTTGTCCTGTTCTACGTTATCGAGATAGTCTACATATTTCATTCCGATAATTTGCATGTGTGCATGATGCAAACTTCCACCGGAGAATGGACCATGATTTTTGTATAAAATCACAGAGGTGAATTCTTCATTCTTCTGTAAGTCTAGCCAATGTTTAATGGAAAAACGAATTAGTGATCTCATATGTTCTTCTGTATATGTCGCAATATGGTCTTCACAATTATCTGTTTCGATTAGCACTGTTTGAAATGTATCTTGTAAGGTAGGGAATTTGTTTTTTAGCCAAATAATTGATCCCTCAGTTGCTAAAATATCCGTTAAATTTTCTCTGTCGCAAAAAGGACATGCCGCGCTTCTATTCCGAATGCTTTCTGGTTTTTGTTTGCCGATATCGTTTAAAAAGTATAGTTGTTGTGTATCCATTTGTATGTATGCCCCTTTAAAATATGTGTAAAAATCCCGCTTAATACATTCGGGAAAAGGAGAAGAAAATCCTTTAAAGGGGATAGGAAAAATAAAAGACAAGATATCCTCATTAAGATAGGGTACCTTGTCTTTTATTTTTTCTTTAATAATGTGTATGGATAATATAGGTCATTTTTAATGTGCTTCTTTTTTCTATTTTTTATTGTGTATAAGGCAATTGCTGTACTTGCGATTGCAATAATGGCTTTCTTCATATTCGTTTACCCCTTTTTTATTGTTGGTTTAATTCTTGGCTAACTGCTTTTGCATCAACTAGAGCGTGTAAAATCATTTTTACCATGTTCATCATATTCCTTCACTCCTTTTTATAGTTCGTTTAGTTCTTTTACAACTGCTTGTCCGTTCACTAATACCTCAAAGATTGCTTTTACGATTTCTTTCATCATGATTGTTTCCTCCTTTTGTTGTCTCTCTTGTTTACATCTTTATTGTATAGGGAGGCAACTTTTCGTACTATCGCTTTCCATTACGTGAACATAACAGTTTTGTAAGATTTGATGTCACTTATTGAAATGTTTAGTCTATCTTCATTATTTTCAGAAAAATGACTATTCAAACATGAAATGGGAAAGTATAATAAAGAAGTAAGTATTAAATTCCGTACGAAAGAGGTGAATGAGATGAAACGTTCTTTAGCTGCACGTGCCAAATTTTTAGATTATATCTATTTTTGTCGTGCGATTTTTCATGATGTAGTTGTTAACGGGATACGTCTGTCCTTTTTTAACAATTGCATAGTAGCTATTGAACGATAGAAATCTCTTCACCCATTTTTAATAAACGTGTGAAAAGGGAGCTATTTGGCTTCCTTTTTCTATGTCGAAAACCATGGGGAATGTTTCTTTCCCATGGTTTTTTATATTGAAAGGAGTACGGAAAATGACAATTTGTAGTGTAAATAATGTAACGAAATCTTTTGGTGGAAACATCATATTTGAAAATATATCGCTTGAAATAAAGAATGGTGAACGTATTGGATTAGTTGGTCGTAACGGTAGTGGGAAGACAACAATCTTTCAGCTTCTAACTGGAATGGAAAGTTTAGATGCAGGGGCCATTCATATGAAGAAAGGTACACGTATTGGTCATGTGGCACAAATTCCGAAATTTGATGAGGGTATGACTGTATATGATGTATTGAGTTCCGCTTTTAAAACAGAAAAGGAATTAGAAAGGGAAATGCGGACTTTAGAAAAACATATGGCGGAAGAACAAGAATCGTCTGCTTTACAAAGATTAATGGAGAGGTACGGAGTAATCCAAGAAAAGTTTGCATTCCTTGGTGGTTATGAAATAGAAGCAAATATTATGAAGGTAGCAAATGGTCTACAGGTGACAGAGCTATTTCCTCGATCATTTCCGGAGTTAAGTGGCGGGGAACAAACAAAAGTAAGCCTTGCATACATGTTATTGCAGAAGCCAGATTTACTTTTATTAGATGAACCAACCAATCACTTAGATTTATTTGCGGTAGAATGGCTAGAGCAATTTTTGAAAGAATACAATGGAACGGTTATGGTCATTTCACATGATCGCTATTTCCTTGATGAAGTTGTAACGAAGATTTTTGATTTAGAAGATGGAGAGATTCACGTGTATCATACAAACTACTCTCAGTTTGTTGAGGAAAAGGAAGAACGGTTGCTTCAAGAGTTTCATGCTTATCAAGAACAGCAAAAGAAAATAAAGAAAATGAAAGAAGCCATTAAACGACTACGTGAATGGGCAAATCAGGCGAATCCTCCGAATGAAGGATTGCATAAGAGAGCGAGAAGTATGGAACGTGCACTGGAACGTATGGAGAAACTAAAGAAACCTATTTTAGAACGAAAACAAATGGGACTTCAGTTTGAAGGACAAGAGAGAAGTGGGAAAGATGTTGTTGTAATGAAAGAAGTGAGTAAGGGGTTTGGTGACTACCTTTTATTTAACGAAGCAAATTTACATGTTCGTTTTCAAGAGCGTGCTGCTATCGTTGGTCGTAATGGTACAGGGAAGACAACGCTACTAAAGTTATTATTAGAAGAAGTAGAACCAGACACTGGAGAAATTCGAATCGGTAGTAGTGTAAAAATCGGTTATTTATCACAGCATGCGTACGGAAATATGAAGAGTAATGTATTGGAAGTCTTTAGGGAATGTGTAGCTGTAACAGAAGGAGAAGCAAGACATATATTAGCTAAGTTTTTATTTTATGGTCCAGCGGTGTTTAAGAAAGTAACGCAACTGAGCGGTGGAGAAAAAATGAGGTTAAGACTTGCGCAACTGATGTATCAAGATATCAATTTTTTAATTTTAGATGAGCCGACAAACCATCTTGATATTGAATCAAGGGAAGTTTTAGAGGAAGCTCTTGAGCAGTATAATGGGACGATTTTAGCTGTTTCACATGATCGTTATTTTTTAAATAAGTTATTTGAAAAGACGTATTGGATTGATGATCGTAAATTATTTGAGTTCGCAGGGAACTATGCATGGGCTCGTCAAAAGTGGGAAGAAAAGCTCGAGAAACAAGTAGTAAAGCAACAGCGCCAAGTAAGAAAAAGTATTGAAACAGCACCTGTAAAAAAGAAAGAAGTTAGGGATATTGAGGAGATTGAAACAAAGTTAATGCGTGTAGAAGAAGATATATATACGCTTGATCATAAGATGGAACATGTAGTTGATGTTGAAATGCTTGAACAATTGTATGAAGAAAAAACGAAGAAAGAGTTGTTACGAGCGGAGTTATATAATGAGTTAGAGAATATTGTGGAGTAAGAAGTAGAAAGCGAATTCCTTTCAGTTTTGCTGAAGGAATTCGCTTTTTTATACTCATATTTTACTGTAAGAGAAAAAGAAAATATGTGTTTCACGTGAAACACATATTTCATAAATCCTTGTTCCGCAATTTGCATAGATTGTGAAACATAAATGGTATTAGGCGATTTTTAGATCGATTAATTATTTCCCGAGACATAAGTGCGTGAAACTACGATTCATGATTGGAAAGAAAAGAGTTACAGCTTTACACGCTGAACTCTTTTTTCTTTTTGTGTCGTATCTTCTCTTGTTGAAATGATAATGGCGATCCCGAGCATAATAAAAAAAGCTAAAAAGAGGACGAACTTTGGGAAGAATGGGAATAGTAATAGCGCCCCGACTATCATAATTGTTAATAATACGTAGTGCAGGACGTATTGGAATAGGTTGTCCATATTTTCGCCCCCTTTTTGGTAATTGGTTATTAGTATTCTATGTCCCATACTGAACGAATAGAAGTGGATTTTTAATTTTTTAATACGAAATAAAAGAGAACAATTGACATGCTGAAAGGAAAGGAATAATCTTGAAATTAATTCATACTATTTTTATAGGAAAAATAAAGATAGTTACAGAAAGGGGGCTATGTTCCTACATCGTTAAAAATTAGGAAGGTAAAGGTGAGCGTCTAATGAAAAATGTTTTTAAAGGAGCACTTGCTACATTTCTTAGTGTATCGGTATTACTAGCCGGATGTGGTCAAGAGGAAGCAAGTACAAATGAAGCCGGAAATGTCCCAAAAGTAAAAGATGAATTTATTAAGGCAAGCGATAAATCAAAAAGTCCTACGAAAGTAAAAGAAAGAAAAGATACTTTTGTAGTTGGAATGCCAAGTCCTGGAGGGATATTCCTGCCGCACTTTATGGAGAATGGATGGGATGGTAACATAACGCAAGCTATCTTTGCCCCTCTTATTGGACTCGATAAGGAAGGCAAACCAATTCCAATTTTAGCGAAGAAGTGGGATATTTCGGAGGATCAGCTTACATATACGTTCCATTTGAAAGATGATTTAAAGTTTAGTGATGGATCCCCGTTAACTGCAGATGATGTAGCATTTACATTAACATTATTACATGATCCAACTTATAGTGGTGCGACTGATATAAGTCAAACAGCAATAAAAGGTGGGCAAGCATATAAAGAAGGAAAAAAAAATTCTATTGAGGGAATTCAGGTCATTGATCCGAAAACAATTAAGATTAAAACCGAGAAAGTAAATGCCCAAACATTATCGTTAATTGGCGGAGAAGTTATATCTAAAGCTTATTACGGGAAGGAGTATAAGCAAGGACATTTGGAGTACTTAAAAGAGTTGTATGGGAAGCCGATGGGAGCGGGGGCCTATAAGCTAGATAAATACATTCCAGGCCAAGAAGTTCGATTTGTAGCAAATGAAAATTATTTTGAAGGAAAACCGAAGATTGAGCACTTTATTTATAAAATTTCAAAAGGTGATACGAAGCTACAACAATTTCAAGCCGGGGAAGTAGATTATGATGGTTTTACGACAAACGCGGAGACGATTGAGCAGTTAAAGGATTTAGGCTTTGCTAATATTAATGTATATACAGGAAGCTCTTACGGCTACATTAAAATGAATTATAAGAAGCCATACTTTAAAGATAAGCGTGTTCGCCAAGCATTTATTTACGGATTAGAGCGGCGAAAGGTTATTGATACGTATTTCCAAGGTTATGCGTCACTTGTTAATGTACCGATTACGCCAGTCTCTTGGGCGTATACAGAAGAGGGTATTAATAAATATGAGTATAACTTAGAGAAAGCAAAGAAATTACTGGATGAGGCTGGATGGAAAGCCGGTTCGGATGGAATTCGTGAAAAAGACGGACAAAAATTGAAAGTAAGTTATTTTGCTTCATCAGCAAGTAAAATAAATGATGTAATGATTCCTGTGATGAAAGAGGATTATAAAAAGCTTGGTGTAGAGTTCAACCCAGAATATATGGACTTTAATACGATGATTTCAAAAGTGATAAAAGGTGATTATGATTTAGCGATGGTATCTACGCCAATGATTGATGATCCGAGTGGAACGATTGAAGAGTTTGTTTCAACAAGTAAACGAAATTACGACGGATATTATAACCCAAAAGTAGATGATTTAGCTAAGCAAGCATTGGAAACATTGGATATTGAAAAGCGAAAAGAAATCTATAAAAAGTTATATCAAGAGTTAAGTGAAGACCCACCTGTAATCTTCTTAAATAATAGCAAAGTGGTGTCTGCACATAATGCACGAATTCAAGGATTACAAGAAGATAACTATAACGGCATTTTATTAAGTTTACCTAAATTAAAGATAGAACAATAATTTAGGGGGAATTATCAAAATATTTACTCAGAAAGAATTGACAAAATATAACTGACGATATAAGCTAATAACCATAAAGTCTACCGGAAAGGTCGGAATAGGATTGTTACCCCTCAAAAACATCTATTTTTTTACGATTAAAACCGACTTTTCCGATTGGCTATAAAATGTTGCTGTGGGAGGCATACATAAGGCAAGCAATTCATAAGGTTTAATTATTAAAAAAGTTAGGGTGGGGACAATGAAGAAAAAGACAAAAAAATGGGCTGGTGTATTTTCAGTATTATTGAGTAGTTCGCTTGTGTTATCTGCTTGTGGGGGACAGGAAGATACGGCTTCTACGGAACCAGTAAAAAAGCAGGATTTAAAAGACGCTAAGATTGAATCAATTCCAGCTACAGATAAAAAGAAAAGTCCAGAGAAAGCAAATCAACGAAAAGATACTTTTATTACAGCCATTTCTAAGCCAGGGGGAGTTTTCCTTCCATATTTCCAAGAGAATGGTTGGGATGGAAATGTAACGTCTGTGATTTTTGCATCATTAGTAACAACAGACAAACAAAGTAAACCTGTTCCGGATCTTGCAGAAAAATGGGATATTTCTGCTGACCAGTTAACATATACATTCCACTTACGTAAAAATTTGAAATTTAGTGATGGATCCCCTTTAACGGCGGATGACGTAGCGTTTACACTAACACTACTTCATGATAAAGCGTATGAAGGTGGATTGGATATTGCTCAGTATGCTGTTAAAGGCGGGAAAGAATATAAAGAAGGAAAAGCAACTTCTATTGAAGGAATTCAAGTTGTTGATCCGCAGACAATTAAAATTACAACTGAAAAAGTTAATTCACAGGCGCTAACGAATTTAGGTGGCCCAGTGCTATCAAAAGCTTACTATGGAAAAGATTATAAACAAAATACAAGTTTAGACTATTTAAAAGCATTATATGGGCAACCAATTGCAGCGGGTCCATATAAATTTGAAAAATATGTTCCAGGTCAAGAAGTACGCTTTGTTGCTAATGAAAATTATTATGCAGGTAAACCAAAAATAAAAAATTTTATTTACAAAATCACATCAGGTGATACTGGATTCCAATTATTCCAAACAGGTGAACTGGACTATAGTGGATTTAGAGCAAATCCTGAGAATATAGACCAATTAAAAGGATTAGAGTTTGCAAATATTAATCTTGAGTCATCAAGTGATATTGCTTATATCTATGTAAATAATAAGAAATCGTATTTGAAAGATAAGAAGGTACGTCAAGCACTTACTTATGGATTGGACCGTAAGAAGTATGTAGATACAGCTTTACAAGGATATGGCTCTGTTGCTAATGTACCAATTGCTCCAGTTTCATGGGCGTATACAGAAGAAGGGATTAATAAATATCCACACGACGTAGAAAAGGCTAAAAAATTATTGGATGAAGCTGGTTGGAAAGTAGGTTCTGACGGGGTTCGTGAAAAAGATGGTCAAAAGTTAAAACTAACATACTACGCATCAAATACAGGTAAGACAAATGATATCTTTATTCCAATTGCAAAAGAAAGTTACAAGGAAATTGGTGTTGAATTAAATCCAGAGTTGATGGACTTTAATACGATGCTTTCAAAAGTAGGAAAAGGTGACTACGATTTAGCGGCAGTTTCAACACCAGGAATTAGTGACCCAAGTGAAGTTGTAAGTGATTACTTATCAACTAATCCAAAAAGTGATACGGGTTATAGCAACCCGAAAGTAGATGATTTGATTGTAAAAGGTATAGGGACGACAGATATTGAAAAACGTAAAGCGATTTATAAAGAACTGTATAAAGAGTTAAGTGATGATCCACCAGTTATTTTATTAAACTATCGCAAACTACTTTATGCTCATAATGCACGTATAAAAGGAATTGATCCAGAAAAATACGATAGCATTAGTTCTAACTTACCAGTGTTATCTATTGAACAATAAGGGTTGACCTAAATAATAGAAGGCGTTTTTTCATACAGCGATGGAATAGTAGCTGTTTTGAAAAAATGTTCTTCTATTTTTAAGTAAATAGGATTGGGGAGACAAAAGGTGAAAACATATATCATTCGTAGGTTCCTTCAAATGATCCCTACATTGTTTGGTACATCTATTATTATTTTTTTCTTATTTGCACTTTTGCCGGGGGATTATATTGATTCTAATCCAAAGTTAACACCAGAGAGAGCCCAAGAATTAAGGGAATTATACGGCTTAAACAAACCAATTATTGAAAGGTATTTTCATTGGTTAGTGAATGCTTTGCATGGTGATTTTGGATTTTCTTTACAGTATCAAGAACCGGTAACTTCATTACTTAATAAATTCATTTGGAATACATTTATCGTTGCTGTTGCAGCTTTATTTTTCACTTGGATTATTGCTCTTATTATTGGGGTTATTTCTGCAACAAAGCAGCACTCTTGGTTTGATAGATTGGTAACAATCGGTGTCTTTGCAGCAATGTCATTTCCATCATTCTTTATCGGACTATTTTTAATTAAATTATTAGCAGTTGATTTAAAGTTATTACCTATTGGTGGCATGATTGATATTGGGAGTAACTCAACAGGGATAGCGTACATATTAGAAGTATTACGTCATATGATTCTACCTGTATTTATTTTAACGCTTCTTGGTGTAGGATCGTTAACACGATATTTTAGAACCGGCATGTTGGATGTTATTAGACAAGATTATATTCGTACTGCTCGTGCAAAAGGTTTAAAAGAAAGAACCGTTATTTATAAACATGCATTGAAAAATGCAATTTTGCCAGCAATTACATTACTCGCTTTTGAATTACCGGGTTTATTTTCAGGGGCTATTATTATTGAACAGATTTTTAACTGGCCAGGGATTGGGAGTATTCAATTAGAGGCATTAAATTTCCGTGATTATACGGTATTAATGGCCTTTACGATGTTCCTTTCTTGTTTAACAATTATGGCTAATTTCTTAGCTGATATTGTATATGCGTTTGTTGATCCAAGAATTCGATTGAAGTAAGGGGGGAAAGATATGGAGACTATTACACCAATAATAGAGAAAAAGAAAGAACGAAAAAAGAGAAACGAATCATCACCATGGCGCCAAGCGTATAAAAAAATTAAGAAAAATAAGATGGCACTGTGTGGCTTATACGTTTTAATATTTATGTTTTTATTTAGTTTTATCGGTCCAATCTTTTCACCGTATGCTGATGGGAAAGTACAAGTAACACAAATTAATAAACCTCCCAGCCTGTCGCATTGGCTTGGAACAGACCAGCTAGGACGAGATATTTTAACTAGACTTATGCAAGCAGGGCGTATTTCATTAACAATTGGTTTAGCGTCAATGCTACTATCCGTTATACTAGGAGCTTTATTAGGAGCAATTGCTGGTTTTTATCGAGGGGTTGTGGATCATTTAATTATGCGTGTTGCGGATGTGTTAATGTCCATTCCGGGATTACCGCTACTTATTATAATGGGAGCAATTTTATCAGAATGGAAATTACCATCGGAGTACCGTTTATATATTGTAATGATTATTTTAAGTTTAGTAGGATGGCCAGGACTTGCCCGCCTTGTGAGAGGACAAATTTTAACATTGCGGGAGCAAGCCTTTATGCAAGCAGCAGATGTATTAGGATTAAAAGATTCTCGGAAAATCATTCATCATTTAATTCCCAACGTCTTTCCGTTGCTTATTGTTGTAGCAACTTTGGGCGTGGCTGGATCTATTTTAAGTGAATCCGCACTAAGCTACTTAGGTCTCGGCGTCGTCCCACCTACACCATCATGGGGGAATATGATTAGCGCAGCGAACTCGTTAATTGATTTCCAAAAGCGTCCGTGGTTATGGATTCCGCCAGGTTTCGCAATCTTTATAACAGTTGTATCAATTAACTTACTTGGTGATGCACTTCGTGATGCGTTAGATCCAAAGATGAGACGGTAGGTGAGAAGGGATGAGTAAAGCGGTAGTAGAGCTGAAAGATTTACAAACACACTTTCAGACAGAAGAAGGAACGGTAAAGGCTGTAAATCATGTTAGTTTTGCTGTTCGAGAAGGTGAAACGGTTTGTGTAGTAGGTGAATCGGGTTGTGGGAAAAGTGTAACAGCTTTATCTATTATGGGACTTATTGCTGAATCAGGAAGTGTAGTAGGCGGAGATATTTTATATGAAGGAAAAAGTCTTTTAGGAATGAAAGAGAAAGAGCTTCGTAGTTTACGAGGAAATGATATTGCGATGATTTTCCAAGAACCGATGACATCGTTAAATCCTGTTTTCACTGTAGGAGAACAAATTGTAGAAACGTTAAGAGAGCATGAACTACTTAGTAAAAACGAAGCGTATAAGAAAGCAATTGAATTAATTCGTAAAGTCGGCATAGCTCGTGCGGATGAAATCGTCCATTCTTATCCGCATGAACTGAGCGGTGGTATGTTACAACGTATTATGATTGCTGTTGCACTTAGTTGTAATCCGAAGTTATTAATTGCGGATGAGCCAACAACGGCTCTTGATGTTACGATTCAAGCTCAAATATTAGACTTATTAAGACAAGTAAAAGAGGAATTTAAAACATCCATTTTATTAATTACACATGATTTAGGCGTTGTGGCAGAAATGGCTGATTACGTTGTCGTTATGTATGGCGGGAAAGTTATTGAAGAAGCCCCAGTACTAGAAATATTCCAAAATCCGAAACACCCGTATACGAAAGGTTTGTTGAAATCAAAACCAGTGATGGGAAAACGGATAGATAAACTATACTCTATTCCAGGGCAAGTTCCTAATTTAGTTGGTTTGGATGAGTTTTGCTACTTTAGCGGTCGTTGTGAGCACTGTATGGAAATATGTAAAGAAGAAGCGCCAAATCTGAATGTACATGATGAGAATCATAAAGTAGCTTGCTGGTTATATGAGGAGCGTGCGGGACAATGAGTGAACCATTATTAGAAGTAAAAAACTTAAAAACATATTTTCCAATTAAAGGCGGCATATTTAGTAGAACGGTTGGACATGTAAAGGCAGTTGATGGAGTAAGTTTTACTATTAATAAAGGTGAAGTGTTCGGCCTTGTTGGTGAATCAGGAAGTGGGAAGACGACGATAGGAAAAACAATTTTACGTCTTGTCCAAAAAACGGAGGGGGAAGTGAAGTTTAAAGGACATGATGTTCATTCTCTATCAAAAGAGGAATTGAGAAAACATCGTCCTAATATGCAGCTTGTGTTTCAAGATCCATTTAGCTCATTAAATCCGAGAATGAGAATTGGAGAAGCGCTTGGCGAGCCGATGTTGGCTCACGGACTAGCGACGAAAGAAAATGTTCGTGAAAAAGTGACAGAAGTATTAGAGTTATGTGGCTTAGCCCCATATCATATTGACCGCTACCCTCATGAGTTTTCTGGTGGACAACGTCAGCGTATCGTTATCGCAAGAGCTATGGTATTAAATCCAGAATTTATTGTAGCTGATGAACCTGTGGCAGCACTAGATGTATCTATTCAAGCACAGATCATTAATTTGTTTAGTGAGTTACAGGAGAAAAAAGGACTATCTTATTTGTTCATTTCACATGATTTAAGCGTAGTAGAGCACTTATGTACGAAAATTGGAATTATGTATTTAGGAACAATTGTGGAAACGGCGCCGCGTGATGAGTTATTTACGAATCCACTTCATCCGTATACAAAAGCGTTGTTATCGGCTGTGCCAATACCAGATCCAACAGTGAAGCGAGAGCGAATCATACTAGAGGGTGACATTCCAAGTCCAGCAAATCCACCTTCGGGTTGCCGCTTTCATACACGTTGCCCGTTTGCAACAGATATTTGTAAACAAACGGTACCGGAATTCCGTAATGTTGGTGAAGAGCATTTTGTTGCTTGTCATCATGTATAAAAGAAAAGGACTCTTTCAAATAGAAAGAGTCCTTTTTTTATTTACTAGATGAAGTTTGTTTCAATACAAATTGCTCAATTGCATGGGCAACACCGTGTTCATTGTTTGTTAATGTTACAACATCACATAGTTTTTTTACATCTTCTTCAGCATTTCCCATTGCAACTGATAAGCCAGCTACTTGTAACATTGGCACATCATTAAAGTTGTCCCCGATTGCAATAGTATCTTCAATTGGTATATTGAAATAAGCAGCCATTTCTTGTAGACCGTTCCCTTTATGACCGTACTTATCCATAATTTCTACATTAGTAGGAGCTGATGCTGTAACTGAAATATCAGTGTCTTCTTGTAACATGCTTAATAGTTGTGCACGATGCGCTGCATTAAATGTCAAAATGAAGAATTTAGATATTTCTAATTCTGGATTATTTACAACATCTTCGATTTTTTGGAAATCAGTAATTAAGTTTGATTTCTTTTGTTTTTCTGTAATTCTTTCAAGTTCTTCAAGTGTAACATCTAGTGCATGCTTGTTCTCTTCGAAAGCTTGCATGACTTGATCTTGCCATGTATATGGAGAATAAACTCCTTTATTCGTATATAGCTTATAAGGAAAACCTTCAGATTCTAGTAATTTTGCAAGCTTGTATACTTTATCGTTTTGTAAACAACGCGAGTTAATTACTTTTCCATCCACATAAACAATTGCCCCATTGCTCGCTCCAACTGGAAGAGATAGTTTATATTCTTCCAATAATTTTAAAGCATCCTCTTTTGCACGACCGGAACAAATCATGACTATATGACCATCCTCTTTTGCAGCTTGGATAGCTTGTAAGTTCTCTTTGGAGATTTCAAGATTAGATGATAGTAGCGTACCATCCATATCTAATGCGATTAATTTCAAAATGACCACCTCTTTGCTTTTATTATACATAGTTATATAGAGGAAACATATAAACTTATCTTGGAAAGATTGTATTTTATCCCGCTTTAATGGGCAGTAAGAACCCCTACCTCAAAATTCAGCGAAAGCAAAGAATTTAGGTGGGGGGCGGGCTGCCCATAAAAGTCCGATTGGTGAGGGCTGATTAAAGTTTTACTCTATCCCGAATCAATCGTTAGTGAAAATTTGATAGATTCCAACGTATTCATTCCAATATGCACTTTAATTTGTAACAAAAGTAGGAGGGAGTATGGGGATATTTCGTTATATGACTGTAATATTACAATAACATTACAAGTGCATACTTAGTAGAAAGTGCATTAAAACAGGGTTTTTAAGGGTAGTTATAAAAAAACGTAAAAAAAGTGTAATAAATTTTACGTAATTATATTGCAACGTAACGATAGTTATGTTACATTAATGTTACAAACGTTACGTTATTAAATTTAATGTAACACCAACATAAAAACTATGAAATAAACATTTCTTAGAAATTACATATAGATAACTTATTAAAAGGAGGATACATAAAATGAAAGAGCAAGTATTACAAGTAACAAAAGGTGACTTCGTAGGATCAGCAAGTGGAGCAGTAGTATTAACAGC
>NZ_JBYTED010000010.1:69861-91794 GCF_058792175.1 Bacillus sp. EB106-02-03-XG38
CGTAGGATCAGCAAGTGGAGCAGTAGTATTAACAGCATTAATCGTATTTCTATCAAGCGTATTAGTATAATAGAAGTTTTGTAACAAAAGAGAAAAAGAGAGGAGAATGCAAAATGAAAGAGCAAGTATTACAAGTAACAAAAGGTGACTTCGTAGGATCAGCAAGTGGAGCAGTAGTATTAACAGCGTTAATCGTATTTCTATCAAGCGTATTAGTATAATAGAAGTTTTGTAATAAAAGAGAAAAAGAGAGGAGAATGCAAAATGAAAGAGCAGGTATTACAAGTAACAAAAGGTGACTTCGTAGGATCAGCAAGTGGAGCAGTAGTATTAACAGCATTAATCGTATTTCTATCAAGCGTATTAGTATAATAGAAGTTTTGCAACAAAAGAGAAAAAGAGAGGAGAATGCAAAATGAAAGAGCAAGTATTACAAGTAACAAAAGGTGACTTCGTAGGATCAGCAAGTGGAGCAGTAGTATTAACAGCATTAATCGTATTTCTATCAAGCGTATTAGTATAATAAAAGTTTTATATCATACAAAACGAAAGGAGAATGAGGAATATGAACAGTGAACAAGTGTTACAAGTAACAAAAACAGATTTATTAGGATCATTAGGTGGAGCGGTAGTATTAACATCATTTATTCTATTCCTTGCAAAAGTATTAGTATGAGACATATAAATACAATCATTCAAAAAAAATAAAGACTCTAGCATATTAGTAAGCAGTTAATATGTTGGGGTCTTTTTTGTTTTCTTCTATATATCCCTCCAAGTATGAATTGCCGCCCTTTATTGTAAAGAGAAAAAAGTCGAATTTTATATGTAAGAAAAAAAGAGGAATTTGACAGAAAAGATAGAAAATTTTAAAAGTCAGAATTTGTTAGCTTGCTAACTAATTTCTATGAATTAATGTTGGAAGCGTTTTCGGTTGGTTTTAAGTATGGACAATTTAATCTATTTACAGGGGGATGAGGATTTTATGAAACAAAAATCTATGGATACGCTAGCTGCACAAATGGAGGACTTTTTTCCGGTACGTGATGTAGATCATTTGGAATTTTACGTAGGAAATGCAAAGCAATCAAGTTATTACCTTGCGAGAGCATTCGGATTCAAAATTGTGGCTTACTCTGGATTAGAAACTGGTAACCGTGAAAAGGTATCTTATGTTCTTGTGCAAAAAAATATGCGTTTCGTTGTGTCTGGAGCTTTAAGTAGCGACAATCGTATTGCAGAGTTTGTAAAGACTCATGGTGATGGTGTGAAAGATGTGGCATTACTTGTTGACGATGTTGATAAAGCATACTCGGAAGCAGTGAAACGTGGTGCCGTCGCAATTGCACCACCTGTAGAGTTAACAGACGAGAACGGTACATTGAAAAAAGCAGTTATTGGTACGTATGGTGATACAATTCACACGCTTGTAGAGCGTAAAAATTATAAAGGAACATTTATGCCAGGATTCCAAAAGGCTGAGTTTGATATTCCATTTGAAGAGTCAGGTTTAATTGCTGTAGACCATGTAGTTGGTAATGTTGAAAAAATGGAAGAGTGGGTTAGTTATTACGAGAATGTTATGGGCTTTAAACAAATGATCCATTTTGATGATGACGATATTAGTACAGAGTATTCAGCATTAATGTCGAAGGTTATGACAAATGGAAGTCGTATTAAGTTCCCTATTAACGAGCCAGCAGATGGGAAGAGAAAATCACAAATTCAAGAATATCTAGAGTTCTACAATGGAGCAGGTGTACAACATCTTGCTTTACTAACAAATGATATCGTTAAAACAGTAGAAGCGCTTCGTGCAAATGGTGTGGAGTTTTTAGATACACCAGATACTTACTATGATGAGTTAAGTGCACGAGTTGGAAAAATTGATGAGGAAATTGATAAGTTAAAAGAATTAAAGATCTTAGTAGATCGCGATGATGAAGGATACTTACTACAAATCTTTACGAAACCAATTGTAGATCGTCCAACTTTATTTATTGAAATCATTCAACGTAAAGGTTCTCGCGGATTTGGAGAAGGGAATTTTAAAGCATTATTCGAATCAATTGAAAGAGAACAAGAGCGTCGCGGAAATTTATAAAATTTATATCCACCAACAAGAATTCTTTTGTTGGTGGAAATTTCATTTTCATAGGGAGGAATCAGGATGAAATTTGTTACATTTCGTCTTCCTTCAAAAGAAATGCGAGCTGGATGGCTTGAAGGTGACAAAGTAATTGATATGAATCTTGCTAGTGATGGGAAATTACCTTCTTCTATGTTCGCCTTTTTAGAGAAAGCGGATGAGTATGTAGAAGTATTGCGTAAGATTAAGAATCCGGAAAAGGGTGTATATTCCTTAGAAGAAGTACAATTAGCGGCGGCAATTCCTAATCCAAGTAGTATTCGGGATTTTTACGCGTTTGAACAGCATGTAAAAACAGCCCGTGGCCGAAGAGGGCTAGATGTTGTACCCGAATGGTACGATATACCGGTTTTTTATTTTACGAACCATCGTGTTGTAATTGGTCCGAATGATTTTGTGATCGGTCCGAAAAAATCTAAAAAACTTGATTATGAGCTAGAGATTGCTTGCGTAATTGGGAAAGAAGGACGCAATATTTCTCGTGAGCAAGCCGAGGAATACATTTTTGGTTATTGTATTATGAATGACTGGAGTGCAAGGGACTTACAAGCAACAGAAATGAAGGTAGGACTCGGTCCAGCGAAAGGAAAAGATTTTGCAACTTCATTAGGAGCGCACCTTGTTACGAAAGAGGAATTAGATGTTTATCGTAACGGTGACCGTTACGAGTTAGAGATGACTGCTCATGTAAATGGAAAGTTATTATCAAAGGGGAACTTCCAAGATATTTACTATACATTTGCTGAAATGATTGAACGTGCTTCAGAAGACGTTACGTTATATCCAGGCGATGTGATTGGTTCTGGGACAGTAGGAACAGGGTGTATTTTAGAACTGGGTACGGAAGAGTGGCTGCAAGATGGAGATGTTGTAGAGCTTACGATTACTGGTTTAGGTACATTACGTAATACGGTCAAAAAAGAAATGGAAGCAGGTGATGGGCATGTTTTATCGTCACATGGGGGAGCTACCTCATAAACGACATGTACAATTCCGTAAAAAAGATGGGTCGCTTTATCGCGAACAAGTAATGGGAACGAAAGGTTTCTCTGGTACACAATCTATTTTGTATCATCATTATATGCCAACCGAAGTATCGCATTCGGCATTATCGCATTCTTGTCAGTTGCAGTATGAAGAAGATGTAGCTCTTGCTCATCGCCACTTCCGCACGAAAGAAAATAAAAAAAATGGTGATGCAATAAGTGGAAGAAACTTCATACTTGGAAATGAAGATTTGTTAATTGGAGTAGTGAGTCCGACAGAAAAAATGGATTATTTCTACCGTAATGGTGATGGAGATGAAATGTTGTTTGTTCATTACGGAACAGGAAAAATTGAAACGATGTTTGGGACGATTCGCTATAGAAAAGGTGATTATGTAACGATTCCAATTGGAACGATCTATCGTGTTATTCCAGATGAAGGAGAGACTAAGTTTCTTGTTGTAGAGGCAAATAGCCAAATTACAACGCCGCGTCGCTATCGTAATGAATACGGACAATTGTTAGAGCATAGTCCGTTTTGTGAAAGGGATATTCGTGGCCCTGAAAAATTAGAGACATATGATGACAAAGGTGAGTTTGTTGTAATGACAAAGTCGAGAGGATATATGCATAAGCATGTTTTAGGGCACCATCCGTTAGATGTTGTTGGATGGGATGGTTATTTATATCCATGGGTCTTTAATATAGAGGACTTTGAACCAATTACAGGTCGCATTCATCAGCCGCCTCCAGTACATCAAACGTTCGAAGGTCACAATTTCGTTATTTGCTCTTTTGTACCACGTTTATACGATTATCATCCAGAATCTATTCCTGCACCATATTATCATAGTAACGTGAATAGTGATGAAGTATTGTACTATGTAGAAGGAAACTTTATGAGCCGAAAAGGTGTGGAAGAAGGTTCTATTACACTTCACCCGAGCGGAATTCCTCATGGCCCGCATCCTGGGAAAACAGAGGGAAGTATAGGGAAGAAAGAAACACTGGAACTAGCTGTTATGATAGACACATTCCGTCCACTTCGTATTGTAAAACAAGCACATGAAACAGAAGATGAAAAATATATGTATAGCTGGATTGAAGAGGGTTCGTATACTGTGAAATAAGTAAAAAGAGGCATGCTCAATAAGTGAGCATGCCTCTTTTATGGAATCGACATGTATAATAATACCAAAAAAAAATATAGAAAGATATATGGAAAGAAGGATAAAGAGAATGCATATTCATAAGAATTTCTACTTATTTCGACAAAAGTATTGACTAGGAAAAGTGCTATGAGTAAAATGAAAAAGCAAATTAAAAATTTTCAGAAAATTTAAAACTTGGAGGAGCAAGCTATGAAGCAAATTTTTCAAAAGAAGCCTATTGCAAAGTTAATGCAAGAGAGTAAACAAAAGACATTAGCAAGAACATTGGGCGCGTTGGATTTAACGATGCTTGGAATCGGGGCAATTGTTGGAACCGGTATTTTTGTTCTAACGGGCGTGGTAGCAGCAAAACATTCTGGACCAGCTATTATATTATCATTTGCGATAGCCGCGTTAGCCTGTGCTTTTGCTGCATTTTGTTATGCTGAATTCGCTTCTTCAGTTCCTGTCTCAGGCAGTGTGTATACGTACACATATGCGACGATGGGAGAGGTATTCGCATTTTTAATTGGATGGGACTTAATGCTGGAGTATTTACTCGCTACATCTGCTGTGGCAAACGGTTGGTCGGCTTATTTCCAATCTTTATTAAAGGGGTTTGGAATCCATATTCCTACCATTCTCTCCTCAGCCCCAGGAACCGGAAAGGGTGGAATCATTGATTTACCTGCAGTTCTCATTATTTTAGTGATGACAGTTCTTTTATCTAGAGGTGTTCGTGAAAGTGCACGTGTAAATAATATTATGGTATTTATTAAAATAGCAGTCGTTCTTATTTTTATCTTTGCTGGTTTTAATTATGTGAAACCTGAAAACTGGACACCTTTTATGCCGTTTGGTTTAGATGGTGTAATGGCTGGAGCTGCTACAGTGTTCTTTGCATTCATAGGGTTTGATGCAGTTTCAACGGCAGCAGAAGAAGTGAAACGTCCGCAACGTGATTTACCAATTGGCATTATTGCATCTTTATTAATTTGTACGGTTCTTTATATTGTTGTTTCACTTATTTTGACAGGAATTGTTCCATACGGACAGCTAAATATATCGGATCCAGTTGCTTTTGCACTTCAATTTATTGGACAAGATGGTTTAGCAGGAGTAATTTCTGTAGGAGCAATTACAGGGATTACGACAGTAATGTTAGTTATGATGTATGGGCAAGTACGTGTTTCGTATGCAATGAGTAGAGATGGATTATTGCCGAAGCGTCTTGCTAAAGTTCATCCGAAATTTAAAACACCGTTTTTAAATACGTGGACAACGGGAATTATTGCAGCACTTATTTCAGGATTAATAGATTTAAATGTGTTAGCGCATCTTGTAAATATGGGGACTTTATCAGCCTTTGCACTTGTAGCTGTTGCTGTTATTGTAATGAGAAGAACTCATCCTGATTTGCCAAGAGCATTTAAGGCACCGCTTGTACCATTTTTACCAGCGTTAACGGTAATTTTTTGTTTATACTTAATGCTTCAATTATCCGGAACGGCTTGGATTAGTTTTGGTATATGGATGGTTATCGGTATTGCGGTTTACTTCTTATATAGCCGAAAACATAGCGCTTTAAATAATAGTAAAGACGAAGACGATGCAGCAAATTTATAAGTAGAAAAATCCATCCTAATTCTGTTAGGATGGATTTTTCATTTTGAAAATTTACATTTTTCTGAATGTATTATAAGATAATTGTTGGCGAACAAAAGGGGTGGAATGATGAAAAATACGTGGAGTGAGTTAAGGGAGATGGACCGTAACGTATGGATTCGGTTTATTGGCGAGACGTTAAATGGAATTGCAATGATGATGTTGATGCCTTTTTTTGCATTATATTTAAAAGATAAGGTAGATTCATTATTACAGGTTGGAGTTATTATGGCGCTTTCTCCAATTGCAGCAAGCTTTGGATCAATTATAGGGGGAAGAATTGCTGATATATATGGAAGAAAGCCGATTATGATATTTTCGATGACGAGTAATGCAGTATTTATGCTCGGTTTTTTATTTATAGAAGGATTTATTCCTTATGCAATTTTATCTATTTTTTTAGGATTAAGTAATTCGTTATTTCATCCAGCTGCATCAGCGATGGTTGCGGATGTAACAGCGCCAGAAAAAAGAACAGAAGCATATGGTTTACTACGAATGGGGCACAATATAGGTGCTGCAATTGGCCCAATAATGGGTGCTTCGGTAGTTATGTTGTCGAAGAACCTAGTGTTTATTATTGCCTCGTCTACGATGTTGTTTTATGCATTACTTGTATTCATTCTTATTCAAGAGACGATGCCAAAGAGTACGAATAAAGAAGAGGATAAAGAAAAGGAATCAGGAGCAGTATGGAAAATTGTATTGCGAGATAAGGCATTAATGATTTATTTATTAGCAGGTATCATTATTTCGATGGGATTTTCTCAAACAGAAGGCATGTTGCCACTGCACTTTGATAATGAAATGAAGGATATTTTTGGAACTAACAATCCGTATCCATATTTAATGGCGCTAAACGGATTATTAGTTGTGTTGTTCCAATTTCAAATTTCAAAATGGGCCACAGATAAGCCTGTCGGAAAGACGATGTTATATGGTGCCTGTTTGTTTGGGATTGGATTATTTTTTATAGGGTGGTTACCGAAGTGGTTTGGGGAATTTGATGCGAATGTTACAGTTATTTTAATAACGCTAATGCTTGTGTATGCCGTATATACGTTAGGTGAGATGATTATGTCGCCTGTACAGATGACGTTTGTAGCAAATTTAGCTCCTGAGCATTTGAGAGGGACTTATATGGGAGCTGCGAGTTTGCAGTGGATTACAGGAAGCGCATTCGGTCCACTTCTTGGAGGTTTTTTATTAGATCAATTACTTGGCCATTTGCTATTTACAATTTTAGCTGTAGGATGTGTAGTTGCGGGTATTGTATATGTTTCTTTAGATCGTCTCGTTGAACAAAGGCAAAAGAGCACACTGACCAAACAATCTTCTTAATAAGTAGATGACATACACAAAAAGGAGATTTCTACATATTTTAGGTACATAACTAGATTGGGTTGCGATTTTATGAAGAAAGTTAAGTGGAAAAGTGTAGAAAACCAATAAGTGGTGTCATTTAATTATTTGTGGAAGTTACATTTTATTTCAAATAGGAACTACCTATTTTTATAAAAAGTGCTAAAATAGAAAAATGAAAACAATTGGTTAGGGTGATTTCAGTGACAAAAATTAAATTAGGTTTATTATATGGTGGAAAATCAGCTGAGCATCAAGTTTCGCTACAAACGGCTCTTGCTGCTATTAAAGCATTAAATCAAGATAAATTCGAGATTCATCCAATTTATATTACAGAACAAGGTCAATGGATTCGTGGTGAGTGTATTGAAGGCGAAGTAACAGATGTTGAAGTTCTAAAAATGAGCGGTGCAGAAAATGCGATTTCTCCGTTATCATTAAGCACAGAAATTATTCCATCTGCAGCTTCTGAGGAAAATGCTATCGACGTTATTTTCCCATTACTACATGGACCAAATGGTGAAGATGGAACGGTTCAAGGATTATTAGAATTAATGAACATTCCTTATGTTGGAAATGGTGTTTTAGCATCTGCAGCTGGTATGGATAAAGTTGTTATGAAAAACATCTTTGCAGAAGCTGGATTGAAGCAAGCAAAATATGCATCATTCATTCGTAGCGCATGGGAAAAAGATCGTGAAACAGCATACGAAAAAGTAGAAGAAGTATTAGGATATCCTTGCTTCGTAAAACCAGCAAACCTTGGTTCAAGTGTTGGTATTAATAAGTGTAAAAACCGTGAAGAACTTGAGAATGCATTTGAAGAGGCGTTCCAATTTGACCGTAAAATTATTGTGGAAGAAAATATCGTTGGACGTGAAGTAGAAGTTGGTGTACTAGGTAATGATGAGCCGAAATGTTCAGTTGTAGGTGAAATTGTACCGAAAAAAGACTTCTATGATTATAAGTCGAAATACATCGATGGTGATACAGCGTTAATTATCCCAGCTGAAATGACAGAAGAAGAATCTAATGTTATTAAGCGAGATGCGATTATTGCATTCCAATCGTTAGATGGCGCTGGCTTAACAAGAGCTGATTTCTTCTTAACGCAAGATGGAGAAGTATATATAAACGAAGTGAATACGATGCCAGGATTTACGCCGTTTAGTATGTTCCCTCTACTATGGCAACATACTGGATTGCCGTATCCGGAATTAATTGAAGAGCTAATTCGTTTAGCAATTGATCGTCACGAAGAAAAACAAAAAATTAAATATACAATCTAACAAAAAAGGAGGAGGCACTATTCGCAGGAATAGTGCTTCCTCTATGTAAGGAGTGTTTTCATGATAAAGCGAACGTTAAAACAAGTAGAACAGATGATAAATGGTACGGGATTAGCAGAGCGATATGAGGGAATTACTATACAAGGAGTGTCTATTGATACAAGAAAAATTGAAAAAGGAAATCTATATGTTCCGATTCAAGGTGAACGTTTTGATGGACATGCTTTTGTAGATAAAGCTGTTGAAAATGGAGCAGTAGCGACGTTATGGATGAAAGATGTAGCAAATCCGCCTGAGGATCTGCCAGTTATTTTTGTAGAAGACACACTAGCAGCGTTGCAAATGTTAGCGAAAAACTATCGCGATCAATTGGATGTTAAAGTTATTGGTGTGACAGGTAGTAACGGTAAAACATCTACAAAAGATATTGTAACAAGTCTTCTTGCGACGAAATTCAAAGTTCAAAAAACAGAAGGAAACTTCAATAATCATATCGGGCTACCTCTTACTATTTTAAACTTAGAAGAAAATACAGAAGTAGCTGTATTAGAAATGGGAATGTCAAGCCGCGGGGAAATTGAATTTCTATCTAAGTTAGCCCGTCCAAATGCAGCTATCATTACGAACATTGGTGAGGCACATTTAATGGACTTAGGATCTCGTGAGGCAATTGCTGAAGCGAAATTAGAAATTGTGACAGGATTACAAGAAGGTGGAGTGTTCGTATATAACGGAGATGAGCCGTTATTAACGAATCGTGTTCCTGAAATGAATTTAATAGCTGAAACAGTTACGTTTGGTGATGCTAGAGCGAATGATTACTATCCAACGACTGTAACGTTACAAGCAACTGGGACACACTTTAAAATGAATAGAGAAGAAAACATCTCATTCTATCTACCAGTATTAGGGAAACACAATGTGTATAATACGCTTGCTTCTATGGCAATTGCGAAACATTTTGGTGTAACGTGGGAAGAGATGAAAGAAGGTTTAGTAACGCTTCAAATGACAGGCATGCGTATGGAAATAGTAAAAACAAACAGTGGATTAACAATTATAAACGATGCTTATAATGCAAGTCCGACGGCTATGGAAGCAGCATTCCACTTAATGAATGGTTTAGATGGATTTGCTAAAAAGGTTGTTGTGCTTGGGGATATGTTAGAGCTTGGAAATCAAGAAGTGCAGTTTCATTATGAAGTAGGTAAATTAATCGATCCAGCAAAAATCTCATACGTGTTCACATATGGTAAATTAGGGGCTCAAATTGCGGAAGGCGCAAAAATTAATTTCCCTAATGAACGTGTAAAGGCGTATGATAATAAAGAAGAGTTAGTAAAAGAGTTGCAAGCAGTAGTCGATGCGAAAGATGTTGTATTAATAAAAGCATCTCGCGGGATGAAGTTAGAAGAAGTAATTACGATGTTGAAATAATTGGAGTATATAAATAGGGATGATAGTTACGAAAATAGAAGAAACTTATAATAAGCGCTTACAGTAAATATAAAAAAATAAAAGTGAAGAAAAAAACTCTGAATATGAAAATAAGGTAACAGTTGGGTTTGCTTTTTACACATACAAAACTTATAATTGATAAAGTGTAATAACGTTTAGAAGTATTTTCGCGAAGAATATACGCCCGTTTATATACGTGAGCATTCAGGAAAAGGGCTTTTCCGCAAATTCGGAAAACGCCTTTTTTTAAATGATAAGTATAGGATAGAAAAGGAGAAGTAACATTGACAACATTTCGAGAATTAGGATTAAGTGAGTCTTTACTGCAATCTGTTGAAAGTATGGGCTTTGAAGAGGCTACGCCGATTCAAGCTGAAACAATTCCTCATGCATTGCAAGGTAAAGATATTATTGGGCAAGCACAAACAGGTACAGGGAAAACGGCAGCATTCGGATTACCACTATTAGACAAAGTGGATACAAATAAAGAATCAGTACAAGGTATTGTTATCGCGCCAACGCGTGAATTAGCAATTCAAGTTGGAGAAGAGCTATACAAAATTGGTAAACATAAACGCGTTCGTATTTTACCAATTTACGGTGGTCAAGATATTAACCGCCAAATTCGTGCTCTAAAAAAACACCCACACATTATTGTTGGTACGCCGGGTCGTATTTTAGATCATATTAACCGTAAAACACTTCGTCTACAAAACGTAGAGACAGTTGTTCTTGACGAAGCGGATGAAATGTTAAACATGGGCTTCATTGAAGACATTGAAGCAATTTTAACAGATGTGCCAGAAACGCATCAAACATTATTATTCTCAGCAACAATGCCAGATCCAATCCGCCGTATTGCTGAGCGTTTCATGACTGAGCCTCAACACATTAAAGTAAAAGCAAAAGAAGTAACAATGCCAAACATTCAGCAGTTCTATTTAGAAGTGCAAGAAAAGAAAAAGTTTGACGTATTAACACGCTTACTAGATATTCAATCTCCAGAACTTGCGATTGTATTCGGTCGTACGAAGCGTCGTGTAGATGAATTATCAGAAGCATTAAACTTACGTGGTTATGCTGCAGAAGGTATCCATGGTGATTTAACTCAGGCGAAACGTATGTCTGTACTACGTAAATTTAAAGAAGGTTCTATCGAAGTTCTTGTTGCAACAGACGTTGCTGCACGTGGTCTTGATATTTCAGGCGTAACACACGTATATAACTTCGATATTCCACAAGATCCAGAATCATACGTTCACCGTATTGGCCGTACTGGTCGTGCGGGTAAAAAAGGTATTGCAATGCTATTTGTAACGCCACGTGAATCAGGACAATTAAAAAATATCGAGCGTACAACAAAACGTAAAATGGACCGTATGGATGCACCGACACTTGACGAGGCACTAGAAGGTCAACAACGTTTAATCGCTGAAAAACTTCAAAGCACAATTGAAAATGAAAACTTAGCATACTACAAGCGTATTGCAGAAGAAATGTTAGAAGAAAACGATTCTGTAACAGTAGTAGCTGCTGCTTTAAAAATGATGACAAAAGAGCCAGATACAACTCCAATCGCTTTAACGTCAGAACCACCAGTTGTTTCAAGAGGTGGCGGTTCTAAAAAACGCGGCGGTAACGGAGGCGGATACCGTGATGGTAACCGTAATCGTAGTCGTGATGGACGCGGCGGTGGCGATGGTCGTAACCGTGACCGTAACCGTGATGGTCGTAATCGCGACGGTAACCGTGATCGTAATCGTGAAGGTAGCCGTGATGGTAACCGTGGTCGTCGTGGAGAAGGTCAAGGTCGCCCAGGATCTTCAAACGGACGCGGCGAAAGAAAACATCATAGCCGTAAGCCACAAGCTTAATAATAAAAAAAGAGAATGCCCTTTGCCGGCATTCTCTTTTTTTATTTCTGTAATTGTACATACTACATAATAACTTGTGTAGAAATGAGGTGCTACATGCTTGTAAGACTTGGGTATGTCGCAATGAGTGTACATTTGAAAAACGCGTCTCCATCTCAAACGATGACGTACGCGCAGTTTCAAAAAATAGATGATCGAGAAGCGGCGATTCGCAAGCTTGAAAGAATTGCGAATTCGAATTTGGAAAACTGTTTACGTTTATTAAAGCATAATAGAGGACATGATATATCGTTCTTTCGACTAAGTTCCAAGTTGATTCCTTTGGCAACTCATGAGGAGTTGTTAGACTGGAACTATATTCGCCCCTTAAAAGAAAATTTAAAAGTACTAGGTGAATACGCTATTCGAATGAATATGCGTATTGATTTTCATCCAGATCATTTTGTTGTACTCAATTCACCTGAGGAGAGTATTTTTAAACAATCTGTAAAGACATTACAAATGCATAAAAAATTATTAAAAGGTATGGGAATTGAACATAAGCAACGATGTGTATTACATGTGGGTGGAGGTTATAAAGATAAGGAGCTCGCATTAGAACGCTTTATAGAAAATTGGTCGAGTGTTCCGAGGGGTATACAAGAGATGATTATATTAGAAAATGATGACACGACATTTTCTTTAGAAGAAACATTGTATTTAGGTGAGAAATTAGATATTCCAGTCGTGTTCGATTTGCATCACCACATGATGAATCATGATCGAGAAGATTGGCATGAAGATTGGGCCCGTGTTGTACATACGTGGGAATCGTCATTGTTACCAGTAAAAATGCACATTTCTAGCCCTAGAGAGGGAAAAGACCCGAGAGCGCATGCGGATTTTATTGATGTAGATACTTTTTTATCTTTTTTAAAAAAGATAAAGGGAAGTGTTCCGCAAATTGATTGTATGATTGAAGCAAAGAAAAAGGATGAGTCTTTATTTCAACTCATGAGAGATTTAAGTGAACAAACAGATGTGGAAATTGTCGATGGTGCGAGCTTTTATATTAAATGAGCTCTGCACCATCGAGTTTTTTTACCCCGCTATTTGCGGGGAGTAAGACTCCCACTTAAAAAATTGGTGAATACGAGGGGAGGTGGGAGTCGGGCTGCCCGTAAAAGCCCGATTGGTGTGGGCTAATAATCAGTGGGGGATGGACACCCCCACTGATTAAAGTTTCACTTTATCAATAAAGGGGTGCAAATACCACCAATGATCAATCCTGTTAAATGGCTGATAGGATTGGCAGAGGGATTGAAGAAAGTGAATAGTAGTAATATACATATCATAATTGAAAAAATAGCAATGTCTCTTGGATTGGAAGAACGATATCGACTATACAGTAGAAATAATTGTGCACCTAGCAATCCGAAAATACCGCCAGATGCTCCGGCATGAATATATTCAAGAGGCATAATAAGGTAAGAAGAAATATTTCCAAGAATGCCAGAAAGGAAAAAAATAATGATGAAAGAAAAGTGCCCTAGTTGTTTTTCAATAGAAGAGCCAAGCACAAATAAACAAATACTATTAGAAAGAAAATGTTGTAAGTCTACATGTACAAGTAAGGAAGTTATGAGACGCCACCATTCTCCTTTAGCGATATATTCATTATAGGCTGCCAGTGGAAAGAGAAAAAAGTCGCCTAACATAAACATGACTAATTGTATGAGAAGTAAAGCGATGACGATTGGTTGTAAGAAAATGCGAGCAGATGGTATTAGCATGTTGTGAGTATCACTCCTTTTGCATCAGAAAGATTCTCTGTTATTCTTACAATATGAAAAAAGAAAGCTGAATAGAAGAAGGGGATTTTGAAATGATTGTAGGGATTGGAATCGATATTATTGAACTGAATCGAATTGAAAAAATGCTAGATGGAAAGCTTAAATTTATGGAACGTATTTTAACTGAAAGTGAACGTAATGTTGCTAAGGAGCTAAAGGGAAGTCGCCTTACGGAGTTTGTGGCCGGAAGATTTGCAGCAAAAGAGGCGTATTCAAAAGCGGTAGGGACTGGTATCGGGAAAGAAGTAAGTTTTTTAGATATTGAAGTAAGAAATGATGATAGAGGTAAGCCTATTCTTATTGCAAGTACAGAGTATATTGTTCATTTATCAATTAGTCATAGTAGGGAATTCGCTGTCGCTCAAGTGGTTTTAGAAAGCTCGTCACGCTAGTCTGCATATTTTATATCTTTGTCTCATATATTTGTGGTAGCGATAAGGAAGGTACATCTTCCATTCATTTATAGGGGCAAAGGGGCTGAAGTGATGAAAAGGCGTCTGTTTTTAGTTCTTGTCGGTTTGTTAACCGTTTTTGTGTTGGCCGGTTGTATGGAAAAGAAACAAGATGATGTTGTGAGAGATTTAGAGGCGAAAGTAAAAGGGATGAAAAGTTATCAAGCTGAAGCAAAATTATCTATTAAAACAGGGAATGAGCCTCAGGAGTATAAGGTAGAAATATGGCATAAAGAACCTTCTTTTTATCGTGTGAATTTGCAAAATGCGAAAAAAGATCAAAGCCAAATTATTTTAAGAAATGAAGAAGGGGTATTTGTATTAACTCCAGCGCTTAATAAGAGTTTCCGTTTCCAAAGTGATTGGCCGCAAAATAGTAGCCAGGCTTACTTATATGAATCCCTTGTGAGAGATATTTTGCAGGATAAGAAAAACCTTACTTTTGAAAAAACAGATAAGTATTATATTTTTAAAACAAAAACAAACTATCAACATCAAAACATGTTACCGAAACAAGAGATTACGTTGAAGAAAAGCGATTTAACACCAGTTTCGGTGAAGTTAATGGATAATGATCAAAATGTTCTTGTGAAAGTAGATTTCTCAAAAGTGAAATTTGATGCGAAATTTGATAAAGGTGCATTTGATACGAAACAAAATATGTCTAGAGCACAAGTAGATGTTCAAACGACAGCGAAAGAAGACAAACCATTTGCTATTTTGTATCCGCGTGATACGCCGCAAGGCATGGTTTTGAAAGATGAAAAAGAGTTGAAGACAGACAGTGGCAAGCGTGCGATACTCACATACACTGGAAGTAAGAAATCCTTTACTTTAATACAAGAAAAGGCAAAAGTTGCAGAAGCTTCGTCAGCGATCAGTGTGAGCGGAGAATTGGTTGATCTCGGATTTACAATTGGTGCATTGACGAAAGACTCTTTAACATGGTCGCATAACGGAGTAGAATATATGCTCGTGTCTAAAGGTTTAGAACCGAAGGAGCTATTAATGGTTGCTCGTTCAGTTACAGAGAAGCAAGTGAAGTAAACTTCTTAGACGTGGTGATATATGTGCACCACGTCTTTTCTTAGTTTGAAGGGTGGATTTCATAAAAGAAGCATATAAAAGAATAAGCTTCGCATATCGTGTATAAGGAAGTGTATTTATGGAAGAAGCACCATTTTACCGTGATACTTGGGTGGAAGTGGATTTAGATGCGATCTATAACAATATTACACATATTAAAAATTTCATTCCAAGTGATGTAGAGATTTTTGCTGTAGTTAAAGCCAATGCATATGGACACGATTATGTACCGGTAGCCAAAACGGCATTAGAAGCAGGGGCGACAAGATTAGCGGTTGCCTTTTTAGATGAAGCTTTAGTGCTTCGAAGGGCTGGTATTACTGTGCCAATTTTAGTGTTAGGTCCTTCTCCGCCTCGTGATGTCAATGTAGCTGCTGAAAACGATGTGGCGTTAACTGTTTTTCAAAAAGAATGGGTAGATGAAGCAATCAAACTTTGGGATGGTTCGTCTACAATGAAGTACCATATTAATTTCGATAGTGGTATGGGGAGAATTGGGATACGCGAACGTAAAGAATTAAAAGGCTTTTTGAAGAGTTTAGAAGGTGCACCGTTTTTAGAATTAGAAGGAGTTTATACACATTTTGCAACAGCGGATGAGGTGGAGACTTCTTACTTCGATAAGCAATATAACACATTTTTGGAGCAGTTAAGTTGGTTGAAAGAATTCGGAGTGGATCCTAAGTTTGTTCATACAGCTAATAGTGCTGCAACGCTACGTTTTCAAGGGATTACATTTAATGCAGTACGAATTGGCATTGCGATGTATGGGTTATCCCCGTCTGTAGAAATACGCCCTTTTTTACCGTTTCAATTAGAACCAGCGCTATCACTGCATACGAAAGTTGCACATATTAAGCAGGTGATTAAAGGGGATGGGATTAGTTATAACGTCACTTATCGAACGAAAACGGAAGAATGGATTGCGACCGTTGCAATTGGGTATGCAGATGGGTGGCTTAGAAGGTTGCAAGGATTTGAAGTGCTTGTAAATGGAAAAAGGGTACCGATTGTAGGGCGGGTAACGATGGATCAATTCATGATACACCTTCCTTGTGAAGTGCCTCTTGGTACGAAAGTTACGCTCATTGGAAGACAAGGTGATGAGTATATTAGTGCTACTGAGGTTGCTGAATATTCCGGGACTATTAATTATGAAATTATTGCAACGATAAGCTTCCGGGTGCCGAGAATATTTATACGAAATGGTAAGGTTGTAGAAGTAATTAATTATTTGAACAATATATAGAAGGTAGTATGATTTGCTTCTTATCATTTGAGAGGACTGTTCATTGGTTGAGAATAAGTTCGTTTTTTGACGAGAAGCTTTTTACCTATTATTACTTTTAACATGATTTAACGTGAATTTAGTGCAGAAACTCTTCCGTTTCTTGTTGTAATGAGATAAAAAATAAAAGAATATGAATGTTTTGTTTGTGAATTGGAAAACATAAGCAAGGAATAAGGAAGTCTTTGCAACAGGCTCCATACAATGGTATTATTACAATAGGTGTCATATATATATTTGGGTGTGTAGTTGACGGTGGAGGTGTATTTTTGTGTCCGAATCAAGTGTAACTACTGAAATCGTGGTTCGGTTGCCAAAGCAAATGGTAACGGAATTGGACGGAATTGGAAAACAAGAGAATAAGAATCGCCATGAACTAATTTGCCAGGCAACACAACTGTTATTGCGTCAACATAAGACGAAGAAACGCTACCAACATGAATCAATGCGACGTGGGTACATTGAAATGGGAAAAATTAATCTTGGTATTGCATCTGAAGCTTTCTTAGCAGAGTATGAAGCAGCTCATACAGTAGAACGCTTAGTTAGCGGGGGGTAATATTTTGATTGTAAAACGCGGCGACGTGTATTTTGCAGACCTTTCCCCAGTTGTTGGTTCTGAGCAAGGAGGCGTTCGTCCGGTTCTTGTCATTCAAAATGACATCGGAAATCGTTTTAGTCCAACGGTGATTGTAGCGGCTATTACTGCACAGATTCAAAAAGCTAAATTACCCACTCATGTGGAAATTGATGCGAAAAAGTACGGTTTTGAGAGAGATTCTGTTATTTTACTTGAGCAGATTCGAACAATCGATAAGCAGCGCTTAACGGACAAAATCACTCATTTAGATGAAGTGATGATGATTCGTGTAGATGAAGCGCTACAAATTAGTTTAGGACTAATAGATTTTTAAATCGGCAGTTTAAGTTGCTCTCTTTACAGGGCAACTTTTTTTTATTATAGAGGAGGTTACGGTTGTATATGGAAATGGTAGATAATCGACAAGCGTTAATGAAAATGTTAGTGAAGGAATTAGGCTTTACCGAAAAGCAAGTTCGTCATGTTATTCAATTAACAGAAGAAGGTAACACAGTTCCATTTATTGCTCGTTACCGAAAAGAATGGACAGGCTCTTTAGATGAAGTGCAAATTCGTACGATTTTAGAGAGATGGCAATATATGATGCAGCTTGAAGATAGGAAAGAAGAGGTTCTTCGTCTTATTGATGAGAAGGGGAAACTGACAGGAGAGTTACGTCAGCAAATTGTGAAAGCTGCAAAGTTGCAAGAAGTAGAAGATTTATATCGTCCATATAAAGAGAAAAGAAGAACGAAAGCAACGATTGCGAAAGAAAAAGGACTAGAGCCGTTAGCTGAATGGTTATTGTTATATAAGAAAGAAGATCCAAATCAGAAGGCAATGGAGTTTATTAACGCCGAGAAAGAAGTGCAATCTGCAGAAGAAGCGTTACAAGGTGCTCAAGATATTATTGCAGAAATCATTTCAGATGAAGCGTCGTATCGTAGCTGGATTCGGAATGTTACTTTTAGAAAAGGTGTTATGTCTTCGGCTGTAAAAGATGAAGAGAAAGATGAAAAGAATATATATGAAATGTATTACAGCTATGAAGAACCGTTGCAGAAAGTGGTACCGCATCGTGTATTAGCGATGAATCGCGGTGAGAAAGAAGATATATTGAGAGTTTCTGTTGTTCCACCAGTAGATGAGATAGTAACTTTCTTATATAAGAAAGTAATTCGTGATAACGATTCAAAAAGTGCACAGTATGTAAAGTTAGCAATTGAGGATGGTTATAAACGATTAATTCAATCGTCTATTGAAAGAGAGATTCGAAAAGAATTAACAGAAACAGCTGAGGAACAAGCAATACATATTTTCTCTGAAAACTTACGTAATTTGTTATTACAACCTCCAATGAAAGGAAAAGTTGTGTTAGCTGTAGACCCTGCATATAGAACGGGTTGTAAATTAGCTATTGTAGACGATACGGGGAAAGTTCTATATATTGATGTTATTTATCCGCATCCGCCAGTGCGTAAATATGAAGATGCAAAAACGAAAGTTCTTTCTATTATAGATAAATATCAAGTTGAAATGATTGCGATTGGGAATGGTACAGCTTCTAGAGAATCGGAAGAATTTATAGTTGATGTATTACAAAATGTGAAACGAGAAGTCTTCTATATTATTGTGAATGAAGCTGGGGCGAGTGTGTATTCGGCTTCTGATTTAGCCCGTGAGGAATTCCCGGATTTACAGGTTGAAGAAAGAAGTGCGGTTTCTATCGGAAGACGTCTGCAAGATCCACTTGCTGAACTTGTAAAGATTGACCCTAAATCAGTTGGGGTTGGACAATATCAACATGATGTATCTCAAAAGAGGTTGAATGAATCGTTAACGTTTGTAGTAGAGACGGCAGTTAACCAAGTTGGTGTGAATGTAAATACAGCTTCAGTTGCGTTATTGCAATATGTTTCGGGTTTATCGAAAACTGTTGCGAAAAATATTGTGGCAAAGCGTGAAGAAGAAGGGAAATTTACAAAACGAACAGACTTAAAGAAAATACCACGTCTAGGTGCGAAGACATATGAACAATGTATAGGTTTCTTACGTATATTAGAAGGAGCAAATCCGTTAGACCGAACGGGTATTCATCCAGAACAATATAAAAGTGTTGAATTGTTATTGAAGAATCTAGGGTTATCAAAAGATGACGTAGGGCAACCACAATTACAAAAGAGCTTAGAAGAAGTGGAGATTTCTAAGTTGTCGCAAGAAACGGGAGTTGGAGAGCCTACATTAGTTGATATTATAGATGCACTCATTAGTCCAGAGCGAGATATGAGGGATGAGTTGCCTAAACCACTTCTGAAAAAAGGGATTTTGAAATTAGAAGATTTAAAACGTGGTATGGAACTGGAAGGAACAGTTCGTAACGTTGTTGATTTTGGTGCTTTTGTCGATGTAGGTGTAAAACAAGATGGTTTAGTGCATATTTCTAAATTAAGCAAACAATACGTGAAGCATCCGTTAGATATTGTATCTGTCGGACAAATCGTTAAAGTATGGGTAGATGATATTGATACGAAAAAAGGTCGCGTTGCACTATCTATGTTGCCGATTGAATAGTAAAAGAAGAGAGCAGATGAAACTGCTCTTTTTTTAATAGGGTAGAAAGTGTAATGAATTATGAGCTTTGATGTATTTTGCTATAATAAAACCAGCATTCATTTAGTAATTTAATTTGATACCGGTTTTTTTCGAAATATGCGCGTTGCATTTGTTTTTTGAGCCATGTAGGCATAGGAATCCCTCCTTGTTTAATCCTACTCTCAAAAATGTAAGGTACTATTGATGAGAGGTTGGTGAGTGGATTTCTATTTCTGCTATGTTTTTAGAAACCACGCTTCTTGAATGAGGATGGGTATATGTACTATTTAATATATGTATAAGAGAGGAGAAAAGTGTGAAAATATTTTTTTGTTTAGGAGGAATGAAAATGGATGAGCAAGAAATACAGCGGCTAGTGGAAGAAGTATCAATGCAATATTTCGGAATGCCGTTTTTACATAAGGCAATGTTTAATAGTAGGTTGCGTACAACTGGTGGGCGTTATCTACTGAATACACACAATATTGAACTGAACTATCGATATTACGAAATGTATGGGAAAGAAGAATTAGTTGGAATCGTTAAACATGAACTCTGCCATTATCACTTACATATTACAGGAGGAGGGTATAAGCACAGGGATAAGGATTTTCGTGAACTATTACAGGCAGTTGGTGCGCCGCGCTTTTGTAAACGAATGATGAATGAAGAGAATGAAAAAAAGGTTTATATGTATGAATGTATGGAGTGTTTGCTTCAATATGTAAGAAGACGTCAAATAAATACAAAAAGATATGTCTGTGGAAAGTGTAAAGGGAAACTAATTCTGATAAAGAAAACATCTTGACAGTGAAAACGCAATCCAGTATATTATAAACATGTCACGTTTGTACAAGATGTTGTAAAAAACTTCTTGACTTACGATGAGAATTTTTATAAGATACAAATTGTCTTCATTATTCCGCAGTAGCTCAGTGGTAGAGCTATCGGCTGTTAACCGATCGGTCGTAGGTTCGAGTCCTACCTGCGGAGCCATACAGAGAAGTACCCAAGTGGCTCAAGGGGCTCCCCTGCTAAGGGAGTAGATCGCGAACGCGGTGCGAGGGTTCGAATCCCTTCTTCTCTGCCATTCATATTGGCCCGTTGGTCAAGTGGTTAAGACACCGCCCTTTCACGGCGGTAACACGGGTTCGAATCCCGTACGGGTCACCACTTCGGAGGATTAGCTCAGCTGGGAGAGCACCTGCCTTACAAGCAGGGGGTCGGCGGTTCGATCCCGTCATCCTCCACCATAATATTATAATGAAAATTAAAATGAAATTAATTTAAAGATTAAATGGTCCCGTGGTGTAGTGGTTAACATGCCTGCCTGTCACGCAGGAGATCGCCGGTTCGACCCCGGTCGGGACCGCCATTTTAACTTCTGCTAATTGGCAGTTGTTTTTTATTGGTCATTATGGTACAATAACATTTGTCTTTGAAAAGAAGATAAGTATTTCGATGGGCTATAGCCAAGCGGTAAGGCAACGGACTTTGACTCCGTCATGCGCTGGTTCGAATCCAGCTAGCCCAGCCATTTACGAGCCATTAGCTCAGTTGGTAGAGCATCTGACTTTTAATCAGAGGGTCGAAGGTTCGAGTCCTTCATGGCTCACTTTTGTTTTTTCCGCGCGGTCGTGGCGGAACGGCAGACGCGCTAGGTTGAGGGCCTAGTGGGGGAAACCCCGTGGAGGTTCAAGTCCTCTCGGCCGCATCAAAAAATCTTTTTAAAAAGTACTTGCATTAAAAAATGAAGTATGATAAGATAATTGAGTCGCCAAAATAAAACGACGAAAAAACATCATGAATAAGCGCCCGTAGCTCAATTGGATAGAGCGTTTGACTACGGATCAAGAGGTTAGGGGTTCGACTCCTCTCGGGCGCGCCATAACGGGAAGTGGCTCAGCTTGGTAGAGCACCTGGTTTGGGACCAGGGGGTCGCAGGTTCAAATCCTGTCTTCCCGACCACGCGGGTGTAGTTTAGTGGTAAAACAAGAGCCTTCCAAGCTCTGGTCGAGAGTTCGATTCTCTTCACCCGCTTTTAGTTCTTTGAAAACTGAACGAAACAAACAACGTGAAACGTCAATTTTTATTTTAGATGCTAGACAAACTAACTTTATTGGAGAGTTTGATCCTGGCTCAGGATGAACGCTGGCGGCGTGCCTAATA
>NZ_JBYTED010000011.1:0-58242 GCF_058792175.1 Bacillus sp. EB106-02-03-XG38
GACTTCCTTATGTTAACATCTTCATTTTTCAATGTCAACTAAGTTTTTCATTTTCTTTTTTGTCGTTTTCTGCGTTTGCGCATCAGCGACGGTTATTAATTTATCATATAATAACTACTAACGTCAACACTTTTTAATAAAAAGTTCTTTTTCTTACATAACGAATACATTCCTCTGCATTAGCGACTCTTCGAAACAAACAAAAGATGATTTTATATCTCTCTTCCATCGCTTTTTTTACAACGTCATGAATACGTTCATCTTCAAAATCAAATAAAAGTTCTTCTAACTCTCTCTTCAATATGTATTCCATTTCTTTTTTCTCTTCTTTCGTTAACATAAATCCAAGCAACTCATCACCTCAGTCATTTCTTACAGAGCAATAAACGTTCCACTCATTTTATTCTATCATCCATTATATCCACTACTTACGATATTAATCCCTTGTTCTCTTTTTTATATTTACAGCATATATGTAACTGAAAAGGATTGGACAAAGGGGCGTAATATTATGTTTTTCTTTTTTATTACGAGTAAAAGAAACTTTAAACACATTAGCTTAATAGTGATACTTTCCTTATTTACAGCATGGCTACTCTTTTTGAAAACATATTCACACGAATCTGCTTTTTCAACTGCTACCGGACCTAAAGTCATTTACAAAGGCGACACCTCCAGAAAACAAGTTGCATTTACGTTTGATATTAGTTGGGGAGACAAAAAAGCAATTCCAATCCTTGATACACTTAAAGAAAGAGATATTAAGAATGCAACTTTCTTCCTTTCTGCTGCATGGGCAGAAAGACACCCTGATGTTGTTGAGCGCATCATAAAAGATGGACATGAAATCGGTAGTATGGGGTACAATTACACGTCCTACACTTCTCTAGAGACAAATGAAATACGAAGAGATCTTTTGCGAGCACAAGATGTGTTTACAAAACTCGGTGTGAAACAAATCAAACTATTACGTCCACCTAGTGGAGACTTTAACAAAGCAACACTTAAAATAGCAGAATCACTCGGATACACTGTCGTCCATTGGAGTAATAACTCAAACGACTGGAAAAACCCTGGCGTAAACAATATCGTTTCCACCGTCTCTAATAATTTAAAAGGTGGAGATATAGTCCTATTACATGCATCCGATTCTGCCCTTCAAACAAATAAAGCTTTACCACTGCTTCTGCAAAAATTAAAGAGTGACGGCTATGAACAAATATCCGTATCACAACTTATTTCCAACACAAGTACGAAAAGTGAAGATGTACAATAATTTTTCACACATAAAAAGCTCTACTACCTTTCCTTTAGGTAATAGAGCTTTTTTTCATTCATAGAACCCTCCTGCGTAAAAACTCTCTCAATTAGACCGACTTGCTCGTCTTTCCAATTAAACGATGTAATATGAGTAACTGATATGCATTACATAATAAAAGTGGTATCACCATTAAATATAACCAATCTGTATCATTAATCCGAAGAGCTGGTACCCACTCAAGAATTGTTACAACAACCATAAAGAACAAAGCGGGCACGAATGCCATTTTGTTCGTTTCTTTACTTTTTATATAAGCAACAATGGCCCCAAACACAAATAATACACCTGCAACAAGTATGTTATTTCCTAATGAAACTTCCCCATTTGCAATCAATACAGATCTTAAATACACGAAATCAAATAAAACGAACGCAATAAAGAAGAGCTGCACTGTATTCCATAAAGAAGGTGACCTGAACATCCCTAGCCCAAAACGATGGATTGTTAAATAGGCAAAGAACCCCATTTGACTAATAACACTAAAAATGAATCCTACGCCCATCAACCAGAAGGAAACTGCTAAAATCTCCTTTCCGTCGAAATTTTGAAAAAATTTAGCGTACTTGTCCCACTCTAAAACAAACCCAATAATGACCGTACTAATCCCACCAAGAAACAACGTCGTAAAAAACAGTCGTACCCACTTGCGGCTATTCACAACACATCCCCCATTATCCTTATATTTCTAATCAAATTGTATCAATGACAATTTCAAAAAGCTAGCCATGTTCATGTATAAATTCCTTAAAGATATTTATATTAAAAAGAGAGAACTGTGCTGAAAGGAGTTCCAACTTATGAAACGGATGCTGCTCGTTTTGACTTCTGCTTTTCTATTTTTTGTACTTGTAGCATGTGCACAAGAAAAAGAGGCAAAGTCCGAACTTGATTATGATCAAACGAAGAAAATGATTGTTGATATTTTAAAAACTGATCAAGGTAAGAAAGCCATTCAAGATGTGTTAACTGATGAAAAAATGAAACAAGCACTCATACTAGATGAAACAGTAGTAAAGAAAACGATTGAAGATGCAATGGTATCCGACAAAGGGCAACAATTCTGGGAAAAGCTCTTTAAAGACCCTGAGTTCTCATCGAAATTCGCTAAAAGTATGGGAAAAGAACAAACAACCTTAATGAAAACATTACTAAAAGACCCTGAATACCAAGCAGGCGTTATAGAAATTATGAAAAACCCTGAAGTAGAAAAAATGATGCTACAAACGATGAAGAGCAAAGAATACCGCCAATATTTACAACAAGTACTAACAGAAACTGCCGAAAGCCCACTCTTCCAAGCTAAGATGATAGATATTATTAGTAAAGGTGTACAAAAGGCTGAAAAAAGTGGTTCTGATAAAAAAGAAGCAGGCGGTGAAGGTGGTTCTCAAGACGGTAAAAAGGAACAGCAGTAATTATAGTTATAATAATGAGTGGACAATATATGTATCGTCCACTCATTATTATTTTATTTTTGCGCAACAGCTGTTTTATCAATTACTGTCTCAGCTATCGTGCGATAAATAAGACCTGTCGTATGTGTATCCTCGTATACTGACGGCGCAAAATCTTCTTTATTCCAATCAGGTTGTTGAAGCGGGATTCGGCCAAGTACTTCTGTTTGAAGTTCTGTAGCTAATTTATCTCCTCCCCCTCTTCCGAACACATATTCTTTTTCACCAGTTGTTTTACTTTCAAAATACGCCATATTTTCAACAACGCCAAGAATACTATGTTCTGTACGTAAAGCCATAGCTCCAGCACGCGCTGCTACAAATGCCGCTGTTGGATGTGGCGTTGTGACAATAATCTCTTTACAAGCTGGCAACATCGAATGTAAGTCTAACGCAACATCACCTGTACCCGGTGGTAAATCTAAAACTAAATAATCCAAATCTCCCCACTCTACTTCTGTAAAGAAATGATTTAACATTTTCCCAAGCATAGGTCCTCTCCAAATAACCGGTGCATTATCCTCTACAAAGAACCCCATTGAGATTACCTTTACACCTAGACGTTCCACTGGGATGATTCTATCTCCTCTTACAACAGGACGTTTTTCTATCCCCATCATATCCGGTACACTAAACCCATAAATATCGGCATCAATGATACCAACCTTTTTCCCTAGACGAGCTAAAGCAATAGCAAGGTTAACAGACACTGTTGATTTTCCGACTCCACCTTTTCCACTCGCCACCGCTAAAAATGTCGTTTTTGAATTTGGTGACAATAAAGATTCCGTTTGCTCTTCTTCCTGTTCCGGTGCAAACTGAGCTAATTCTTCTTCTGTAAATTCTGCAAAGCGGAGCCCTACTGTTGCTGCTCCTAGTTCTTTTACTAACTTTACAATTCCAGATTGCAATTGCATTTGTTCCGCTGTACCAGTTTTTACGATTGCAATTTTAACACTTACATGTTCCTTCTCAGGCTTAACTGTTACCTCTTTAATTGCCCCTGTTTCTTTTAACGTTTTATGTAAAAACGGATCTACAATCCCTTCTAACGCTTCCACTACTTGCTCTTTCGTTACCATAATTAGCCCAGCCCCCTGTATGAAAAATAACGTAATGTTAATTTAATGTCTCTTTTTACTCTCAAAATAAATGCGTTTACATTTCCAGTATAACATATTTTCGGAAAACTTCGTTAACGAGAGAACTGCAAAAAAATCCTCCTTATTCTGGAGGATTTCCTTTTTCGGTGAAATAACGTAATATACCACGATATACTGCAGCCGCTACCTTTTGCTGATATTTCTCCGAATTTAACATATATCTTTCATTTACATTCGATAAAAAACCAGCTTCAATTAAAGCGCCTGGTGTTTTCGCATACTTTAATAAATACACATGAGAAATTGTTTTAGCAGAACGATTCGTATTCTCTAAACTCGTTCTCAATTCAGCTTGTATAAATTTCGCAGCACGTTCATTTTCAATCGAAGAGCGGTAATAGAACGTTTGTGCGCCTTTTGATCCACTACTAGTTAAAGCGTTTAAATGAATACTCGCAAAAAAGTCTACATCAGGTTTATTAATAATCTCTACACGCTTTTTTAAATCCTCTGCTTTACGTCTACTATATGATTTTGTACCTTTCTGAGCTAAATCATAATCTCCATCTCTCGTTAAAATTACTAACGCACCTTGCTCTTGTAAATAATCTTGCACCTTCTTTGTAATCTCAAGCGTAATATCCTTTTCTACAATATCCTTTCCACCAACTGCTCCTCCGTCTGGTCCACCATGCCCAGCATCTAATACGATTACTTTCCCTGATAAGGGTAAATTCCAAGCTCGCCACGATTTTGTAATTTGAAACTCTTGTTTGACTAAAAAAAACAAAACAACCGCAGCGAGTGCAAAAGAGATAATTCGAATTCTCTTCATACCTTTCCTCCTCCAGCTAGTCCCTCTAATTACTTATATGGGACAAGAGGAAAGTTTATGCTTGTCTTAATGAAGCTTTAATCGATATCTTCTTTCACCTTTTTCATATCCTTCCTGCCACCATAAGCCGATAAACTGCTGGCAAGATTCAAAAAGCAATTCCTCATCTTGTAACTTAATTTCACGCATAGTCATGCTCGCTAAAAATTGAAATAGTGTTTCCGTTAATTGTTGCTCTTCTTCTAAGGCTCTATATTTCACATCAAAGAACGATTCACCATAATAACCAAATTTACTATATCTCGCTCCTAATAAATACGATTCTATTCCTAATTCAATACAGTAATCTTCATACTGCCGATGAAGTTCCTGCATCTGAAAGGCATCTCTAATATTTGAACGTAATGTTTTTAATGATAATTCCCGCAGCATCTTCCGTTCATATTTCAACTGCTTTTCTTTTTGTTTTTCTTGTAAGCTGACAATGACATTCATAGTACTTATAAACCTCCCTAATACGTATTAGTCTAAACTTCTAAAGAAGAAGCATACGCGAGAGGATAGCACTAAAATATTCCAAACTACAAAAATTCCAAATGAGGAATGAAACATAAAAAAACCCCAACCAAGATGGTTGGGGTTTGTAGTTCGCAAAAATTAACGTTTTGAGAACTGAGGTGCACGACGTGCGCCTTTAAGACCGTATTTTTTACGCTCTTTCATACGTGCGTCACGAGTTAATAGACCTGCACGTTTTAGTGTTAGACGGTAGTCTGGATCAGCTTTTAATAAAGCGCGAGAAATACCGTGACGAATAGCACCAGCTTGACCAGTGTATCCACCACCATTTACGTTTACAAGTACATCGTAGTTACCTAAAGTTTCTGTTGCAACTAGAGGTTGTTTCACTACTTCACGTAATGCAGCAAATGGGATATAGTTTTCAAAATCACGACCGTTAATGATAACGCGTCCTTCGCCTGGAACTAGGCGTACGCGCGCTACTGAACTCTTACGACGTCCAGTGCCATAGTATTGAACCTGTGCCAAAGTAAGCCCTCCTTTAATTAATTATCCGCGAAGTTCGTAAACTTCTGGTTTTTGTGCTTGGTGTGGATGCTCTGCTCCAGCATACACGTTTAGTTTCTTAGAAACTTGACGGCCTAAGCGTCCTTTTGGAAGCATGCCTTTAATTGCAAGCTCTAACATTTGTACAGGGTAGTTTGTACGCATTTCTAGAGCTGTTCTTTGTTTAAGTCCACCTGGGTGGTTAGTGTGACGGTAGTAAATTTTATCGTTTAATTTATTACCTGTTAAATGAATTTTCTCAGCGTTAATAATAATTACATGATCACCCGTGTCAACGTGTGGTGTAAATGTAGGTTTGTTTTTACCGCGTAAAATGGATGCTACTTCACTAGCAAGGCGACCTAAAGTTTGACCTTCAGCATCAACCACATACCATTTACGCTCAACTTCGTTAGCTTTTGCCATAAAAGTCGTACGCATGTGTTTCCCTCCTCGTTATCTTTTCCATAGAAAAAATCTATTGTTTATCTTAAACACGATTTCCTTCCGGGGCTAATCGTGGTTTTAGAAACAATACCATATGTTATGATATACTTTTGAGTTTCTAATGTCAAGCAAATGTTACACCAGGATTAGTTGTTATAGTTTACCTGCCATAAGTAAAGCCCATGACCAGGAGCCATCTTTCCAGCAAACTGACGATTTTGTTTCTCTAGAATCTCTGGAATGCTATCTGGATCAAGCTTTCCTTGCCCTACGCTCAGTAACGTACCAACAATAATTCTGACCATATTATATAAAAATCCATTACCTACAAAACGAAAAATTAATTCATCATCTTGCTCAATTAGCTCAATTTCATAAATTGTTCTCACTTTATCTTTTTTGTCAGTTTTTGCCGAACAAAAAGAAGTGAAATCATGCGTTCCAATAAAATAAGGGATCGCTTTTCTTATAGAGTTTATTTCGAGCGGATATGGATATTGATATACGTAATTTCTACGGAATACGTCCGCAGTCTTTGATAATAACACACGATAACGATATTCTTTTCTCTCAACACCGTAACGCGCATGAAATTCTTCTGTTTTTTTCTCTACCTGTCTGATAACAATATCATCTGGCAACATTGTGTTTAATGCATTACCCCATTGCCACTCTTCAAGAGACAACGGTGTATCAAAGTGTATCACTTGTCCTTTAGCATGAACGGTAGAATCCGTTCTGCCCGATGCCTGAACACGAACAAGTTCTCCTTTATGCAATTTCTGCAAAGCTTTTTCAATCTCTTGTTGAACAGTACGATGCTGCGGTTGAATTTGATAACCACAAAAATGCATGCCATCATATGCAACCGTACATTTTATTCTATCCATTTCTCTATTCTCCATTACGATCGCACCCATGCCAAAATACAAGCTAAACAAAGTAAGCTTATAATCGTTACTGTATCACTTGTTTTCCAGCGTAGTTGCCTAAATTTAGTACGTCCTTCGCCACTTTGATATCCACGAGCCTCCATAGCAATTGCTAAGTCCTCAGCACGCTTAAAAGCACTGATAAATAGAGGAACGAGTAGGGAGATAATAGCTTTCATCCTATCTTTTATCGGTCCTCCTGCGAAATCAATACCACGTGACGATTGTGCCTTCATTATTTTACTCGTTTCATCCATTAATGTTGGAATAAAACGAAGAGAAATTGACATCATTAATGCGATTTCATGAACAGGAACTTTTATACGCTTCAACGGCTTTAATAACGTCTCCAAACCATCTGTAATCTCAATAGGTGTCGTCGTTAACGTTAATAATGTCGTCATTAAAATAATAACGAAGAATCGTATAGAAATGTATATCCCTTGCTCTAATCCTTTTTCATGTATCGAAAACCAACCAAGCTGGAATAGTACTTCCCCTTCTTTATTTGTAAAAATATGCAGGAAAAATGTAAAAAGAAAAATCCATAGAATTGGTTTTAAGCCCGAAAGTACATAACGAATCGGCACTTTTGCAAAAAATAAAGCAATGAGTGCATATAAAAATAAAAATCCATATGAAATCGCATTATTTGCTAAGAAAACAACAAATACATATAAAAAGACAATCAGCAGCTTCGTACGTGGATCAAGTTGATGAATAAGAGAATTCCCTGGAATATACCTTCCAATAATCAACTGCTGCATGATTCATGACCACCTTTTCGTAACACCTGCACAACTTCATGAGTAAGATCCTCTAAAGATAAGGTAGCCTTTGGGATTGAAATGCCAAACTTCTCTTCAATTGCACGTTTATACTTTAAAGACATAGGAAGATCCACGCCAATTTTCTCTAGTTCATCAGCATGTGAAAATACTTCCTCTGCACTTCCTTGCAAAAAGACCGTTCCTTTATGCATGACTACAATCTGCTCCGCATACTTAGCAGCATCCTCCATATTATGCGTTACAAGGATAACCGTAAGACCTTTCTCCTTATGCAGCTTATAAAACATCTCCATAAGTTCATTCTGCCCTTTTGGATCTAGTCCTGCTGTAGGTTCATCTAATACAAGCACTTCGGGTTCCATCGCCAATACGCCCGCTATTGCAACACGCCTCATTTGCCCACCACTTAACTCAAACGGTGAACGTGTTAACAGTTCTGGTTCTAACCCTACAAGTTCAATTGCCTCTCTTGCCTTTTGCTTCGCTTCTTCTACAGATACCCCAAAATTAGTAGGGCCGAAACAAATATCTTTCTCCACAGTCTCTTCAAACAACTGATGTTCTGGGAATTGAAAGACAACCCCTACCTTTTTACGTAGCGGCTTTAGCTTTTTTTCTTTCTTTCCTGCCGAAATGAAATGTTCACCAATTTGAACTGTGCCATTTGTCGGCTGCAATAAACCATTTAAATGTTGAATCATCGTCGACTTACCTGAACCAGTATGACCGATAATGGCATAATAGCCTCCACTTGGAAACGACACGTCTACATCATAAAGTGCGCGTCTTTCAAATGGAGTTTTATATTGATAACGATGTTCTACTTTTTGGAATGTAATCTCCAAAGTTCGTTCACCAAGCTTTCCATTGTAAGATGCGTATTTTGCAAGAGAATTTCATTTCTTTTTAATAATTCTGCTATTTTCACTGAAAATGGTACATCTAATCCAATTTCTTGGAGCATATGAGAGGATTTGAAAATTTGTTCTGGAGTTCCTTCCTCTAATATCTCTCCCTTATTTAAAATAATGACACGGTCTGATTGTGCCGCTTCTTCTAAGTCGTGCGTAATTGATAACACGGTAATACCTTTTTGATTAACAAGTTGTCTAACGGTTTCTACTACTTCACGTCTCCCTTGAGGGTCTAGCATTGACGTTGCTTCATCTAATATCAAAATAGATGGCTGAAGTGCTAAAACGCCTGCTATTGCCACTCGCTGCTTTTGCCCACCAGATAATGAATGAGGTTCATCATTAAGAAAATCTTCCATACGGACAAGTTTGAGAGCCTGATCTAATCTTTCTACCATCTGCTCTCTTGGCATTCCGATATTCTCTAAGCCAAAAACAACGTCGTCTAGCACTGTAGTTCCAACAAATTGATTATCTGGATTTTGAAATACCATTCCAATTTGTTTTCGAACATCCCATACCGTTTCCTCTGATAAAACCATTGTATCATTTACTGTAATAGTCCCTGCTTTCGGCAAAAACAAACCATTCAATAATTTTGCAAGTGTAGACTTCCCTGAACCGTTTTGTCCAATAATAGATACCCATTCTCCCTCATATAAGGAAAATGAAACATCTTTTAATGCATAAGTGGCTGCCCCAGGATATTGAAATGATATATTTTCTGTCCGAAGTTTCTCTTTTTTCAATACAAGGCACCCTTTCCTTCGACAAGTTAGCCTATTTTTATATTTAAAAAAAAGGGCCATGACCAGTTTCTTGAAAAGAACTGTCCTGCCCTTTTAATTATCATTATACTAACTCGATAATTACCATTGGTGCTGCGTCTCCGCGACGTGGACCAATTTTTGCAATACGAGTGTATCCGCCTTGGCGCTCAGCATAGCGTGGAGCTACATCAGCGAATAATTTTTGAAGTGCATCTTGACCAGTCTCAGCGTTAGCTACTTCATTGCGAATGAAAGCTGCTGCTTGACGACGAGCATGAAGATCTCCGCGTTTACCTAAAGTGATCATTTTTTCCACTACAGAACGAAGTTCTTTTGCACGAGTTTCTGTCGTTTGGATGCGCTCGTTGATAATTAAATCAGTAGCTAAGTCACGTAACATAGCTTTACGTTGCGCACTTGTACGGCCTAATTTTCTGTATGCCATTCGTAGTTCCCTCCTTTGTTGATGGGTTTAAATCCTCAGTCGTCTTTACGTAAACCTAAACCTAATTCCTCAAGTTTATGTTTAACTTCTTCTAAGGATTTACGTCCTAAGTTACGAACTTTCATCATATCTTCTTCTGTTTTGTTCGCAAGCTCTTGTACAGTATTAATTCCTGCACGTTTAAGGCAATTATAAGAACGAACAGAAAGATCTAGTTCCTCGATAGTCATCTCAAGAACTTTCTCTTTTTGATCTTCTTCCTTCTCAACCATAATCTCAGCATTTTGTGCTTCATCAGTTAAACCAACAAAGATATTTAAATGCTCAGTTAAGATTTTGGCACCTAAAGAGATAGCTTCTTTTGGCCCGATGCTTCCATCCGTCCATACATCAAGCGTAAGCTTATCATAATTAGCCACTTGTCCGACACGTGTCTTTTCCACTTGGTAAGTCACACGTGATACTGGAGTATAAATAGAATCAATAGGAATTACTCCTATTGGTTGATCTTCGCTTTTATTTGCATCAGCTGGCGTATACCCACGGCCACGCTTTGCAGTTAAACGCACGCGGAAATGCGCATCTTTTGCTAACGTTGCAATGTGTAAATCTGGATTTAAGATTTCTACATCACTATCGTGAGTAATATCAGCAGCTGTGACAATACCTTCGCCCTGCACATCAATTTCCAACGTCTTCTCTTCTTCAGAGTAGATTTTAAGAGCTAACTTTTTCAAGTTTAAGATGATCGTTGTAACGTCTTCTACTACGCCCTCAACTGTTGAAAATTCATGTAATACGCCATCGATTTGGATAGCAGTAACAGCGGCACCAGGGAGTGAAGATAAAAGAATACGACGTAAGGAGTTACCCAACGTAGTACCATATCCACGCTCAAGCGGTTCAATTACGAATTTACCATATTTAGCATCTTCGTTAAGTTCAACCGTTTCGATTTTCGGCTTTTCGATTTCAATCATTAACTAAACCCTCCTTCAAAACGTCGAAACCCCGGTTAAACAAAGGTACAACCCCTGTCTAACCGAAAGTCCCCCTTAGGCAGTTCCCGATTGTGCACAACAAGCGATGTTTCTGTACGAAATTTCTCGATAATGCATCATATCCATTATAGACAAAAGGGAAAATTCTATACAGAAAAATTACACACGACGACGTTTTGGTGGACGACATCCATTATGAGGAACTGGAGTAACATCTCTAATTGCTGTTACTTCTAGACCTGCAGCTTGAAGAGCACGAATTGCAGCTTCACGACCAGCACCAGGACCTTTAACAGTAACCTCTAAAGTTTTTAAACCGTGTTCCATTGCAGCTTTAGCAGCAGTTTCAGCAGCCATTTGCGCAGCGAATGGAGTAGATTTACGAGATCCACGGAAACCAAGTGCACCAGCACTAGACCAAGAAAGTGCGTTACCGTGAGTATCTGTAAGAGTTACGATTGTGTTGTTGAAAGTAGAACGAATATGAGCTATACCAGCTTCGATATTCTTTTTCACACGTTTTTTACGAGTGTTTGTTTTACGTGCCATTGTTAGTTCAACCTCCTTTACTTATTATTTCTTTTTATTTGCTACTGTACGACGTGGACCTTTACGTGTACGAGCATTGTTTTTAGAATTTTGACCACGAACTGGTAAGCCACGACGGTGACGAAGACCACGGTAAGAACCGATCTCCATTAGACGCTTAATGTTAAGAGATACTTCACGACGAAGGTCTCCCTCAACTTTAATACGATCGATGATATCACGGATACGTCCTAATTCGTCTTCCGTTAAATCACGAACTCGTGTTTCTTCAGAAATACCTGCTTCAGCAAGAATTTTTTCAGCAGTTGTGCGACCAATGCCGAATACGTAAGTTAAAGAAATAACAACGCGTTTGTCTCGAGGAATATCTACACCTGCGATACGTGCCATTACGAATGCACCTCCTTCTGATTAACCTTGTTTTTGTTTATGTTTAGGGTTTTCACAAATAACCATTACTTTTCCACGTCTACGAATAACTTTACATTTTTCGCAGATTGGTTTAACTGACGGTCTTACTTTCATGTCTCGAACCTCCTTAAAGATTACGGAGTGCTATATTATTTAAAACGGTACGTAATACGACCACGATTTAAATCGTACGGAGATAATTCTACCGTAACTTTGTCTCCTGGTAAAATACGAATGAAGTTCATACGGATTTTACCAGAAACGTGAGCCAATACGACATGCCCATTCTCTAATTCTACTTTGAACATAGCATTTGGCAACGTTTCAAGAACGGTACCTTCGACTTCAATTACATCATCTTTAGCCATTCAATAGTTCTCCCTTCTTCAAATCAGTAACATTTTACACTGCTCTGAAATCCCGGAGAGCCAGCTACTTATAAAGTGGTAAGGATTTCGTATCCTGCTTCTGTAAGAGCAATCGTGTGCTCAAAATGGGCACACCATTTACCATCTACCGTTACCACTGTCCAGTCATCAGATAGTGTTTTTACATATCGTCTTCCTTGATTCACCATCGGCTCAACACAGATGACCATTCCCGGCTTTAATCTAGGGCCTCTATTTGGTGGACCATAGTGCGGGATTTGAGGGTCCTCATGTAAGTCTTGCCCGATTCCGTGACCAACATACTCCCTAACGATCGAGAATCCATTCTCTTCAGCATGGGTTTGAACCGCATGTGAGATATTTGATAATCTCTCGCCTGGTTTTACTTGTTCTAGACCAAGATACAACGATTTTTCTGTGACATCAAGTAGCTTTTGAACAGATTCAGAAATGTTTCCAACTGGATACGTCCATGCAGAATCGCCATGGTACCCATTGTATTTCGCACCAATATCGATACTGATGATATCGCCCTCTTTGAGCTTGCGCTTCCCTGGAATTCCGTGTACAAGCTCTTCATTTACAGAAGCACATATGCTCCCCGGAAATCCGTTGTATCCTTTAAAAGATGGCGTAGCACCATATTTTTGAATCGTCTTTTCCGCTATTTGATCGAGCTCTTTCGTTGTAATTCCTGGAGTAATGTGCTGTTTCAACTCTTGATGAGTTAAAGCAACGATCCTGCCAGCTTCTCGCATGATTTCTATCTCGCGAGGAGTTTTGCAGATTATCATTACGCTAAGCCTCCGATGAGAACATCGATATCAGCAAATACTTTATTGATATCTTGCTCACCATTAATGCTTTGTAGGTAACCAAGCTCCTCGTAGAAATCAAGCAAAGGTTTTGTTTGCTTAATATTTACATCTAAACGATTTGCTACAGTTTCTTCATTGTCATCAGAGCGTTGATATAATTCGCCACCACATTTATCGCACACGTCAGCTTTTGCTGGCGCATTGAATTCTAAGTGGTAAGTCGCACCGCACTCTTTACAAATGCGACGGCCTGTAAGGCGTTTTAATAACAACCCTGAATCCACATTAATGTTTAAAACATAGTCGATTTTTTTGCCAAGATCTTTCATAATCTCTTCAAGAGCTGATGCTTGTGCAACAGTTCGTGGGAAACCGTCTAGTAAGAAGCCTTTTGCGCAGTCTTCTTGACTTAAACGTTCACGAACGATTCCGATTGTAACTTCATCTGGAACAAGTGCACCTTTATCAATAAAAGATTTTGCTTGTAAACCCATTTCAGTTTCAGCCTTCATAGCTGCACGGAACATATCTCCTGTTGAGATGTGAGGGATGTTATACTTGGCAACAATCTGTTCGGCTTGTGTACCTTTACCAGCACCAGGAAGCCCCATTAAAATTAAGTTCATCCTTGTTCCCCCTCAGAGTACATGAGCATGTAGGGAAGACAATACTTCCCACTTACTCACTGCTTGATAAACCCTTTGTAATGGCGTTTTACCAGTTGGCTTTCTAGCTGCTTCATTGTTTCTAAAGCAACGCCGACAACGATTAACATACTCGTTCCACCGATCTGTGCAGATGGAGGAAGATTTCCCAGCTTCGTAAAGATAACTGGTAAGATTGCAATCGCTGCTAGGAAAATTGATCCTACAAAGGTCAAACGATACAAGATTTTTGTTAGATATTGTTCCGTATTCTTACCCGGACGAATACCTGGAACATATCCACCTTGTTTGTTTAGATTCTCTGACATTTGCTCCGGATTAACCTGAACAAACGCATAGAAATATGTGAAGGCTACAATGAGCGCAACATATATGATCATTCCCACTGGGTGAGAATAGTTAAAGTTTGCAATAATCCACTGCGATACATCATGTTTCGGGAAGAACTGTGCAATAGTCGGAGGCGTAATTAAGAATGAAACAGCAAAAATTACTGGAATAACACCAGCACTATTTACCTTAAGGGGTAAATGCGTGTTTTGTGCTCCAGCATAACCACCATTTCCTCCTGTTACACGCTTCGCATATTGAATTGGGATCTTTCTAACAGCCTGTTGAATGAAAATAACACCCACAATAACTGCTAGCACAGCTAGTAAGATCAATGCAACTTTAACGATACTCATGAACAATTGATCTCCGATATTTTGAAACTGTTGCTGATACACTTGAGATATAACACTTGGGATCGCTGCGGCAATACCACCAAAGATAAGGATGGAAATACCATTACCTACACCTTTAGCTGTAATCTGTTCACCTAACCACATTAAAAATGCAGTACCAGCAGTCAGTACCGTAGCAATGTATAAATAAGTGCTCCAACCTGGATTCAAAATTAATTGCCCACCTACCATACCGTTAAAACCGATTGACATACCAAACCCCTGAATAAACGCAAGAACAATTGTAAAATAACGCGTGAATTGCGTTAGTTTACGACGGCCCATTTCACCTTGCTTCGACCATTCCGAAAATTTAGGAACAACATCCATCTGCAATAATTGCACGATGATGGATGCTGTAATATACGGCATGATTCCCATCGCAAAGATGGAGAAGTTTTTCAAGGCTCCACCGCCAAATGTATTTAGAATACCTAAAGCATTTAATTGATCTTGTGCTTTCAGTACGTCTCCATTTGTAAATGGCACGGGGATAAACGTGCCAATCCTGAATACGATTAACATCGCTAAAGTGAATAATATTTTACGTCTTATCTCAGCAACGCGCATAAAGTTGGAGATTGTACGAAACATTAGATCACCTCAACTGATCCGCCAGCTGCTTCAATTGCTTCTTTAGCACTTGAAGAGAACTTGTGCGCTTTAACAGTTAGTTTTTTCTCTACTGCGCCGCTTGCAAGAATTTTAACACCGTCGTTTAATTTGCTGATAACGCCAGTTTCCAGCAATAATTCAGGTGTTACTTCTGTACCATCTTCAAAACGATTTAACGTTGATAAGTTTACAATAGCAAACTCTTTACGGTTAATGTTTGTGAAGCCGCGTTTTGGTAAACGACGGAATAATGGAGTTTGACCACCTTCGAAGCCAAGACGAACACCGCCGCCAGAACGTGCGTTTTGTCCTTTATGACCTTTACCAGCAGTTTTACCGTTACCAGAACCGATACCACGACCGACACGGTTACGTACTTTACGAGAACCTTCTGCAGGTTTTAATTCATGAAGTTTCATTCCCAGGCACCTCCTTATATTAATGAGTTATCCTTAAGCTTCTTTTACAGTTACAAGGTGAGAAACTTTGTTGATCATACCAAGAATAGCAGGAGTTTCTTCCTTAACTACAGTTGAATTCAACTTTTTAAGACCTAAAGCTTCTACCGTCGCACGTTGATCTTGTGGACGACCAATTACACTACGAGTGAGGGTAATTTCTAACTTTTTCGCCATTTGTTTTCCCTCCTTAACCTAGTAGCTCTTCTACAGATTTACCGCGTAATTTTGCAACATCTTCAGCGCGCTTAAGTTCGCTTAATCCGTTCACAGTAGCGCGAATCATGTTGATTGGTGTGTTAGAACCAAGAGATTTCGAAAGAATATCTTGTACACCAGCTAATTCAAGGACCGCACGAACAGGTCCACCAGCAATAACACCAGTACCCTCAGCAGCAGGCTTTAAGAATACTTCACCAGCGCCAAAATGACCGTTGATTGTGTGTGGAATTGTTGTACCAACTAATGGTACAGCGATTAAGTTTTTCTTAGCGTCTTCGATAGCTTTGCGGATTGCGTCTGGTACCTCTTGTGCTTTACCAGTACCGAATCCAACATGACCGTTTTTATCGCCAACTACAACTAGTGCAGCAAAGCGGAAACGACGACCACCCTTAACAACTTTCGCGACACGATTTATCGTAACTACACGTTCTTCAAGTTCTAATTTACTTGGGTCAATGCGATGCATCAATTTTCCCTCCTTTGACCATTAAAATTGTAATCCAGCCTCACGAGCAGCTTCAGCTAGAGCTTTAACACGGCCATGGTATAAGTAACCACCGCGATCGAATACTACTTCTTTAACGCCTTTCTCTACAGCACGCTTAGCAACTGATTCTCCAACTTTCGTAGCAGCTTCAGTATTGCTAGTACCGTTAAGAGCAAGGTCTTTATCAAGAGTAGATGCACTTACTAACGTTACACCATTCACATCATCAATAACTTGAGCGTAAATATGTTGGTTAGAACGGAACACGTTTAAACGTGGACGCTCTGCAGTACCAGTAAGTTTAGCACGTACACGTGCATGTCTTTTCTTACGAGTCGCATTTTTATCAGCTTTAGTGATCATTCTTGTCACTCCTTTCTCTCACCTAACGGGTTTACTTAGCAGTTTTACCTTCTTTACGACGAACAACTTCGCCTTCGTAACGAATACCTTTACCTTTGTAAGGCTCAGGAGCACGTACAGCGCGGATGTTAGCAGCGAATTCGCCAACACGTTGCTTGTCGATACCTTTGATTACGATCTTTGTCGGTGCAGGTACTTCAACTTCAAGACCTGCTTCCGGAGTCATTTCTACTGGATGAGAATAACCTACGCTTAATACAAGTTTATCACCTTGTTTTTGGGCACGGTAACCAACACCGACTAATTCAAGTCCGCGTGCGAAACCTTCAGTTACACCTTCAACCATGTTTCCGATTAAAGCACGAGTTGTACCGTGTAATGCACGGTGTTCCTTCTGTTCAGATGGACGCTCAACTGTTAATGTATTCTCTTCAATTTTGATAAGCATATCAGCATTGAAAGTACGAGTTAATTCACCTTTAGGGCCTTTTACTGTTACAGTATTGTCTTCTGCAACTGTAATAGTAACACCTGCAGGGATTTCAAGAATCTTTTTACCAATACGAGACATGTGGTCACACCTCCGTTCGTTTTAAATATATATTACCAAACGTATGCTACTACTTCTCCACCAGTTTGTAATTGACGAGCGTCTTTGTCTGTCATTACTCCCTTAGATGTAGAAACAAGAGCGATACCTAATCCGTTAAGTACACGTGGTACTTCGTCAGCTTTAGCGTAAACGCGTAAGCCAGGCTTACTGATACGTTTTAATCCAGTGATTACACGTTCATTGTTTGCACCATATTTCAGGAAAATACGAAGGATACCTTGTTTGTTATCCTCGATGTATTCTACATCACGAATGAAACCTTCACGTTTTAAAAGTTCAGCGATCTCTTTTTTGATTTTAGAAGCAGGAACCTCTAATTTCTCATGACGTACCATGTTCGCATTACGGATGCGAGTAAGCATGTCTGCAATTGGATCTGTCATCACCATGTGTTTTACCTCCTTCCCATTTGTGGGTTTTACCAACTAGCTTTTTTAACACCAGGAATTTGACCTTTATATGCAAGTTCACGGAAACAAATACGGCAAAGTTTAAATTTGCGGTATACAGAATGCGGACGACCGCAGCGTTCGCAACGTGTATACTCTTGTACTTTAAACTTAGGAGTACGCTTTTGTTTCGCTATCATAGATTTTTTAGCCACGTTTTCGCCTCCTCTACTTAGCGTTGGCTTCCATTATTTTTGGAATGGCATACCGAATTGTGTTAACAGTTCACGAGCTTCTTCATCAGTTTTCGCTGTAGTAACGATTACGATGTCCATACCGCGGACTTTGCTTACTTTATCATAATCAATCTCAGGGAAAATAAGTTGCTCTTTAACACCTAATGTGTAGTTTCCACGACCATCGAATGATTTCTTAGAAACACCACGGAAATCACGTACACGTGGTAAAGAAACTGATACTAATTTGTCGAAGAACTCATACATTTGCTCGCCGCGTAAAGTTACTTTCGCACCGATTGGCATACCTTCACGAAGACGGAAACCAGCGATTGATTTTTTAGCACGAGTTACAACAGGTTTTTGACCTGCGATTTGTGTTAATTCTTCTACTGCATTGTCTAAAGCTTTTGAGTTAGATACCGCGTCACCAACACCAGTGTTGATTACGATCTTTTCGATTTTCGGTACTTCCATCACAGATTTATAGTTAAACTTGCTCACTAGAGCAGGAGTAATTTCCTTTTGGAACTTCTCTTTAAGGCGATTCAATGAAGTGACCTCCTTTCTTAAGAAAATTATTTATCTAATAATTCACCAGATTTTTTTGCAATACGAACTTTTTTACCATCTTCTACTTTGAAGCCTACGCGAGTAGGTTCACCTGTTTTCGGATCTAAAATCATAACGTTAGAAACGTGAATAGGTGCTTCTTTAGTAATAATTCCACCTTGTGGATTTAATTGAGATGGCTTAGAGTGCTTCTTAACGATATTGACACCCTCAACGATAACACGGTTTTGCTTTGGGAAAGCCACAAGGATAACGCCTTGTTTTCCTTTGTCTTTACCAGTGATTACCTGTACTTTATCACCTTTTTTTACATGCATCTTAATTCTGCACCTCCTTAGCAAGGCAATACCTTAAATTATAGAACTTCTGGAGCTAAAGAAACGATCTTCATGAAGTTGCTATCACGTAATTCACGAGCTACTGGTCCGAAGATACGAGTACCACGTGGGCTCTTATCGTCTTTAATGATAACCGCTGCGTTTTCATCAAATTTGATGTAAGAACCGTCCGGACGACGAGCTCCGCTCTTCGTACGTACTACTACTGCTTTAACAACGTCACCTTTTTTAACAACGCCACCTGGTGTTGCTTGTTTTACCGTAGCAACGATAATGTCACCAATGTTAGCATATTTACGACCAGAGCCGCCTAATACTTTAATTGTTAAAAGTTCACGTGCACCAGAGTTGTCAGCAACTTTCAAACGAGATTCTTGTTGGATCATGTTATGAAACCTCCCTTCGGACTAAAAATTCCGATTCGTCTATTTAGATAATAACCGCTTCTTCAACGATTTCAACTAAACGGAAACGCTTAGTAGCAGAAAGCGGGCGAGTTTCCATGATTTTAACGATATCGCCAAGTTTCGCTTGGTTTTGCTCATCATGGGCTTTGTACTTCTTAGAATACTTAACACGTTTTCCGTACAAGGAATGAGTTTTGTAAGTTTCAACTAAAACTGTAATCGTTTTGTCCATTTTGTCAGACACAACACGACCAGTATAAACTTTGCGTTGGTTACGTTCGCTCACTATGCAAACCTCCCCTCAATTTATCGATTAATTCCGATCTCTCTTTCACGAACTACAGTTTTCATACGAGCAATTGCTTTACGCACTTCACGAATGCGAGTTGGATTCTCTAATTGTCCTGTAGCAAGTTGGAAGCGAAGATTAAACAACTCTTCCTTTAAAGCTTTAACTTTTGTTTCGATTTCGGCAGTGGTTAATTCACGAATATCATTAGTTTTCATTAGATTCACCACCATTTTCTTCACGTTTTACGAATTTACATTTCACAGGTAACTTGTGAGCTGCAAGACGTAATGCTTCGCGTGCTACCTCTTCAGATACACCCGCGATTTCGAACATAATTTTCCCAGGTTTTACTACTGCTACCCAGCCTTCTGGTGCCCCTTTACCGGAACCCATACGTACTTCTAGAGGTTTTGCAGTGTAAGGCTTAGAAGGGAAAATTTTAATCCATACTTTACCGCCACGTTTCATGTAACGAGTCATTGCACGACGAGCAGCTTCGATTTGACGGTTTGTAATCCATGAAGCAGCTTGTGCTTGTAAACCGAATTCACCGAAAGCAATTTCAGTTCCACCTTTTGCACGACCACGCATTTTACCACGATGCTCTCTACGATATTTTACGCGTTTTGGCATTAACATATTATTTTCCTCCTTCCTCAGAAGCTTTCTTTTTTGTAGGAAGGACTTCTCCACGGTAGATCCATACTTTTACGCCTAATTTACCGTATGTTGTATCAGCTTCAACTGCTGCATAGTCAATATCAGCGCGAAGTGTATGAAGTGGAACAGTTCCTTCACTGTAAGATTCTGCACGAGCGATATCAGCTCCGCCAAGACGACCAGAAACCTGTGTTTTAATACCTTTAGCACCTGCACGCATAGCACGTTGAATAACTTGCTTTTGTGCACGACGGAATGATACACGGTTTTCTAATTGACGAGCGATGTTTTCGCCTACTAATTTAGCGTTAAGATCAGCTCTCTTAACTTCTAAAATGTTGATGTGTACACGCTTGCCTGTTAATTGGTTAAGAGCTTTACGAAGTGCTTCAACTTCAGTACCACCTTTACCAATTACCATACCAGGTTTTGCAGTGTGAATTGTAACATTTACACGATTTGCTGCACGTTCGATTTCTACTTTAGCAACAGCAGAATCTTTTAAGCGTACATTAATGTACTCACGGATTTTGATGTCTTCATGTAATAATGTAGCATAATCTTTCTCTGCGAACCAACGAGATTCCCAGTCACGGATAACGCCGACACGAAGACCAATTGGATTAACCTTTTGACCCATCGATTATCCCTCCTTCTTTTCTGATACCACAACTGTGATGTGGCTTGTGCGTTTGTTAATTTGGCTTGCACGACCCATTGCACGTGGACGGAAACGTTTTAACGTTGGACCTTCGTCAACGAAAACTTTCTCAACAACTAGGTTGTTAATGTCCATCTCATAATTATGCTCTGCATTTGCGATTGCAGATTTTAAAACTTTTTCTACAACTGGAGAAGCAGTTTTTGGTGTGTGGTTAAGGATAGCAATCGCTTCACCCACTTGCTTACCTCGGATTAAGTCTACTACTAAACGAACTTTACGAGGAGCAATACGAACTGTTCTCGCTACTGCTTTAGCTTGCATTGAAGTGCCTCCTCTCATTATCTTCTAGTTTTCTTATCGTCAGCAAGGTGACCTTTATACGTACGAGTTGGTGCGAATTCACCTAACTTATGGCCAACCATATCCTCAGTGATGTACACAGGTACGTGTTTACGACCATCATATACAGCGATTGTGTGTCCGATGAACTGAGGGAAGATTGTTGAACGGCGAGACCAAGTTTTAACAACTTGTTTTTGCTCAGATGCAACTAATTTTTCCATTTTGCTCATTAAGTGATCATCGACAAATGGTCCTTTTTTTAAGCTACGAGCCATTTTGGTGCCTCCCTTCGTGATTGGCGTACGGTTCTAGAAATGAACCGTACTACAATCCCATTATTTTTTACGACGACGAACGATGAATTTGTCAGACGCTTTGTTTTTCTTACGAGTCTTGAATCCAAGAGTTGGTTTACCCCATGGAGACATTGGAGACTTACGTCCGATTGGAGAACGTCCTTCACCACCACCGTGTGGGTGATCAACCGGGTTCATTACAGAACCACGAACTGTTGGGCGTTTACCTAACCAGCGAGAGCGACCTGCTTTACCGATTTTGATAAGTTCGTGTTGTTCGTTACCTACTTGACCGATTGAAGCGCGACAAGCAGATAATACAAGACGTACTTCACCAGAAGTTAAACGTACAAGTACGTATTTACCTTCTTTACCAAGTACTTGAGCAGATGTACCAGCAGAACGAACTAATTGTCCGCCACGACCAGGCTTAAGCTCAATGTTATGAACAACAGTACCTACTGGAATGTTGATTAATGGTAATGCGTTACCGATTTTAATGTCAGCTTCTGGGCCAGACATAACTTCCATACCTACTTCTAAGTTCTTAGGAGCAAGAATGTAACGTTTTTCACCGTCAACGTAGTTAATTAATGCGATATTCGCAGAGCGGTTTGGATCGTATTCGATCGTAGCAACGCGTCCTGGAATTCCATCTTTGTTACGCTTAAAGTCGATGATACGGTATTGACGCTTATGTCCGCCACCTTGATGACGTACAGTAATTTTACCTTGGTTATTACGACCAGCCTTCTTGCTTAAAGGAGCAAGTAATGACTTTTCGGGTCTGTCAGTCGTGATTTCAGCGAAATCATTCGTAGTCATATTACGACGACCGTTAGTAGTTGGATTATACTTTTTGATTCCCATCTCAATTTCCCTCCTTCTTTAGTAAGAATTAAACGCCTTGGAAGATTTCGATTTCTTTGCTGTCAGCAGTTAGCTTAACGATTGCTTTACGACGACGGCTAGTAAAACCAGCGTGACGACCAACGCGTTTTGCTTTCGGCTTGTAGTTCATGATGTTCACTTTTTCTACTTTAACACCAAAGATCGCTTCAAGAGCATCTTTAACTTCTGTTTTATTAGATTTAACGTCCACATCGAACGTGTATTTTTTTTCAGCCATCATTTCCATAGAACGTTCAGTGATAACTGGGCGCTTAATGATATCACGAGGATCTCTCATTATGCAAGCACCTCCTCTACTTTTTCCACTGCCGCTTTTGTCATGATTAGCTTATCATGATGAAGCACGTCTAAAACGTTTACGCCATCAGCAGTGATTACTGTTACTCCAGGGATATTGCGAGCAGATAACTCTACAGATTCGTTTGCATCAGCAGTTACGATAAGAGCTTTCTTCTCAACAGTTAATCCTTTAAGTACTGCTAGCATGTCTTTTGTTTTTGGTGCATTTAACACTAGGTCTTCAAGAACTACAATGTTGTTCTCAACTACTTTAGTAGCTAATGCAGATTTGATTGCTAAACGACGAACTTTCTTAGGAAGTTTGTACGCATAGCTTCTTGGTGTAGGTCCGAATACCGTACCACCACCACGCCATTGAGGAGAGCGGATAGACCCTTGACGAGCACGTCCAGTTCCTTTTTGACGCCATGGTTTACGACCACCACCGCGAACTTCAGAGCGAGTTTTTACTTTGTGTGTACCTTGACGTAAAGATGCACGTTGCATCATTACAGCTTCGAAAAGTACAGCTTCATTTGGTTCGATACCGAAAATAGCTTCAGCTAATTCGATTTCACCAACCTGTGAACCAGTTTGGTTATATACAGTAACTTTTGGCATTGGAATTCCTCCTTCCTATTGTGAATTATTTGCTAACCTTCACAGCGCCTTGAACAACTACAAGAGATTTCTTAGCACCTGGAACGTTACCTTTTACTAATAATAAGTTGCGCTCAGTGTCAACTTGAACGATTTCTAAGTTTTGGATAGTAACTTGGTCTCCACCCATACGTCCAGCAAGTTTTTTGCCTTTGAATACACGGTTCGGAGCAACTGGGCCCATTGAACCTGGACGACGGTGATAACGAGAACCATGAGACATAGGTCCGCGAGATTGTCCGTGGCGTTTGATAACACCTTGGAAACCTTTACCTTTAGAAATTCCTGTTACATCAACGATTTCACCTGCAGCGAATACGTCAACTTTTAGCTCTTGACCAACCTCTAATCCGTCCACGTCTGCATCGCGGATTTCGCGAATGAAGCGCTTAGGAGTTGTAGATGCTTTAGCAGTGTGGCCTTGTTCAGGTTTGTTAGTTAACTTTTCACGTTTATCTTCAAATCCTAACTGGATTGCATTGTAGCCATCAGTTTCAGTTGTTTTCTTTTGAAGAACAACGTTTGGATTAGCAGCGATAACTGTTACTGGGATTAACTCACCGTTCTCAGCAAATACTTGAGTCATACCGATCTTTCTTCCTAAGATTCCTTTGGTCATGAGTTACACCTCCTACATTTTTAAGTTATATAAATTATAGTTTGATTTCGATATCTACACCAGATGGTAAGTCTAAACGCATTAATGAATCTACTGTTTGTGGAGTAGGACTCACGATGTCGATTAGACGTTTGTGCGTGCGCATTTCGAATTGCTCACGAGAATCTTTGTACTTATGAACAGCACGAAGAATTGTGTAAACAGTTTTCTCAGTTGGTAATGGGATCGGACCGGAAACTGTTGCCCCAGAACGCTTAGCTGTTTCTACAATTTTCTCAGCTGACTGATCAAGAATACGGTGATCGTAAGCTTTTAAACGGATACGAATTTTTTCTTTTGCCATTATTTTCCCTCCTTCGTTCGCCTATTTCTAAAATAGACCTTCTCCATGGAAATTTCCCCACACCATGCCATGGCAAAGCGGCCGGGTGTGTCAGCAACCTTCCACTTCATCGCAGTCAAAGACCAACATTGTTTATTATACAATGTTATTCGTCTAGATGCAAGCATCTTTTTGTTTGCATCTGCTTTTCTCTACTTTTGCTATTATACATGGCACTTTAAAGAATTTCAAGTTTTCATCTCACAGAATTCATTTTACAGTTTCTGGGTTATATTTTATTGATTTTATATTACTATAGAAGAAACTCGTCAAAACATAAAAACATCATTTCATTCATTATATAAACACAAACAAAAACCCCAAGGGAAGATCCCTCGGGGTTTTTTATATCAGTTAAGATTACTCAACGATAGTAGCAACTACACCGTAACCTACTGTACGTCCACCTTCACGAATAGAGAATTTAGTTCCCTCTTCGATAGCGATTGGAGCGATAAGTTCGATAGTCATTTCGATGTTGTCACCAGGCATTACCATTTCAGTACCTTCTGGTAATTGGATGATACCAGTTACGTCAGTTGTACGGAAGTAGAACTGAGGACGGTAGTTAGCGAAGAATGGAGTGTGACGTCCGCCTTCTTCTTTAGATAATACGAAAACTTCAGCTTTGAATTTAGCGTGAGCTTTTACAGAACCGCTTTTTGCAAGTACTTGTCCACGTTGGATGTCTTCACGAGCAACCCCACGAAGTAAAGCACCGATGTTGTCTCCAGCTTGAGCTTGGTCAAGAAGTTTACGGAACATCTCTACACCAGTTACAGTTGTAGAAGCATTTTCTTCAGCAAGACCGATGATTTCTACTACGTCACCAACTTTAACGATACCGCGCTCAACACGACCAGTAGCAACTGTACCACGACCTGTGATAGAGAATACATCCTCTACAGGCATTAAGAATGGTTTGTCAGTTTCACGTTCTGGAGTTGGGATGTAAGCATCAACTTCAGCCATTAATTCAATGATTTTTGCTTCCCAATCAGCTTCTCCTTGAAGAGCTTTAAGAGCAGAACCTTTGATTACAGGAATGTCGTCGCCTGGGAATCCGTATTCAGATAATAGGTCGCGAACTTCCATTTCTACTAATTCTAATAATTCTTCGTCGTCTACCATGTCGCATTTGTTTAAGAATACAACGATGTAAGGAACACCTACTTGACGAGAAAGAAGGATGTGCTCACGTGTTTGAGGCATTGGGCCATCAGCAGCAGATACTACTAAGATACCGCCGTCCATTTGAGCAGCACCAGTGATCATGTTTTTAACATAGTCAGCGTGACCTGGGCAGTCAACGTGTGCATAGTGACGAGTTTCAGTTTCGTACTCAACGTGTGCAGTTGAGATTGTGATACCGCGCTCTCTTTCTTCTGGAGCAGCATCGATTTGATCGTATCCGCGTGCTTCAGCACCACCAGCTTTTGCAAGAACTGTAGTGATCGCAGCAGTTAATGTAGTTTTACCATGGTCAACGTGGCCGATTGTACCGATGTTAACATGGGGTTTAGAACGTTCGAATTTAGCTTTAGCCATTCTAAATTCCTCCTTAGTTTATATAGGTTATTTTATATTTAGGCTAGAAAGTGAAACTTGCGTCCCACTTTCTAAGCTTACATAAGTAGTTATACGTGAAGAATCGATAAAAATCAATTATTCACCTTTATTTTTTTTGATAATTTCTTCAGAAACAGACTTTGGTACTTCTTCATAGTGATCAAACACCATAGAGAATGTTCCGCGTCCTTGAGTGTTAGAACGTAATGACGTTGCATAACCGAACATTTCAGAAAGTGGAACCATAGCGCGAACAACTTGAGCGTTACCGCGAGCTTCCATACCTTCTACACGTCCACGACGAGATGTTACGTCACCCATAATGTCACCCATGTACTCTTCAGGAATTACAACTTCAACTTTCATCATTGGCTCAAGAATTACTGGGCTACATTTAGAAACCGCAGCTTTAAGTGCCATAGATGCAGCGATTTTGAACGCCATCTCAGATGAATCGACATCATGGTAAGATCCGTCAACTAATGCAGCCTTAATGTCAACTAGTGGATAACCAGCTAGTACACCATTTTTAAGTGCATCTTCAAGACCTGCTCCAACAGCTGGGATGTATTCACGAGGAACTACACCACCGACGATCTTGTTTTCGAATTCGAATCCTTTACCTTCTTCGTTAGGTTCAAACTCAATCCAAACGTGACCGAATTGTCCACGTCCACCAGATTGACGAGCGAACTTACCTTCAACTTTCGCAGCAGCGCGGAAAGTTTCACGGTATGCTACCTGAGGAGCACCAACGTTTGCTTCAACTTTGAATTCACGGCGCATACGGTCAACGATGATATCAAGGTGAAGTTCACCCATACCAGCGATGATTGTTTGGCCAGTTTCTTGGTCAGTGTGAGCACGGAATGTTGGATCTTCTTCAGAAAGCTTAGATAATGCTGTACCCATTTTATCTTGGTCAGCTTTTGATTTTGGTTCGATAGCTACAGAGATAACTGGCTCTGGGAATTCCATAGACTCAAGGATAACAAGGCTCTTCTCGTCACAAAGAGTATCACCAGTAGTAGTATCTTTTAAACCTACAGCAGCAGCGATATCACCAGCGTAAACTGTTGAAATCTCTTCACGGCTGTTAGCGTGCATTTGTAGGATACGACCTACACGCTCACGCTTACCTTTAGTTGAGTTTTTCACGTATGATCCAGAGTTTAACACACCAGAGTACACACGGAAGAACGTTAACTTACCAACATAAGGGTCAGTCATGATTTTGAATGCTAAAGCTGCGAATGGTTCTTCATCGCTAGACTTACGTTCTACTTCTTCATCTGTATCCGGAAGAGTACCTTTAATAGCAGGTACATCTAATGGAGATGGTAGGTAGTCGATAACTGCGTCTAACAGAATTTGAACACCTTTGTTTTTGAATGCAGAACCACAGATTACTGGGAAGAATTCTACAGAAGTTGTAGCCTTACGGATACCAGCTTTAAGCTCTTCTACAGTGATTTCTTCACCTTCTAGGTACTTCATCATCATTTCTTCGTCAAGCTCAGCTACCGCTTCAATAAGCTTTCCACGGTATTCTTCAGCTAGTTCTTTGTGCTCTTCAGGAATTTCAACACGTTGAATGTCTGTTCCTAAATCGTTACCGTACATGTAAGCACATTCTTCAACAAGGTCAATGATACCATTGAACTCATCTTCAGCACCGATTGGTAACTGAATTGGGTGTGCGTTTGCTTGTAAACGATCGTGGATTGTTCCTACAGAGTATAAGAAATCTGCACCGATTTTATCCATTTTGTTAACGAATACGATACGAGGTACGCCGTAAGTAGTAGCCTGACGCCAAACAGTTTCTGTTTGTGGTTCTACACCAGATTGTGCATCAAGTACTGCTACCGCGCCATCAAGTACGCGTAAAGAACGTTCTACTTCTACTGTGAAGTCTACGTGACCTGGAGTGTCAATGATGTTTACACGGTGACCTTTCCATTGTGCTGTAGTTGCAGCAGAAGTAATTGTGATACCACGCTCTTGCTCTTGCTCCATCCAGTCCATCTGAGATGCACCTTCGTGAGTTTCACCGATTTTGTGAATACGTCCTGTGTAGTACAGAATACGCTCAGTAGCTGTTGTTTTACCAGCATCGATGTGAGCCATGATACCAATATTACGAGTGTTTTCTAAAGAGAACTCTCTTGCCATTTGGTGTCTTGCTCCTTCCATATATGGATTGGATTTTTTTATTTTAAGTAGCAAAAAAGCCACTTTATATTGTTACACATGTCAGTATGTCCAGTACCCTCATTATGTAAAACGAGCGCCCAACGAAAGGGAGAGGCATTCTCCCTCTCCACACTTCCATAAGCGACAAATAAAGCGGTTTATGCTTACATTTATTTTACGTTGAATCCTACCAACGGTAATGAGCAAATGCTTTGTTAGCTTCTGCCATTTTATGAGTGTCTTCACGTTTCTTAACAGATGCACCAGCGTTGTTAGCTGCATCTAAGATTTCGTTAGCAAGACGCTCTTCCATAGTTTTTTCACCACGAAGACGAGCGTAGTTTACTAACCAGCGAAGACCTAAAGTTGTACGGCGTTCTGGACGAACCTCAACTGGAACTTGGTAGTTAGCACCACCAACACGACGAGCGCGTACTTCAAGAACAGGCATGATGTTCTTAAGAGCTTGCTCGAATACTTCCATTGGCTCTTTACCAGTACGTTCGCTTACGATATCGAACGCATTATAAAGAATTGTTTGAGATTTACCTTTTTTACCGTCAACCATCATTTTGTTGATAAGGCGTGTTACTAGCTTCGAATTGTACATTGGATCTGGTAACACGTCACGTTTCGCAACAGGTCCTTTACGAGGCATATTGAGTTCCTCCTTTCATTTTAAAGTTATTATTTTTTAGCAGGTTTTGGTCTCTTAGTACCATATTTAGAACGTCCTTGCATACGTTTGTCAACACCAGCTGTGTCAAGCGCACCACGAACGATGTGGTAACGTACCCCCGGTAAATCCTTTACACGACCACCGCGAATTAATACTACGCTATGCTCTTGTAGGTTATGACCGATACCTGGGATGTAAGCTGTAACCTCGATACCGTTTGTTAAACGTACACGAGCGTATTTACGTAACGCTGAGTTAGGTTTCTTTGGAGTCATTGTACCAACACGAGTACATACACCACGTTTTTGAGGTGCAGAGATATCAGTTGATTTTTTCTTTAAAGAGTTGAACCCTTTGTTTAACGCAGGTGATTTAGATTTCCATACTTTATCAGTACGACCATTTCTCACTAATTGGTTAATAGTAGGCATTTGATTATCCTCCCTTCGCATGTTTGTATGACCACATATCCAGGTGGTTCATTATTAGTTGAAAACAAAGTTTTTGCAAGGGAGAGCAAATGCTCTCTCCTCACAAAAACAGTTTTAACTTATTATTCCTATTGCTGAAGCTCCCACTTGAATCCCCGAAACTTTTCCAAGTTTACGAACTGATTCAACTTTGGTTATGGGTATGTTATGTTGCAATGCAGTACGAATGATAACATGGGTTAACCGCATATCAGCATCTTCCGCAATGACAACTTCTTTAACTATACCATTTTTGATTGCCTCCAATGTGCGTTTATGACCAACGACTACATTTTCAGCATTTGACACTTTTTGATAAGACATATAAATATCCTCCAAAGCATCGTTCAGGAGCAACCTTGCTTATAGTAACATTTTGACTCATACAATGTCAACTAGGATTAACTGTTTTTATACAAAATTTACGACGGAAAATTTTACTGTTCCACGTAAACTTCATCGTTTTCTACATTCACGTCGTCTTGTGTTGTTTTTACAAGATCCACTTTGCGATAACGATTCATACCTGTTCCAGCAGGAACAAGTTTACCGATAATAACATTTTCTTTCAATCCTAGAAGCTCATCGCGTTTACCCTTAATCGCTGCATCAGTTAAGACACGAGTTGTTTCTTGGAACGATGCTGCAGATAAGAATGAATCTGTTTCAAGTGAAGCTTTTGTAATACCAAGTAGAACAGGTCTAGCTGTTGCTGGTTGTTTACCTTGCAGTAACACCTTCGCATTCGCATCAGTAAACTGATGGATATCTAGTAATGTTCCTGGTAATACATCTGTTTCACCTGCATCACTTACACGAACTTTACGTAACATTTGGCGTACCATTACTTCTACGTGCTTGTCACCAATTTCTACCCCTTGCATACGGTATACTTTTTGAACTTCACGTAATAAGTATTCTTGAACTGCCGTAATGTCCGTTACTTTTAGTAATTCTTTCGGATCAATAGAACCTTCTGTTAACTCTTTACCGTGGCTAATTTGCTGTCCTGGAATTACTTTCAGACGAGCACCGTAAGGAATAGCATACGTACGAGCTTCAACTTCACCCTGTACAACTACTTCTTGGCGATCTTTAACATCGTTGATCGCTGCGATAACACCGTCGATTTCACTGATAACAGCCTGCCCTTTCGGATTACGAGCTTCGAAGATCTCTTGGATACGAGGTAAACCTTGAGTGATATCATCTCCGGCAACCCCACCTGTATGGAACGTACGCATCGTTAACTGTGTACCTGGCTCACCGATAGATTGAGCTGCGATAATACCTACCGCTTCCCCAACTTCTACGTCTGTTCCAGTTGCTAAGTTACGACCGTAACACTTCTTACATACACCATGGCGAGTATTACACGTAAACGCTGAACGAATGTTTACAGTTTCAACACCCGAGTTTTCAACGATATGAGCGATATCTTCAGTAATTAATTGATTTTCAGCAACTAATACTTCACCTGTTTCAGGATGTTTTACAGTTTTTCTTGCAAAACGTCCAACAAGACGATCATATAGTGACTCAATAACTTCATTACCCTCTTTAATCGCACCAATTAATAAACCGCGATCTGTTCCACAGTCATCTTCACGAACGATTACATCTTGTGCAACGTCAACAAGACGACGTGTTAAGTAACCAGAATCGGCAGTTTTAAGTGCTGTATCGGCAAGACCTTTACGCGCACCATGCGTAGAGATGAAGTACTCAAGTACTGTTAAACCTTCACGGAAACTTGATTTGATCGGAAGTTCGATGATACGACCAGATGGATTGGCCATCAGACCACGCATACCAGCAAGCTGAGTAAAGTTAGATGCGTTACCACGGGCACCGGAATCACTCATCATAAAGATTGGGTTGCGTTTATTCAAGGACTTCATCAGTTTTCCTTGGATAACATCTTTTGCATTACTCCAAATAGAGATAACGCGATCGTAACGTTCTTCTTCCGTGATTAAACCGCGACGGAATTGTTTAATTACATTATCTACTTTTGCTTGTGCTTCGTGGAGAATTTCATCTTTTTCGCCTAATACAAGAATGTCAGATACCCCAACTGTAATACCAGCTTTTGTAGAGTATTTGAATCCTAAGTTTTTCATACGGTCAAGCATGCGAGACGTTTCTGTAATTTTGAAACGTTTAAATACTTCCGCAATGATGTTACCAAGGATTTTCTTGCTGAATGGCGCCACTTCTTCGCGACTAGCAATAATTTCTTTAATGTTCGCACCTTTTTCAACGAAATACTTCGCTGGTGTTTCTTTTTCAAGGTTTGAATTTGTTGGTTCATTAATATAAGGGAACGACTCTGGTAAGATTTCGTTAAATATTAATTTACCAACTGTTGTTAATAGAAGCATGCTCTTTTGCTCTTCAGTAAATGTTGCGTTGTTTACTGCACTTGCAGCAACTGCAACACGTGTATGAAGATGTACATATCCATTTTGGTATGCAAGTAATGCTTCGTTTGCATCTTTGAAGACCATACCTTCACCGATTGCACCTTCACGCTCAAGTGTTAAGTAATAGTTACCTAATACCATATCCTGAGATGGAGTAACAACTGGTTTACCGTCTTTCGGGTTCAAGATGTTTTGTGCCGCTAGCATAAGAAGACGAGCTTCTGCTTGTGCTTCTGATGATAAAGGTACGTGAACGGCCATTTGGTCACCGTCAAAGTCCGCGTTGTATGCAGTACATACAAGTGGATGAAGACGGATCGCGCGACCTTCTACTAATGTAGGTTCAAACGCCTGGATACCAAGACGGTGAAGTGTTGGTGCGCGGTTTAGGAGTACTGGATGTTCTTTAATCACAGATTCTAAAACGTCCCAAACTTCAGGTTGTACACGCTCGATTTTACGTTTCGCACTCTTAATGTTGTGTGCTAATCCTTTTTCAACTAACTCTTTCATTACGAAAGGTTTGAACAGTTCAAGCGCCATCTCTTTCGGTAATCCACATTGGTACATCTTTAAGTTCGGTCCTACAACGATTACAGAACGGCCAGAGTAGTCAACACGTTTACCTAATAAGTTTTGACGGAAACGTCCTTGTTTACCTTTAAGCATGTGAGATAGTGATTTTAATGGACGGTTACCTGGTCCAGTTACTGGACGGCCACGACGACCATTATCGATTAATGCGTCTACAGCTTCTTGTAACATACGTTTTTCGTTTTGAACGATGATGCTTGGTGCACCTAAGTCCAATAGACGTTTTAAACGGTTGTTACGGTTAATTACACGACGGTATAAGTCGTTTAAGTCAGAAGTAGCAAAACGTCCACCATCTAACTGTACCATTGGGCGTAGTTCTGGTGGGATTACTGGTAGAACATCTAAGATCATCCAAGATGGCTCATTTCCAGAGTTACGGAATGCTTCTAATACTTCTAGACGTTTAATAGCACGAGTACGGCGTTGTCCTTGTGCTGTTTTTAATTCTTCTTTTAAGAAGTCTACTTCTTTATCTAAATCGATGTCTTGCAATAGCTTTTTAATCGCTTCTGCACCCATAGCAGCTTGGAATGTGCTACCATATCGATCACGATATGCACGGTATTCTTTTTCAGAAAGTAATTGCTTCTTATCAAGTGGTGTATCTCCACTTTCTGTTACAACATAAGAAGCGAAATAAATTACTTCTTCAAGCGCGCGAGGGGACATGTCTAAGACAAGTCCCATGCGGCTCGGGATACCTTTGAAATACCAAATATGAGATACAGGAGCAGCTAATTCGATATGACCCATACGTTCACGACGTACTTTTGCACGCGTTACTTCAACGCCACATCGATCACAAACTACACCTTTATAACGTACACGTTTGTATTTTCCGCAATGACATTCCCAGTCCTTTTGTGGTCCGAAAATACGCTCACAGAACAAGCCGTCTTTTTCAGGCTTTAACGTACGATAGTTAATTGTTTCTGGTTTCTTAACTTCACCGTATGACCAAGAACGAATCTTGTCAGGTGAAGCAAGTCCAATCTTCATATATTCAAAGTTATTTACATCTATCAAGGGGCCTACCTCCCTTTTAGTCTACAGGTTATCCCAATTATTCCTTAGTTGTCTCAACTTCGACATTCAATTTATCTGCTGATTGATGATCATCGTCATCTTCCGTATCACGCATTTCAATTTCTGTATCGTCGCTAGACATCATTTTAACGTCCATACCTAAACTTTGCAGCTCTTTAATCAATACTTTGAATGATTCAGGAACGCCTGGTTCTGGAACATTTTCGCCTTTAACAATTGCTTCATACGTCTTAACACGTCCAACAACATCATCAGACTTCACTGTTAAGATTTCTTGAAGAGTATAAGCAGCACCGTAAGCTTCAAGTGCCCAAACCTCCATCTCACCGAAACGCTGTCCACCGAACTGAGCTTTACCTCCAAGAGGTTGCTGCGTTACAAGTGAGTATGGTCCAGTAGAACGAGCATGAAGTTTATCGTCAACCATGTGCGCAAGTTTGATCATATACATGACACCAACAGATACGCGGTTATCGAATGGTTCACCAGTACGTCCGTCATACAGGATTGTTTTCGCGTCATTTGCCATACCAGCTTCTTCAATCGTGCCCCAAACATCTTCCTCACGAGCACCATCGAATACTGGTGTTGCAATGTGAATGCCAAGGTATCTTGCTGCCATACCAAGATGAAGCTCTAATACCTGACCGATATTCATACGAGATGGTACCCCTAATGGGTTTAACATGATATCGATTGGCGTACCGTCTGGTAAGTAAGGCATATCTTCTTCTGGTAAAATACGAGAAATAACACCTTTGTTACCGTGACGTCCGGCCATTTTGTCACCTTCAGAAATTTTACGTTTTTGAACGATATATGCACGTACAAGTTGATTCACGCCTGGTGGCAATTCATCGCCATCTTCACGGTTGAATACTTTTACGTCTAAGATAATACCGCCACCACCGTGTGGTACACGTAGTGATGTATCACGTACTTCACGTGCTTTTTCTCCAAAGATAGCATGTAATAGACGTTCTTCAGCTGTTAATTCTGTTACACCTTTAGGTGTTACTTTACCAACAAGTAAATCTCCATCTTTTACTTCTGCACCAACGCGAATGATACCGCGCTCGTCAAGGTTACGTAATGCGTCTTCCCCAACGTTTGGAATGTCACGTGTAATTTCTTCTGGTCCAAGCTTCGTATCACGAGCTTCTGATTCATATTCTTCAATATGAATAGAAGTGTACACATCGTCTTTTACAAGGCGCTCACTCATGATGATCGCATCCTCGTAGTTATAACCGTCCCAAGTCATGAAGCCAACAAGCACGTTACGTCCAAGTGCTAGTTCACCTAATTCCATAGAAGGACCATCCGCAAGGATTTCACCTTTTACAACTTCATTTCCAACACTTACGATTGGACGTTGGTTGTAACAAGTTCCTTGGTTAGAACGAATGAATTTTTGCATTTTGTAGCGATCTAAGTCGCCTTTTACTGTTTGACCGTCAACTTCTACATAGCGACGTACCCAAACTTCACGTGCTTCTACGCGCTCAACAACACCAGGATGTTTACAGATTACTGCAGCACCTGAGTCTTTTGCTGATACGTACTCCATACCTGTACCTACAATCGGAGATTCCGGATTCATTAACGGAACCGCCTGACGTTGCATGTTCGCTCCCATAAGTGCGCGGTTAGAGTCATCGTTTTCTAAGAACGGAATACAAGCTGTCGCTGCCGACACTACTTGTTTTGGAGATACATCCATGTAGTCGATGCGTTCTCTATTTGTCACAATGTTTTCACCACGGAAACGAGCTACGATATCTTCACTTAGGAATTCACCTTCATCAGATAATTTCATATTCGCTTGGGCTACAACATAGTTATCTTCTTCATCTGCCGTTAAGTAATCAACCTGCCCTGTTACAAGACCAGTTTCTGGGTCAACACGACGGTATGGTGTTTCAATGAAACCAAACTCATTTACTTTCGCGAACGAAGATAATGAGTTAATCAAACCGATGTTTGGTCCCTCTGGTGTTTCAATCGGACACATACGACCATAGTGAGAGTAATGAACGTCACGCACTTCAAAGCCTGCGCGCTCACGCGTTAAACCACCGGGTCCTAATGCAGATAGTCTTCGTTTGTGAGTTAACTCTGCTAATGGGTTTGTTTGGTCCATGAACTGAGATAACTGAGAACTTCCGAAGAACTCTTTAATAGATGCAATAACAGGACGAATATTAATTAGTGCCTGTGGTGTAATTGCATTTGTATCTTGGATCGACATTCTCTCACGAACAACACGTTCCATACGAGAAAGACCGATACGGAATTGATTTTGTAATAGTTCTCCAACAGAACGCAGACGACGGTTTCCTAAGTGGTCGATATCATCTGTATCCCCTACTTTGTATAGTAGGTTGAAGAAGTAACTGATAGAAGCAAGGATATCACCTGGTGTGATGTGTTTTACATCACGAGTAATATTCGCATTACCAATTACGTTAATTACGCGCTCGCCTTCTGACTCAGGAGCATAAATCTTAATAGATTGCAGCTCAACATCGCCTTCTACCACTCCACCCATTGGTTTCGCTGTTTTGAATCCAATGTTTTTCTCTAAGTAAGGTAAAATGCGATCAAGTGTACGACGATCTAAGATTGTTCCTTCTGCCGCTAAAATTTCACCAGTTTCTGGATCCACTAATGTTTCAGCTAAACGTTGATTAAACAATCTGTTTTTAATGTGTAACTTCTTGTTGATCTTGTAGCGACCTACATTTGCTAAATCGTAGCGCTTTGGATCGAAGAAACGAGACACAAGTAAGCTCTTAGCATTTTCTACTGTTGGTGGTTCACCAGGACGTAGACGCTCATAAATTTCAAGCAATGCTTTTTCTGTGCTATCTGTGTTGTCTTTTTCTAATGTGTTGCTTAAGTATTCGTTATCACCTAAAAGCTCGGTGATTTCTTGATCAGAGCCAAACCCTAATGCGCGTAACAAAACAGTTACAGGAAGTTTACGCGTACGGTCAATACGCACATATACAACATCCTTAGCATCTGTCTCATACTCTAACCAAGCTCCGCGGTTTGGAATTACAGTAGCAGTAAAACCACGTTTTCCGTTTTTATCCACTTTGCCACTATAGTATACGCTTGGAGAGCGAACTAACTGGGAAACGATAACACGTTCTGCACCGTTAATTACGAATGTTCCAGTCTCTGTCATGAGTGGGAAATCTCCCATGAACACATCTTGTTCTTTTACTTCACCAGTTTCCTTGTTGATTAGACGCACTTTTACACGAAGTGGTGCTGCATACGTCACATCACGCTCTTTGCATTCGTCTACAGAGTATTTAGGTTCACCTAAGCTGTAGTCGATAAATTCAAGCGATAGATTTCCCGTAAAGTCTTCAATCGGAGAAATGTCTTGGAACATTTCTCGCAAACCCTCATCAAGAAACCACTGATAAGAAGAGGTTTGAATTTCGATAAGATTTGGTAACTCTAATACTTCACTAATACGGGCATAACTTCTTCGTTGGCGGTGGCGTCCGTATTGAACTAGTTGACCTGTCAACTGCTTCACCCCTCAAATCATGAGTATTATAAATGCACAAAAAAATTTGTGCAAAATCACAAATAAATACAACTACTGCTATTAGCGTAGTCTTTTTTCTCTTAAAGATAAATACGTTGAGTCTTTCTACCTGCTCAAAAAAGAAAAATGGCTTCTATAAGAAAACCATCATTCTGTTTCATAATCTGCTGATTTTACTATCTTTTCCAAGAGAAACAAAAATATACATCTTTCTCAACGCAGAAAATCATATATTGGCATTGTATAATGTTAACATAGCCAAAAATAACCGTCAACGTTTTTTTGATTTTATGATATAATATCCTTTTTTCTTTTCTACAACTTCGACTTCAGAAAATACTTCTTCTAGTTTTTTCAGCGCAGATGGTGCACCTTGCTTCTTTTGAATAACAATCCACAACTCTCCACCTGGAACTAAATGCTCTACAGCTTTTTCTAAAATCTCATGCACGATATCTTTACCTGCACGAATTGGAGGATTAGATAGAATAGCAGCATACATACCATCTACATTTTCATAGACGCTACTTTGAAAAATGTGTACATTTCCAATTCTATTGTTAGCGGCATTTTCTTTTGCAAGCTCAAGCGCCCTTTCATTCACATCCACCATGTGAACTTTACGGCCTTGAAACTCTTTCGCCAACGATAAACCAATCGGTCCATATCCACAACCTACGTCTAATATATCACCTTTAATATCCGGCACTTGAAACGCTTCAATTAAAAGACGAGAACCAAAGTCCACTTCGTTTTTCGAGAACACCCCACGGTCAGATAAGAAAGTAAATTGAGATCCACGAAGTGTAAACTCCCATCGCTTACGATCACTTTTACTAGAAGGGTCGTTAGAAAAATAATGGTCTGCCATATGGCCACCTCTCTTCTTTACAGTTAAAAAAAAAGCTCGCATGAGAGCGAGCTTTTTTTAAAGCATCAAAAGTTAATTACTTAACTTCTACAGCAGCGCCAACTTCTTCAAGTTTAGCTTTGATTTCTTCAGCTTCTTCTTTAGCAGCAGCTTCTTTGATTACTTTTGGAGTGTTGTCAACTAATTCTTTAGCTTCTTTTAAGCCAAGACCAGTGATTTCACGAACAACTTTGATAACTTTGATTTTTTGTGCACCAGCGCTAGTTAGTTCCACATCAAATTCAGTTTTCTCAGCAGCAGCTTCTCCAGCGCCACCAGCAACAGCTACAGGAGCAGCAGCAGTTACGCCGAATTCTTCCTCGATAGCTTTTACTAAGTCGTTAAGTTCTAATACAGTCATAGATTTAACTGCTTCAATGATTTGTTCTTTAGTCATTGTAAATATCCTCCCTTAAATAGGTTTGTATTGTTTTATCGATAATACGTAATTATCTTTTAAAAAATTAAGCGCCTTGCTCTTCCTTTTGGTCTGCAACTGCTTTAGTAGCAAGTGCAAGGTTACGGATTGGAGCTTGAAGAACGCTAAGAAGCATAGAAAGTAAGCCTTCACGTGATGGAAGAGTAGCGATAGCTTTAACCTCATCAAGTGTTACAAGTTTACCTTCGATTACGCCCGCTTTAATTTCTAAAGCTTCATGATCTTTAGCGAAGTCGTTTAATACTTTCGCAGGAGCAACTACATCCTCGTTACTGAACGCGATTGCGTTTGGTCCTGTTAAGAATTCATTTAACTCAGCCATTTCAGCAGATTCTGCAGCACGACGAGTTAGAGAGTTTTTGTAAACTTTGAACTCAACGCCAGCTTCACGTAATTGCTTACGTAATTCTGTTGCTTCAGAAACTGTTAAACCACGGTAGTCAACAACGATTGTAGATTTACTAGCGCGAAGTTTGTCCGCGATTTCAGTTACAACTTGTTGTTTAGTTTCGATTACTTTGCTCATGTTATTACACCTCCTGTAGATTATATAGAAGATGTACCGAAAGTGCACTAAAAACCTCCATGCCCAACTTGTAGACATGGAGGCATATAGTCACAGAAAAAAATTCCGTTTCGTATATTAACACCTAGGTAGGAAATTAAGTCTATCGACACCTACTGTCTACGGTACACTAATTAAATTCACAACATAAATGATTATATAAAAACTTCTTTATGAAGTCAACTTCCAAAATTTACGCTAATGTAGAAACGTCTACACGTACGCCAGGTCCCATTGTAGAAGCAACTGTTACGTTCTTCATGTAAGTACCTTTTGCAGCAGCTGGCTTAACTTTTTGTAAAGTGTCAGCAATTGTTCTGAAGTTTTCTACTAATTTAGCATCTTCGAAAGATACTTTACCGATTGGAACGTGGATGTTACCAGCTTTATCAACGCGGTATTCAACTTTACCAGCTTTGATTTCGTTAACAGCTTTAGTTACATCGAAAGTAACTGTTCCAGTTTTTGGGTTTGGCATTAAACCTTTAGGTCCTAATACGCGACCAAGTTTACCAACTTCACCCATCATGTCAGGAGTTGCTACTACTACATCGAAATCGAACCAACCTTGTTGGATTTTACCGATGTAATCAGCATCGCCTACGAAGTCAGCTCCAGCAGCTTCAGCTTCTTTAGCTTTTTCGCCTTTAGCGAACACTAATACACGTTGTACTTTACCAGTACCGTGTGGAAGAACAACTGCGCCACGAATTTGTTGGTCAGCTTTCTTAGGGTCAACACCTAAACGGAATGCAGCTTCTACAGTTGCATCAAATTTAGCTGTGTTTGTTTTCTTTACTAATTCTACTGCTTCTGTTGCAGAGTAAGCAGCTGCACGATCAACAAGCTTTGCAGCTTCTACGTACTTTTTACCTCTTTTAGCCATTTTTATTTCCTCCTCGAATGTGGTTTTAGCGGAATAACCTCCCACGTTTACGCTTATTTTCAGGTATAACCTGAGGATGCGCGCCATCCATTTATTTAAAAACGATAATCATTTACGATAATAAAGGTTGCGAATTGGAATTCCAGACCCGCAACCTTTTTTAAAAAACAAATCGAATTAGTCTTCGATAACGATGCCCATACTGCGTGCAGTACCTTCAACCATACGCATTGCAGCTTCTACGCTAGCAGCGTTAAGGTCAGGCATTTTAGTTTCAGCGATTTCGCGTACTTTATCACGCTTAACAGTTGCCACTTTATTACGGTTTGGTTCACCAGAACCAGACTCAATACCAGCTACTTTCTTAAGAAGAACAGCAGCAGGAGGAGTTTTAGTAATGAAAGTGAATGAACGGTCCTCAAATACCGTAATTTCAACAGGGATGATAAGACCAGCTTGATCAGCTGTACGAGCGTTAAACTCTTTACAGAAGCCCATGATGTTAACACCTGCTTGTCCTAATGCTGGACCAACTGGTGGAGCTGGGTTAGCTTTACCTGCAGGAATTTGAAGCTTTACCATTTTAATTACCTTTTTAGCCACGAGACACACCTCCTTAAGTCCGTGATGTGGTCAATTGGACAGTGATTTGCCCTCCCACGTCATATTTTATCTGTAAGGATAAAATCTTTCAAAAAACGTCTCCGATAACGAAGACGTACTGACTTAAAAGATATTATCACTTTTTACAATTCATTTCAAGTTTCATTTTATAATTTTTCAATTTGATGGAAGTCAAGCTCAACTGGAGTCTCGCGACCAAACATGTCCACAAGCACGCTAACCTTTTTCTTCTCCACATCAATTTCTTCAATAGCACCTGTATAATCTGCGAATGGTCCCTCATTTACACGCACTGTCTCATGAAGTTCAAAGTCGAAATCAACCACTTCATTGTCCATTCCCATATGTTTCATAATGGTAACAACTTCCTCTTCTAATAGAGGTGATGGTTTAGAACCTGAACCAGAAGAACCAACGAACCCAGTCACACCTGGTGTGTTACGTACAACATACCAAGAGTCATCAGTCATGATTAATTCTACTAATACATAACCTGGGAACACTTTTCTTTTCATTAATTTTTCTTTACCGTTTTTCATTTCTACTTCTACTTCTTCCGGGACAACAACACGGAAAATTTTATCTTGCATACCCATTGATTCTACACGTTTCTCTAGGTTTGCTTTTACTTTATTTTCATATCCAGAATAAGTATGGACAACATACCAACTTTTTTCCATTCATTTAGGACGAGCGTCCTTCCCTCCCTGACGTACATTTTTTTGCGCAAATGAAAAAACCCGTTCACCGGGCTTTTACACAGTTCTTATAAATAACATTATATCATGGATAAGTGCTTCTTATTCAAGAATTAACCAAGAATTAACCGAATTAAAGAAGAAATGCCCATATCAACCACTGCGAAGAAAATCGCAAAGAAGACAACTGTAGCAATAACAGTCGCTGTTGAACGGAGTAATTCATCTTTTTTAGGCCAACTTACTTTTTTCATTTCGCGACCTACATCGCCGAAAAAGTTCGTTAAACGCATCTACGGGACCTCCAGTGTATTATTTCAATTATTTATTTTGTTTCCTTGTGAACTGTATGCTGATTGCATGTTTTACAGAATTTCTTTATTTCAAGTCGCTCTACTGAGCTCGTATCTTTCATCGTAGAGTAGTTTCGATTTTTACACTCTTCACATGAGAGTACAACTTTTTTCCTCATTAGTTACACCAACCTTGTAACATTATGTCCCTAAAAATGTATCATACAACAAAAGACAATGTCAATGTCATGCCTTTTGTACTCTCCACAAAAAGAAAACAGGTGATTTTTTACACCTGTAGCACTTGTTATGAATTTAGAGTGGTACTCTCTCTCATTTCCATATATCGTTCCAATTTCCGCTTCACCCTCTGTAAAGCATTATCAATAGATTTCACATGTCTATTTAACTGTTCCGAAATCTCTTGATAAGAACGACCATCTAAATATAAAGAAAGCACTTTTCTTTCTAAATCGCTTAATAATTCAGATATTTTAGATTCTATGTCTGTATATTCTTCCTGACTTATAATCATTTCTTCAGGATCAGTTACCTTCGCTTCCGAAATAACATCTAATAATGTCCGATCAGATTCCTCATCATAAATCGGTTTATCTAAAGACACATACGAATTTAACGGAATATGCTTTTGCCTGGTTGCTGTTTTAATAGCGGTAATAATTTGTCGAGTGATACACAGTTCAGCAAATGCTTTGAATGAAGACAGCTTGTCCTCTTTATAATCACGAATCGCTTTAAACAACCCAATCATACCCTCTTGAACAATATCTTCTCGATCGGCACCCACTAAGAAATAAGATCTCGATTTCGCGCGAACAAAGTTCTTATATTTGTGAATCAAATATTCTAGAGCGTCAGTATTACCTTTTCGAACTAACTCAACGATTGCCTCATCTTCTAAATCACGAAATGTAACGTCGCCTACACTTACGAAGCCTGCTTCCACCTTGATCCCTCCGACCGCTATTTATTTAGCAATATTATACAGTAAAAAGACAAAGAGCGTCAATGCTTCAACGCTCTCCTCTTCTTAATTTTTCTAATTTTTCTGTAATATCTTTACTAAATATCTTTCGCATGGCGGGTTGCTTCTCTTTTGTGTCTTGTGTACGTCTTCTTACTTGTTGCTCCATCGCTTGTACTTCTAACTCTAACTCACGTGCAGATTTCCGAAGAGCACCTTGCGCAAATATAACCCACTGCTCCGTATAATCAGAAGTTGCAACATATATTTGCGTATTTATATTTCTAAGTTCAATTGCAAGTTGCTCTATCTTTTCATCTGCAGTTTGATTCTTCCTCGTGAATATAACTTCCACACGCGATTGTTTCATCTTTTTTTCAATACCGTGGACTGTATACGCATCGAAGACTATCATTACCTTTGTACCTGTGTAACCTTGATAATCCGCCATCTTATCAATCAGTGCATCTCTTGATGATTGCAAATCTACATCCCGTAGTTTCTTCAAGTCTCCCCAAGCTCCAATAATGTTGTAACCGTCAACGATTAAAATATCGTTCATTTTTTATTTACCAATTTCGTTACGTTTACGATATACCTCATACATTAACAAACTTGCGGCTACTGAAGCATTTAAGGATGTAACTTTACCAACCATCGGTAAAGTAATTAAGAAATCACATTTTTCACCAATAATACGACTCATACCTTTTCCTTCACTTCCAATTACTAATCCAATTGGCATTGTACCATCTAAATTACGGTAATCCGTTTTCCCTTTTGCATCTGTACCAGCAATCCAAAGTCCACGCTCTTTTAATTCATCGATTGTACGAGATAAATTCGTTACGCGCGCAACAGGAATATATTCAATTGCTCCAGTAGATGCCTTGGCAACTGATGCTGTAAGTCCTACCGCTCTTCTTTTCGGAATAATAATTCCATGAGCGCCTGTTGCATCCGCAGTACGCATAATAGAACCTAAGTTATGCGGATCTTCAATTTCATCTAAAATTAAGAAGAACGGATCTTCATTACGCTTCTCTGCTACTTTAAATAGATCTTCTAACTCAGCATATTGATATGCAGCCACTTGAGCAATTACACCTTGATGGTTCCCCTCAACTAATTGATCTAACTTCTTCTTTGGCGCATGTTGTAAAATAATCTTATTTTCTTTCGCTAGCGCTAGTACAATTTGCACTTGTCCTTTGGCAGCACCTTCCGCGATCCAAATTTTATTAATATCTCTTCCTGATCGTAACGCTTCAATTACAGGGTTACGTCCGATAATATATTCACTACTCATGATGATGTGCCCCCTTCCTTTTCTTCTAAAACAGCAATTGCCTTATATACAATTTCGTCTAATCTTTCACGATTATTTAATAAGTGATGATAACCAATAAGCGCTTCAAAGGCTGTACTATGTCGATATGTTTGTACATCCGTATTTTTCGGAACAGTACCTGAATTGGCATTACGCCCTCTTCTTAGTACCGCTTCTTCTTCTTCAGTTAAAAATGCTGTCTCTAATAAATGATAAACAACTTTCGCCTGTGCTTTTGCCGAAACAAAGCTTGTCCCTAATCGATGTAATTGATTAGGACGAACTTTCCCTTTTTGAAGTAGGTGATAGCGGATATATTGTTCATACACCGCATCACCCATATATGCTAACGCTAAGCTGTTTAATTGCTTTGCATCAATCATTCTTATCCTCTTTTCCATCTTGTACCTTGAGCGGTATCTTCTAAAATAATATTACGATCTTTTAAATCATCGCGAATTTGATCTGATAATGCAAAATCACGATTTTTACGAGCTTCAATACGTTTTTGAATAAGCGCCTCAATTTCTTCATCGAGTAACTCTTCTTGCGCTAATTCTAACCCTAAAATATCAAATAATGTTTCAAGTTGTTTTACGTATGCTTCAATTACTACTGTAGACGTATGTTCTTCCAGTAAATATTGATTCGCATGATTTGCTACATTATATAACTCAGTGATTGCATTAGCTGTATTGAAGTCATCATTCATCGCTTCTTCAAATGCAGTCTGGAATTTTTCCAGTTCAGCTAACCATTTCTCATTATGATCTGTTAAATCCGTACTACTTTCCATACGGTGTTTCAAGTTACCGTAAGCCGTTTTAATTCTTTCCAGCCCGTTATTTGTGCTTTGTAATAACTCTTCACTGAAATTAATTGGATGACGGTAATGTACTGATAGCATAAAGAATCTAATTAACTGCGGATCATATTGCTTAATGATATCGTGAACTAAAATGAAGTTCCCAAGTGACTTAGACATCTTCTCATTATTAATATTAATATATCCATTGTGCATCCAATAACGTGCAAATGTTTTTCCTGTTAACGCCTCAGATTGCGCGATTTCATTTTCATGATGAGGAAATGCCAAATCTTGACCACCAGCGTGAATATCAATTGTGTCCCCTAAGTATTTACGCGCCATTGCCGAGCATTCGATATGCCAACCTGGACGACCTTTCCCCCAAGGACTTTCCCAGAAGATTTCTCCTTCTTTCGCCGCTTTCCATAAAGCAAAATCAAGAGGGTCTTGTTTCTTTTCTCCTACTTCAATGCGCGCGCCGTGACGTAAGTCTGCAATTGGTTGATGAGATAGTTTACCGTATCCTTCGAATTCCTTCGTTCTAAAGTACACATCACCTTCTGATTCATATGCATATCCTTTATTCACAAGTTCCTGAATAAATTCAATAATGATATCCATATTTTCCGTTACACGCGGATGAACCGTTGCATGTTTGCAACCTAGTGCCGTTACATCCTCAAAGTACGCTTCAACGAAACGGTCAGCAATTGTTGGCACATCTTCACCTAACTCATTTGCTGCTTTAATTAATTTATCATCTACGTCTGTAAAGTTAGATACATACTGCACATCGTATCCTTTATATTCTAAATAACGGCGTACCGTATCAAATACCATAGGTGGTCTTGCATTCCCAATGTGAATGTAGTTATAAACTGTAGGTCCGCATACATACATCTTTACCTTATTTTCTTCTAATGGAGTAAACTCTTCCTTTTGACGTGTTAATGTATTATAAATGTGAATAGTCATTTTTATCCTCCCTTTCTACCTTTACTTCAAGTTGTTTTTTCAATTTATCAAGTTCTACTTCCATAACCTTTAATTTATCAAAAATTGGGTCTGGAAGATCAGAATGATTTAATTCTTGACCGATCTTTACTCCATTTTGAATAACGACCCGGCCAGGTATACCTACAACTGTAGAGTGTGCAGGGACTTCTTTTAATACGACAGATCCTGCTCCAATTTTAGAATTCTCTCCAACTGTAATAGAACCTAGTACTTTGGCACCTGTTGCAATTAATACATTATCCTGAATTGTAGGATGCCTCTTTCCCTTTTCTTTACCCGTACCACCTAATGTAACCCCTTGATAGATCGTTACATTATCACCAATTTCGCACGTCTCTCCAATTACAACCCCCATTCCATGGTCTATGAAAAAACGACGACCAATTGTTGCTCCTGGATGAATCTCAATGCCAGTAAAGAAACGACTAACTTGTGAGATCCAACGTGCAATAAAGAAGAAATTCTTTTTATAAAAAGCATGTGCAATTCTATGGGCCCAAACTGCATGTAATCCAGAGTAAGTCAAAATGACTTCGAAATAACTTCTTGCCGCTGGATCCTGTTCAAAAACGACTTCAATATCTTCCCGAAGCCTCTTAAACATCGACGTTCCCTCCCCTTTATCGGCTGCTTTTTCGAGCGAACTAACTCCCTACTTATCTCCCTAAATCTTTATACACGCGGATAAAACTTATACTCACACCCAGTTTTACGGTATAAAAAAAGACGCCTCTGTCATATTGACAGAGACGCCTTATAAGCGCGGTTCCACTCTGTTTAGGCTAAAAAAGCCTCAAACTCATCTCTGATAACGGTGTACACCGCTTCTGCTTACTTTACGCCCTTAGACGTTTCGCAAAACAATTTGCTGTTCAGCAGAAGACTCGAAGGGGCATTTCAAAAATCCGCTTATAAACCACTTCCAGCCTAAAGGTGGTTCTCTCTGTAAAAAGCCTGATTTTCTACTTCTCCTTCTCGTCGCTTTTCCTTATTAGGTTTTAAGTATACTTATTATATTTCTAAACCTAGAAAATGTTAACCAATTACTTTTTGAAGACGATTTAAAACTTTTTCTTTTCCAAGAAGTGCAATAGCATTAGGAAGCTCTGGTCCATGTGTTTGGCCAGTCGTTGCAACACGGATTGGCATAAATAAGTTTTTACCTTTATGACCTGTTTCCTTTTGAACTGCTTTAATAGCCGCCTTAATTGCTGCAGGTTCCATCGCTTCTAGTGCTTCTATTTGACCAGCAAATGCACGAAGTACTTCTGGTACTTGTTCACCTTTTAATACTTCTTGTCCTTCTTCTTCATGATCAACATGATCTTTGAAGAACATTTCAGAAAGCTCTACAATTTCAGCTCCAAAGCTCATTTGTTCATGATATAACGCAATTACATCACGAATCCAAGCTTGTTCTTGTTCAGTTAAAGTTTCACCTATACGTCCAGCTTTCACTAAATGCGGTAAGCTTAATTCTACCACCGTATCTAAATCTTGCTTTTTCATATATTGGTTGTTCATCCATTTTAGCTTTTGAGAATCAAATAATGCAGGTGATTTTGATAAACGAGCTGCATCAAACATTTTGATAAACTCTTCTTGAGAGAAGATTTCTTCTTCTCCTACTGGCGACCAACCTAGTAATGCAATAAAGTTAAAGATTGCTTCTGGAAGATATCCAAGCTCTTTATATTGCTCAATAAATTGAATAATAGATTCATCGCGCTTACTTAATTTTTTACGGCTTTCATTTACAATTAAAGTCATATGACCGAATTGTGGAATATCCCAACCGAAAGCTTCATAAATCATCATTTGTTTTGGCGTGTTTGAAATATGGTCATCACCACGAAGTACGTGTGTAATTTCCATTAAGTGATCATCTACTGCTACTGCAAAGTTGTAAGTTGGAATTCCATCTTTTTTCACGATAACGAAATCACCGAAATCATTTGAGTGGAATGCAACTTCATCTTTTACAATATCTTTAAATGTGTAATCACGGTCAGCTGGTACACGGAAACGAATACTTGGAATACGTCCCTCAGCTTCAAATTCCTTCACTTGCGCTTCAGTTAAATTACGGTGGTTACCTGCATAACGAGGTGTTTCACCACGAGAGATTTGCCCTTCACGTTCTGCTTCTAGCTCTTCTTCTGTCATATAACATTTGTAAGCTAAGCCACGCTCTAATAAATCTTCATATAATTTTTTATAAATATCTAAACGCTCTGTTTGACGATATGGTCCAAATTCACCACCAACATCAACACCTTCATCCCAGTCCATACCGAGCCATTTCAAGTATTTTAATTGGCTTTCTTCTCCACCTGCAACATTACGTTTTACATCAGTATCTTCAATACGAATAATAAACTTACCATCTTGATGACGAGCAAATAAATAATTAAATAATGCCGTACGCGCATTTCCGATATGTAAGTGTCCTGTTGGACTTGGCGCATAGCGCACTCTCACTTGCTTTTCCATAATTGGTACACCTTCCATTCTTAATGTCAACACATTCTATAATTGTACACCAAACAAATGTGATTATCCATCTTACGAATTAAAAACCATTATTTTTTCTGTAATAAAACAACTGCTTGAGAAGCAATTCCTTCTTCTCTACCTGTAAATCCTAATTTTTCTGTTGTTGTTGCCTTTACATTGATATTATTAATAGATGTTTCTAATAGTTCACTAATGCGTTTACGCATACTTTCAATATGTGGTGCCATTTTTGGCTTTTGAGCAATAATTGTACAATCTAAATTTCCTAATTCATAACCTTGGTCACGCACAAATTCCCAAACCTTTTGCAGCAATACAGCTGAATCAGCATCCTTAAAGGCAGGATTTGTATCTGGGAAATGTTTTCCGATATCTCCTGCTGCAATCGCACCTAAACATGCGTCCGCGATTGTATGTAACAATACATCTGCATCAGAATGACCAATTAATCCTTTCTCATGGGGAATTGTAATCCCGCCAATAATTAATGGTCTACCTTCCGCGAATTCATGCACATCAAAACCTTGTCCAATTCGAAACATTCTTTACATCCTCCTCGAGCTAAACTACTGAGCTTTATGATTCTATATTATATCGCTATCTTTATAAAGAAAAGCCCGGCTGTTGCCGAGCTTTTCTTCGCTATAATCATTGCTATCATTTCTTTTGAACGTGAAGAAAACTTTCAGCAATTAGTAAATCCTCTGGAGTCGTCACTTTAATATTATAGTAACTCCCCTCTACTACACCTACTTGCTTCCCGATGCGTTCTACAAGACTTGCATCATCTGTACCAAGGAAAAAGCTCTGCTGCGCGCTTCTATGAGCTTCTAATAAAAGAGAAACAGCAAATCCTTGCGGTGTTTGTACAGCTTTAAGCTGAGATCTTTCTACTGTTTCGACAACAACACCCTGCTCTACTTTCTTAACGGTATCTTTCACTGGCACTGCACAAATGGAAGCTCCATGTTTTTCTGCTGCAGTTAATACATCTTGAATCACTTTATTCGTTACGAACGGTCGTGCACCGTCATGTACAAGAACATACTCAACCTCACTCGTATGCTGAATCGCGTTATACACACTATCTTGTCTTTCAGCTCCACCTTGAATAAATTGTACTGGCTTTTCAACCGGATACTTCTGCATTAACTCTTCAAAATATGGGCGCTCTTCTTCATTAATTGCCATAATAATATTTTTACATGCCTTATCCTTTTCAAAAGCACGTAACGTATGCACAATAATTGGTACTTCATTAATAAGTAAGAACAACTTATTTTTGCCAGCACCCATCCGCTTTCCTTGACCAGCTGCTGGAATAATTAATGTATACATATTAATAATCCTCTACTTATAATGCTTTTTCTAATAATTTACGTTTGGCGAAAATCATACGACCTGCCGATGTTTGTAACACACTCGTAACAAGTACATCGAGTTGTGAACCTACATATTCTCTACCATCTTCTACTACAATCATCGTGCCGTCATCTAAATATGCAACACCTTGATTTTGTTCTTTACCATCTTTTACAACATAAACACTTAGTTCTTCACCTGGGAGTACAACAGGTTTAATTGCATTAGCTAAATCGTTAATGTTTAAAACTGTTACCCCTTGTAATTCAGAAACTTTATTTAAGTTGAAATCATTCGTTACTACCGTTCCACCAGTGATTTTCGCCAACTTTACAAGTTTGCTATCCACTTCTTGAATATCATCGAAATCGCCTTCATAAATTTCTACCGGAATCGGCATCTCTTTTTGAATACGATTTAAAATATCTAATCCTCTGCGACCACGATTACGCTTTAAAGCATCAGAAGAATCGGCAATGTGCTGAAGCTCTTCTAACACGAATTGTGGAATGACAATTGTGCCTTCTAAAAACTTCGTTTGGCAAATATCAGCAATACGTCCATCGATAATTACACTCGTATCGAGAATTTTCCAGTGAGTTGTAGATTCTTCTACCTCTGTTTCAGCTTCTTCATTCTCACTATTATTATTTTTCTTCTTCCCACGTTGTGGTAATGTAAATAACCCTAGCAATTCATTCCTCTTTTTAAATCCTACTTGGAATCCTAAATACCCAAGTAAAAGAGTAAAGAACACTTGCAACACTGTACTAATAACTGGAATTGTAAATTCACGAATTGGGATTAAAATTAAATATGCAACAATAAGGCCAGAGATTAAACCTAATGTACCAAATAAAACATCTGCTACAGGCGCCTTTACAAGAGCCTCTTCAATATGCTTAATAAGTTGAACAATATAATCTACAAGCCAAAATGTTGTTAAAAATAAAATAATTGCACCAATAATTGCACGAGCATACGATCCTTCCAATAAAGGAACGGCACCGATGTCTAATACATTAATAACTTTTGGGATTAAGTAAATCCCCAACGCTCCCCCAATTACTAGAAAGAAGAGCTGTACAATCCGTTTTAACATCCAACCACCTCCTACTCATTATTAACCATTGTTTCGCTAATCAAAACGCCGAATGCAAAAGCGGACGTGTTTTTTTATAAATAGTTTTATTTACCAATATATCATATCATATACCAAAAGTGTTCTAGTGTCGTTATATTATGGAATCAATGTAATATTCTTAATTGTGTCTACTCATATAGAGATGCTCTTGGATTCTTTTTAGACCTTCTCGTATTTTCTTCGCCCTGACTTCCCCAATTCCTTCCACATCATCTAATTCATTAATAGTTGCCCGACAAACACCTTGCAAAGTTTTAAATCGATTAATTAAATTTTCAATGATAAGTGGTGGAACGCGTGAAATCTTACTGGTGATTCGGTATCCTCTTGGTGTCACACTTTCTTCTAAACTCGTTTGTCCCGGGTATCCAAGCAATTTAACTAAATCGCTATCCTCTAGAAGTTGTGTATTCGCAAGATCTTGTAATTTTTTCAAAATTTGATGATGGTCTTGTGTTTTTTCTTGATAGTAATCTTTAATTAATAACGCTGCTTCTGCCTCTAAATCAGCTAGTAGTTCGGTAAGTTGCAAACGAATTAACCTACCTTCTGTTCCTAGTTCATGAATATAGCTTAATATTTCATTTTTAATACGCAGTACCATTTCAACACTATGTAAAACATGAACTACTTCGGACATTGTAACGACTTCTTCAAATTCCAGAATACCCAAATTCGTAATCCCATCATTCCATACAGCCTTATATTTTTCTAGCGTTTGAATAGCTTGGTTTGCCTTTGTTAAAATAACACCTATGTCTTTTAGTGTATAACGTAAATTCCCTTGATATAGCGTAATTACGTTACGTCTTTGTGAAATAGCCACTACAAGGCTACCTGTCTGCTTTGCTACACGCTCCGCTGTTCGGTGGCGCATACCTGTCTCAATAGAGTCGATAGATGACTCTGGAACTAACTGTGCGTTCGCAATTAAAATTTTACTTCCAGTTTCATTCAAAATAAGTGCCCCATCCATCTTTGCTAATTCGTATAAACTAGCAGGAGAGAATGCACAATTAATATGAAAACCTCCATCAACAATACTTTTAATCTGCTCATTATATCCAAGGACAATTAATCCCCCTGTTTGTGCGCGAAGTACATTATCTATCCCTTCGCGCAGTGGTGTTCCCGGGGCAACAAGTTGTAAAATATTAATCATACTTTTGACACGTTGCTTGTTTTCTTCCATAGCCTAGCCTCCTAATGTCAAACGAAGCGCTTCTCCTAAATTGGATACACCTACTACCTCAATCCCATCAGGAATTGTCCATCCTCCTAAATTTTTTCTAGGAATAATAGCGCGTTGAAATCCTAATTTAGCTGCTTCTTGTACACGTTGTTCAATTCTTGATACTCTTCTTATTTCTCCAGTTAATCCTACTTCTCCTATTACTGCATCAGTTGGTGCCGTAGATTTATCTCTAAAACTTGAAGCTATACTTAAAGCCACAGCTAAATCAATTGCTGGTTCATCTAACTTCAGACCACCTGCTACTTTTAAATATGCGTCTTGGTTTTGCAATAATAAACCTGTTCTTTTTTCTAATACTGCCATAATAAGCGATACACGGTTATGGTCAATTCCCGTTGCCATTCTTCGAGGGTTTCCAAAACTAGTAGGGGAGATTAATGCTTGTATTTCTACTAAAACTGGTCGTGTTCCTTCCATTGAGGCAACCACTGTTGACCCTGCAACCCCAACTGGTCTTTCCTCAAGGAAAATTTCAGAAGGATTTAATACTTCCGCAAGGCCAAGTTCTTTCATTTCAAAAATACCCATTTCATTCGTGGAACCAAAACGATTCTTCACAGCTCGCAAAATACGATATGTATGATGACGGTCTCCTTCAAAATAAAGAACTGCATCGACCATATGTTCTAACATACGAGGTCCTGCAATTGCTCCCTCTTTTGTCACATGTCCAACGATAAAAATAGGGATCCCTTTCGTTTTTGCAAGTTTCATTAATTCCGCGGTACATTCACGTACTTGCGCCACACTTCCTGGTGCCGACGTTACCTCAGGTAAATGTATCGTTTGAATAGAATCAATAACAACAAAGGCTGGATTCATTTCTTCAATGTGTGCTGCAATTCGCTGCAAATCGGTCTCTGATACAACGAATAGATTGCTACCATTTACATGTAAACGGTCCGCACGCAGTTTAATCTGTTTTGCTGATTCTTCACCCGATATATATAGTACATCATATGAAGAATCTGCTAATTGCGATGATATTTGTAATAGTAACGTTGATTTTCCAATCCCAGGGTCACCACCAATAAGTACTAAGGACCCATCTACAATCCCGCCACCAAGCACGCGGTTAAATTCTTGAAATTTTGTTTCAATACGCGCCTCAGACTTTGTTTCTACTTCTGTTAGACGTCTTGGTTTTGTTACTTCTGATTGAATCGCATTGGCATAATTAAGGCGCCTTGATGATACAACTGGTTCCATCTCTTCAACAAGCGTATTCCATTGACCACACCCAGGGCATTTCCCCATATATTTTGGTGACTGATACCCACACTCTTGACATGTGAATTTTGTTTTCTTTTTAGCCATATCGTTTTATATTTCACTTCACTTTCATCTATAAACAGTTTATCCTTCTCGTACAAGAAAGAGGGCTATCTCGTAGCCCTCTTAGTTTGTCTATACTTATTTTACCTTTTCAGCACTATGAATGACAAATGATTCTCCTTCAACATCAAAGATAACTTTTTGTCCTTTCTCAATAGCACCTTTTAAAAGCTCTTCCGACAGTCTATCTTCTACATGCTTCTGAATTGCTCTACGAAGTGGGCGAGCACCATACTCTCGGTCGAATCCTTTATCAGCAATAGCTGAAATTGCTCCTTCAGTTAAATGCAATTCAATTTCTTGCTCTTTTAAGCGGTTCACTAACTGATTTACCATAAGTGTTACAATCTCTTGAATATGTTTTTTCTCAAGCATATGGAACACGATAATTTCATCAATACGGTTTAAGAACTCTGGACGAAATGCCTTTTTCAGTTCATCCATTACTTTACCCTTCATATCTGAATAATCGCGGCTCTCATCTTGTACGTTAAATCCAAGATGTTTATTACGTTTTAACGCCTCTGCACCAACGTTAGATGTCATAATAACAATTGTATTACGGAAATCAACTGTACGCCCTTTAGAATCTGTTAAGCGACCATCTTCTAATACTTGTAGTAAAATGTTAAACACATCAGGATGAGCTTTCTCTACTTCATCTAATAAGACAACTGAATATGGCTTACGGCGAACCTTTTCTGTTAATTGTCCACCTTCTTCATATCCAACATATCCTGGAGGAGATCCAACCAAACGAGAAGTAGAATGCTTCTCCATGTACTCAGACATATCGATGCGAATCATTGCATCCTCATCACCGAACATAGATTCTGCTAACGCTCTTGCTAGCTCTGTTTTACCTACACCTGTTGGTCCTAAGAAAATAAATGAACCAATCGGACGTTTCGGATCTTTCAATCCAGCTCTAGCACGACGAACAGCTTTCGCCACAGCTACTACCGCTTCATCTTGACCAATAACACGATCGTGAAGAATCGATTCTAAGTTTAATAATTTATCAGTCTCTGTTTGTGCAAGTTTAGAAACTGGAATACGAGTCCACGTAGAAACGACATTTGCAATATCTTCTACTGTCACTTCTGAATTTTCTTTTCCTTGTTGCTCTTTCCATTGACGCTTCGTATCTTCTAACTTCTCACGTAAGCGTTGTTCCATATCGCGTAAGGACGCAGCTTTTTCAAATTCTTGGCTTTGTACAGCTGCATCTTTTTCTTTTCTAATTTCCTCAAGCTTCACTTCAAGCTCTTTTAGATTTGGTGGTGTTGTATAAGAGCGTAAACGAACCTTTGAAGCAGCTTCATCAATTAAATCAATTGCTTTATCTGGTAAGAAACGATCTGTAATATAACGATCTGAAAGCTTTACAGCTGCATCAATTGCATCATCTGTAATAGACACGCGGTGATGTGCCTCATAACGATCACGTAAACCTTTCAAGATTTGAGTTGATTCATCTAAACTTGGCTCATCAACGTGAATTGGTTGGAAACGTCTCTCTAAAGCCGCGTCTTTTTCAATATATTTGCGATATTCGTCTAACGTTGTCGCCCCAATACATTGTAACTCTCCGCGTGCTAAAGATGGTTTTAAAATGTTCGATGCATCAATAGCACCTTCTGCTCCACCTGCACCAATTAATGTATGAAGTTCATCAATAAATAGAATGATATTTCCCGCTTGGCGAATTTCATCCATTACTTTCTTCAAACGATCTTCAAATTCACCACGATATTTCGTTCCAGCTACCACTGTACCCATATCTAGTGTCATAACGCGCTTATCTCTTAAAGTTTCAGGAACTTCATTATTTACGATTTGTTGTGCTAATCCTTCTGCGATTGCCGTTTTACCTACACCAGGCTCTCCAATTAACACGGGATTATTTTTTGTTCTACGGCTTAAAACTTCAATTACACGTTGAATTTCTTTACCACGCCCAATAACAGGATCTAAACGATTTTCACGTGCAACAACCGTTAAATCACGCGCTAAGCTATCAAGTGTTGGTGTATTTGCATTTGTTGAAGAACCACCTTGGTGACCTGAACTTGCTTCATTACTTCCAAGCAGTTGCAATACTTGTTGTCTTGCCTTATTTAGGCTAACACCTAAGTTATTTAAAACTCGTGCTGCTACACCCTCACCCTCACGGATTAAACCGAGTAGGATATGTTCTGTTCCAACGTAAGAATGACCTAACTTACGAGCTTCATCCATAGACAATTCAATAACCTTTTTAGCACGCGGTGTATAATGTACAGTTTGAGAAGCTTCTGTTCCGCGCCCAATTAATGCTTCTACCTCTTTTTGAACTTTCTCTGGACTTAATCCAAGAGCAATCAACGCTTTTGCTGCAATTCCTTCACCTTCGCGTACAAGCCCAAGTAAAATATGTTCTGTTCCAATATTATTATGCCCAATGCGAATTGCTTCCTCTTGAGATAAAGCTAATACTTTCTGTGCTCTTTCTGTAAATCTTCCAAACATCATAGAAATCGCCTCCTACTTGCGCTTAGTTTTTTTCAATACGTAATCGCTCACGGATTAAGGTTGCTCTTCGATAATCTCTTTCTTCTGGTCCTAAGGGCCCTCCTGCATATTGTTGTAAAATGCCCGGTTGTGTAAGAACCATTAGCTCAGTCAAAATATTTCTCGATACACCTTTTATATATCCTAAATCAATACCAAGTCGTACATCTGATAAGCAAGTGGCCGCTTCCGCAGATTGAATTAACCGACTGTTTGCTAGTATGCCATAAGAGCGATAAACTTTGTCTTCAAGCTCAATACTTGAATTTTGTACAATTAATTCTCTAGCCATTTTTTCTTGCTGTATAATTTGTTGAATGACACTCTTTAAATCTGCAATAATATCTTCTTCAGATTTTCCTAGTGTCATTTGATTTGACACTTGAAATATATTACCTAACGCTTCGCTACCCTCGCCGTATATTCCTCTTACTACTAACCCTAATTTTTGAATTACTTGTATAATACGACTAATTCTTTTAGTTAAGACGAGCCCCGGTAAATGAATCATTACAGAAGCCCTCAACCCGGTACCAACGTTAGTAGGACAACTTGTAATATATCCAAGTGATTCATCAAAAGCATATTCAACCTCATTCTCTATCCAATTATCTATTTGATTGGCACTTTGAAGAGCCTCTGATAACTGCAATCCTGAAAATAAGCACTGAATCCGAATATGATCTTCTTCATTCAACATAACACTAATATGTTCACTTTCTGACAATAAACATGCTCCGTACTCTGTTCCGGCAAGGTTAGGACTAATTAAATGCTTTTCAACTAATACTCTCCTTTGAAGAGGTGTTAATTCATTCATTTTTAATAGTTCAAACTCTCCAAAGGGTTCTACCGTTTTATTTATAAATTCCTTTTTAAATAACTCATGAATCTGTTTAGCTTCTTCTTCGTTTTGCATAGTAGAGAATTGATATTTTTTAAAATTACGAGCCAAACGAATTCGACTACTTAAAACAATATCAGAATCAGGGCCATCCCCCTTCATCCATGGACTAATCGCTTCATTCATAATTTTGTCCAGTGACATAGAACTATTCCCCCTCTCTATGCTCACTCAGCTGATTTTCAAGACCTCTAATTTTATCCCTTATTTCAGCAGCTTTCTCAAATTCCTCATTCTGTACATATTGTTTCAGAATGAGTTTTAGTTCATCTAATTCTTTTTTTAAGTGGATATTTCCTTCTATATGCTCCGGAATTTTTCCACAATGATCTGTATGCCCGCCGTGAAGACGTTTTAATAATGGCTTTAAATGTTCTTTAAATGTATCGTAACAAGAAGCACATCCAAAACGTCCAACCTTTGTAAATTGCTCATATGTCATCTTACAATCTGGACACCTTAATATACTTGTATTCGAAAATCCGTTTTTTCCTTCTTCGAACATTGTTGATTCACCGTGTAATAACCCAGCAAATAAATCATGGAATGAAAAGTTAGACTGCGATGATTGAAAGAAAGACGTATAGCCACTTTGCTCTGCACATTGCTCACAAAGATGAACTTCCGCCTTCTTTTCGTTGACTACTTTTGTATAATGTAAAGTTGCTGGTCTTATATTACAGTTTTGACAAGTCATCACTATCCCCACCTTTACAACAGGAACGATCTATCTCATAGTACTTTTCATACATTACTAGATTGTTCACTTCCCTTTATTCGTTTAAATAAAAGTGTGTGTTCTTTTTTCAAAACTTCTACAATATTTAACTGTCTTATCTTTTAGTTATTATTCTTTTACAAAAGCTGTATTTATTTATATTTCAGTGTTCTTAACATTGCGCATAATATTCGAGCCCTAAGTTCATCTCGAGAAGGAACATCCATTGATAATACAGAACGATCTAGCACGCTTAACATAAGCTTAGCTTCACGATTTGTTATGATTCCCTCTTCTATTAAACGTATAATCATACTCTCTGCATTTCCTTGCGCAACACTATGATCAATCATATGAAGCATTTGATCAATAATGTCTATATCGTCATGCAGTTTGACTTTTATAATGCGAATGTAACCTCCTCCACCACGTTTACTTTCTACTACGAATCCTCTTTCTAGCGTAAAACGGGTATTGATTACATAATTGATTTGAGATGGTACGCACTCGAATCGATCCGCAATCTCATTTCTTTTTATTTCAATCACATTATTATTACTTAAGTCAATAACTTGCTTTAGATATTTCTCAATGATATCAGATATATTTCTCATTTATCCGCCACCTTTATTGACTTTGACTATCTTTGACTTTAATTATATACGTATTAATAAAATTTGCAACTCTTTTGCTTATTCACTATCCTAGCCACATTCCCCTGTATTTAATCAAAATAATAATTATTTAAACACATTTTTTTATTACTATGGATTATAAAAGAAAACACGAAAAAACACGAGTCATTCGACTCGTGTTTAATTGCTTGGCGACGTCCTACTCTCACAGGGACAAGGTCCCAACTACCATCGGCGCTAGAGAGCTTAACTTCCGTGTTC
>NZ_JBYTED010000012.1:0-48400 GCF_058792175.1 Bacillus sp. EB106-02-03-XG38
TGTCTAGCATCTAAAAATAAAAATTGACGTTTCACGTTGTTTGTTTCGTTCAGTTTTCAAAGAACTTGTCTGCCGCTCAGAAGCGACTTTATTAATATAACATTTCGTTATATTTTCGTCAACAACTTTTTCAATAAGTTGTTTTTCGTTTGTTTTGCTTGTTACCTTTCGTGGCAACGAATATAAATATACCAGTTTGATTATTAAAATGCAATAGTTTTTCTAATAAAATTTTTAACTTAGTAAAAAAGTATAAAAACAGCATATTTCTTCTATATGAATATAATTTCTCGCACCACCAAACTCCACTATTCATACTTAAATAAAAAAGCTTTGGAGAAATCTCCAAAGCTTAGTCTTGTTTATGACGCATAGCAGGGAATAATAGTACATCACGAATAGATGGTGCATTCGTTAATAACATAACAAGACGATCAATACCAATTCCTAGTCCACCTGTTGGAGGCATACCGTACTCAAGAGCTTCGATATAATCGTCATCCATCATGTGAGCTTCGTCATTACCTTGTTCACGTTCTTTTAATTGCGCTTCAAAACGTTCTTTTTGATCGATTGGATCATTTAACTCAGTGAATGCATTTGCATGTTCACGTGCAACGATAAATAATTCGAAACGATCTGTAAATCGTGGATCTTCGTCATTCTTTTTCGCAAGTGGCGAAATTTCTACAGGATGACCGTAAATGAATGTTGGTTGGATTAATTTATCTTCTACTTTTTGTTCGAAGAATTCATTTATAATATGACCAACTTCCATTGTATCCTTAATATCTACATTATGTTCTTTCGCAAGTTCACGCGCTTCTCCCACACTCATTGGATTCCAGAAATCCGCTCCAGAATGTTCTTTAATTGCATCTACCATATGAAGACGTGTCCATTCTGGCTCTAGATTAATTTCATAATCACCATATTGGATTGTTGTTGTACCTAGTACTTGCTTCGCGATATGAGCAACCATATTTTCTGTTAGTTTCATAATATCTTTATAATCAGCATACGCTTCGTATAATTCAATCATCGTAAATTCAGGGTTATGACGAGTTGATACACCCTCATTACGGAATACACGACCAATTTCATAAACTTTTTCTAATCCACCCACGATAAGGCGTTTTAAATGAAGTTCAATTGCGATACGCATATATAATTCCATATCTAACGCATTATGATGCGTAGTGAAAGGACGAGCAGAAGCTCCACCTGCAATTGCATGCATCATAGGTGTTTCCACTTCAAGATAACCGTTGTCGTCTAAGTATCTTCTCATTTCACGAATGATCTTACTGCGAGTAACGAATGTTTCACGGCTTTCCATACTTGTAATTAAGTCTAAGTAACGTTGACGGTAGCGTTGTTCAACATCTTTTAATCCATGATATTTATCCGGTAATGGACGAAGGGATTTCGTTAATAGCGTAAAGCCCGTTGCTTTCACTGAAAGTTCTCCAACGTTCGTTTTGAACACTTTACCTTCAATACCTACTAAGTCACCTAAATCTGCCGTTTTAAATAATTCGTACTCTTCATCTCCAACAGCATCTTTACGAACATAAATTTGAACTTGTCCATGTAAATCTTGAATATGCGCAAATCCAGCTTTTCCTTTACCGCGTTTCGTCATAATACGACCAGCGATAGAAACAGAGATTTCTTTTTCTTCTAATTCTTCTTTAGAGAACTCTCCATATAAGCTTAATAAGTCATTTGTTGCATTTGTACGTTCAAATCGTTTACCGAACGGATCGATTCCTTGCTCACGTAAGTTATGTAGCTTTTCACGACGAACAAGCAATTGGTCGTTTAATTCTTCGTGGTTCATGTTATCCATGGTATTGATATCACTCCAGCTCTATTAATTTTTACAATATATACAGTATAGCATTTTCTACTCAACTAGAAAAACTGCCAGCAACTAACTGGCAGTTCTTCTTTCTTTCACGTAATTATAGGAAGTGTATAGAAGAATGTCAATCTTCCCTTCCTATTATTAACCAACGTGAATTGTTTGTTGTTTCGCTTCTACTTCTTCTACAAATGCACCCAATACATTCGCAAGGTCTTCACGCGTATTACAAGCATTAATACCATTACGTACAGTTGCATTACCACGAATACCTTTTAAATACCAAGCTGCATGTTTTCTCATCTCTCTTACAGCAACACTTTCGTTCTTTAAATCGATAAGACGATCTAGATGCAACATACATACGTCAATTTTCTCACGCACTGTCGGTTCCGGCATTAATTCACCAGTCTCCAAATATTTTACCGTACGATAAATCATCCATGGATCTCCAAGGGCAGCGCGACCAATCATAACACCATCTACACCAATTTCATCTATCATGCGCTTTGCATCTTGCGGCGTCGCGACATCACCATTTCCGATAACCGGGATATTTACAGCTTGCTTTACTTGTTTAATAATATCCCAATCCGCTTTCCCTTCATACATTTGTACTCGTGTACGCCCATGAACTGCTACCGCTTGTCCACCAGCACGCTCGACAGCTTTTGCATTCTCGACTGCAAAAATATGATCCTCATCCCAACCAATACGCATTTTAACTGTAACTGGTTTTTCTACAGCATCTACAACTGCCGCTACCATTTCATATATTTTATTCGGATCTAACAGCCACTTTGCTCCTGCATCACACTTAACAATTTTCGGTACCGGGCAACCCATATTAATATCAATGATATCCGCTGTCGTATATTGATCTACATATTTCGCAGCATCTACAAGAGTTTCTTTCTCTCCACCAAAAATTTGTAAACTTAATGGCTTTTCTCTCTCGTCGATATATAACATATCTAATGTTCTTTTATTGTTCAGTAGTATCGCCTTATCACTTACCATCTCGGCACAAACTAGGCCTGCACCGAATTCTTTTACTGTCAAACGGAATGCAGAATTACACACACCCGCCATCGGTGCTAATACAACCGGGTTTTTCATCTCAATATTTGCGATTTTTAACACTCGAGTTACTCCTTCCTTCATGGTCACTTTGGCATTAGCTCATCTATCGAGACCTTTAACGCCTTAGCAACTTCCACTACAAAATCTTGGGAAGGCGATCGATTCCCTCTCTCAACTTCACCTAAAACAGATACAGATACCCCTAATTCTTTCGCAAAACCTTCTTGCGTATAACCTTTTAGCTTTCGAAAAGCACGAATGCGTCTTCCCCATTTTTCTGCTTCCATACCGTTACTCCCTCTCGCCTTTTCATTTCTTCTACTTGTGAACGTGAAATGTTTTGTTTTATATCTTGATTAATCTCTAACAACGGAACGATAACAAAAGCTCTTTCGAACATCCGCGGATGCGGAACAATAAGATTCTCTGTTTCAATATTTTCTTGATTATATAGTAAAATGTCAAGGTCGATAGTCCTCGGACCCCACCTGATTTCCCTTTTTCTTCCTAGGTCGTTTTCTACTTTTTGCGTGATTTTCAATAATTCTTGTGGTGATAAATTGGTAGAAATTTTTATAACTAAATTTAAAAAGGAATTTTGGTCAGTATAGCCAACTGGTTCCGTTTCATATACAGATGAAACATCCTCAACTTGGATATAAGGATTTTTATTTAAAAACTGAATTGCTTCAGTTAAATACGTATAACGCTCTCCAATATTTGAGCCTAGTGCAATGTACGCTATATTATTCATGGACGTTCTCTCGTAATTTCCACTGCTACAGCACGATAATGTCCTGGTATTGGCGGATCTGGTTTAATCACCTTTATCGTACATCTTGAAATACTCTCATATTGTTTCAATATATCTGCAGCAATATTTTCAGCAATGCTCTCTACAAGCTTATACGTTCTATCTTCAACAACTTTTCTACATAACTCGAAAAGCTCTCCATAATTGACAGAATGCTCTAAGTCATCACTTTCTCCTGCCTGCTTCAAATCCAATTCTACCGTTAAGTCCACTTTAAATCTCTGGCCCAATTTATTTTCCTCTGGGAATACACCATGATAACCGTAAAACTCCATATCATGAATATAAATTTTATCCAATTACTTTACCCCCTTACCCATCATCGCATCCATCATCTTAGCCATACGCGCCATTTCCTTCACATCATGAACACGAACAAACTCACAGCCCTTTTCAATACCAAGACAAACGGTAGCTCCCGTTCCCTCAAGACGTTCCTCTACCGGTAAATCTAGTACATGCCCAATAAAGGATTTTCTTGAAGTACCTAGGAGGACAGGATAACCTAGTACGTTTAACTGTTCTAAATTACGCATCGCTTCTAAATTTTGTTCAGGCGTTTTAGCAAAACCGATACCCGGGTCTAAAATGATATTCTCATCTCGCACGCCAGCATCTTTAGCAATTTTAATACTGTCATATAAATCAGCAATCATATCAGCCATTAAATTGCGGTAATTCATGTTATCGCGATTATGCATTAAAATAATAGGTACATCGTAATGAGCTGCAACTTCAGCAATTTTCGGTTCCGCCTTAGCTCCCCAAACGTCATTAATAATATGAGCACCCGCTTCGATTGCTTGTTTTGCAACTTCAGCTTTATACGTATCAATAGAAATAGGTAATTTTACTTCTTTTGAAACAGCCTCAATCATTGGAACAACTCGCTTTATTTCTTCTTCCACTGATACTTTAGCATAACCAGGACGAGTAGATTCACCGCCGATATCAATAATATGAGCACCTTCATCTCGCATTTCTTTCGCATGGCGTACTGCAGCCTCTACCTCGTTGTAACTCCCGCCATCAGAAAACGAATCTGGTGTTACATTTAAAATCCCCATAATTAACGTTTTTTCATTTAAGTTCAATGTATATTCGCCGCAGCGCAAATCATAATCCCACTTCAAACTACACATCTCCTCTTCACAATTCATTTCTGCTCCACAATTTCTCTCTCTGCATTTCATAATGATTCATAAATCTTTTTGTAATCATCCCTACTTTACCCGGGAAATCTCGCCCCTCTATACGATTAAGCGGAACAATTTCTTGAATCGAGTTTGTTACGAAGACTTCATCAGCTGAAAGCAATTCATCTTTTGTAAAGAAACCTTCCTTCACTTCTATGCCTAGTTCTGCAGCAACCTTTATAATAAACGCACGAGTGATGCCATTTAAAATCCCTGTTTCGAGCGAAGGTGTATATAAAATATCATCCTTCGCAAAAAAGAGATTCGAAACAATCCCCTCTGCAACATAACCTGTTTCAGTAAGGAAAATACCTTCTTTATTTGCAACATTTCCAATTTCACGTTTTCCTAAAATGTTATTTAAATAATGGTGAGACTTTAAGCGAGATGCACCCTCTGGTGTATTACGCACTTGTTTTAAAATAACCCCTTCTTTTTCCACTTCATCTCCCGGGATTGCTAAAGGTTTTATAAAAACAATAATAGACGGCTCTTCATACATTTCCGTTTGCAATCCAATTTCATCTATACCCGCTGATACATTAAAACGAACGTATGCATGCTCTAACTCATTTTTAACGAGTAAATTCTGCAAAATAAGCATTACTTCCTCTTTCGTCATCGCCCATTTAATTTGCAACGTATCCAGCGCATCTACTAAACGGTCATAATGATCATCCAATAAGAAAGGATGACCATTATAAATGCGAAACGTCTCAAAAACTCCAAGACCATATAAATAACCATGGTCATAAGGAGAAATTCTCGCCTCACTTGCTTCTACATACTCACCATTTACGTAAATCAACATGATGTCACACTTGGACTGTATTTCCGAATGAAATTCTGCAATAACTCTTTCCCGTGAGAAGTCATAATAGATTCCGGATGGAACTGTACACCTTCAATCGGCAATGTTGTATGACGGAGGGCCATAATTTCCCCTTCTTCTGTCCAAGATGTTACCTCTAAGCATTCCGGTAACGTCTCTTTCTTAACGATAAGGGAATGATAGCGCGTCGCAGTAAATGGATTAGGAATATCCGAAAAAATCGTCTTTCCGTCATGATGCATAGGCGACGTTTTCCCATGCATTAATCGCTCAGCACGAACAACCTCTCCACCAAACACTTGCGCAATAGATTGATGCCCTAGACAAACCCCAAAAATCGGAATCTTTCCAGCAAAGTATCGAATAACCTCCATACTAATCCCTGCTTCATTTGGACTACATGGACCTGGCGAAATCATTAAAAATTCTGGTTTCATATTCTCAATATCTGAAATAGTCACTTCATCGTTACGTTTAACAACGAGCTCTTGTCCAAGTTCTCCAAGAAACTGCACTAAATTAAATGTAAAAGAATCATAATTATCAATCATTAATATCATTTCTCTCACCTAACCGTTTCTTCGCTACGTTCTTTTGCACGCCATAAAGCAATCGCCTTTTTTAGCGACTCTTTATATTCATTTTCCGGATTTGAATCAATTACAATCCCCGCTCCTGCTTGTACATGCGCTTTTCCATCTTTAGCAAGAAGTGTTCTAATTACAATATTCAATTCTGTATCTCCAGAATAACCGATCCATCCAATTGAACCTGTATAAATCCCTCGTCGAACAGGTTCTAATTCTTCAATAATTTCCATCGTACGTATTTTCGGAGCACCAGTAATTGTTCCACCAGGGAATACAGCTTTCACTAAATCGAAAGCATCCTTATCTTCTTCCACCTCACCACGCACATTAGAAACGATATGCATAACATGTGAGTATTTCTCAATTACCATAAATTCATCTACTTCTACCGTACCATATTTACAAACGCGCCCTAAATCATTTCGTTCTAAATCTACAAGCATGACGTGCTCTGCTCTTTCTTTTTCGTTCTCAATTAATTCCCTTGCTAACGCTTCATCTTCTTGCGCATTTGAACCTCTAGATCTCGTTCCAGCAATTGGTCTTGTACTTACTTCGGTTCCTTGTTTCTTAATTAACAACTCTGGCGACCCACTAACAATTTGGAAATCCCCAAGCTCCAAGTAACCCATATATGGAGATGGATTAATTTCACGAAGACTTGTATAAATTTCTAGTGGGTGTGTTTGTAACGTTCTTTCTTGTCTCGTCGACAAGTTTACTTGGAACACATCACCAGCACCAATATATTCTTGAATACATTCAACTGCCTTCATAAAGCTTTCTTCAGTAAAAGCAACTGCTTCACTTTTCTTTTCAGGGCACGCAAATGGTATAGTCACTTCCGGCGCTTCTGTCGCCCAAAGAATCTTCCATTCATTTAGTCGCTCTTGTGCCTCTTCATACTTATCTACATAATGTGTAATAATCCATAATACTTTCTCTTCTTGATCATACACAAATACATCGTCAAATAATAAAAAGAATATATCAGGTATATTAATGTCATCCTCTGCAAGAGAAGGAAGTTTTTCAATATAACGGATGCAATCATAACTAAAATAACCAATTGCACCACCTTGAAATGGCGGGTACTCCGGATTATAGTCCGTTTTCCATCGCTCCATGTATTCCTGCATTAAATCTAATGGATTTCCTTGCTTTATTGTTTCCTTACCACTTTCACTTATATGTAACGTTTCACCCTTCCCACGGATTACCGCTACTGGGTTCAACCCCACAATGTTATAACGACCGCCACGTCCACTCTCTAACAAAATATGTTGCGGTTTATCCTTAGAAAGAAATTTATATTGCTTAAAGAAATCTAACTGATATGGAATAGAAAGCGCTAAAGATTTTCTTCGTTGCATATCAACACCCCGTCTTCTTTTATCCCACCCTCTTAAAGTAGCCACTTCAAACTACATTTATTATGTATGCAGAAGGGTTATACCCGAAGGCTAGTGAAAATAAATTAATTATACTACATCTTATTTTACATGAAGTTTTCTAGTCATTCACTCTTTTCCTATTTCCAATCCAAAAAGAAAAAGCATCCTTTTTCAAGGATGCTTTTTCAATCACACATAATTAAGACTCAAATTGATAAAGTGGTGTACTTAAATAACGTTCACCGTTACTTGGGATAATAACAAGTACCTTCTTCCCTTTACCTAACTTTTTCGCAATTTCTGTTGCTGCATAAATAACTGCTCCAGAAGAGATACCGACTAAAATACCTTCTTCTTTTGCCACTCTTCTCGCATACTCAAACGCTTGTTCTGTTTTCACTTGAACAATTTCATCATATACTTCTACATCCAACGTTTCTGGGACGAATCCCGCTCCAATTCCTTGGATTTTATGTGGACCCGGTTTCCCACCAGATAGTACTGGTGAATCCGCAGGTTCTACTGCATAAATTTTAATATCTTTATACGCTTCCTTCAGTACTTCACCAGCACCAGTAATTGTTCCACCTGTACCAATACCTGCAATAAATGCATCTAATTGGTCACCCATTTGTTCAACAATTTCTGGACCTGTTGTTAAACGGTGAATTTCTGGATTCGATTGGTTTTTGAATTGTTGTGGTATAAAGTAGCCATGCTCTTTTGCTAATTCAGTCGCTTGACGAATTGCTCCACCCATTCCTTCAGGCCCTGGAGTCAATACTAATTCTGCACCGTAAGCACGTAATAAATTACGACGCTCAATACTCATTGTTTCTGGCATTACTAAAATTGCCTTATATCCTTTAGCAGCCGCTACCATCGCTAAACCAATTCCTGTGTTACCACTTGTTGGCTCAATGATTGTATCGCCTTCTTTTAATAATCCCTTTTTTTCAGCATCTTCAATCATAGCTAATGCAATACGATCTTTAACGCTGCTTCCCGGATTCATGAATTCTAATTTTAAGTATATATCTGCGCTGTCTGATTCTACGATGCGGTTCAACTTAACGATCGGCGTTTTCCCGATTAATTCTGAAACTGATTGTGCCACTCGCATTCCTGTCACTCCTAACACCGAGTATTTTTATTGGTTTTATCTATATTTAGATTTTGTCAGAAAATTCCCTGTTTGTCAATCTATTTAGGGGGTGAATCCCTTTAATTTCCTTATTACAAATTCTCAATTAAATTTGTAATATCTTCTTTAGAGAACTTGTATCTCTCATTACAGAAATGACAATGAACTTCCGTCTCTTCCTCTTCTTCACGAACTTGCTCTAACTCTGTTTTACCTAAACTAATCAACACACTCTCAATACGTTCGCGTGAGCATGTACAATTAAATTGCACATCCATCGTTTCTAATACTTTTACTTTATCTCCTCCAAGAACTGCATACAGTAACTCTTCTGGAGAAAGCCCTTGTTCAATCAACGTTGATACAGGAGGAATCTTCTGCAAACGATCTTCAATGAACGAAATTGTTTCTTCCTGTGCACCCGGCATAATTTGAAGGATAAATCCACCTGCCGCTAATATGCTGTCGTCTCCATTTACAAGTACACCAACACCTACAGACGAAGGTGTTTGCTCAGAAACCGCAAAATAATACGTGAAGTCTTCCCCTAATTCTCCTGAAACAATTGGAGATTGACCAATAAACGGCTCACGCATACCAATATCTTTAATTACTGTTACAAACCCTTCGTTACCTACCGCTTGATATACACGCAATTTCCCTTGTTCCGTTCCTTCAAAGTCAACATGCGGATTCGTTACATAACCACGTACATCCCCATTTGCATGAGCATCTACTAAGATAGGACCAATAGGGCCATTACCTTCTACCTTAATCGTCAACTTTTGGTCACCTTTTAACATTGCGCCCATCATTGTACCTGCAGTTAAAGAACGACCAAGTGCTGCTGAAGCTGTTCTCCATGTATCATGACGTCTTTGCGCCTCACTTACCGTATTTGTAGTACGTACACTATATGCACGCACTTCTCCGTCAAACGCTAACGCTTTTACTAAATAATCTTTCATACTCATTTATTCACCTTTCTCATGCTGTAAATTTGCATTACGCTCGTATAACATATGCAAGCCTTTTAACGTTAAGAATGGATCTACAACATCAATTACATTCGACTCTTCTGAAATTAATTTTGCCAATCCACCTGTTGCAATAACTTTCGGTTCTTGTTTAGCTTCCTCTTTCATACGCTTAACAATACCTTCCACTTGTCCCACATAACCGTAAAGAATACCAGATTGCATCGCACTTACCGTATTCTTTCCAACAACACTACTTGGTTTTGTAATTTCAATACGTGGAAGTTTTGCCGCTCTACTATATAAAGCCTCTGCTGAAATCATAATTCCCGGCGTAATAACGCCACCCATATAATGCTTTTCTTCGTTAATATAACAATATGTAGTAGCCGTACCGAAATCGACAATAATAAGAGGACTTCCATATAAGTGGATTCCTGCTACTGCATTTACAATTCGGTCCGCGCCTACTTCACGTGGATTTTCATATTTAATATTTAGCCCTGTTTTTATTCCAGGACCTACTACAAGCGGTTTAATTTTAAAATATTTTTCACACATGCGCTCTAAAGCAAACATAATTGGTGGTACAACTGAAGACACGATAATCCCTTTCACATCTTCAAACGAAAGACCTTCATGCTCAAGCAACTGTTTTACAAGCATTCCATATTCATCTTCTGTCTTATGACGATCTGTTTCCATGCGCCAATGTTGACGAAGTTCCCCCTCTTCAAACACGCCTAGTACAGCATTTGTGTTCCCTACATCCAATACAAAAATCATATTCTCACCACTTATCTTATTTAATCTATATTTGTGCAGTATGTATAAAACTTATAAAAACATCATATCACACATACTTATATAATCAGCTTTTCTATCCTCATCATTTTACAAAAAGATTACGCTCTATTTCAATTTTTAATACCAGATTTATTTAAATTCTTTTTCTGCTTCATTTCGTTCCACAAATAAAAAAAGGAGTGACTATCGTCACTCCTTCATCTCTTACTTATCTTCTGATTCTTCATCGTCCTTCTTCATGTTGATGTTTACTTTCACATCAGCTGAAGATGTTGGACGTTCTGGCAATCTGCCGTAATCACATAAGTGATTGATTTGCTCTGCATCTAACGTTTCTACTTCAAGTAACGTTTTCGCAATAAGATCTAGTTTATCACGATTTTCAGTAAGAATGTCTTTTGCACGAGCATAACATTCTTTCATAATCGTTTGCATTTCCACATCGATTTCGTGTGCAATTGCATCACTGTAGTTTTGTTCTGAATGGAAGTCTCTTCCTAAGAACACTTGACCACCTTGTGAACTACCAAATTGCATTGGTCCAAGCTTATCACTCATACCGAATTCCGTAACCATACGTCTTGCAATGCCAGTCGCACGTTGGAAGTCATTGTGAGCACCTGTACTCACTTCACCAAATACAATCTCCTCAGCTACTCGGCCACCAAGTAAACCAGTGATTTTATCCAGTAACTCTGGTTTTGTCATGAAGTAACGATCTTCTTTCGGAAGCATTACTGCATATCCACCAGCTTGACCACGAGGGACAATTGTTACTTTATGAACGACATCAGCTTCATCAAGAACAACACCAATTACAGTGTGACCCGCTTCATGGAAAGCAACGATATTACGTTCTTTTTCAGAGATAACACGACTTTTCTTAGCCGGACCTGCAATAACACGATCCGTCGCTTCGTCAATGTCACTCATATCAATTTTCTTCTTATCTTGACGTGCAGCTACTAAAGCAGCTTCATTTAATAAGTTTTCAAGATCGGCACCAGAGAATCCTGGCGTACGAGTTGCAATTGCTCTTAAGTTGATATTCTCATCAAGCGGTTTATTACGAGCATGTACTTTCAGTACAGCTTCACGACCATTTACATCTGGACGATCTACTGTAATTTGACGGTCAAAACGACCTGGACGTAATAATGCTGGGTCAAGAATATCAGGACGGTTTGTCGCAGCGATGATAATAATACCTTCGTTTGCACCGAATCCATCCATTTCAACAAGTAATTGGTTCAACGTTTGCTCACGCTCATCATGGCCACCACCAAGACCCGCGCCACGTTGACGTCCTACTGCATCAATTTCATCAATGAAAATGATACAAGGAGCATTTTTCTTTGCATTTTCGAATAAATCACGTACACGTGATGCACCGACACCAACAAACATCTCTACGAAGTCAGAACCACTGATAGAGAAGAACGGAACGCCTGCCTCACCTGCAACAGCACGTGCTAATAAAGTTTTACCTGTACCTGGAGGTCCCACTAATAGAACACCCTTAGGAATACGGGCACCAACTTCAGCGAACTTGCGAGGATCTTTCAAGAATTCAACTACCTCAACAAGCTCTTGTTTCTCTTCATCCGCTCCAGCAACATCTCTGAAACGAACTTTTTTCTTTTCGTCATTATATAACTTCGCCTTACTTTTCCCGAAGTTCATAACACGGCTACCGCCGCCCTGAGCTTGGTTTAATAAGAAGAAGAATAAAATGAAGATAATGACAAACGGAATGATAGAAGTAAAGAATGTTACCCAAGCACTTGTTTCTTCTGCTGGTTGATACTTAACTTCAGCACCTTGCGCTTTTTCATTAATTTTCTTTTGTAATTCCTCAGTATTTGGTGCATAAGTAACAAATTGTTCTCCCTGGCTAGAGTTATTAAATTGTCCTTTTACTTCAAATACACCATTTTTCGGTTGAAGTTGCACATTACGCACTTCACCTTTTTCTAGTTTAGTAATGAATTTATCGTAGCTAACTGATGTCGTTTTTTGTGTCGAACCATTAAAATAGCTCACGATTCCAATTACTACTAGGAATATCAGTAAATAAAAGATGGTATTACGGAAGATACGATTCATTCCTAACCTCCTCTCACGGCATAAACACTATAGTAAATCGTAACATAGAAAAACTTTCCTATACAATTGTGACGCCTGTATTTAATTAATTTGAGTAAACGCTTGGTTTTAATACTCCTACATAAGGAAGATTACGGTACTGCTCTTTATAATCTAATCCATACCCTACAACAAATTCATGCGGTACAGTAAATCCAACATAATCCGCTTTCAAATCTACCTTACGGCCTGTTGGTTTATCTAATAACGTAACAATTTTTACAGACTTCGCTTTACGATATTTAAATAGGTCTACTAAGTAGCTTAGCGTAAGACCACTATCAATAATATCCTCAACGATTAAAATATCGCGACCTTCTACAGAAGTATCAAGGTCTTTTAAAATTTTCACTTCGCCTGTTGAAACAGTTGAGTGACCGTAACTAGATACAGCCATAAAATCCATTTCAAGATATGTATCTGTTCTCTTTAATAAATCTGCCATGAATGGCATTGCACCCTTTAGTACACCGATTGCAAGAGGTACTGTGTTTTTATAATCCTCTGCAATAACCGCGCCTAATTCGAGCACCTTTTCTTGTATTTGTTCTTCAGAAATTAATACTTTTTCGATATCTTGATTCATCATTTCATTATCCTCCCGGAAGACTCCTTGCTTTTGTAGTGAATAATCATATATTTATCCTTCTTTGCTGTCTCTTTCGAGATGGCAAATGCAGATCGCTTCAACAAGGGTAACCAAATAATATTCCCACTTGCATCACAAACGACCGGCCATTCTTCTCTTTTTTCTCTTGGTACTTTTGCTTCGATAAAAATAGTTTTTATCTTTTTCGTGCCATTCATACCTTGTATTGACATGCGATCTCCATTTTCTCTAGAACGAATACGAAGTGGATATGATATATCATTATACTTAGCAACAAAAACTGTTTCATTCATGTTACTTGGTATATCTTCGCTCACCTCTGTTACAAGTTTATCCCCGTTCGATAGCATAATTGTCCCGGGCACTGATAAATCTTGTAAAAAAGGAGAAACAATTTCTTGTTTAAATTCAAAGCTACACTCCTCGTATGCACGGACAATTTTTAAATCACCTGGGAAATCAAGTGAACCCGAAGGTTGTGTCCGCTTAAAAAACTCAATCACTTTGTCAATATGTATAGAGGAAAGAGAAGATGGAATCTTATATTCATAAAGATAGTTTAATATTAGTTGAATCCCTCTTCTTTGTAAAGGCATAGACATGGATTCAAAGGCAGGAATTGATAAGCTAATTTGTTTATCACTTTTTTTTGTAATTACTTTATTCATTTTCTCAAATGCTAATTCCTGCAAATACGCCTCATCCTCTTGCATCTGCATGCTAAATTTTTGGAATTTCTCATGCACCTGTGAATTTTCTTCTTTCAAATGAGGGAGAACATATTTACGTAATCGATTCCTTGTATATACTTCCTTTTTATTACTTGGATCTATACGTGGAATTACTTTCAGCTTATGACAGTAATCAACAATTTCTTCCTTCGTTACTCCAAGTAACGGCCTAATTAAATACCCATTATGAAAAGGACGCTTCACTGCAATTCCTGCATATCCTTTCGGAGTACTCCCTCGTACAAGGCGCATTAAAATCGTCTCTACTTGATCATCACCATGATGTCCAAGGGCTACATATCTCGCATCATATTTCTTCATTATTCTTTCCAAAAATGCATATCTGCATTCTCTAGCAGCAACCTGTGCATTCATCCCGTATTGCTGTTGATATTGCGACACATTAATCCTTATTGTTTCGCAAATAACTCCCAGTCCTTTACAAAGTTCCTGCACAAACTGTAGGTCCTCATGAGATTCGTCACCTCTAAACATATGATCCACATGTGCCACTACAATTTTAAACTGTTTTGCTGCTCTTTTTTCTAACAAATAATATAAAAGAGCCAAAGAGTCAGGACCACCAGAAACCCCTACAACAATTGTTGAACGTTCCTTTAATACATCATGCTGCTTTACAAAGTCATCTACCTTCTCAACAAATGTATCTTTCAACTTCGTAATCACCTTTCATTAAACAAGAACAGCAACGTTAGTTACCTTGTTTATAATGGTACAACTTTTACAAACATTGTGCAAAAAAAAGATATACAAAAATTGCATTTTTATCTTACATCATCCGTACATATTCAAAAAAATAATAACATTATCTTTTAAAACAAAAAACCTAGGCATTCACCTAGGTTTTTTGAAAGAAATATCACACTTAAAATTTCACCTTATTGCGCCTGCATTCCTACAATTGGAATCGTAGCCCACTTCGGCATATTTTTCTTCACTTTCGCCACAACAATAGTCATATCATCATTTATATAACCATCACAAGAGCGAATCACTTCTTCCATAATGATATCAGCAATTTCTTGTGGGTCTTCAGTTTGTAACTCTTTAATTTTCCGCTTCATCCATAGTTCATGATTTTCCACGTGTTGCGCTCCCTCAAAAATCCCATCGCTCATCATAATAAGAATATCGCCCGTTTTTAATTGCTCACCCACTACATCAACTTCAACATCCTCAATAATTCCCATCGGCAAGTTACTTGCTTCAATTTTCAAAATATTATTTGCGCGTTTAACAAAACTCGGCGTCGATCCAATCTTTAAAAACTTCGCACTCGCATCCCGTAAATCTACCATAGCTAAATCTAACGTTGTAAACATCTCTTCTGTTGTTCTTAAAGAAAGAATAGAGTTGATAGACTTAATCGCTATTTCCTCATCAATGCCTGATTGAAGTATTTTTTGTAATAATTTCACCGTTTCTTTACTCTCCATATGAGCTCTTTGCCCATTTCCCATACCATCACTAATAGCAAGGGCATATTTACCGACACTTAAATCCATCATCGCATAAGAATCACCCGAAACAAACCCACCGCCCTTTGCAGCTGTGGCTAGGCCCGTATCAAGAGAATACGTTTTCGCTGAACCAAATGATATTAAGCTATGGCCATTTGGATAAGAAGATTTTTCTTCATGTTTAACAACAATATTTTCCTTTAGAATATCAGAAAGCATCGGTGCGACTAACTTTTCACACTCTCCATGTTCATTAGATGCAACTGGAATCAACATTTCAATATCAATACTTCCTCTATCTAAACAATAAATATCCACGTGCTCTACTTCTACACCAAAATCACGAAACGCTTGCAGAATCTGTTCTTCCTGTACTTGATGATTTTCTCGTTCTCTTTGTATCTCCTTAGCAAAATCCTCCATAACTTTTGATACACCTAGCAATTGCTCTGCTACTATTCTACGATTTTCTTTCATTTGTTTTCGTAATTTTTGTCCCTCATAAAAGTGATCTAATTCACCTGCTACTAAATCCGTCACTTTCTTCCCTCTCACACAATGCTTGTCCCATTCACGAACTAACTTCCTATTATGCTGCAGAGTTCCTTCTTCCGTTTCGCTCATTATTTGTTTCATATAATCGTACGTTTTGTCGAAATTAACTACCCAGCATTGGTCCTTCTTAAAGCAGGTTTGACATGTTTTTGCGGTAATTGTACTTAAGAACAAATCTGCCTCCGTCTCTTTATCTTCCTCCTCCACATAGCCATATACAGAAAAGCTATTAGATAAAGCAGCAAATACATTGGCAAATTGGTTGATTTTATTCGCTGTAACATCACGCATTCTTCTTAAATACTGTTGTTGATCTTGCGAATGTTCCTGTGTGCCTGGCATAAATTTAGCAATACGATCCATAACAAGTTTCGGTGTTAATAAGAAGAAAGCAATTGCTACACCAGATTCAATTAAAGTTGTCACGATGTTTGTTTGCTTGTCTACATATAGCGTAATCAAGCTCGTCCCAATTAATAAACCTAAACTAACACCTAAACGCTTCCCTTCTTTTAGCAAACCACCAAGCAGCCCAGAAAAAGCAAGTAGACTAAGTTGAGACAAACTGGAGACATTCGCTAAACTTAATATTAATCCAGTGACGACCCCCACTGTAGATCCTGTAGCAGCCCCCGCTATAAATGCAAACACGAGCACTAAATATCTAGTAAAAATATGTTGAATAGAAGCTTCATATACGAACCAATCTGTTGTACCTGTTAAAACAGATGCTAGTAATATAATTAAACAAACGATTTCTTCCGTCTCTAATGCTTGTTGTTTCCCTTTTCTTTCTACTAAAAGCGGGACACTTTGTAAAAATATCATAGTTAATACGAAGCTAAGCCCTGCCTCAATCGTACTAACGAGTAAATCGTACATGGTGACAGTTTGTTGTGCAAAATATACAACAACTAAATGTGCGGTTAATGCGGAGATAAATACTTGGAATGGAACAAGTCCAACAGTTTTACGTGTAAACCGACTAAAGAAGATATTATAAATGAAGAAAGTAAAAATAGACGCAAAGGTAAAGAATAAATTATCTATCGAAACTGAAAGTGCGCCCCCCATTAAAGCCAAGAACGCGAGCGGCATTTTATCCCGCTTCATAACATAAACAGCAGCAAAAAACGGTAGTGCAAACGGTAAAATGTTTGTTAATATATATGCTCGTCCCAAAAGAAAACCAATAACAACAATAATAAATCCCCATCTAAAGAAAACTTGCTCAAACTTCATTCGCAACTTACTCGTCCACTTTACTCCTCCAAGCTGACCTTCATTCATTGCCAATGCACTTGTATTCATAGTATTCCTTCCTGCTTTAGGCATATTTTTAACACCACCTGCATAGTTTAATTACTGTCATTATAAAAGATGATTATTGGGATTTTTGTCAAAACAACAGTTTTCACTTTTATAATCGTTCGACTTTTTATTCGAAATAACTCTACATATATACACAGTATGTAATTTATTTTTAATATTTTAATCGAACATTCAGAAAATATAGGGTGATTTTGTAGAAGTGTTGTATGTCTTAATTTATTTAACAAAAAAAGATCATGCAAATTTGCATGATCTTTTTAGGATGACCCGTACGGGATTCGAACCCGTGTTACCGCCGTGAAAGGGCGGTGTCTTAACCACTTGACCAACGGGCCGTTAAATTAAATATAGCGGCGGAGGGGATCGAACCCCCGACCTCACGGGTATGAACCGTACGCTCTAGCCAGCTGAGCTACACCGCCATGTCGTCTTATTTAACGGACAATTAGTATCTTACCTCAGATACAATTTAAAGTCAACACATCTTGAAAAGTTTTTTAAAATATATTTTCACATATAAAAAAGTACCCCGAGCAATCACCCTGGGTACCTCTCTATATGCTAAGAATTAAACATTGTTATTATCCGCGACGTGCGCCACGGCCACCACGTTTAGATTCAGTGTTACGCTTTAAAGAAGTTAAACGATCTTCGCTATCCTTTAAGAAACGAGCCATCTTTTGTTCGAATGTTTCTTTTGGAGCACGGTCGTTACCGCCACCACGGTTATCTCTGTTGAAAGAACGATTACGTTGTGGACGTCCAGAACGTTGTTGATCGCCACCGCGTTGGTATTCACCACGTGGGCGATCTCCTTCTGTTTTTTCACGCTCTTTCGCTTTTTTAATAGATAGACCGATCTTGCCATCTTTTTCAACGTTAATAACTTTTACTTCTACTTGGTCGCCCACTTTTAAGTGATCGTTAATATCTTTCACATAATTATCAGCAACTTCACTAATATGAACAAGACCCGTTAAGCCTTCTGGCAGCTCCACAAAAGCCCCAAAATTTGTAATACCTGTTACTTTACCCTGTAACTTGCTGCCTACCTCGATTGACATAAAAAAAATGCTCCTCCTTAGTGGTTAAAAAGTCAAATTTTACTTTATTATATATAATCCTAAAATATAGTGTCAATAAGACATACTCTACTTAGAAACAGGAAAAATTATCTCCCCTTTTCCAGAGAAGAAATAATCCCTTCTAGCAATCTTTAATACGTACTCTTCATCATTTAACTTTTGAACTTCGTCTTTTAGACTCTTTTCTTTATTCGTTAATGAATCCAGTTCTTTTTTCATGTCCTTAACTTTTGCTTCTTTTGCTTTAATGGAACTGTTTTGTTGATAAAACGTTACACTAATACTCGCAATAATTGTAAAAGCAAAGACAAGAAAAACCGCTAAACGGCGATAAAGTCGCTTCCTGTTCTCATCCGTTTGTATTATATGCTCTTTAACAGGATTTGGACTCTGTTTTTCGATTGTTCTTTGTCTCAGTTCCCTCATTTCCGAGGTCCCCCTAACTTCTTTTTTATACGCTCCCATAATTGGAAGATATGTCCCTTCAATTTTGCTATATATTGCAGGAACCCTACATGTTTCATTATAAAAAGTTTAACACGATTAGGGAGAAGTTTCCATATGAGCGAAGCAATAAATCGAACAGGCCAGAAAAAAACTTTCCATATGAAAAGTAATATCCAAATCACCATTTTCCATAACACATGTCCAATTGAAAGCAGTATACGAAATAAGAATAATATAAATGCAATAAATAGCTGCGCTATAATAATAACAGGTTTTATCATGAGTAGCTTTATAATTTGAACAAAAAAGTGTGTTGTTTGTACAAAAATATAGATGAGAAAATTTAACAGTCTCATATATAGTGCTTTCAATAAGCTTTGATATGCCGCAAAACCACATAATAATGCCAAAAACACATATATACGTAGTTCAGCTTCATTTACAAGAAGCAATACGTAAAAAACGAATAATGCTTGGACAATCCAAAATAGTATATCATGTATAAATACAAGCCAACGTTTACGTTCCTGACGTTTTAAAAATCGTTGGTATGTATCTAAAGACGCTCCAATCCAAGCACCCATTCCGATCATTGAGAGCATCGTATACAACTGAATTGTTAAACTCATTTAAACAACTTACTAAAGAATCCTTTAGTTTTCTCCCCTTGATTCTCATCAATATACAGCATCTCATGAACTTTCCCTTTAATCGACACAACACCTTTTTCTACATCTAAATTTTTCATTTGCAAATTTTGACCACGAATTGTTAAAAAGCCCATTACGGTCTCAAGTAAAAACTCTTCGCTATCAAAACTCTCTACCTGCTTTACACCGGTAATATCAATTACACGCCTGCCACGCATAATAATATCATGCTCTACAGAAACATTTTGTTGATTAGAAGACATAGGTGAGTAGCCATTATGCACGTAAATCCCCCCATACATTTATACTAGCTAATAGTAATGTATGAAGGGATAATCGATTTTAGAACAAGCCTTCTTCGGCCTTTACTTTTTCTTCGCGAACTAAGCTATACATATTTGCTGCATCTTCTTTTTTAGTTGTTTCTTTCAATTCGTTTATTTTTACAGTTACTATTTTTTGACCGAAACGAATTGTTAATTCATCAGCTACTTTCACATCAGAACTCGCTTTTGCCACTTGACCATTAATGGATATTCTTCCTTGATCAGCTACTTCTTTTGCTAATGTTCTTCTTTTAATTAAACGTGATACTTTTAAAAACTTATCTAGACGCATATTAAATCCCCCTATTAACGCTCTGTTTGTTTTGCCTCTTCCCATAAAACATCCAACTGCTCTAATGATAAATCTTGCATCTCTTTATTCATTTCAGCTACCTTTGCTTCCATGTATAAGAAACGACCGACGAATTTCTCATTCGTTGAATGTAACGCCTCTTCTGGATCTATTTTATAATGACGAGCGATATTAACAAACGCAAATAGTAAATCACCAAATTCACTTAACATCTTCGCCTCATCCATGTTTGTAACTTCTTGTTGGAATTCTTGCCATTCTTCTAAAGCTTTTTCTATCATCGGTTGTACATCAACCCAATCAAAACCAACCTTGCTAGCTTTTTTCTGGATTTCATAAGCACGTAGTAACTGTGGCAAACTTTTTGGAATTCCATCTAAAACAGATTCTTTCACGAATCCTTTTTCTTGTTTTTTAATTTCTTCCCAATTGGCAATTACTTCATCGGCATTATCTACATCTGTATTCCCAAATACATGCGGGTGGCGACGAACCATTTTCTCAGATAAAGTTCGAATGATGTCGTCTATAGAGAACCAACCTTCATCTTCTCCGATTTGGGCATGCAGCATAACTTGTAATAATACATCACCCAGTTCTTCTACTAAGTGATCATCATCCTCTTCATCAATTGCTTCCAATACTTCATAAGCTTCCTCAATTAAATACTTCTTTAAAGATTGATGTGTTTGCTTTTTATCCCACGGGCAACCATTCGGTCCGCGAAGGTCTGCAATAATTTCTCTAAGCACATCAAACTGTTGATACAAGGACGTACGTTCCTGAACTGGTGGTACATACACACTCGTTAAGTTATTCAACTCCGTTTCATGATCTAACATGTACAACGGTACCTTTTTAACTTGTTCAAATGAAGTTCCCGCAGCTGTTACGATATACACTTCATAATCATCTGGTAGCATCTCCATTAATGTTAATTTCACATCAGATGCAACGAATGCGTCATATACTTGGCAAAAGATTAAATGTTGACGTAATTCTAATTGTCCTCTTTCAAATGATGTGGCGTCAATTAATTGAAATCCTTCAATCGGATCAATCTTTAGACTGGCAAACATAGGATCAAGGAAACTTTGTCCACCTTCAATTCGCACCTCAATATTCGCTACTTCACCTTTTTCCAACAGTAGCTGAACCGTTCTTTCTGCTACAAGGGGATGCCCTGGAACAGCATAGATGATTTCTGTGCCTTTAGCTTTTTCTATCAATGTATTCGCAATTGTTTCATATACAATTTCAAATGTATCATGCGCTTCATATACATTGTCAAAGGCAGTATATTGTATACCTTCTTTCTCCAACTCTTCTATAACGGGATGTTCCTTCGTTCTAACAAACATGTGATCTGCTTCTTTTATTTTTCGATATACACCCATCGTTAACTGATCTAATTCACCAGCACCTAATCCTAAAATAGTAATGATTCCACTCACAACCTGCCACCTCTATCCACTCTTCTTCAATGAACTTTCTTTTTTCTCTTTTTTCATAACGGTTCCTATTTCCACTTTTGTAAATACACGTAATTTTAAAATTAAAAACATATATGCTAATCCGCCGATAGCTACACCTAACAACGCCTCAAGTGTCGCGATTCCTCTATGTTCTGTATCAATTACTAACCCAGACATTTGCAATACACGCATAAACATTATTAATACAAATCCCATACCGATACCACTAATAACTACACCTAACATATTACGCTTATCGATAAGTGATTCGGATACAGCTCGCATAAGTAACGCACTATTTAGAATAGAAATTACAATTAACGCAACTAGCGTTGCAATTGCAGCTCCCTTCACACCAAAATACGGCATTAATATATAATTTAAAGCTAACTTTAAACAACCCCCAAATATAACGAATATTGCTGGTTTTAACGTTTGTCCTAACCCTTGCAAAATAGAAGCAGTTGTAATCGACAATGAACTAAATAAAATAGATAAAGATAAAATGGATAAAACATCTGACCCATCACTATTTTCAAACAGCATAATATTCGTAGGTTGAATAATACAAGTTAATCCAATGGCTGCTGCAAATCCAATAACAAATGTTATTTTCATTGCTAACTTTACCTTTTCTTGAATAAAGGTAAGATCTCCTCTTTCCTTCGCCGCTGTAATAATTGGAATAAGCGACAACGAGAAAGAAGTTGTCACGACAGTACCTAATTGCATAAGTGGGATACTTCTGTCATACACACCTTTTAGCACCTTTGCGTTTTCAGCTTGCTCTCCTGCACCAATGAGTAACGAATAGAAAGAAACTGAATCAGCCATTTGTATAAAAATAAGTACTAAGTTACTAATACAAATCGCCAATCCCTGCCAAAACAGGATTTTAATGATTTTCTTTTTCCCTCTAATTCTTTTTACACTTTTAAAGAATATAGAACGAAAATCATGACGCATATAAAGTACAAGTACGATAATCCCAATCAGCCCGCCTGCAATTGAACCTAACATAGCACCTGCACCAACTGTATATAAATCAAATCCGTGAGCAATTAGGAATAAGGATAAAAATACAATAATAGAAACGCGAATCGTTTGTTCTATTACTTGCGAAACAGCCGTAGGCATCATATTATTGAACCCTTGAAAATATCCTCTTGCTACAGATAAAAACGGCATCAATAGGAATGAAAAGGAAATAACACGCAATAGCTTATCTAAATATATATCACCCATAGCTGTTGCAATTGCTTCGGCACCAAAGAACAATATAAAGAATCCTATGAAACCAATCCCTAATAAAAACCAAAAAGATACACAAATAATTTCTTCTGCTTCTTGCTTTTCCCCTCGTTCTAATCGTTCCGCAACCATTTTTGAAATTATAATGGGGAACCCATAAGTAGCTAAAATTAAACAAAATCCATAAAACGGATATATTTGTTGATAAATATAAAAACCAATGTCACCCGCTATATTTTGATATGGAATACGGTAAAAGGCGCTTAATACCTTTGTAACAAAACTTGCTATTGTTAATATAATAGCCCCACGCCAAAAGGCTTGATACTTCTTCGATTCCATACAAGAAAACTCCTTTTTCTATTCTCACCCCTCGTATTATATCATAAAGAAAAGGACAAGCTTCCTTACCTACAGGAGTAATCATACGTTCGTGCACGCTAGAAATGTTCAACGAAAAAAGGTAGCAAAGCGCTACCTTCATTCAATATACATATATCTCCAAATAATTGATTTCTCAAGAAGAAATATCATAATTAGGAAAGATTGCTACTTCTAAAATTATAAACCCTTACTGTTCCATTTGTTTCGCTAAGAAACTTGCAGCAGTATTAACTGCTTTATGCTCAATTTCACTTATAATAGCTTCTTTCGAAAAGATAATAACAGCTCCAATTGGATCTCCATTTGCAACAATCGGTCCAACTGTATAAGAATGAACCTTTTCTGTTACACCATCGATAATGGAAATTTCACTTTCATCCGTCATAATAACGGACTTTCTTTCTTCCATCGTTTTTTCAATTAGATCGCCAACGCTTTTATTTAAGTATTCTTTTTTTGATACACCTGATACTGCGATAATAGAATCTCGATCGCATACAAGTACATTATGTCCTAAGCTATCATATAAAGCATCTGCATATTCTTTTGCAAAATCACCTAATTCGCTAATTGGAGAGTATTTCTTTAAAATTACTTCTCCATCGCGATCAACAAATATTTCTAGTGGGTCCCCTTCTCGAATACGTAAAGTTCTACGAATTTCCTTCGGGATTACTACCCTACCTAAATCATCAATTCGACGTACGATTCCAGTTGCTTTCATTCTAATGCTGCCTCACTTTCTACTGATGATCAAAGTGGTGAATTTACCTGTTCATGTAAAAATCACCAACTGTTAGACATAGTATTTTACACATTAGTTCTTCTATGCACGTCGAATTGTATTTTTTTATCTAATATTAGGCATTTATGACTTCTTTTTTTACTTCTGGCAAGCCTTTTAATAAATTTTCAGCAATTGTTAACCACTTCGATGTCTCTAAGCCATTTGTTTTCATGACGATTTTCAATTGTGATCCTTCCATTCCTAGACCAATCATACGTCCAAAACTATTTCCGAGCATAAATAATTTTCCGCCATCAATATTTTGACTCGCTTGTTCTGAGAATAGAATAGTTACTTCAAATTTATTTTGCTTAATTAATTCAATTTGTTCTTTCATTGCCAATACTTTAATATTTGCAATTTGCAATAAGTAACCAACTTCTTGTGGGTAATCACCAAATCTATCTATCATCTCTTCCTGCAACTCTTCAATATCCTCAATTGCAGAAACACCTCTAAATTGTTTATACATCATAATTTTTTGTTTACTATCTGAAATATAAGCATCAGGTAAATATGCATCGACTTCTAAATCAATTTCAACATTAACGGTATTTTCAACTCCGTCTGTTCCTCTACGTTGTTCAATTGCATCTTTCAACATTTGAGAATACAAATCAAATCCGACAGAATCAATAAATCCATGTTGTTCGGCCCCTAATAAGTTACCTGCACCACGAATGGATAAGTCTCGCATTGCAATTTTGAAACCTGATCCAAGCTCTGTGAACTCTTTAATGGCTTGCAGACGCTTCTCCGCAACTTCCGATAACACTTTATCTCGTTTGTATGCAAAGTATGCATACGCAACACGGTTAGAACGTCCAACACGTCCACGAAGCTGATACAACTGCGATAATCCCATACGGTCTGCATCAAATACAATTAATGTATTTACATTCGGAATATCTACACCCGTCTCAATAATCGTTGTACTTACAAGAACATCATGCTGCCCTTCTAAAAACGATAGCATAACAGACTCTAATTCACTCTCATTCATTTTCCCATGCGCATACGTTACACGCGCGTCTGGAACTAACATCGAAATTTCATCTGCTTTTCGTTCGATGTCCTCTACACGATTGTATAGGAAGTAAATTTGACCACCTCTTGCAAGCTCTCGTTCTATCGCTTCTCGTATTAATGCTGGATTATACTCTACTACATACGTTTGAACTGGGAAACGATTTTCCGGCGGTGTCTCAATAACAGATAAATCACGCACACCAAGCATAGACATATGGAGCGTACGTGGAATCGGGGTTGCCGTTAATGTTAATACGTCAACATTCGCTTTTAATTGTTTAATTTTTTCTTTATGCGTTACACCAAATCTTTGTTCTTCATCAATAATAAGAAGACCTAAATCTTTATAAGTAACATCTTTAGATAAAATACGATGCGTTCCGATTACAATATCTACCGTGCCATCTTTTAAGCCCTTAATCGTTTCATTTTGCTGTTTTCTCGTACGGAATCTACTTAACAATCCTATATTGATTGGATAATCTTGAAAACGCTCTCGAATTGTTTCATAGTGTTGTTGTGCAAGGATCGTTGTCGGCACTAAAATTGCAACTTGTTTTTCATCCATAATTGCCTTAAATGCCGCACGAATAGCCACTTCCGTTTTTCCATATCCTACATCACCACAAAGAAGCCTATCCATTGGACGTCCGCGTTCCATATCCTTTTTAATCTCTTCAATAGAACGTAATTGATCCTCTGTCTCTTGATACGGGAAAGAAGACTCAAATTCTTGTTGTTCTGCCGTATCTGGCGTATATGCATAACCCTTTGAAGCTTCGCGCTCGGCATATAGTTTAATTAGGTCATCGGCAATATCTTGTACAGATTTTTCAACCTTCGTTTTGACTTTCTTCCAATCATTTCCGCCCAGTTTATAAACTTTCGGATCCTTTCCTTCAGATCCTACATATTTTTGCACTTGATCAATTTGTTCAATTGGAACGTATAACTTATCATTGCCTTGGTATTTAATATTTAAATAATCTTTATGAACACCATTAATCTCTAATGTCTCGATACCTAAAAATTTACCTATACCATGATTTACATGGACTACATAATCCCCAACTTTTAATTCAGAATAACTTTTAATGCGTTCAGCATTAGATAACTTTTGCTTGCGTTGTGATTTTTTAACTTTCTTATGAAAAAGCTCTTTTTCAGTAATAACAACAAGTTTTTGCATCGGCATTTCAAATCCTGCATGTAAATCACCTACAGCAATTTGTAACCTTCCAGGCAATAATATATCTGTGCCCTCTACAATATCCGCCTCAATATCATAATCACTTAAAATATGTTGTAGTTTTTTTACACGTTCATCATCTGTGCCGAGCACAACCGTCGTAAAATGCCCTTCGTTCCATCTATCAATTTCAGTTTTCAACAACTGCATCTGTCCATGGAAATCTTGCATCGTTTTACATGTTACATTCACAATATTTTGCGGATGTGTATGTGCTATATGACGTAAGAATAACGTTAAATATACAAAGCTTCTTTTTTTATGATGAAGAAATTCTTCAAACGAATGGGAGAAGGATAGATCTTGAATAATCGTTCCCTCACCAAGAAGTGATATATACCATTCCGCTTCTTCCGTTTCAAGATGTGATGCTGTTTCTTGAATACGGGAAATCTCATCTAAAATTACAACACCATCTTCTGGTAAATAATCTATCAGACTAGCAGGTTCGTTATAGAAAATAGATAAATATTTAAACATCTGTTCTATACTTTGCCCGTTTTTCAACATCTCAATTTCATGACTTACCGTTTCAAGCACTGTAGTCTTCAATTTATCATCGGAAAGTTTTTGCATCGTCTTAGTCAAGCCTTCCTCAAGACGCTTAACTCCCGACTTTAATTCTTCCTGTGAAAATAAAAACTCCGTTGCTGGACCAAATCTAACACTTTCTTTTTTATCTTGAGAGCGCTGTTCATCCACATCGAATAATCGAATAGAATCGACTTCCGTGTCGAAGAATTCAATACGAACTGGTAACTCTTCAGTTAGTGGATAAATATCTAATATCCCCCCGCGCAAACTAAATTCCCCAGGAGCTTCTACCATCGACTTACGCTCATAGCCAATATGGTGTAAAGTATGCAAGAATGTATCTAAATCAATCTCTTGCCCTAGACTGATTTCGATTTGCCTTTGCTTCCACAATTCTTTCATTGGTAAAAATCTGCGTAACCCCGCAACTGGTGCTACAATAATCCCATTCTCTCCTGCAGCTAAACGATTTAATACTTCAATGCGTTGTGCCTTCAATTCTGGGCTTGCAACACCAAGTTCTGATGCTATCAATTCATTTACTGGGTATAGCCACACATCTTTTTCACCAAGTAACGCCACTAAATCTTCATGTACTTTTTGTGCTTGATATAAATTATGCGTCACAATAAGTTGTGATTTTTTTGTTTTTTTATATAAGGCCGCCATTAATAACGAACGAGAAGAGGTTGCCATACCTGATACAAGTTGTTCTTTTAAACCATCTTCTAATCCATTAATAACCGATTGGATCTCTTCATTTTTATAAAACTGCTCTAATAAACCTATCATTTTCAAAACCCCTCTCAACATAAAGAGCAAGCCACTATATTTTATGCAAATATTTCGGAAAAAGAAAACAGAAAAATGCTTTGGACATGCCAAAGCGACAACATTTTATTGCAGAAATTTTTCATATTCATAATACTCAGGATAAGATGCGAGCGTTTCTTGACACGATTCACAAATCGTTTGTATATATATATTTCCATTCTCATGAAAATGAATCATCTCTACTACTTCTTGCTCTGTTAGTTGAAATAAAACGTCGCTATACACTTTTTCTGCAGTAACGGAGCCTACATTGCTCCCGCAATGTCTGCAATAATAATACCCTTCCATACTAGCCTCCTAAAAATCCAATTACTGCTAGTATGGGTAAAAATAAAGCAAAATATTCTCAATCATATCCTTAACTATTGAAAGTATTCATAATTTGAAGAAAAGGTTTATTTAACCATTCTTCACATGCATCCGCTGCTTTTTCAATAGAATGATTAACATCAGGAATTTCTTCTGATGTAAAACGTCCTAATACATAATCCACTACCTTCATTCCATTTTTCGGACGATCAATTCCCATGCGGATACGTTGAAACTCTTGTGTTCCTAAATGTGAAATTGTTGATTTCACACCATTATGTCCACCAGCACTACCTTTCATACGAAGGCGTAATTTACCTACTGGGATGTCTAAATCATCGTACAGAACAACGAAGTCCTCTACATCAATTTTGTAGTAATCCATAAGTGGACGAATGCTTTCCCCAGATAAATTCATATATGTAAGTGGCTTTAATAAGATTACTTTTTCCCCATTAACAAACCCTGCACCAAATACTCCTTTAAATTTTTGTTCGTTTAAAGAAATATTCCAACGCTTTGCAAGTTCATCAATTGCCATAAATCCAATATTATGCCTTGTTAATTCATATTCTCTACCCGGGTTCCCAAGTCCTACTATCAATTTCATTCTTGTACCACTACTTTCTTTTTTCGATACGAAAAGACGTAACCAATCTTGGTTACGTCTCATTCTATCCAATTAATTGAATAATACACTTACAGATTCTTCTTCGTATACACGAATGATTGCTTCTCCGATTAGTGGAGCAACTGAAAGTTCATGTACTTTGTCGATCTTCTTCTCTTCTGGTAATACGATAGAGTTCGTTACAACTAACTCTTTAATATTTGAATTTTGGATACGCTCAATTGCTGGACCAGATAATACTGGGTGTGTACAGCAAGCATATACTTCAGAAGCACCGTTCTCAACAAGAGCGTTTGCTGCTAATGTAATTGTACCAGCTGTATCAATGATGTCATCAATTAAAATTGCTGTTTTACCTTCAATATTACCGATAATATTCATTACCTCTGATACGTTTGGACGAGGACGACGCTTATCGATAATAGCGATTGGTGCTTTCAGGCGATCTGCCATTTTTCTAGCACGAGTTACTCCACCGTGATCAGGTGACACGATTACGATATCTTTAAGACCTTTTGTTTCAAAGTAATCTGAAAGAATCGGTACACCCATTAGGTGGTCGATTGGGATATCAAAGAACCCTTGAATTTGTGGAGCATGTAAATCTAGAGTGATTACACGAGTTGCACCTGCTGTTTCAAGCAAGTTTGCTACAAGTTTCGATGTAATTGGTTCACGAGAACGCGCTTTACGGTCTTGACGCGCATAACCATAGTAAGGAATAACAATATTAATTGTTTTTGCAGATGCACGTTTTAATGCATCGATCATAATAAGTAATTCCATGATATGTTCGTTTACTGGGAAGCTTGTAGATTGAATAATGAATACATCGCAACCACGGATACTTTCTTCAATGTTAATTTGAACTTCTCCATCACTAAAACGATCAACAGAACATTTTCCTAGTCCTACTCCAATGTGCTTTGCAATTTGCTCAGCAAGTTCCTTATTAGAGTTTAAAGAGAATACTTTCAAATTAGAATTTAGATATTGAGTCGACATCTAGATTAACCCTCCACATTATGATTTTTTCTTATTCAGCAATTGATCAACATAGTCTTCTTTGTTAACTTGACGTGCACGTGCTACAGATAATGCTTTTGATGGAACATTCTCTGTAATTGTAGAGCCTGCTGCCACATAAGCACCATCTTCAACTGTTACAGGAGCAACAAGGTTTGAATTACATCCAATAAATACCCCGTTACCAATCACAGTTTTGAATTTATTCTTACCGTCATAGTTCACCGTAATTGAACCACAACCAAGATTCACGTCTTCTCCAACTTGCGCATCCCCGATATAACTTAAGTGTGAAGCTTTACTTCTATTACCAAATACAGTTTTTTTGATTTCCACGAAGTTTCCAACGCGTACTTCATCTCCAATAACTGAATCTGGGCGAATATGTGCAAATGGACCAACCGATACTTCTGTACCAAGTTTACTATCATGTACAGTAGATTGACGAATTGTCGTACGATCTCCAATTTCACTATCGCGAATTACTGTATGCGGTCCAATTTCACAATCAGAACCAATTACAGTGTTTCCCTCAATAATTGTTCCTGGATGAAGAACTGTATCACTACCGATAATTGCATCAGCAGAAATATACGTGTTACTTGGATCGATAATTGTAACACCATTTACCATGTTCTTTCGGTTGATACGGTTTTTCATAATAATTTCCGCTTGCGATAGAGCGACTCTGTCGTTAACACCTAACGTTTCATCGAAGTGCTCTGTTTGATAAGCCGATACAATATGACCTTCATTTTTTAAAATCTCAATAACATCTGGCAGGTAATATTCACCTTGTACGTTATCATTTGAAACTTTAGAAAGTGAAGCGAATAAAGCTTTATTATCAAAACAATACGTACCTGTATTGATTTCTTTAATAGCTAATTCTTTCTCATTTGCATCCTTATGCTCAACAATCTTTTCAACATGACCATTCTCATTACGAACGATACGACCATATCCAGCAGGTTCTTCTATGTAAGCTGTTAGCACCGTTGCCATTGCCCCTGCTTCTTTATGTTGCTGAAGCAATGCTTCCATCGTTTCAGCAGTTATTAGCGGCGTATCGCCACAAATAACTAAAGTTGTTCCTTCTTCATTTGCAAGTACACTTGCAGCTTGATCTACAGCATGTGCTGTACCAAGTTGTTCTGCTTGTAATGCAAACTCACTTACGTTCCCTAGCTGTTCTTGTACCATTTCAGCACCATGTCCTACGACTGTTACAAGTTTCTGCAATCCTAATTGAGATACTTGATCGACAACATGTTGTACCATAGGTTTTCCACATACAGGATGAAGCACTTTGTATAGCTTAGACTTCATACGTGTGCCTTTACCTGCAGCTAGAATCACTGCAAATCTGTTTGACATATAGACCCTCCATCGCAACCTATTTATCCATTAACGATATTATCCTAAATCATCATATATTTCAAGAAACACATTTTAACTATTAAATTTTACCATAATTCTTATAAGATGTTTTACTCTTTAGTATCTTTTTTAAGAAATAAGCTATACTATTTAAAATCATTTTGAAAAAATTAGAAGTTTCCCCTTTTCTTTTGTTTATTTTAGAATTTTCTAAATTAAACATATGTATAAACACAAAAAACAAACCCCTGTAAATGCTTACAGGAGTTTGTTGCAAAATTATAGGGCTTTCTCTAAAAAGCCCTTTTCATTCGAATTTTACGAAGCACCCGCTTCTTCAAACTCAACCTCTTCTAACTCGCCTAAACGATGATACTCTGTTAAAACCGCATCTTGAATTTTAGAGCGTGTACCAGAATTAATTGGATGTGCAATGTCACGGAACTCTCCATCTGGAGTACGTTTACTTGGCATTGCTACAAATAATCCATTATTACCATCAATTACACGAATATCATGAACAACAAATTCATGGTCTAGAGTAATAGAGGCAATTGCTCTCATGCGGCCTTCTGTGTTTACGCGGCGTAATCTTACGTCAGTCACTTCCATCTTGTGTTCACCACCCTTTTCTAAATAAGCGATATATTTGTATAAATTCCACAAAATTTCTATTTTCCCTTTAATTTTTTAAAAATTTTTAAGATAAAAATTTTTAATGTAATTGAATATAGAGATTTGCGGAGGTTATCGCTTACAAAGAATTACTTAACTAGGGCAATTACCTCAATTTCAACTGAAACATCTTTCGGTAATTTTGCTACTTGTACACAAGAACGAGCTGGCTTATGAGCAGAGAAATAAGAGCCATATACTTCATTAACAGCATTAAAATCATCCATATCTTTTAAGAATACTGTTGTTTTTACTACTGTATCAAATGAAGCACCCGCTTCTTCTAATACTGCTTGTAAGTTTTGAAATACTTGCTCTGTTTGTACTGTTACATCTCCTGCTACAAGCTCTCCACCTGCAGTTAACGGAATTTGTCCTGAGCTGTAGAACATATTATTTACAATAATCCCTTGTGAATATGGTCCAATTGCTTGTGGTGCATTGTTTGTTTGAACAACTTTCATATCTGTCACCCTTTTATTATTTATTTTTACTCTTTAAAAATAGTGCACGAAAAGCAGTTTGTCCATCTATTTTATAATTTATAAATAGAATAAAAAAAAGATAAAGCTATTTGCTTTACCTTTTTACTCAGCCTCTACAAGCCCTTCATCAAATGGTGCCAGTGAATAATTTCCCTTTTCCACTTGAATCGCTTTTTCTTTCACATCAACTTCTGATAAACGAATTAATGATACAAAGTTATTAATTAGTCTTTCTTCAATATCTGTGGACTCTACTAATACACCAATACCAACAACATTAGCTTTAAACTCTTCTAACATACTCATCATACCTTGAATGGTTCCGCCAGCTTTCATGAAGTCATCAATAATTAAAACATTTGATCCTTCTGGAAGGCTACGCTTCGCTAGCGTCATTGTTTGAATGCGCTTAGAAGAACCTGATACATAGTTAATACTAACAGTTGGACCTTCTGTTACCTTATTGTCTTTCCTTGCAATTACTACCGGTACATCTAAGTAATTCGCCACTGCATAAGCAAGTGGAATTCCCTTTGTTGCCACCGTCATAACTGCATCAATTGGTTGCCTAGCAAAAACAGAAGCAAACAAACGACCTGCGCCATTAATATGACGAGGATTACTTAAAAGATCTGTCATATATAAGTAACCACCAGGCAAAATACGATCTGGATTCTCAAATAAGCTACAAAGCTCACCAATAATTAGATCTGCCTCTTCCTCACTTATATACGGTATATATTTCACTCCTCCTGCTGCTCCTGGTATCGTTTGCAATGTGCCGACCCCTTGTTGTTCAAACGTTTGCTTAATAATAACTAAATCTTCACTAATAGAAGACTTAGCTGATTGATACCTTTCAGCAAAAAAAGTGAGAGAAACTAGCTGACGAGGGTTTTGTAACAAGTAATACGTCATATCGACTAATCTTGTACTTCGTCTAATTTTCATACTCTCACCTCAAATCACGAATATTCTAAACAAATCATAACGTATTATACGTCTTTATTCAAGCGTTTCTCGCTCTCCCAATAAACGTACTGCGTATACTTGTTCACAAAATCCTTTTAATCCGTTATATATACGATGCATTCGCGAATCATGGTGCACAAGACCAAATACAGTTGGACCACTTCCACTCATTAAAACAGCATCCGCCCCAAATCGCTTCATCTGTGCCTTAATACGTGCAACTTCAGGATGCATCGCAAACGTTACATCTTCTAAAACGTTACCAACAGTATCACAAATCCCTTTGTAATCCCCGGCATTTATGACATCAACCATTTTATCTACATCCGGATGTGTAACTCGATTTAATTTTAAATTCCCATACACATCAGCAGTAGATACACCAATATGGGGTTTTGCTAAAATAACCCAACAAGAAGGTGGAGTTTTTATGTGCTCAATTTGTTCTCCTCTTCCAGTGGCAATTGCTGTCCCACCATATACGCAAAACGATACATCTGATCCAATTTCTGCGCCAAGCTCTGCTACTTGATCAATTGTAAGCCCTAAATTCCATAATTTATTAAGGCCACGTAATGTCGCTGCTGCATCACTACTTCCACCTGCTAATCCAGCTGCTACTGGAATCGTTTTTTCAATAGTAATAGATACGCCTTTTTTCACATTAAACTTCTCTTTTAATAATCTCGCTGCTTGATAAGCTAAATTTCTTTGGTCGTCTGGGACATACCGATTATGGGATAAAATTTCAATACGGTCTTCTGCTAATTCCATTAGTTCTAAACGATCCGCTAAATCAATTGTTGTCATAATCATTTTCACTTCATGATATCCGTCTTGTCTTTTTCCCAGTACATCTAACGACAGATTAATCTTTGCTGGTGCTTTCACTAGTAGCTTCAATCTATTCACCCACTCTATGTACTCAATCTTTTATCGTTTATTTTACCATAAATTTATAGTAAGACGATGACACTTCCCTAATTATAACGAAAAGCATTCAGAATGAAACTACTTATGTAAAATGATGGCACCTTTTATAGTACAAAAAGCCGAGGAATCACTCCTCGGCTACCGTAGCATAGAAAGTATCTTACAACTACTGGTTTTGTTTCATTAATTGCTGTTCTGCAATTTCTATAGCACGTTTCACCATGTTACCAGCATCTTTCGCACGAATTCCGCCCCAGCCTTCTTTCTGAACAACATCATAAAAGCCTAGCTCTTTTGCAAGCTCTTCTTTAAATTGATTTGACATGACACCTCTTCGTCTACTCAATGCAGAGTCCCTCCTTATTTTGCTACGGTATAATTAGTATGCAAAATAATATAGCTTTTCATTTGTGGGAATATATGTAACGATACATGAATTATAAAATCACTTCATTATGAGGGTCACCATAAAATGTTAATTCTACTGTCTCTGTTAAAACATCCGCATAGCTATACGATACACGTTGCAACGCGTCTTCTTGCTGATCCAGTTGTACAACAAAAACAGAACGATACGTTTCTGCAAGTACACCTGATTGTTCTACCGTTTTTCTTCTCCCACTGTTTGCCTTTAACATCAGTCTCTGTCCAAGATGGTGATCTAATTCGCTTTTAATTTCATCTAAACGTTTTGACATATACTTCGTTACACCTCGCTGTAATTTAGATTGAACACTTAAAACACGATATATCTATCCCAATTATTAACCGCAACTCACAGACAATATCATTATAAAAGCATTATGCGTTCGAATAGATAGAAGAAATACTATATTGTAAAAGTATCATTATGTAGTTTGTGCGTTCTTGTCTCTTTTTATCCAAGCTGATTTAAATCCTTTCCACATAAAAAAGCAAGATACATATGCACCTTGCTTATTCTTCATAATGTTGAAAGGGTAATCCGGTTCGTAAAATGCCTCTCGTCTCAATGCCACCAAGTCCCTTTTCGCCAGTAATCGTATTACGTACAACGTCCCATACATTGACTCTCTCCATAAATGAAGTAAAACTAATTTTACCAACCACATATACAGGATCTAGTGCGTGAATATTAATTCTAGATGGGGAACTAGCAAAATTAGCACCAGCTCGAATTAACGCTTCAAAGTGTGATTGACATGCCCCAGCAAAAATAACGAGTTGATCTAGTGATGGATATTTTTTTCGCACTTCTCGAACAGCCTGTACAAAATGCCTTGAATGCCTATATGCCGCTAAATCTCCCTTTACTCCTTTTGCTTTTGTATATGCATCGTGCCCTGTGATTACTAAGATGTCCGGACGAAAATGGTCTATTAAATCTACTACCTTTTCATGCATCTCTGTTTCTTTACAATGAATACCTTGTACAGGAACACCAATTTTATTATATAAGTCTAGACACTTGCGCAAATATAATGGGTCTCCATCTATATGCAATACACGTCCCGGCATTTGAAAATAATTCACCTCACTTGTATATCCACCAGTTGAGGTGTGTTCATGCCTTTGTTTCATTAATACATAATCTTGTTGAAACAAACGATACGTGCGCTCCATTGTTTCTTTCTCACGCTTTGCTCTCTTTTTGTGTTCTCGTTGATCTATACTAATTAAATCTTCAAGTGGCGCATCTGCCACCAATCTAATTTCTTCACCAAACAATATAGCTATCTCGCCTTTTATTTCTATAATACGAAAAAGGATATCCCTATTATGAGAATATCGTTCCACTAATTCTCCAACATGTAAAGCCATTCTCCTACCTCCAAACTCGTTAGGCCATCTTACCTGTTTTTAAAGTATGAATGTAGGAGGGGAAAGGTGACAAAAGGGACAGTTCAAGTTGAACTGTCCCTTTTATATTCTTATGATAATTTATGAAGAACTAATGCGTTACTTAATGTTGCAAATTCCTCGATAGATAACGTCTCGCCTCTTCGTTTTGGATCAATTCCTACCTCTGTTAAAATTCGATCCAGCAGTTCTTTATCTTTCGGGAAACCATTTAAATTATTTGATAAATTATTCATTAACGTTTTACGACGCTGTGCAAAACTTGCTCGTACTACTTCAAAGAAGAAAGTCTCATCTGTTACTTCTACAACTGGTTTCGGACGCTTTAGGAGACGGATAATTGCAGAATCAACATTTGGTTGTGGTACAAACACTGTACGCGGCACAGTCATAACTGTTTCTACCTCTGTATAATACTGAATAGCAATTGATAAAGAACCATACTCTTTCGTTCCAGGTTTAGCAGCTAAACGATCCCCAACTTCTTTTTGCATCATAACAACAAATCCACGAACCGGTAATTTCTCTTCTAGCAATTTAAATAAAATTGGCGTTGTAATATAGTATGGTAAGTTAGCTACTACCATTACATCTTGCCCTTCTTCAAATTGCTCGCTAAACACCTCGTGTACATCTGCCTTTAGTACATCTTTATTAATAACTGTAACGTTGCCATATGGAGCTAACGTCTCATCTAAGATCGGTAATAATCTTTGATCGATTTCAAAAGCCACAACTTTTTTAGCACGCTTCGCTAATTGTTCTGTTAATGCACCTATACCTGGTCCAATTTCAATTGCACCACTTTCTGGTCCAATTTCAGCGTGATCAACGATACGATTTAATACATTCGTATCAATTAAGAAATTTTGTCCTAAACTTTTTTTGAATGAAAATCCATACTTTTCAACAATGTCTTTCGTACGATTTGGCGTTGCGATATCCTTCATTTTCTTTCCTCCTGTATGACTTGCTTATAAGCTTCTGCAAATGATTCTTTTGAGACTTGAAACATTTGTAAACGTTTATGTAACTGTTTTGCGTTTGTATAACCAATCTTTAATAGCTTACCCATTCTTTCTCTGCGACTCTTCGCCATTTCTCCGCCCACTAAACCTGCATCGACTAGATCGCTCCAACTAATTTCACTTGTATAAGCTTCCATTTCTTCATGTATATTCTCTAAAGCACGGCGAATTGATTCATTAGAAGCATGTTCAATTCCGACACCTTTTTTCCTTTTAGCAAGTGCTTCTTCTTTCGGTAAAAAAGCATGTTTACATCCAGGCACCTTATCAGAAATAATTTTTCGAATACGCTCTCCAGGATAATCCGGATCTGTAAAAATAATAACGCCTCTTTTTTGCAGCGCTAATTTAACTTGCTCAATAACATGATCACCGATTGCTGAACCGTTCGTTTCAATTGTATCCGCATCAACAGCACGCTTAATCGCAACTGTATCATCTTTACCCTCTACAACGATAATCTCTTTAATTTTCATGCTTGCCTCCACACTCGTTTCGTCTCTACTTAGTAAAACAAAAAAATGACGACTTTTCCATTATTATTTTCCCCATTCTTACATTTTAAAAAATAGAATGTCCAAAACTTTGTTCTCTCTCCTTATTGTAAAACTTCCTTATTTGACCGTATTTTCTCTATCACGCCTGCTACTTTTTTATAAAAATAAAAAAAGAATGGGTTCTCCCACTCCTTTTTATTCAACACCAAATAAAGCTTTTGCATTTTTTGTTGTTATTTCTGCTACTTCCTCATAAGAAATTCCTTTTAAGTTCGCAATTTCTTCTGCTACGAGTTTTACATAACTTGGTTCATTTCGTTTCCCTCGAAATGGATGCGGTGTTAAATAAGGACAATCCGTCTCTATTAATAATTTTTCTAACGGGATCTCCGCAGCAACTTCTTTCGGCTTCTTAGCGTTTTTAAATGTAACTGGTCCGCCTAAAGAAATTAAAAAGTTCATATCAACACATCGCTCTGCCACTTCTACGCTGCCGCTAAAGCAATGCATAATACCTCCTACTTCAGCTGCATTCTCTTCTTCTAGAATATCAACAATATCTTGAGTTGCATCGCGGTTATGTATAATAATCGGCAAGTTCACCTTTTTCGCTAATGCAATTTGTTTACGGAATACTTCTTTCTGTATTTCTTTTGGGGACTTATCCCAGTGATAATCTAAGCCCATTTCTCCAAGTGCAACGACTTTAGGATGAGAAGCAAGTTCTTCTAACCATGCTAAATGTTCTTCTGTCATATCGATTGCATCAACTGGATGCCATCCAACCGCAGCGTAAATAAAATCATAGGCTTCAGCTAATTCAATCGCCTTTTTTATCGTTATCTCATCAAAACCAACAACAACTGTATACGTAACTCCCGCTTCTTTCATTCGGGCAATAACTTCTTGTAAATCTTCTTCAAATTGCTCTGCATTCAAATGTGAATGTGTATCAAACAACATAATACATAACTCCTTTTATATTGAAATCAAGTTTATTCCACAAAAATAAGCTTTTTCATAACTTAACGATAACAATACTACAATCTTAATGCAAAAATTGAGAGTGTAAAAAGAAAAAAGACGCTTCACACATGTTACACGTGAAACATCTCTTTTCTTGTCTTAATTACTTGATTTTTGTACCATTTGGTAGATTTTGATCAATTGATGCTAATGACAATACGCCATTCTCTTCACCCGCTAAAATCATACCTTGTGATAATTCACCGCGTAATTTTACAGGTTTTAAGTTTGTTACACAAATAACCTTTTTACCTTTTAGGTCTTCTGGTGAATAGAATTTGGCAATTCCAGAAACAACTTGACGCTTTTCTGTGCCTAAGTCTAGTTGAATTTTTAACAACTTGTCTGCTTTTTTCACAGGTTCAGCAGATAGTACTTCAGCTACGCGTAATTCTACTTTAAAGAAATCATCAATTGTAATTTCTTCTGCCTTCGGTTCTTCTTCTTTTTTCTCTTCCACTTTAGGAGCAGAACTTTTCATTTGTTCTTTAATGTACGCTACCTCTACTTCCATTTCTAAACGAGGGAAAATTGGGTTTCCTTTTTCTACTTTTGTTCCAGCTGGAATGCAGCCAATTGTAGATAGGCTTTCCCAAGATGTATGTGCTTCTTCAGTAAGGCCAAGCTGAGCGAACATCTTGCTTGGTGCTACTGTTAAGAATGGCATAAGCATAATACCCGTTTGACGAAGTACCTCTGCTAAATGAGCCATTACAGAAGCTAACTTCTCACGATCATTCTCATCTTTTGCTAGTACCCATGGTTGTGTTTCATCAATATATTTATTCGTACGGCTAACCAATTGCCAAATTGAGCTTAGTGCTACAGAGAATTCCATATTCTCCATTGCTTCTTCTACTTTTTTCAATGTATCTTGCGCAAATGTTACTAACGTTTCATCGAATTCCGTTACATTTGCTTTAAATGCAGGGATTTCTCCGTTAAAGTACTTATCAATCATAGCTACTGTACGATTTAATAAGTTACCTAAGTCATTTGCTAAGTCGAAATTAATACGCTCCACAAATCCTTCTGGTGTGAATACGCCATCTGATCCGAATGGAACTTCACGAAGTAAGTAGTAACGTAATGCATCTAATCCGTAACGATCAATTAATGTAACTGGATCTACTACATTTCCTTTTGACTTACTCATCTTTCCATCTTTCATTAAAATCCAACCGTGAGCAAAGACTTTTTTCGGAAGAGGTAAATCTAATGCCATTAAAATGATTGGCCAATAAATTGTATGGAAACGAACGATCTCTTTTCCAACTAAATGCACGTCTGCCGGCCAGAACTTCTTATACATCTCTTCATTTTCTGTTCCATAACCTAATGCTGTAATGTAGTTAGATAATGCGTCAACCCATACGTAAATAACGTGTTTTGGGTTACCTGGAACACGAACTCCCCAGTCAAATGAAGTACGAGAAACTGCTAAATCTTCTAAGCCTGGTTTAATGAAGTTATTAATCATTTCATTCTTACGAGATTCTGGCTGAATGAAATGCGGGTTATCTTCATAGAATTTTAATAGTCTGTCGACGTATTTACCCATTCTAAAGAAATAAGATTCTTCACGAACAAGTTCTACATCATGACCACTATCTGGACTTTTTCCTCCAACTACTTTGTCACCTTCCATAATTGGATCTACTAATTGATGCTCCGTATAGAATGTCTCATCTTGTACGGAATACCAACCTTCATATTCATCAAGGTAAATATCACCTTGATCTACTAGTTGTTTGAAGATTTTTTCAACAACATCTTTATGACGATCTTCCGTTGTACGAATAAAATCATCATAAGAGATATCCATCTTCTCCCAAAGTTCTTTAATTCCTGCAACGATGTTATCCACATATGCTTGTGGTGTAACGTTTAATTCTTCTGCTTTCTTTTGGATTTTCTGTCCATGCTCATCAGTTCCTGTTAAATAATGAACATTATATCCTTGCATACGCTTATATCGTGCCATTGCATCTCCTGCTACTGTTGTATAAGCATGTCCAATGTGTAATTTTCCACTTGGATAATAAATTGGGGTAGTAATATAAAAGGATTTGTTTTCCTCTGTCATTGTTTTGGACCTCCCGGATAACCTCATATGTATTTATAAATAGTATATCAAAAACTTATATATAAAGTGAAACTTTAATCTGTAAGGGGTTTTGTTCATTCCCGTGGATTATTAGCCTGCACCAATCGGGCTTTTACGAGCAATCCGGATCCTAGTTAACCTATTTGCTCCAGCCGAATTTTAAATTTAAAACCTTACCGCTTATTAATGCGGGATAAAAACGAGTTAATACTTGATACCTTTATCATCTATTACTCATATTTCAAGAAAATATACAGTCCTCACTTATAATTTATAAATTTTTCTGAAAATAGAGTGAAATAATAGTAGAAATTACTCACATTCTATTATATATAAGAAGTAAGAAATCTATAAATCTTTTTAAAAAATATAGAATTTAAGAATTGACGGAAATGTAAATGATTGGTATCATATGTCCATAGGGTATTTTGTCGAAAAATGACGAATCTAGAAAATAGACTCGAAACTTATAAACTATTTCTTTAGGAGGAAAAGAATTATGAAATCTACTGGTATCGTTCGTAAAGTTGATGAATTAGGTCGTGTAGTAATTCCAATCGAATTACGCCGTACTTTAGGTATTGCAGAAAAGGATGCTCTTGAAATCTACGTTGATGACGAGAAAATCATCTTAAAAAAATATAAGCCAAACATGACTTGCCAAGTAACTGGTGAAGTATCTGATGGTAACCTATCTTTAGCTGAAGGTAAAATTATCTTAAGCAAAGAAGGCGCTGAGCAAATCTTAAACGAACTTCAAGATTATATCGAAACAGCAAAATAAGCTTCTCAATTATGAGAAGCTTATTTTTTATCGACATGATAGATTTGATATACATCGCGTTTCGACAAATCTCGATCTTTCGCGACTGTTTTTATCGCCTCTTTTGAATTCATCCCTTTTTCATTTATATAATGTTCAATATGATCATATACTGAAATAGATTCCCACCATTGTTCTTCTGGAGCAGGTTCTTCTGTTGATCCAGCTACTAAAATACAAAACTCACCACGAACTTCATTTTGTTTCGTCCACTCAATGGCTTCTTCGACTGTTCCTCGAATAAATTCCTCGAATTTTTTCGTTAACTCTCGACATAATACAATTTCTCTATTTCCCAACACTTCTTGCATCGAGATTAAAGTATCATCCAGGCGGTGAGGCGCTTCATAAAACATCATTGTAGTTTGTACATAACGAAGCTTCTCTAACTCCAATTTTCTTTCTTTTTTATTTCTTTGTAAAAAACCATAGAAATAAAACTGTTTTGTTTCAAGACCTGATGCAATTAATGCTGTAAGGGCTGCATTTGCCCCAGGAAGCGGGATTACATGATACTGTTCCGTTACAGCCTCTACAACAATATCGTAACCTGGATCGGAAATACACGGCATACCAGCATCACTAACAAGTGCTACAGTCTTCCCTTCGTCTAGCTTCTCTAATATTTTCTTTCCACTTACTTCCTTATTATGCTCGTGGTAACTCATCACAGGCGTCTCAATTTCAAAATAATTACAAAGTTTTTTCGTTTGTCTCGTATCTTCAGCAGCAATTAAATCAGCTTCTTTTAAAATTCGAATTGCACGAAATGTCATATCTTCTAAATTTCCAATAGGAGTTGGTACTAAATATAAAACTCCCTTTTCATTTTGTTGAAAGCTTTTTTGTTGCCACATAGCGTTCTCCTTTTTGCATATATTCTTCTTTTTGTTTTCTATTTAATTGCTTAAAATAATACTCTGCTTGCATAGCTGTACGTTTATCTTCATGAAATTCTACGTATTTTAAAACAACAGGAAGTCTAGCACGCGTATACTTAGCCCCTTTTCCGCCATTATGGGTCTCAATCCGCTTCTCTATATGATTTGTATATCCAGCATAATAACTTCCATCAGAGCACTCTACTACATAAAAACAATGCTTATTCTTCTCCATATAAAATAGAACGAATCTCCTTTGTATATTCATTATTTTCTTCATATACAAAAAGAGGTGGCAATATTTTCAGATCGGCATTTCCGTCCTTAATTCCTTCAATTAACAATGTATTCGCTTCTTTTCCTACCTTAGGATACACAAATCGTACACGCTTTGGTTCAATTTTGTATTTACGCATTAATGTAACAATGTCTAGTAAACGACCTGGGCGATGTACAAATGCTACTTTCCCACCTTGCTTTACTAGCTGACTACTTGCAGATACAACATCCTCTAATGTACACATAATTTCATGACGAGCTATCGCTAAATGTTCATTCATATTTTTTTCAGAAGTTGCAGGCGTTTGGAAATAAGGCGGATTACATGTGACAACATCATATTGATGACGTCCAAGTTTCCCCGGCATATCTTTCAAATCCCCATGTATTAAGTTAATTCTTTCTTCCAACTTATTATATTGAACACTTCTTATTCCCATATCATATAAGCGTTCTTGAATTTCCACGCCAGTAATATTCCCTTTCGTTCTTGTACTTAATAGAAGGGGCACAACTGCATTACCTGTACACAAATCAAGTAAATTACCTTTTTGAATTGGTACCCAAGCAAAATCTGCAAGTAAAACAGCATCTAACGAAAAGTTAAATACTGACGGGCTTTGTATAATCTTTAACTCTTGTGCTAATAAGTAATCTAAACGTTCATCTTCATATAAATTCATATGTTACTCCTTTTCTTACACTTAACCTACCCTATTTCATCTTCAACTAATAAAAAACATATTTCATTCTACTCTCATGTATAAAAAATTACCTTTCCAATTATCATTGGAAAGGTAATTTCACTTTTTATTTAAAAATGACAGGCAGAATAAACAATCTCCCTCTTTACGTACACTTCCATAATGCAGATTACAAATATGAAAACCTTCTTGATATAGTCTTGCTAAATTATCGTAGCCTTCACCAATATCTGTCTTCGGCTTCACTTCTTTACGTTTTTGAGTTTTTTGTTTTTCTTTAATCTGCACTTCTTCAAAGCGGTGTCGCAAATTTTCATTTTCCATTTTTATATGTTGGTTTTCTTCCAACAACTCTGCAAGATGTTGTTTTAATTCGCCCAACTGTTTGTATAAATGTCCAATTTGCTCTTCCATACTAGAAACCGATGCAAAAATATCTTTTTTCTCCACAAGCACCCACCTCATTAATCTGTGGTTTGACTCGAAACGACCCCTTTATTCACTAACTCATCTAACGTATATTCTACTATCCGTTCCTTGTCTACTAGTTCCACTTGAATTAATCTTTCTAAAATATTTAATCCGATAACACGGCCAGTACCATGCGGGGTTTGTATACGTTGATCTAAATCAGGAAGTTGTTCCTTTGCTGCCTCATATTCATCGTTCTCATATTTTAAGCAACACATTAAGCGACCACATAAACCAGAGATTTTTGCAGGATTTAATGATAAATTTTGATCCTTTGCCATCTTAATGGATACAGGTTCAAAATCTCCTAAAAAAGTAGAACAACAAAGCATACGACCACATGGACCAATACCACCAAGCATCTTCGCTTCATCACGAACACCAATTTGTCTTAGTTCAATTCTTGTCCTAAAAATTGCCGCTAAGTCCTTCACTAGTTCACGGAAATCAATCCGACCATCCGCAGTAAAGTAGAAAATAATCTTATTGCGATCGAACGTATACTCTACATCTACAAGTTTCATATCAAGATTATGTTCTACTACCTTTTGCTGACAAACTTGATATGCTTCTTTCGCAGCATGTTTGTTCTCTTCAACAATGGTACGATCATTTTCATTTGCAATACGAATAACCTTTTTTAGCGGTAATACAACGTCGTTTTCATCAACTTGCTTTTTGGTAATAACTACTTTTCCGTATTCAATACCTCTTACCGTTTCTACAATTACAAACTCATTTTCAGAGATATCGAACTGATTTGGATCAAAGTAATACACCTTTCCGGCCTTCTTAAAGCGAACACCTACTACATCATACAAAACGGTCATCCCTCCTGCAACCGCAACACTAACTGTTCGAACACAAGCTGCGCATTTACATTAGCGTTGATTCTATTTTTTGCCTCTAATATATTAAAGAGAGCTGATACAATGCGCTTCTGAGCGTAGGAGAAAGATTCAAACATCTCTTTCTGCTCATGAAAAACAAGACGATCTTCTTCTCCAAGTTGAACATATAATAAATCCTTATAAATAAGGAGTAACATATCTAAACCTTGCTGTAATTGCTCTTTCTCTCCAAAGTGTTTTCCCCATTTTTCTTGTACAAAAAAAATAGAGGCTTTATCTTTTTCGAGCGCTTCACATAATTTTATCACTAAAGCTCGTGCTTGTGCAAACCATTCATCACTACATAAAGCTAAAGCTTCATCAAAACTATTCGTGAGCTGTGCAGCAAGTGTCGATAAAGATGCCGTAATACCTTCATCCTGTAATCTTCTAATTAAAGATTCCGTTGGTAAAGGTCTAAATGTAACAACTTGACAGCGAGATAAAATCGTATTTAAAATTTGATGACTTTGTTCAGTAAGTAAAATAGCTGTTGTATCACTACTTGGTTCTTCTAAAAATTTCAAAAGTGTATTCGCTGCATTTGCCGTCATACGGTCTGCGTGCTCAATAATATATACTTTTTTATTTGCTTCTAATCCTGTTTTTGAAAACTCTTCTTGTAAATCATGAATTTGCTGCTTCTTAATAGATAATCCGTCTGGTTTTACAATATGTAAGTTCGGGTGGTTACCTGAATCAATTCGCTTACAATTTGTACATACATGACAAGGTTCTACCCCATTCCGCTGAGAACAGAGGAAACTCTTTGCCATTTGAATTGCAGTCGCAAACTTTCCTGTCCCTTTCCCTCCTTCTAACAAGTAAGCGTGGGATATACGCTCTTTTGCAATGCTATTCATCAACATTTTTACACCGATGGGTTGTATAGCAGAAAGCTGCTCCCACGTCTTCGTCATAATGCATACCTCACTTATTTCAATTCTTTCCTTCTATTATAACAATTTATCTTCTATAACCTGAATAACTTCTTCTATAAGTTTTTCCATTGGCTGATCGGCATTTACTAATACAATACGATCTGAGAAACGTTCTACAACTTGTAAATATCCTTCGCGCACACGTTTATGGAAAGTGATATCTTCCATATCTAGTCGATTCACTTCACGTCCTGCATCTTTTGCAATTCGAGCTAAGCCAACTTCTGGCTCAATATCTAAGTAAATTGTTAAACTAGGCATACAGTCTTCTGTTGCAAAGCGATTTATTTCAAATACTTTATCCATACCTAATCCTCTTGCATATCCTTGATACGCTAAAGAGCTATCTATAAAACGATCACATAATACAAGGTAATCCTCATTAAGTGCTGGCATAACCTTTTCTACTAAATGCTGTCTACGTGCTGCAGCATATAACAACGCCTCTGTACGTGCTTCCATCATCGTATACTCTTGTTTATGTAAAATCGTTCTAATATCCTCAGAAATTGCAATACCACCTGGTTCTCTCGTCGCCATTACCTTTTTTTCTTTTTGTTCAAAGTATGGCAATAAACTTTGAATTAATGTTGTTTTACCCGAGCCTTCTGGACCTTCAATTGTTACAAATAATCCCTTCATCCTAAAACCTACTTTCTATATCATACACTTTCATGTATTTCGTACTTCCTTGAAAACGAGCGCCTGCTTTCTCTAAATACATAATTTGCTCTTTATGTTCTAAAGTAATTCTTTCTCCATACATAATCAATGGAATGCCAGGTGGATACGGAATTACCATTTCCGCAGCTATCATCCCAACTGCTTCTTCTACAGATACTACTTTTGTTTCATATCCTTCCAGTTGCTTATATGTATACGGTAAAGGAGAAATTTCTCCTTTATAAGTATAACGAATAGATTCCTTCTTGTCTTTCGCCTCATAAGATTGCAATGCCACTCGGATCATCTCTATAGCCTTCATATACTCCTTATTTACTTGCAAAGGCAATATAAATAAGACATTATATGGATCTGCCATTTCTGTATATATACCGACCTTTTCAAATACAGACTGTAATTCGTATCCTGATAACTGACAACGTGTCTGTACGGTAACCTTTAACTCGTCTTGTAATGGATATTGTAAAATAGCTATTTGTGGAATAGAACGCAATGCTTCTTTAAATCCCTGTAAAAATTCGGCGATTTCATCATGTCCCTGTTCTTTTATACGCGCTATTGTAAAACGAGCAATATCAAGAGAGGTCATAATTGGATACGACGGACTACTAGATTGTAGCATACTTAAATAAGTAGAAACTTTTTCTTCTTTCACTAAGCGACTATTTATATGTAAATAGGAACCCATTGTCATCGCGGGTAATGTTTTATGTGCAGAATGAACTACAATATCTGCACCATATGCTAACGCTGACTTTGGAAATGCCCCGCCTAAACAAAAATGAGCTCCGTGTGCTTCATCTACTAAAACGGGGATTTTATGTGCATGTGCATAAGCGATGCTTGCCTCTAAATCTATCCCCATACCATAATAATTAGGATGTGTTAAAATGAGTGCTTTCGCATTTGGATACTTTTCAATTGCTTCCTTAATAATTTCATCATGAATTCCCACCGGTACATTATAAGATTCATCAATCCATGGATCTAAAAAAATAGGATTTGCTCCTGCTAGTTTTAAACCATTAATAATTGATTTATGACAGTTTCTTTGTACAAGAACAATATCATGTTCCCCGCAGCAAGACAAAATCATTGCTAAGTTCCCGACTGTTGAACCATTAATTAAAAAATAACTTTTTTCGACTCCATATACATCAGCTAATAATTGTTGTGCCTCATCTATACATTCAAACGGACTATGTAAATCATCTAATCCTGACAACTCAGTTACATCGATAGATAATATGTCTTTAAACTCCTCTATTGCCTCCTGAGGGAAGTTTAAACCATTTTTATGACCTGGAACATGAAAGGACAACGGCCCTCTTTCTTTAAACTCTATTAATGCCTCATATAAAGGTATGCGATTTTGATTCATCTATATCTCTTCCTTATTATTTCATTCTTTCTTTATTATACAGAACAAAAAAAATAATAGGCATATGCCTATTTAAAAATATGATACTTCTAATTTCCGAAGCTGTTTTAAATAATATATATACTTCGGATCATTTGTCTCCGTATTCACCATGTCCTTTTCACATTCATAACATATTAAATTATTATAAACATATATTCCTTCTTTTCTTTCTGTCTCACAAACAATACAAACTTCGTTTTGTGATTTCATATCCTTCCCTCCCTGTTTAAATGGACATATTTCATACTTCTATTCCTTAACAATTTACAGAAAAATATACATCAATTTCTTATATAATATGATTCATCCTTGGGCAACGTGTTTGTATTACCATTACTTCTTTTTACATACTGTTTAAAAAACACAAAAAAACACAAGTCAAAAGACTTGTGTTTTTAGTTGCTTGGCGACGTCCTACTCTCACAGGGACAAGGTCCCAACTACCATCGGCGCTAGAGAGCTTAACTTCCGTGT
>NZ_JBYTED010000013.1:0-15607 GCF_058792175.1 Bacillus sp. EB106-02-03-XG38
CCGTGGTGTAGTGGTTAACATGCCTGCCTGTCACGCAGGAGATCGCCGGTTCGACCCCGGTCGGGACCGCCATTTTATATAAAGAAAAGAACGAAACATGTTGTTTCGTATTTTTTTATTTGTTTTAACAAAAAACTAATAAAGACAGTCAAACTATCCTTAGGAAACCTCCTAAGGACTTTTTTATATATTCAAAACCTGTATAATAAAGAGCAGAGAACATTGTGAGTAAAGTAGGTGAAGTCTGTGAGTAAATATGAAATAACAACAAAATCATCTGAGGAAACACAAAGATTATCAGAAAAACTAGGTGAACTTGTAGAGGCACAAGATGTAATTATTTTAGAAGGAGATCTAGGGGCTGGTAAGACGACTTTTACAAAAGGGCTAGCAAAAGGTCTTGGAGTAAAAAGAGTTGTAAATAGCCCTACCTTTAATATTATTAAAGAATACAAAGGAAGATTACCGCTATATCATATGGACGTGTATCGCTTAGCAGAAAGTGAAGAGGACTTAGGATTTGATGAGTATTTCTACGGTGAAGGAATTACGGTAGTAGAATGGGCTCATTTAATAGAAGCATATTTACCAAATGAGAAATTACAAATTAGTTTATTCCATGCTGGAGATGATACAAGAAACATTGTACTCGAACCAATTGGAGATCGCTATATTAGATTATGTGAGGAGCTATTACAAGATGAAAGTACTAGCAATTGATACTTCAAATTACGTAATGGGTGTATCCCTTATTGAAGAAGGAAACGTAATTGGGGAAATCATTACAAACTTAACAAAAAACCATTCTGTGCGCCTTATGCCAGCTGTAGAACAACTGTTGAAAGAATGCGGTGTAAAACCGAAAGAATTAACGAAAATAGTTGTGGCTGCGGGACCAGGATCATATACAGGTGTTCGCATAGGTGTGACAGCTGCCAAAACATTAGCTTGGTCACTTCAAATACCAATTGTAGGTGTATCAAGTTTAGAAGTAGTGGCTGCAAACGGAGCGAATTTTGATGGGTTAATCTGTCCTTTATTCGATGGAAGGCGCGGACAAATTTATACGGGGCTATATACATATGAAGGAGAGAAGTTAATTTCTATAGAAGAAGACCGAATTATCCTTATTGTAGACTGGTTGCAAATGTTAAAAGATAAAGGAAATCCTGTTTTATTTCTTGGTAACGATGTTAAATTGCATAAAGAAACGATTATTGAACATTTAGGTGATCAAGCTGTATTTGCTCCTTTCACAAAAAATAACCCAAGACCAAGTGAGTTAGCGTTCTTAGGATTGCAAAAAGAAGAACAAGATGTACATTCATTTGTTCCTAGTTACCTTCGTTTAGCTGAAGCTGAAACAAAGTGGTTAGAAAGTCAAAACAAGTAGGGGTTTACAGAGGATGGATATGATATTTAGAAAGATGGAACTCGATGATATCGCTCAAATTGTAGCTATTGAAGAAGCATCTTTTTCAACTCCTTGGACTGCAGATGCCTTTCACCGTGAGTTAACGGTGAATGAACATGCACATTATGTTGTGCTAGAAAAAGATGGTCGTGTAATTGGGTATTGTGGATTGTGGATAATTATTGATGAATCACATATAACAAATATAGCTATTTTGCCGGAATACAGAGGTCAAAAGCTAGGGGATGCTTTATTGAAAGAAGTTATTTCCGAAGCGAAAACTCTAGGTGTAAAAACGATGACACTGGAAGTACGTGTATCAAATGAAGTAGCAAAACAGTTATATAGAAAATACGGATTTCAAAATGGTGGAATTCGTAAACGATACTATGCAGACAATCAGGAAGATGGTCTCGTAATGTGGGTGAATATATAATGGAAAAAAATACGATTATACTTGGTATAGAAACAAGTTGTGATGAAACAGCAGTAGCGGTTGTTAAAAATGGAACGGAAATTATTGCGAATGTCGTTGCATCACAAATTGAAAGTCATAAACGTTTTGGCGGAGTTGTACCAGAGATTGCATCTCGTCATCATGTAGAAGAAATTACAGTTGTGTTAGAAGAAGCTTTAAAAGAAGCCAATATCACATTTGATGATATTGATGCAATTGCTGTAACAGAAGGACCTGGTTTAGTAGGAGCACTTCTAATAGGGGTAAACGCAGCGAAAGCGGTGGCATTTGCACATGATATCCCTCTAGTTGGTGTACATCATATTGCTGGCCATATTTATGCGAACCGTTTAGTAAAAGAAGTTCAATTCCCACTGCTATCACTTGTTGTATCTGGTGGACATACAGAGCTTGTTTATATGAAAGAACATGGTTCATTTGAAGTAATTGGTGAAACGAGAGATGATGCAGCAGGAGAAGCGTATGATAAAGTAGCTCGTACGTTATCTATGCCATATCCAGGTGGTCCTCATATTGATCGCCTTGCACATGAAGGAGAACCAACAATCGATTTGCCTCGTGCATGGCTAGAACCGGATTCGTATGATTTTAGTTTCAGTGGATTGAAATCAGCAGTTATCAACACTGTGCATAACGCAAAACAGCGCGGAATAGAAATTGCACCGGAAGATTTAGCAGCAAGTTTCCAAGAGAGTGTAATCGACGTATTAGTAACGAAAGCTTCTCGTGCAGCGGATGCTTATAACGTAAAGCAAGTGCTTCTTGCTGGTGGAGTGGCTGCAAATAAAGGACTTCGTGCGCGTTTAGAAGCAGAATTTGCACAAAAAGAAAATATGGAGCTAATTATTCCTCCTCTATCTTTATGCACAGATAATGCAGCAATGATTGCAGCGGCAGGTACAATTGCATATGAACAAGGAAAACGTGCTACATTAGCTTTAAATGCAAATCCAGGATTAGATATTGAAGCATAGTTATACACAAAATTAACCACAGCTTGTGGATAAAACCCATATTATCTGTTGATAATATGGGTTTTATTGTGTATATAAAATGTTGATAACTTTTTGATTAATTGTGGATAATGTGGAAAAGTTATTTTTGAGGTTTATTTTATAAAGGTGGATATGTGTATAAACTTGTGGATAAAATAGGTGAAGTCTGACCTTTGAATGTATTCTTTTTTCGGGAAATAAAAAGTGAGAAGATATTTCTAAAAAACATTTTGAAATGTGCCCTTATTATAGAGGGGGGCTAACATTGTCAAATCTTGTCGGTAAATCGGTATCTCGTGTCGAATCGTTTATGTAATAGAGATTGACCACGGCTAGAAGATAAAAAGGATGTCCCATTGTCAAAAATTTCGACTGATGAGACATCCTTCTTATTCATACTCTTATAAATGCAATTCTTCCCATTCTGCCATACAAGCATCAAGTTGTTCTTGTAGTGTTTGCTTTTTCGTTGTAATTTCACTAGCCTTTTCATAATCTGCATATATCTCTGGTAAGCAAAGTTGATCTTCTAACGTAGCAATTTCTTCTTCAAATTGTACAATATTCTGTTCTAGTTCCTCGATTCTTCTAGTACGTTGACGCTCCAACTTTTTGCGTTCTTTTTCTTCGAGATAATTTAATTTTTCTTGAGCGACAGTTTTTTGAACAGGTGCCTGATTTTCTTGCTGTTCTTGTTGTTCAAATTCAGCACGTTCAATCATCTCATTTTTCTTTTCAACGTAGTAATCGTAGTCACCTAAATATTCCTGCGCACCTTCTGTTGATAACTCAACAACAGTTGTCGTTACACGATTAATAAAGTAGCGGTCATGTGAGACGAATAGAAGGGTACCCGGATAATCAATTAAAGCATTCTCCAAGATTTCTTTACTGTTTAAATCAAGATGGTTCGTAGGCTCATCGAGAATTAATAAATTTGATTTTTGCATCATAAGTTTTGCAAGAGCTAACCGAGCCTTTTGTCCACCACTAAGAGAAGATACTGGTTTTAGTACATCGTCTCCTGTGAATAAGAAGTTACCTAGTATTGTGCGAATTTCTTTTTCAGGCTGCAATGGATATTCATCCCATAATTCATTTAAAACTCGCTTAGAAGATGTTAAGTTAGCTTGTTCCTGATCATAATAACCAACAGATACATTGGATCCGAAAGAAACATCACCATGTAATAGTGGTAACTTATTCACAATGGATTTTAACAATGTGGATTTTCCAATTCCATTTGGACCAACTAAAGCAACACTATCCCCACGAGTTAAGCGCATTGTTACATGTTCAATAATCGGATCCTCATCATAGCCGATAGTTGCATCCTTTACTTGTAAAACATCATTTCCACTTTGTTTTTCGATATCGAAATGGAAGGAAGCCGACTTAGAGTCACCTAATGGTCTTGTTAATAGTTCCATACGGTCTAATTGTTTACGACGGCTTTGCGCACGTTTTGTTGTAGATGCACGAGCTATATTTTTTTGAACGAAGTCCTCGAGCTTAGCGATTTCATCTTGTTGTTTTTCATAACGTTTCATTTCTTGCTCGTATAGTGCTGATTTTAAATCTAAATATTTACTGTAGTTACCAACAAATCGTCTGCTTTCTTTATTCGAAATTTCATATACTTGTGTTACGAGTTTATCTAAGAAATAACGGTCATGGGAAACGATTAGTATTGCGCCAGGATAGCCTTGTAAATATTGTTCAAGCCATGTTAATGTTTCGATGTCTAAATGGTTTGTAGGCTCGTCCAAAATAAGTAAGTCTGGTTTCGTTAATAATAATTTACCGAGAGCTAATCGTGTTTTTTGCCCACCGCTTAATGTAGAAATCGTCGTCTGGTGCGTTTCGACTGGGAAGCCAAGACCGCTTAAAATCGAACGGATATCTGCTTCGTACTGATAGCCACCTTGATCTTTATAATCTAATTGCAATTGGTCATAATCAGCTAATAATCTTTCATATATAGTCTCGTTTGAAAAGTTTTCTTCTTTTCCCATCTCTTGCTCTAGCCTTCGGAGTTTTGTCTCCATTTGCTGTAAGTGTGTAAAGACGGTTAACATTTCATCCCAAATTGTTAAAGATGTTTCTAGCCCGGTATTTTGAGCTAAATATCCGATTGAGACATCTTTCGGTTTTATAATTTCGCCACCATCATGAGATAACTCACCAGCTATTATTTTTAATAATGTAGATTTTCCGGCTCCATTTCGTCCGACTAATGCGATACGATCTTTCGTTTGAACTTCCAATTTTATGTTTGCAAGAATCGTTTCTGCACCGTATAATTTCGAAAGCGCGTTTACTTGTAATAAAATCAATGTTTTCACCTCAAATAATTTCTTAACTTTGCCATGTTTATATTTCTCAATCATACTAAAAATAGTGTATAGTTTAAAATACAGAGAGAATACTTCTTCTTTCTATTATACAAGGAATTTAATAAGTGCTAAACTTCTGTATTTGATTAAAGCATATGAATAAAGATAGGAAGAGAGGAGAGGTTATATGGATCAGCAGAAAATTCCACAAGCCACTGCCAAGAGATTGCCTCTATACTATCGATTTATCCAAAATTTATCTCTATCTGGTAAGCAACGTGTTTCATCAGCCGAATTGAGTGAAGCGGTAAAGGTTGATTCCGCAACTATTCGAAGAGATTTCTCATACTTTGGAGCGTTAGGGAAAAAAGGATATGGATATAACGTAAATTATTTATTATCATTTTTCCGCGAAACACTCGACCAAGATGATATAACACGTGTAGCACTTATTGGAGTAGGTAATTTAGGGACCGCTTTCTTACATTATAATTTCACGAAAAACAATAATACAAAAATTGAAATGGCGTTTGACGTTAGTGAAGAGAAAGTTGGAACAGAAATCGGGGGCATTCCTGTATATCATTTAGATGAATTAGAAGAACGTCTATCAACTGATATACAAGTGGCAATATTAACAGTACCAGCTACAGTAGCACAATCTGTAGCAGATAGATTAGCTGAAACTAGTGTGCATGGTATTTTAAATTTCACACCAGCACGCTTAAATGTGTCAGACAATATAAGAATTCATCATATTGATTTAGCAGTAGAGTTACAAACCCTTGTTTACTTTTTAAAGAATTATCCACAATAAAACGCAGAGGAAGCGACCTCTGCGTTTTATTATTGTTTTTTCTTTGTGAATTTAACTAAGATAAGGCGAAGTGCCAAATTAAAATCAATTGTTGCCATAACTGCAAATAGTATTGTCCACATATTCCAGATTGTATCTGTTACGTTCGTAATGGCGAAGCGTGTAAAGATACATCCTAGAAGGAAGTACAATGCAGCCATGAACAATGGTGAGTTTCTCATAAAAATCCTCCGATAAAGCCTTGCATTTTTTCAGCTTCTTTAATCATTTCTTGAATTTGTTCATTGCTCATTAAGACTTGAGCAACTGCAACTAATGTATTCATTGCAACATGAGCTGCGATAGGGACGATAATACGCTTCGTTTTTACATATAAAAAGGCGAATACGAGTCCCATAGAAGTGTATACCAATAAGTGAGTGAAATCAAAATGAATGGCTGCGAATACGAGAGAACTAATAATAGCAGCAATAAAGAAGTTAAACTTCTTATAAAGTGTACCAAATAAAATTTTTCTAAATACGATTTCTTCCAAAATAGGTCCTATTATAGATATCACGATAAGGAACCAAGGTGTCGTTCTTGCGATATCCATAAGCCTCGCTGTATTTTCAGATCCAGGTTTAATTCCTAATAAACGCATTTCTATCATACCGGCAATACTTTGCGAGAAAAATGCTAAGAAGAACCCGATAAAAATCCAACCGATCGTAGCTGGAACCGAAGAGCGCATTGTATCTAAACGTCTGTCACGAATATCTGTTCTAAGTAACCAAAGTACGATACATAATGCAATAAAGAAGCTAATGATTGCCCAGTGGCCAGTTATGATTTGGAATTTCTCCTCCCTAGTAAATCCCCTGTTATCATAAAGTCCAGTTTTCAGGAGAAGCGGTAATCCAGCAATGGATGATAACTGCATTAAAATGTATGTAACGATAACCCACCAATATTGTTTTTTCAAATGGTTTAACCATCCTTTCTAACTCTAGTGTATGAGATAAGGTAGGATAACATGTACATATGCTACCTACGATATAAACCTTACGTAAATTATGTTTTTTTTGTAAATCCTTATTTGAAATTATAATAGAAGACAGGAGAAAGCTGTGTGTGTAGCGAAAACAACTTAGGGTGTCCTTTCATATTGTAACATACGAGTAGTGGAAACAACGATTCATATGGTAAAGGTAGAAGAAGAGAGAATCTATATAGAAAAGTGTATAGCTGAATTTGCGAAAAAATTATGATTTTTTTACTTGCAAAAGAAATTGAGATTATTTATTATTATAAGTGTGTTAGCACTCGGGTGACTTGAGTGCTAATAAATAAAATTTACATAACAAAATGAGGAGGTTATTGTTCATGCTAAAGCCATTAGGTGATCGCGTTGTAATTGAGCTTGTTCAAGCAGAAGAAAAAACAGCAAGTGGTATTGTATTACCAGACACAGCAAAAGAAAAACCACAAGAGGGTAAAGTTATTGCAGTAGGTACTGGTCGAGTGCTTGAAAATGGTGAGCGTGTTGCTTTAGAGGTAGCAGCAGGTGATCTTATCATCTTCTCAAAATATGCAGGTACTGAAGTGAAATATGAAGGTACAGACTACTTGATTTTACGTGAAAGTGACATTTTAGCAGTTATCGGTTAATTATATAAATCTTAAAAAATCCAAGGGGGTCAATTATTATGGCAAAAGATATTAAATTTAGTGAAGAAGCACGTCGTTCGATGCTTCGCGGTGTCGACACTCTTGCAAACGCAGTAAAAGTAACACTTGGACCAAAAGGTCGTAACGTTGTACTTGAGAAAAAATTTGGTTCACCACTTATTACAAATGATGGTGTAACAATCGCAAAAGAAATTGAATTAGAAGATGCATTCGAAAACATGGGTGCGAAATTAGTAGCAGAAGTTGCTAGCAAAACAAATGATGTAGCTGGTGACGGAACAACAACTGCAACTGTATTAGCGCAAGCTATGATTCGTGAAGGTCTTAAAAACGTAACAGCTGGTGCGAACCCAATGGGTCTTCGTAAAGGTATCGAAAAAGCTGTTACTGCTGCAATTGAAGAATTAAAAACGATTTCTAAACCAATCGAAGGCAAATCTTCTATCGCACAAGTAGCTGCTATTTCTGCAGCTGACGAAGAAGTAGGTCAATTAATTGCTGAAGCAATGGAGCGCGTTGGTAACGACGGCGTTATTACTTTAGAAGAATCTAAAGGATTCACAACAGAATTAGACGTAGTAGAAGGTATGCAATTTGATCGTGGATATGCATCTCCTTACATGATTACTGATTCTGACAAAATGGAAGCAGTTCTTGATAACCCATACATCTTAATCACTGACAAAAAGATTTCTAACATTCAAGAAATCTTACCAGTATTAGAGCAAGTGGTACAACAAGGTAAACCACTTCTTATCATTGCTGAAGATGTGGAAGGCGAAGCATTAGCTACATTAGTAGTGAACAAACTTCGTGGTACATTTAATGTAGTAGCTGTTAAAGCTCCTGGATTTGGTGACCGTCGTAAAGCAATGCTAGAAGATATCGCAATCTTAACTGGTGGCGAAGTAATCACTGAAGAATTAGGCCGTGACTTAAAATCTGCTACAGTTGAATCTTTAGGACGCGCTGGTAAAGTTGTTGTAACGAAAGAAAACACAACTGTAGTTGAAGGTATCGGAAATACACAACAAATCGAAGCTCGCATCGGTCAAATCCGTGCGCAATTAGAAGAAACAACTTCTGAATTCGATCGTGAAAAATTACAAGAGCGCCTTGCAAAACTTGCAGGTGGCGTAGCAGTAATTAAAGTAGGTGCAGCAACTGAAACTGAGTTAAAAGAGCGCAAACTTCGCATTGAAGATGCACTTAACTCAACTCGTGCAGCAGTAGAAGAAGGTATCGTTGCAGGTGGTGGTACTTCACTTATGAACGTATACACGAAAGTAGCTTCTATCGTAGCTGAAGGTGACGAAGCAACAGGTATCAACATCGTACTTCGCGCACTAGAAGAGCCAGTTCGTCAAATCGCAATCAACGCTGGTCTAGAAGGATCTGTAGTTGTAGAGCGTCTAAAAGGCGAAAAAGTAGGCGTTGGTTTCAACGCAGCAACTGGCGAGTGGGTTAACATGCTTGAAACTGGTATCGTAGATCCAGCTAAAGTAACTCGTTCTGCACTTCAAAACGCAGCATCTGTTGCAGCTATGTTCTTAACAACTGAAGCTGTAGTAGCTGACAAACCAGAACCAAATGCACCAGCAATGCCTGACATGGGCGGCATGGGCATGGGCGGTATGGGCGGAATGATGTAATTCCGTTTGCCCGAAAACATCCATTTCTATATAGAAATGGATGTTTTTTTGTGTTTTTGAGAGGAAGAATTTAATTTCTGTAGAATTTTGTCGCTTTCTCTCTTGACCATATTGATACTTCATTGTTAGAATCTAGGAAGATAATATAAAACAATCCTTCATATATCCTCGATGATATGGTTTGAGAGTCTCTACCGGGTTACCGTAAACAACCTGACTATGAAGGCAGTGCGTCTTATATTTATAAAGAGCGGAAGACTATCTTTCTTTATAAAGCCAGACCCCTGCCTTTTCTTTGTTATGAGACTAGAGGCGGAGGACTGGCTTTTTTTATTATATTAGTAATGCTTTTTGCCAAATTGGTGAAAATATTTATATACGAGAACTAACGTTGGGGTGATTATTTTGAAGAAGCAGCATGATACAATTATCGTTTTAGATTTTGGGAGTCAGTACAATCAGTTAATAGCACGTCGAATTCGTGAGTTCGGTGTATACAGTGAACTTCATCCACATACAATTACTGCGGAAGAAATTAAAGCAATGAATCCAAAAGGGATTATCTTCTCTGGTGGGCCAAATAGTGTATACGGTGAAGGCGCATTACATTGTGATGAAAAAATCTTTGAACTAGGATTACCAATCTTCGGTATTTGTTACGGTATGCAGCTTATGACACAACACTTCGGTGGTAAAGTAGAACGTGCAAACCACCGTGAGTACGGAAAAGCTGTTCTTAAAGTAGAGAACGAATCAAAATTATATGCGAACCTTCCAGAAGAGCAAGTTGTATGGATGAGCCATGGCGACTTAGTAACTGGTTTACCTGAAGGATTCGTAGTAGATGCAACAAGTGAGTCTTGTCCAATTGCTGGTATGAGCAATGAAGACAAAAACTTATACGGTGTACAATTCCACCCAGAAGTACGTCACTCTGAGCACGGTAACGATTTAATTAAAAACTTCGTATTCGGCGTATGTGGTTGTTCTGAAGGATGGAACATGGAGAACTTTATCGAAGTAGAATTAGAGAAAATCCGTGAAACTGTTGGAGACAAAAAAGTACTATGCGCACTTAGTGGCGGTGTAGATTCTTCTGTTGTAGCAGTATTAATTCATAAAGCAATCGGTGATCAATTAACTTGTATTTTCGTTGACCACGGCTTACTTCGTAAAGGTGAAGCGGAAGGCGTTATGAAAACATTTAGCGAAGGCTTCCACATGAACGTTATTAAAGTGGATGCAAAAGAACGCTTCATGAACAAGTTAAAAGGTGTAGAAGATCCAGAACAAAAACGTAAAATCATCGGTAACGAATTCATTTACGTATTTGATGATGAAGCTTCTAAATTACAAGGTATGGACTTCTTGGCACAAGGTACACTTTACACAGATATCGTTGAGAGTGGTACAGCAACTGCACAAACAATTAAATCTCACCATAACGTTGGTGGTCTTCCAGAAGACATGCAGTTCAAATTAATTGAGCCTTTAAACACGTTATTTAAAGATGAAGTACGTGTATTAGGATCAGAACTAGGAATTCCTGATGAAATCGTATGGCGTCAACCATTCCCAGGCCCTGGTCTTGGTATTCGTGTATTAGGTGAAATTACAGAAGAAAAATTAGAAATTGTTCGTGAATCTGATGCAATTTTACGTGAAGAAATTATTAAAGCGGGCTTAGACCGTGAAATCTGGCAATACTTCACTGCACTTCCTGGTATGCGTAGCGTAGGTGTTATGGGTGACGAGCGTACTTATGATTACACAGTAGGTATCCGCGCAGTAACATCTATCGACGGTATGACAGCTGACTGGGCACGTATCCCTTGGGACGTATTAGAGAAAATCTCTGTACGTATCGTAAACGAAGTAAAACACGTTAACCGTATCGTGTATGATGTAACGAGTAAGCCACCAGCAACTATTGAGTGGGAATAGTATTATAAAAAAAGATCCATCTATTGCACATGCATAGATGGATCTTTTGTATTTCTGCCCTTAATACGAACGAAAATATAAAACTTTATAAAAATGTTCGTTTTTAAATTGACAAAAACACATTCAAGAGTTAATATGAGTATGTAATTCAAACAAAAAGTGAATATTATGCCGTCGTATAATATCGGGGATATGGCCCGAAAGTTTCTACCTAGCTACCGTAAATGGCTTGACTACGAGGCGTTTTGATAAAGGTGAGGGGAATCTTGTCTTTATTCATAGAACGCTTCCATGTATATGTAATGGGAGCCTTTTTTATTTTTAATAGATAAAAGAGGGCTAGGGAGATTACGGCGAGTAATCATATAACGGGGGAAACGTAAGATGAAACGCTATTTTCAGTTTGATGAACTCGGCACAAATTATAAAACAGAGTTCATAGCAGGCTTAACGACATTCTTATCTATGGCTTATGTACTATTTGTCAATCCTGCTACGCTGTCACTTGGAAATGTTAAAGGGTTACCAGCAGGTACAGGAATGGATCCAGGTGCAGTATTCGTTGCTACAGCATTAGCAGCAGCGATTGGTTCGTTGATTATGGGGATATTCGCGAAGTATCCAATTGCTTTGGCACCGGGTATGGGAATTAACGCATTCTTTGCTTATACAGCAGTGTTAACGATGGGTATTCCTTGGCAAACAGCAATTGCTGGAACGTTAATGTCAGGTATTATCTTTATTATTCTTACAGCTTCAGGTATTCGTGAAAAAATTATTAATGCAATTCCATCAGAGTTAAAGTTTGCAGTAGCGGCAGGTATCGGATTATTCATCGCTTTCCTTGGGTTCCAAAATGCCGGAGTTATCGTGAAAAATGATGCTGTTCTTGTTGGGTTGGGGGATTTAACAAAGGGCACAACGTTACTAGCAATCTTCGGGGTTGTTACGACAATCATCTTCATGATTAAGAAAATAAACGGTGCAGTTTTCTACGGTATGATTCTTACAGCGATCTTAGGAGTAGCGACAGGATTAATTGATACTCCGAAAGCTGTAGTGGGAGCAATACCGAGTCTAGAACCAACGTTCGGTGCGGCATTAACTCACTTTGGAGATATTTTTACTGTTGAAATGGCGATTGTTATTATAACGTTCTTCTTTATCGATTTCTTTGATACAGCAGGTACACTTGTAGCGGTTGCGAATCAAGCGGGATTAATGAAGAACAATAAATTACCACGTGCAGGAAAAGCGTTATTCGCAGATGCGATTGCAACTGTAATCGGGGCGATCCTAGGTACATCAACAACAACGTCTTACATTGAATCTTCTGCTGGGGTAGCAGCGGGTGGACGTTCTGGATTTACAGCAGTTGTAACAGCAGGATTCTTCTTATTGGCACTATTCTTCTCGCCATTATTAAGCGTTGTAACACCGGCTGTAACGGCACCAGCTTTAATTATCGTAGGGATTTTGATGGTTTCGTCTTTAGGCGAAATTGATTGGAAGAAATTCGAGATTGCAGTACCAGCATTCTTTACTATCATTTCAATGCCACTTACGTATAGTATTGCGACAGGGATTGCGATCGGGTTTATCTTCTATCCAATTACAATGGTAGTAAGTGGTCGACGTAAAGAGATACATCCAATTATGTATGTTATGGGAGTTTTATTCGTACTATATTTCATCTACGTTCGTAAATAAAAGGGGTTTTTGAAAGGTCTAGACTTAAGGGGAGTCTAGACCTTTTTTGCGTCTTCAGAAAATCTTAAGGATTTCCGAGCGTTTTTCTTCAGAAGTTTTCCTATAATAGAAGTTAGGGATTAAAAAAGTGATGGGGGAGATATTGTGGCAAATGAAACAATACTTGTCGTAGATGATGAAAAAGAAATTAGGAATCTTATTACAATCTATTTAAAGAATGAAGGATATAAAGTGTTGCAAGCAGGAGACGGAGAAGAAGGATTACGTTTACTAGAAGAAAATGAAGTACATCTAGTCGTATTAGATATTATGATGCCAAAAGTAGACGGTATTCATATGTGTATGAAAGTAAGAGAATCGAAAGAAATGCCGATTATTATGCTTTCTGCGAAAACGCAAGATATGGACAAGATTTTAGGGTTAACTACAGGTGCAGATGATTACGTAACGAAACCATTTAATCCGTTAGAGTTAATCGCAAGAATTAAATCTCAGTTACGTCGTTATATGAAGATGAATGGTTTCGCTATTCAAAATGAGGACGAGTTAGAAATTGGAGAGATGAAAATAAACATCTCAACCCACAAAGTTATTGTGGATGGAGAAGAAGTGAAACTGACGCCAAGGGAATTTTCGATTTTAGAATTACTAGCTCGTAATCCTGGTATGGTCTTTAGCGCGGAACAGATTTATGAAAAGGTTTGGAACGAAAGGTCTTTTCAGTCGGATAACACGGTAATGGTTCATATTCGGAAAGTGCGTGAAAAGATTGAAGAGAATCCAAGGAAGCCAATATATATAAAAACAGTATGGGGAGTGGGGTATAAGATTGAAAAAGATATTTAATCCATTTACTTATGTTAGGAAATTTCGAGAATTAATTGGAAAGCTAGTGAAGAGTGTGAAACGGAGTGTGCGTATTCAACTTATTACTGCTTTTACTGCTTGTGCGTTATTAGGGCTTTTTTCAGCAAAGGCAGCAGCACCATTTTTTGAGAATGCGAATCGTGAGGCGACGATCGATTATCGGGCTGGTATGGAACAAATTAACCAACAAGCGCAAAGTGTAGCAAATAGTTCAGTTCATGAAAATAAACTAGAAGCTATATCAAGTATGATTGAAATAGAGAATCAAAATTTAGAACGAGATTCTAGAGCTTTAAAAGTATTGGTTACTGACGAGAGCGGTAAAGTTGTATATAAAACGAAGCAGGCTCAAGAAGAGCAAATTGATTTGCATAATACAATTCGTAATGCATCATCGTTTGCGATTAATTATATGAATGATAGAAAAGAATTTGAAAGTACGAGAAAAGAATTTATAGCCTTTGCGCCTATTACAATAGAAGATAAGAATTTATACATGTTTGTTAGTGGGATTCCAGAAGGTGAAGTAATATATGATACAAAAGAAGGACCATTCCCATTTTTAATTGGTGTACTCGTATTCATTTTCTCCTTCTTCTATATAACAAAGAGAAAGATGAAGCAAATTGAAGCGATGGCACAAGGTGTAAAGGAAATAGAAAAAGGTAATTTAGCGTACCGTATTGAGAAGAAAGGTGAAGACGAGATTGCGTCTTTAACTGAGAATATTAATAATATGGCGGAAGAGCTTATGAATAATATAGAAAAGGAACGTAAATTAGAGAAGCAAAAGAACGAGCTTATTACGAATGTATCTCACGATTTACGTACACCACTTACTTCTATTATGGGTTACTTACGATTACTTCGAGATTCTAAATATGAAAATAAAGAACAACATGATGAGTATACGAGAATTGCTTTTGCGAAGTCGGAGCAGTTAAAGAATTTAATAGAAGATTTATTTGAGTATACGAAGTTAACAAATGAGCAAGTTATATTGGAAAAACAAGAGGTTTGTATAAATGAGTTACTCGAGCAATTAATAGAAGAGTTAGTACCGCAGGCGGAAGAGCATGGACTTACGTTTGTTAAGAAGTTTCCAGAGGAACGTGCCTATGCAGCGGTTGATTCGGAAAAGATGGTTCGTGTATTTGATAATTTATTAATGAACGCTATTAAGTATAGTAAAGATGATGGAGAGATAAAGGTTTCTCTTCAAAGGCAGCGCCGGGATATACAAATTGTAATTGCGAATCATAGTGAAGAGTTTACGAGAGAAGAGCTAGGGAGTTTGTTTGAACGCTTCTATAAGAAAGATCAATCTAGAAGTAGAGTAACAGAAGGATCGGGACTTGGATTAGCAATTGCGAAAAGTATTGTTGAATTGCAAGGTGGTAGTATTCGAGCAGAATACGAGGATGGTATTATTCAATTTATCGTCTCGTTACCAATTATAGAAAAATAATAAACGAATAGGATGATATATGATAAAAAAGCTTATTTCAAAAGAAATAAGCTTTTTTATATTTTTTTAGAAAAACATGTTGACGATTGTAGGTTAGAGGTGTAATATAGAACAAGTCGCCGATGACATTAACGTCGAAAGCGGCAAACGAAATAAAAAACTTAGTTGACATTGAAAGATGAAGATGTTAACATAAGGAAGTCGCAAATGAGCGACCAAGTAGTTCTTTGAAAACTGAACGAAACAAACAACGTG
>NZ_JBYTED010000014.1:0-14798 GCF_058792175.1 Bacillus sp. EB106-02-03-XG38
AGTTGGGACCTTGTCCCTGTGAGAGTAGGACGTCGCCAAGCAACTAAAAACACAAGTCTTTTGACTTGTGTTTTTTTATTTCCCATGAAATAGGTTGGATTCTGCAAGTAAAAAGGCTGAAATGTAGTAAGGGATTTTTTGAGCAGAAATAGTAAGGAATTGATAAATGAATGGATAATCTTCAGAACCATAGCTTCCAAGTAAATCATACCACCAATCTGTTTCGTATCTAGAAATCATACTTAAATTGTAGAGCAATAAATAATGAACAAGAAGTTCAGGTAATACAGGTTTAGGATTTCTAGGGTCAGTTGTAAGTGGTAAGTAATAAGTATTAGCAAGATACTCGTAGTATAATGGCGTGCTATATACAGGATTCCACGATTGAATAGGAGCTGTAAAAAGCAAATTTGATTTGCTCATTTTCCCAGGAACATGTTGCATCGATAAATGCTTACAAGTTGATTCAATGTAACGTGAAAATCTTTCTGTAGTCATATGAAGGCGATCTAGTATACTGACTGAAAAGGAAAGTTCATTTGTATTTACTGAATCGATTTTATATAAAGTAGCACCTCGTTGACTATAGCGAAATAGATTTTGTAATTCAGGAATAGTCCCCATTAAATCTAGCATGTTAAACTTCTCTGATTCCAAGTGTTTCATGTGAAACAGCTGTTCTGCAACATGAGTAAATAATCCATTTTTTTGTACCTTCACCTCATCTTCTAAAAATTGATATCCTTGTTTTTTTCGTTTACGTGTCGTAACACCATGAGCTAAAACAGTAGTGGATTCGGGATAATTAGGATCAATGGTTAGTAAGCAGGCTTTAAAAAGTTGGCTCATTCCATAAAATAATAACATTGGCTGAATCGAAAAGGGGGCTACCTTATATAATTCATAATAGTTTTTCCCGTGTTCTAAGTAATAAATAAAGGGATAACAGTTTTCAAAACTTTTTTTTTCAGCATCTTGTATGGAGGATTTTTCATAACAACGGGCAAGATAACGTTGTACATTTTGAGATGAAAAGAAGAAACTTAATTGCTGCCAAGTACAATGTGATTGATGCATATATTACGCTCCTTTTATTGTCTAAAAATTCTAACATATATATACGTCCTTGACAGTATTTTAACCAATTGATAAGCTACTAATAATAATTTCTGGTATCATGGGGGGAACAATTATGTGGGAATCTAAATTTGTTAAAGAAGGTTTGACTTTTGATGACGTATTACTTGTACCAGCAAAGTCAGATGTACTACCAAGAGAAGTAAGTGTTAAAACAGTTTTATCTGAAAGCTTACAGTTAAACATCCCGTTAATTAGTGCAGGAATGGATACAGTAACAGAAGCCGATATGGCTATTGCAATGGCTCGTCAAGGCGGTTTAGGAATTATTCATAAAAACATGTCTATTGAACAACAAGCCGAGCAAGTTGATAAAGTAAAACGTTCTGAAAGTGGCGTTATTTCAGATCCTTTCTTTTTAACTCCAGAACATCAAGTGTATGATGCAGAGCATCTTATGGGAAAATACCGTATCTCAGGTGTACCGGTTGTAAATAATTTAGACGAGCGAAAGTTAGTTGGTATTATTACAAACCGTGATATGCGTTTTATTCAAGACTACTCAATCAAGATTTCTGACGTAATGACAAAAGAACAGCTAATTACAGCTCCAGTTGGTACAACGCTAGGTGAAGCTGAAAAGATCCTACAAAAGTATAAAATTGAAAAACTCCCTCTTGTTGATAACAACGGTGTATTACAAGGGCTTATTACAATAAAAGATATCGAGAAAGTAATTGAATTCCCAAATTCCGCAAAGGATAAGCAAGGACGTTTATTAGTTGGAGCAGCAGTTGGTGTAACGGCTGATGCTATGACTCGTATCGACGCATTAGTAAAAGCTAGCGTAGATGCAATCGTACTTGATACAGCTCACGGACATTCTCAAGGTGTTATTGATAAAGTAAAAGAAGTTCGTGCCAAGTATCCTTCACTAAATATTATCGCTGGAAATGTTGCTACTGCTGAAGCAACAAAGGCATTAATTGAAGCTGGTGCAAACGTAGTTAAAGTTGGTATTGGACCAGGTTCTATTTGTACAACACGTGTTGTAGCTGGCGTTGGTGTACCACAATTAACAGCGGTTTATGATTGTGCAACAGAAGCTCGTAAACACGGCATTCCAGTTATTGCTGATGGTGGTGTTAAGTATTCTGGTGACATGGTTAAAGCTTTAGCAGCAGGAGCACACGTTGTTATGTTAGGTAGTATGTTTGCTGGTGTTGCTGAAAGTCCTGGTGAAACTGAAATTTACCAAGGTCGTCAATTTAAAGTATACCGTGGTATGGGTTCTGTCGGAGCGATGGAAAAAGGAAGTAAAGATCGTTACTTCCAAGAAGGAAATAAAAAACTTGTTCCAGAAGGTATCGAAGGACGAGTACCATATAAAGGACCTTTAGCAGATACAGTTCACCAATTAGTTGGTGGATTACGTGCAGGTATGGGATATTGCGGAGCACAAGATTTAGAATTCTTACGTGAGAATGCGCAATTCATTCGTATGTCAGGTGCTGGTTTACGTGAAAGTCATCCTCATCACGTACAAATTACAAAAGAGGCTCCAAACTACTCATTATAATGTCTTATATACAAATAGACGGAGATTTGATATCTCTGTCTATTTTTTTTTGATTATGTTAGAATAACGGTTATGTGAGTACATAGATATTGGGGGTAGCAAAAGTGAAAGGTATGTTTTGCAAAAGATTCATTGCGCTAGTAACAATGCTTGCACTAGCTTGTAGTATGTTGTTACCATACAGCAATGCATCAGCAGAAACAGGATCTGCTTTAAACATTGAAGCAGGTGCAGCAATTTTAGTTGAAGCAAATTCTGGGAAAATTTTATATCAAAAGAATGCAGATGAATTATTGTCAATTGCTAGTATGACAAAGATGATGAGTGAATATTTGGTGAACGAGGCTGTTGCGAAAGGGAAACTAAAATGGGATCAAAGAGTTAAGGTTTCTGAATATGCGTATAAAATTTCGCAGGATCGTTCATTATCGAATGTGCCGCTACGAAACGGTGAGTCTTATACAGTAAAAGAGTTATATGAAGCAATGGCAATTTATTCTGCTAATGGTGCAACGATAGCTTTAGCTGAAGCAATTGCCGGAAAAGAAGTAGACTTTGTAAAACTGATGAATGATAAGTCGAAAGAACTTGGATTAAAAAATTACAAGTTCGTAAATTCTACAGGCTTAACGAACAAAGATTTAAAAGGACAGCACCCTGAGGGGACAACTCCAGATGAAGAAAATAAAATGGCTGCAAGAGATGTAGCAATTTTAGCACAACGTATTATCCAAGATTTCCCTAAAACATTAGATACAGCAAAAATTTCAAAAAAGACATTCCGTGAAGGTACTACGGATCGAATTGACATGATTAACTGGAACTGGATGTTACCAGGTTTATCTAAGGCATATGATGGTGTAGATGGCTTGAAAACAGGATCGACTCCAGAAGCAGGAGATTGTTTCACTGGTACAATCGAAAAAGATGGTATGCGATTTATTTCTGTAGTTATTAAAACGAAGTCTCGTGACGCACGTTTTGATGAGACAAAGAAACTATATGATTATGGATTTGCTAATTTTGAAATGAAGCAATTATATAAAAAAGGTTCTTCAGTAAAAGGACAAGAAACAGTACGAGTAGAAAATGCTACAGATAAAGATGTAGCAGTTCAAACAAAAAAAGCTGTTTCACTTCCAGTGCCAAAGGGAAGTAAGGATGTCTATAAAACAGAATTAAAAGAAGCAAGTAAGGGACAAGAAGCACCTATTAAAAAGGGAGCTGCACTTGGCAAAATGGTAATCACACCAAAAGATACAAATGATCCTGGATTTTTATCTAGTAAGTCATTACAAATAGACCTTGTAACAACATCTGCAGTAGAAGAAGCGAATTGGTTTACTCGTTCTATGCGCGGAATCGGTTCTTTCTTTAGTGGTATATGGAATAGTGCTGTTGATACAGTAAAAGGTTGGTTTTAAAAGCTCCTCATTGTAGGGGCTTTTTCTTATTCCTATTTTTCATACCGACTTTATGAAAAAGTAGTAGACAAGCATCTGATAGTTAGTGGTAGAATGTAAGAGTATTCTTAATTTTCGCCTTTAACGGGGAAAAGCAATTCACCTAGGGGGGTTTTTGTAACATGACAAATGTAACAGGGACAGAACGTGTAAAACGTGGAATGGCAGAAATGCAAAAAGGCGGCGTTATTATGGACGTAATTAACGCTGAACAAGCAAAAATTGCAGAAGAGGCAGGCGCAGTTGCCGTTATGGCATTAGAGCGTGTACCAGCAGATATTCGTGCAGCAGGTGGCGTTTCTCGTATGGCAGACCCAACAATCGTTGAAGAAGTAATGGGTGCAGTGTCAATTCCGGTTATGGCAAAATGCCGTATCGGTCACCTTGTAGAAGCACGTGTATTAGAATCATTAGGGGTAGACTATATCGATGAGAGTGAAGTATTAACTCCTGCCGATGAAGTATACCATTTAAATAAACGTGATTACACAGTTCCGTTTGTATGTGGTTGCCGTGATATTGGAGAAGCAGCACGTCGTATTGCAGAAGGTGCATCTATGCTTCGTACAAAAGGTGAACCAGGAACAGGAAACATTGTAGAGGCAGTGCGTCATATGCGCCAAGTCAATGCAGAAATCCGTCAAGTTGCAAGTCTACGTGAAGATGAGTTAATGACATATGCAAAAAATACTGGTGCTCCTTATGAAGTACTACTTGAAATTAAACGCCTTGGTCGTTTACCAGTTGTAAACTTCGCAGCAGGTGGTGTAGCAACACCAGCAGATGCAGCGTTAATGATGCAACTTGGTGCGGATGGTGTATTTGTAGGATCTGGTATCTTCAAATCAGAGAATCCAGCGAAATTTGCACGTGCAATCGTTGAAGCGACAACTCATTATGAGGATTACGAACTAATTGCAAACCTTTCTAAAGGATTAGGTAATGCGATGAAAGGTATCGAAATTTCAACGTTATTACCAGAACAACGCATGCAAGAGCGTGGATGGTAATTGAAGGAGAACTTTAAAATGGTGAAAATCGGTGTACTAGGTCTTCAAGGTGCAGTTCGTGAGCATGTAAAATCAGTTGAAGCAAGTGGTGCAGAAGCTGTTGTTGTAAAGCGTATAGAACAACTTGAAGAAATTGATGGTCTTATTTTACCAGGCGGTGAAAGTACAACAATGCGCCGTCTTATTGATAAGTATGCTTTCATGGAACCACTTCGTACATTCGCGAAGTCTGGTAAACCAATGTTTGGTACATGTGCAGGAATGATTCTTCTTGCAAAAACACTTATTGGCTATGAAGAAGCACATATTGGTGCTATGGATATTACAGTTGAGCGCAATGCGTTCGGACGACAAAAAGATAGCTTTGAAGCTGCACTTTCTATTAAAGGTGTAGGAGAAGATTTTGTTGGCGTATTTATTCGTGCCCCGTATGTTGTAAATGTGGCAGACGATGTTGAAGTACTTTCTACACATGGTGACCGAATGGTAGCGGTAAAACAAAATCAGTTTTTAGCTGCTTCATTCCATCCGGAATTAACGGATGATCATCGTGTAACGGCATACTTTGTAGAAATGGTAAAAGAAGCGAAAATGAAAAAAGTTGTATAAGTAACTTGCAACTTGTATAAGATTATAGTAAATTGATGGTAACAATTTTATAAAATAAGCGTGTTGATAGGAAGTAGTAACAAATGCCGTTTCTTATAGAGAGTCGATGGTTGGTGGAAATCGATAGAAACAATTTGTGAATCCATCCTGGAATGGAATGTGGAATATCTTTATGATTAGTAAACATTCCCGGTGAAGAGCCGTTATTTCTACTTGAGAGGAAGGCGGCAATGCTTTCAACTAGGGTGGCAACGCGGGTTAACTCCCGTCCCTTTATATAGGGACGGGAGTTTTTTGTGTTTTATAAAATAAAAGGAGGAGTATATAATGCTTGATATTAAATTTTTACGTACAAATTTTGAAGAAGTAAAAGCAAAGTTACAGCATAGAGGCGAAGATTTAACTGATTTTGGTCGCTTTGAAGAGTTAGATACGAGAAGAAGAGAACTACTTGTTCAAACAGAGGAACTCAAAAGTAAACGTAACGAAGTATCTCAACAAATCTCTGTATTGAAGCGCGAAAAGAAAGATGCAGAAGCTCTAATTTTAGAAATGCGTGAAGTTGGAGAAAAAGTAAAAGATCTTGATAATGAACTTCGCACAGTTGAAGAGGATTTAGAAAGATTAATGTTATCTATTCCAAATATTCCTCATGAATCTGCTCCAGTTGGGGAAACAGAGGATGACAATGTAGTAGCACGTACTTGGGGAGACGTGAAAGAATTTGCTTTTGAACCAAAACCACATTGGGACCTTGCTACAGATTTAGGAATTCTAGACTTTGAGCGTGCTGGGAAAGTAACAGGAAGCCGCTTCGTATTCTACAAAGGTGCTGGCGCAAGATTAGAGCGTGCTTTAATTAGCTTTATGCTCGATCTTCATACTGATGAGCATGGATATGAAGAAGTATTACCTCCGTATATGGTAAACCGTGCAAGTATGACAGGAACAGGACAACTTCCGAAATTTGAAGAAGATGCATTCCGTATTGAAAGTGAGGATTATTTCTTAATTCCAACAGCTGAAGTACCTGTAACAAATATGCACCGTGATGAGATCTTAAATAAAGAGCAATTGCCTATAAGATATGCTGCATTTAGCTCTTGTTTCCGTTCTGAAGCAGGTTCAGCTGGACGCGATACACGTGGTTTAATTCGTCAGCATCAATTCAATAAAGTAGAGCTTGTAAAATTCGTAAAACCAGAAGATTCTTATGAAGAGTTAGAAAAACTAACAAATGATGCAGAACGCGTGTTACAATTATTAGAGTTGCCATATCGCGTTATGAGCATGTGCACAGGCGATTTAGGATTTACAGCAGCGAAGAAATACGATATCGAAGTATGGATTCCAAGCTATGGCACATATCGTGAAATTTCTTCTTGTAGTAATTTTGAAGCTTTCCAAGCGAGACGTGCAAATATCCGTTTCCGTCGTGAGCCAAACGGTAAACCAGAACATGTTCATACATTAAATGGATCTGGTCTTGCAATTGGACGTACGGTGGCAGCTATTTTAGAGAACTACCAACAAGAAGATGGTACAATTATAATTCCAGAAGTTCTTCGCCCTTATATGGGAGGAAAAACAGTTATTAAGTAAATTTATAAACATTCATCGGTATGAGTGATTGGTAATTATGAGCGTTGTCAGTACTATAATGTAGGAGAGGAAAAGTAAAATTTTCCTTTCCTCATAATTTATTTTAGTAGGGTTGACTAACTGTTTTTCTTTTGATATTATATTTGATGTCAATATGGAGGTATACCCAAGTCTGGCTGAAGGGATCGGTCTTGAAAACCGACAGGCGGCGAGAGTCGCGCGGGGGTTCGAATCCCTCTACCTCCTCCAGATATAATTGACAACAGCGCATATAAGTGGAGATTGGAGAACTCGTTACCAACACGTAACGAGTTTTTATTTTAAAACCAATCATAAAGTATGGTGTAAGGCGATTTTGTCCTTATTACACACTCATATTCCGATGATTATCTTCATAGATATGAAAGGAGTCAACATGGATCTTATTATACAAACGTTTCCTTTAGATGGAAAAACTTTATATTATGTACAATGTCCTGTCTGTAAGAACAATAGAATTTTAAACAGTGGTGCAAATGTATCACGCATTATTAGCGATGATACATTCCGTAAACTTTGTGGTTGCACTTGTGATGTAAAGCAAACTGTGACAAAAGTAGAGGCACCAAAAAAAGTTAAAAAGGAAGCTGTAAAGAAAGAAGCAGCTCCAAAACGTACAGGTAAAGTATTAACAGCAGTAATTAATGGAAAAGAAATGACTGTTAAAGAGATTGCTGAAGCATACGATATTAGTACAAGTACTGTTCGTCAGCGTATTAATGCTGGAAAACCTGAGAGTGAAATTATTGCTCCAACAAAGAAGAAGTAATTTAATAGAAAAACCCGTGCATATGCACGGGTTTTTTATTTTACAAGTTTACGTGTTTGTTTTAAAAAATGGCCAATTTTTTTAATGATTGGTTCAATGGAATCGCCATCCTTCAAAATATCGTATTCATTAATATTTAATCGTAAAACAGGACATGAATTAAAGTTATTAATCCAGTTTTCGTAACGCCCATGCATCTCTTTCCAATACTCAATCGGTGTTTGCTGTTCCATTGGACGTCCACGTTCTTGTATACGATCAACGATATCATCAAAAGAACCTTCTAAGTAAATTAGTAAATCTGGATGAGGGAAGTAAGGAGTCATGACCATAGCGTCAAATAAACCTTTGTATGTTTCATAATCCGTTTCTGTCATTGTTCCTTTTTCATGGTGCATTTTTGCAAAAATGCCAGTGTCTTCATAGATAGAGCGATCTTGGACAAAACCGCCACCGTATTCAAAAATTCTTTTTTGTTCTTTAAATCGTTCTGCTAAAAAGTATACTTGCAAGTGGAAGCTCCAGCGTGTGAAATCAGCATAGAACTTGTCCAAATACGGATTCGAATCTACTTTTTCAAATGATGTACGATAACCTAAAGCGTTAGCTAATGCAGTTGTCATAGTAGATTTACCAACACCTACTGTTCCAGCGATAGTGATTACTGCGTCATTTGGTATGTCATATTTTTGCCTTAAATTCATTATTATTTCGACTCCTTTAAGAGAGTATTTTGAAGGGCAGATAGGATGACGTTTAAATCGTCAGGATTTTTTATAAAATCCATATCGTCTCCGTTAAATTTCAATACTGGGATATCTGGATGGTCCTTTTTAAAAGCATCCATAGCTGTTTCGTAATCTTTTGTGAGCTGTAGTAAGTAATTTGGATCCATATTTTTTTCAAATTCTCTTCCGCGCATTGCGATTCGCTTTTGTAATGTTTCTAGGCTAGCTGTTAAATACACGATAACGTTTGGTACTGGCATATCTTGTGTAAGGATACGGTAGATTTGCATGTACTTGTCATATTGAGAATCTTTTAATGTACGGGATGCGAAAATTACATTTTTAAATATATGATAATCCGCTACTACTGGTTTCCTTTGATTCAAATACTTTATGTTAATATCTTCTAGTTGTTTGTATCTATTACAAAGAAAGAACATCTCTGTTTGAAAACTCCATTCGTCGATGTCTTCATAGAACTTTCCTAAAAAGGGGTTTTCATCAACAATCTCTTTCAATAAGTGGAGTTGCATGTGAGTTGAAATTTCCTTCGCAAGTGAAGTCTTTCCAACACCAATTGGTCCTTCAACCGTGATAAATGGTACTCCGGTCACGCTGTTTCCTCCTTTCAATCAGTGATTTACCGTGACTACTAAAAACACAAAACAGAATTATTGTAGCACAAGAGGGAAGCGAGCGGGTTAATTTGCTATAAAAAGTTAGAAAATAGATATATGTATTAATTAAATTTTATTTGAGATGATGGTCCTATATTTGCTTTTAATGTGGCTTTCATTATTTTTAAAGCATGTAAGTTATCCTGATCGTGATTAGAGGCAATACAGTCCTGTGGTACATACAGTGTATAATTTCTCATATGAGCATCGTTAGCTGTAAAGAGGATACATATATTTCCGGCGACTCCTGTTAATATGAGATTTTCTATTTTTAAATAGCCTAATAAAGAATTTAAAGGTGTTTCATAAAAAGCAGAGTAATGTGGTTTAATGAAAATATAATCATCAGAATTTGGAGCAATCTTATGAATGATATTTTTACTATACTCATTTGTACAATGAGTAATTAGTTGGTCAATATCAGATCTCCAAAGCTGATAATGGTCATTAATATAAATGATGGGGTAGCCGAAGGATTTCATTGTTTTCTTTAATTGTAAAATAGGAGTTGTTATAATTTCGCATTTTTTGGCTAGGATAGGTCCGTGTGAAAATTGAAAATCATTAATCATATCGATAATGAGTAAGGCAGTGTTTTTCATATGTAATCCCCTCTCTTTTTTCTTAGGGTGGATTGAATTTGTAAAAGTTATCCCATGTGTAGTAAATGGAAATAAGTATACTTTATTTGTAATGAAAGGACTAGGTTATGGAACACGATCAGGATATTTATTTTATGCAGTTAGCAATAGAAGAGGCTAAAAAAGCAGAGGCAATACAAGAGGTACCAATCGGTGCAGTTATAGTGTTGGATGGTGAAGTAATTAGTGTTGCTCATAATTTAAGGGAAACTGAGCAAAGATCAATAGCTCACGCTGAGTTGTTAGCTATTGATGAGGCGTGCAAAAAATTAGGGACATGGCGTTTAGAAGATGCGACATTATATGTAACATTAGAACCTTGTCCGATGTGTGCGGGTGGAATTGTTTTATCACGAGTGAAGCGAGTTGTATATGGTGCAAGTGATCCGAAAGGTGGATGCGCAGGGACATTGATGAATCTTTTAACGGATGAACGCTTTAATCATCAATGTGAAGTAGCAGCTGGTGTATTAGAAGAAGAGTGCGGTACCTTGTTAACAAACTTTTTTAGAGAGCTTCGTAAAAAAAGAAAAGAGATCAAGAAATTAGAGAAAAGCAAAGAGAACTAACGTATTTGCATTTTATAAAAAAACAAGTTATACTGATAGTGCCTTTAATGAAGGCAACCGAATATTGGTTTTAACTTTGCCGTGCTAAGCGGGGAGGTAGCGGTGCCCTATACTCGCAATCCGCTCTAGCGAGGCCGAATCCCTTCTCGAGGTTATGTTGCTGTAAGGTCTGCCTTAAGTAAGTGGTGTTGACGTTTGGGTCCTGCGCAACGGGACCCCGTGAACCTTGTCAGGTCCGGAAGGAAGCAGCAATAAGCGGGTCTTCTCGTGTGCCGCAGGAGTGCCTGAACCGAGCTAACTGCTTGAGTAACGCTTATGGTACGTAATCGACAGAAGGTGCACGGCAGTTATATATGTATACAAAACTCACCTTAATACTAAGGTGGGTTTTTTGTATGGAAAATAACTTTTGGAATCTATAAACAGAATGGGTTATAATAAATGAGATAATAACCTTTGAGGGAGGCCGTATTTTCGTGTCATACCAAGCGTTATACCGAACATGGAGACCGCAAAAATTTGAAGATGTAGTCGGTCAAAAGCACGTGACAAAAACGTTGCAAAATGCCCTTCTTCAAGAGAAAGTTTCACATGCTTATTTATTTTCTGGTCCGAGGGGAACAGGAAAAACAACCATTGCAAAAGTATTTGCAAAAGCAATCAACTGTGAACATGCTCCGGTAGCTGAACCTTGTAATGAATGTCCTTCTTGTTTGGGGATTACACAAGGATCTATTTCGGATGTATTAGAAATTGATGCGGCTTCAAATAACGGTGTAGATGAAATTCGAGATATTAGAGATAAAGTAAAATATGCTCCAAGTGCTGTAGAATATAAAGTATACATTATTGATGAGGTTCACATGCTTTCTATGGGTGCCTTCAATGCGCTTTTAAAAACGTTAGAAGAGCCGCCAGGACATGTCATCTTTATTTTAGCGACAACAGAACCACATAAGATACCACCTACAATTATTTCGCGTTGTCAACGTTTCGAATTTCGAAAGATATCAGTAAATGATATTGTTGAGAGATTATCTACGGTTGTGACTAATGAAGGTACGAAAGTAGAAGATGAGGCGTTACAAATTGTTGCACGTGCCGCTGAAGGTGGTATGCGTGATGCACTTAGTCTTATTGATCAGGCAATATCTTATAGTGATGAAACAGTTACGACAGAAGATGTATTAGCTGTAACAGGTTCTGTTTCTCAGCAATACTTAGGTAACTTAGTAGAATGTATACGTGAAAATGATGTATCAAGAGCATTGCGTATTATAGATGAGATGATGGCTAAAGGGAAAGATCCAGTTCGCTTTATGGAGGATTTCATTTACTATTATCGCGATATGCTTTTATATCAAACTTCACCACAACTGGAACATATGTTGGAACGAGTGATGGTAGATGAGCAATTCCGGATGTTAAGTGAAGAAATGCAACCGGAAGTAATCTATGAAATCATTCATACCCTTAGTAAGGGACAACAGGAAATGAAGTGGACAAATCATCCGCGAATTTTCTTAGAAGTTGTTATGGTACAACTGTGTCAGCAGTTTATGATGCAAGCAAACGGTGCAGATCGTTTACAAGCAATTATGAACAGGATGCAGCAATTGGAGAAAGAGTTAGAACAAGTTAAAAAGAATGGTGTGCCAGCTGGTGTACAGCAAGAAGTAAGAGAGACACGTGCAGCACCAAAGCCGGTACGGACAGGTAGTATGAAGATTCCTGTCGGGCGCGTAAATGAAGTATTAAAGCAAGCGAAGCGTCAAGATTTAGAACAATTAAAAGCTGTATGGGGTGAGTTGTTAGGAAGACTCAAAGCATACAACAAAGTAGCGTTTGCTGTTTTATTAGAAAATAGCGAACCGGTAGCGGCTTCGGATGATACTTACGTTTTAGCGTTTCAATATGAGATTCACTGTAAAATGGCGAGCGAGAATCGAGAAGCTATGGACACAGTGGAACAGGCTTTATTTGAATTGCTAAGTAAAAGATTAAATATGATTGCCATTCCAAAAAGTGAATGGGGTAAAATCCGTGAAGATTTTTTACAGCGTGAAGGTGGAGCTTCTGAAGAAAGCCCAGAGAAAAAAGAAGATCCTCTTATAGAAGAGGCAGTAAAATTAGTAGGGCAAGAACTTATTGAAATAAAAGAGTAATAATAATTAGGAGGAATTAATTATGATGCGTGGCGGAATGGGAAATATGAATAACATGATGAAACAAATGCAAAAGATGCAAAAGGATATGGCAAAAGCGCAAGAAGAACTTGGTGAAAAAACAGTTGAAGGTACAGCTGGTGGCGGTATGATCACAGTTATTGCAAATGGTCATAAGCAAATTCTTGAAGTGAAAGTGAAAGAAGAAGTTGTAGATCCAGAAGATATCGAAATGTTACAAGACTTAGTTTTAGCTGCAACGAATGATGCACTTAAAAAAGCTGATGAACTTTCAAACTCTACAATGGGTAAATTTACAAAAGGCTTAAACTTACCGGGTGGAATGTTCTAGGAGGATATTGATATATGCATTATCCAGAACCAATATCAAAACTAATTGATAGCTTTATGAAATTGCCGGGAATCGGACCGAAAACAGCGGTTCGATTGGCATTTTTCGTATTAGATATGAAAGAAGACGATGTGTTAGGTTTTGCAAAAGCACTTGTAAATGCGAAGCGAGACTTAGCATATTGTTCTGTATGCGGGCATATTACTGACCGTGACCCTTGTTATATTTGTAACGATTCACATCGAGATCAATCGGTTGTTTGTGTTGTGCAGGAACCGAAAGATGTAATCGCAATGGAAAAAATGAAAGAGTATCAAGGTGTATATCATGTGTTACGTGGTGCCATTTCCCCAATGGAGGGAATTGGACCAGAAGATATTAATATACCTCAACTTTTAAAGCGACTGCACGATGAAACGGTACAAGAAGTAATATTAGCAACAAACCCTAATATTGAAGGGGAAGCTACAGCAATGTATATATCCCGCCTCTTAAAGCCGACAGGTATTAAAGTAACTCGTATTGCACATGGTCTGCCAGTTGGTGGAGATTTAGAATATGCAGATGAAGTAACACTGTCGAAAGCGTTAGAAGGTCGTAGAGAAGTATAAGAGGAGAAACAAAAATGTTCTTTCAAAAAAAGGGTAAATTGCGTAAAGAGTACGATGATAAGCTAATCGTACTATTAGAAAAGGTAAAGAATGAATGGTTACGTCAGAAGAGAATGGTAGAACAAAGCGTTGAACCATCTCAAGATGTACTTTGTTCTTTGAAAATAGCAGAGGCGAAATATTTCTTTTTGTTAAAAGAAGCAAAACGTCGTCCTGTAAAAATGGAACAATGGTAAAAGGTTCTGCTGAAAAAGCAGAACCTTTTTATTTTATCTTTAGCAGTTACTTCGTTTGGAAAGAACAAGTAATGGTTGTTATGAAGAAAGTGTTACCGAATAAAGGCGAATAAGACAAACCGACTGGAGTTATATGATACATGTTCTTTTTTATCTTCTTGTCCCATACAAATAAGTGTGTATAGGTCATTCATAAGGAGGAAAAAATGAATTCTACAATTATTATTGTTGGTATTCTTACATTAGTTTTTATTTTTCTTGTTTTTGGTGTTTCTTCTAAGCCGTTACGTTTTATAGGAAAAGCGCTTTTTCATGTTACTTTGGGGGTAGCATTACTTTTTATCGTAAATGTTATAGGAACATATTTTGACTTTCATATTCCAATTAACTTGGGAACCGCAACAATCACAAGTTTATTAGGTTTACCTGGTGTTGCTGCATTAGTGGTTATTAAGCTTTATATCATGCCAAGATAAATTTATTTTGGCATTTTTTTTAAAAGTGTTGACGAACTAATGATTAATATGGTAAATTAATAAGCGTCGTCAGGAACGAAAGAAAAAAGTTGTTGACAGATTTAACGCAAAATGTTAAATTATAAAAGTCGCTGAAACGCGATGTTGAACTTTGAAAACTAAACGAAACAAACAACGTGAAACGTCAATTTTTAT
>NZ_JBYTED010000015.1:0-8500 GCF_058792175.1 Bacillus sp. EB106-02-03-XG38
TAAAGTTAGTTTGTCTAGCATCTAAAAATAAAAATTGACGTTTCACGTTGTTTGTTTCGTTCAGTTTTCAAAGAACTACTTGGTCGCTCATTTGCGACTTCCTTATGTTAACATCTTCATCTTTCAATGTCAACTAAGTTTTTTATTTCGTTTGCCGCTTTCTGTGTTATTGCATCGGCGACTTGTTCTATATTACACCTATAACCTACAATCGTCAATACCTTTTATCCTATTTATTTTATAAATTATAAAAGGTATTGTCCGTCTCTAGAAATTAATAAGATGGCACAGTTACTTTCATAATCGAAACTCTACACTTTCTTACCACTTATTCCTTTCTAAAGAATGAATATCATGCCAAACAAATATATATTAAAAGTAGCATTTGTTATTGCGAGTACATTCCATCTACATTCACAATTATCTTCTATTACTTCTTTCTAGGAATTATAAATACGCCATACATTTACTAAAAACCTAATTAACTTAGGAGGCGTTATGAAATGCATGTTAATAAGAAGATCATTTATGTATCCCATGATGCCCATTTTCACGGAGCACAGCTGCTTTCTTTACATACTATTAAAGCTCTTAAAGAAAACTTTAACTACTCTGTCGCAATTATTTCTATTGGAACGGGCATTTTAATCCACGATTTTCAAAAGTATGGTTCTGTTTATTGCCTAGAGGAAAACTACCCAACGGAAGAAAAGGTCGAATTATTAATAAAGAAGTTATTATCACAAGACTATACCATCGCCATATGTAGTACTGTCATAAGTGGTGATATAGTTGCATTACTAGCTAAACACAATATAAAAGTTATTTCATTAATACATGAATTGCCGCATTTAATACAACAGTACTCTGCCGAAGGAAAGGCTAGAAACATTGCCGAGTTTGCTTACAAAATTGTCTTCCCTTCACAGTACGTGTATGAAAAATTCCGTACAATCACCCAATTAGATCATCAAAAATGCCACATTCTCCCTCAAGGCTTGTTTAACCACAACCCTTATAAGAATAATATTGAAAAGGCTAGAAGTGAATTAAGAAAAAAACACAATCTGCCTCTAGATAGCAAAATCATTTTAGGGGTAGGATTCGCTGATCATCGAAAAGGAATAGATTTATTCTCACTTATTGCTTACTCAGTAAGAAAAATTCATACGAATATTCATTTTATCTGGGTTGGGAAAACAGATGTTCATTTTTTTAATACACTATCCCCAAGGTATACAGCACATTTCACATTAGTAGAGCCTACTCCGGATATCGGTTTATATAACGCCGGGGCTGATTTATATTTATTAACTTCAAGAGAGGATCCTTTTCCAAACGTTGTTTTAGAAGCATTAGATATAAAAGTCCCTGTTATTGGGTTTAAAAATGCTGGAGGTTTTGAAGATGTTGTTACGGAACAAACTGGTGCATTAGTAGACTATTTAAACTTACCGATGATGCTGGAAAGAATATATGAATTTATTGGAGATGAAGATTTACGATTACAAAAAGGTAGCTTTGGCCAAGAACTTATTGAAAAAGATTTCAATTTCCTTCGTTACATTTATCAATTGTTACACCTACTTGAGCATAATTATAAAAAAATAAGCGTAATCTTACCGAACTATAATTACGAAAAATACTTACCTGACCGAGTTAAATCAATATTAAACCAAACTTATCCTCTTTATGAACTAATTTTCCTAGACGATGCTTCTACTGACAATAGTGTATCTACATTTGAACAGCTGCTCTCAAACGAAAATAAATCCCACCTAAAAGTTCAACAAATTATTAATGATAAAAACTCTGGTTCTGTATTTAAACAATGGATAAAAGGTGTCTCTGCAGCAACTGGTGATTATATTTGGATTGCAGAGGCCGATGACTTATGTGATCAGACATTTTTAGAAGAAGTAATGCAAGGGGTTCATATAAATAGTGATGTTACCTTAAGCTACACGCAATCAAAACAAATAGATGAACAAGGAAATATCCTAACCAATCATTATTTAGATTACACAAATGATATTGATAAAGAAAAATGGAAGAGTTCTTACTTTCGAAAAGGGATAGATGAAATACAAGATACGTTACTTATCAAAAACACGATACCTAATGTCTCAAGTGTAGTTTTTAAAAACATAGCTATACAAACTACAGCAAAACAATTAGAAAAGTTTAAAGTAGCTGGTGATTGGTTTTTCTATGTTTCTATTCTGAAAGAGGGAAATATTTATTTCAATCCAAAACCGCTAAACTATCATAGACGACATACAAATAGCGTAACGAGAACAGAAGATTCATATTCCCATTACAGTGAAGTTGTACAAATGCAGAATTTCATTACAGAAACCTTTACTATCGACGACATTTCAAAAAAGAAAATGTACACATATAGAAAGTACCTTAAAGCATATTTGAAGGTTTAATTATATATTTCCCTCATCAACAATATCTCTTATAAGACGTTACTATCATTAAAGGGGGCTACTCTTTGAAAGAATTTATAGCGGCAAATAAAGATTTGATTTCTCAAATGGCACATAGCTACAATGTAAATGCAAGTATCCATCCAGAGGATCATATCTTTCAATTTCTTGTCACGAACCCAGTCTTTCCGTCAAAAAAAGAAGCGATAGATTATTATTTTAAGGATGGAAGAAAATCCGCAGAGACACTCTTAGATTTAATTACTTCCTTTTCTCCTCCTATAGACAATCCCATTCAATTATTAGAATTCGCATCCGGATATGGCTGCATAACACGTCATTTATTAAACCTACAAACGAACTTAAGTATAACTACCTGTGATATACATGACGAGGCTATTACTTTTATTGAAAGTACTTTAAATACTGCTTCTATCTTATCTCATCCCGAACCAGAACAAGTAAAATTAGCCTCGTCTACGTATAATATCGTTTTTTGTTTATCCTTTTTTTCTCATATGCCTGACACAACTTGGTTTCGTTGGCTTCAAACATTGTATAATGCTGTTTCCCCTGGCGGATTATTCATTTTCACAACTCATGGATATCAAAGTAAAAAGTACTTCGGCTTTCCCGATTTAAATAAACAGGGTTATTGGTTTCTTCCCTCTAGTGAACAACTGGATTTAGATGTTCATCAATACGGGCAAACGATCGTTAGCCCCTCTTACGTATGTGACAAAATTAAATTATTACCTTATAACCCTATTATCAAAAAATACACTGAAGGTTTTTGGTGGGAGCATCAAGACCTCTGGGTAATAAAAAAAGAAATAAAATAATAAACCATGCTCTACTTATACAGAAGTAGGGCATGGTTTATTATTTTTTACTATATAAGAACTCTTCAATCCATAGCTTATTTAACCTAATACCACTTTTGAAATCTATTTTCGGTTCCCAATTACATTCCTTCCTTACTCTATCTATATTTAAGATGATTTTTTGAACATTTTCTTGTTTTTGTTTATAGCAAATAAAATCCACTTTTCTTTCCGTTAACTTCTCCAATTCTACTATAATTCGTTTTAAAGAAAGGCCTTTGCCGCTCCCTATGTTATACACACATGATTTCAGGCGATTTAATTGTGATAGTTGTATAGTGATTTCAACTAAATCATCGATATAAATATAATCTCGAATAATCTCTTGTGGATTCCCATATATATTAATCTTTTCATTACTGAGATGTTGATACAAAAAACAATTGATTGCACCAACTTTCTTTAAAGGATTTTGATATTTTCCATATGGATTAGAATATCTACATACAACATAGTCAATTCCGTATTTTTTCTTATAAAAGTACAAATAATTTTCAAGCGACACTTTTGTTATTCCATAAGGAGAAAGTGGTTTTAATGGATGTTCCTCATTAATAGGTAAATATTCAGGCTCACCATACACAGTGCCCCCAGAAGATGCTAATACAATTCTTTTAATAGGAAAGTTTTTAACACTTTCCATGAAATTAAGAAAAAAAAAGCTACTCTTTATATCTCCGAAAACATCTTCAATTGAAGTTGCTACATTAGACGTTGCAGCTAAATAAATAATCATATCCACATTCACTAAAGCTTTATATATATCTTCAACATTCGCTAAATCACCTTTAATAAATTCAACTTCACTTATAATATTTTGAGGGAAATTATTTATATGTCTGGAAAAAATTTTTACATTTTGCCCTTGATTCAATAAACCTAATGCGAGGTTAATACCAATAAAACTATTTCCACCTACTATTAAATAATTATTCTTTCTCATAATATCCTCTCTAGTAATAAGATTTTTACTTATCACACCTAGAAATACAAATAAATGAACTCGGTCACTTCTATTATTCATTCTCTTATAATTGTATGCCCCTTATAAATTTTCATTATCTTTATTTTATATTTTCCTTCTAGAAGCACTACCTTGTTTAAGCTAAACGCAAAAAACACTCATAATATTTACTCATTCACATGAATATATTGGGTTAGTAAACGCTTCCCCCTCTCCACATATAAAATTTTCAAAAAGGAGCACTACATATATGAAGAATGTAAATCAAGAGCTGTTAAATCATGTAATCCTACATAAAGATCGAATCCCACATTTTCATAAAGACTTTCCACTTATACTATTTTGGAGCCATAGAAGCGGATGCACTACTTTAGCTAATTGGTTCTTTTTTCAAATTGGATTGTTTAATGAAGCAAAGCAATACCATGACTTTATTCATTACTATGAATTCTGGGTGTATAAAAACAACACTAACTACATACCAGAGTTACAAACTGGACTTCTATCAGCAAAAAAAGATGTTTGTAAACTTGTGCGGAATCCCTATACAAGGGCTGTCAGCTCATTTTTATTACTTGCTGACAATCCATATGCAATTCCTCAATGGGAGAGTATCCGCCATTATTTATATAATGACAAATATAGTAACCGGGGAATATCCTTTAAACAATTTTTATATTACGTTCGAGCATTCGGTTCCAATTCCCCAGCAATGGACATACATTTTAGCCAGCAATACGTTCCAGGTGAAGAAAAATTCATCCAATACTATATTCCTTTAGAAGATTTTAATACACAAATCACCAAAATAGAACATACGTACGATTTAACTAAATCTAATTTAGCGCTACTTACAAATTCAAGTCATCATCGCGCTCATAACATGCTTTATACAGGAAGCTATTCAGAGCTCAGCATTACAGATGCCACATTCCCTCGCTTTCCAACATATGAAAGTTTTTATGATGAAGAAACAATGGCGTTAGTTACAGAGATATATGCACAGGACTTTGAAATGTACCCGTACACAAAAGGAATACTGTAAATTGATACACTCTTCAATGAATAAAAGCGAATGTATCGCATAGCATAAAGTGAAACTTTAATTAGCGTAGGGTTCTCCCCCGCTAATTATTTCCTTCTACCAATCTTACTTTTATGAATTCCCTTATTTTCACCCACTCTCATGGATTTCGCTGATTGTTGACGTATGTGTCATATGCATTTTTTTACACAGGAGTGATGTCATGTGGAAGGTAATTTGAAGCACAATAATGGATATTGCGTTATTTGCGAGAAGGAAGCGACATTTATAGAGCATAATGATTGGCTTAGAGATCACTATTTATGTTCTACATGCCACTCTATACCAAGGCAGCGAGCTTTAATACATGTTTTAAATACATTTTTTCCAAAATGGGGTTCCTATCATATCCACGAATCCTCTCCAGGAGGGATTACAACTCAACTACTAATAAAAAACTGCAAAAACTATACATATTCTCAATACTTTACAAACTACCCTCTCGGCCAATACTTTCAAGGAATTAGATGCGAGAACTTAGAAGACATGACTTTTCAAAATGAATCTTTTGATTTATTCATTACTCAAGATGTCTTTGAACATGTAATGGAACCAAACAAAGCCTTTAAAGAAATAGAACGTGTATTAAAGCCTGGTGGCGCTCATGTGTTTACTATACCTTGGTATCACACACTGCCAAAGACTTTGCAAAGAGCAAGAATCAATAAAGAAGGAATTGAGTATATTGAAGAGCCTATTTATCACGGAAATCCTATTGATGAGAAGGGTTCTTTAGTAACATTTGATTGGGGCCAAGATATGATTGAATATATTTATACACATGCAAATATGTATACCATTGTTTATTTACAAAAGGATCGATCACTGGGGTTAGATGCTGAATTTTTGCATGTTTTTATTAGTAAAAAACAAGAAAATGATTTTTAGGCACTATATAATTTGGAGATTAACAAATGAATAACTTTAAGTTAGGAAGTTATTTCGATAACCTTGTTAGCCCGCTTTCTGATGTTGAACTTCTTAATCTATTTATACAAAGTTGCTCACAAACAAAGATAAATGGCATCCCAGTACCTATGTTCTCCCCTGAAGAAATTCAACAACAGTTTGTAGGTGCTTCCTATGAACATGCTCTTTATGAAGCCTATTTGTTTTATAGCCTTATAAAAACATATGCCCAGAATTTAGGCGTTCCTGTAAATAAAGAACGGAAAATTTTAGACGTTGGTTGCGGATGGGGAAGAATTATACGCTTCTTTTTCAAAGATGTTCGCCATAAAAATTTACTTGGTATTGATGTAGATCCTGTAATGATTAACCTTTGTAACGAAACGTTAGGAAGAGGCAAATATAAAACAGCTCCCCCACAACCCCCTGTAGAATTTATTAATGACAATTCATTAGACATCATATTCGCTTATTCTGTATTCTCACATTTATCCGAAGAAACTGCAGAAAATTGGATAAAGGAATTTTCAAGAATTCTTCGTCCAGGTGGAATCTTCATCACCACAACACAAGCACGCTATTTTCTCGATTTCTGTCAACAATTCAAGGAACACCCTGAATTAATTCAAACGGGATGGCATAAAACTTTATCTCAAACTTTTCCAGATATAGATCGTGCCATCTCGGATTATGAAAGCGGAAATTTTGTCCACAGCCCTACAGGGGCAGGAGATGTTAGAAATAGTAGTTTTTACGGCGAAACTGTTATACCTAGAACTTATATTAAAAATCACTATGAGAAGTATTTAAAGTTACGGGACTTTTTTGACGATGCAAACCGATTACCCCAAGCTCTATTTGTTCTCCAAAAAGATTAACTCTTTTCGCTCATTGTATAATGAAAATCATTTTGTATCTCAGTCGTATATATTAAATCATCAAAGATTTCCATATCAGGCAAACTGGACAAAAGAATTCATTATGCAGCATAAACAAAGTAAGTAAATAATATATCACGCGCTTTAAACTGGATCCCAAAATCAAAAGTAACTTCCCGCCACTTGAACTACGAAGAACATAAGGGGGATATACTTTGAAAATAATCGCTTTTTACTTACCACAGTTTCATCAAATAAAAGAAAATGATCGATGGTGGGGGAAAGGTTTTACTGAATGGACAAATACGAAAAGTGCACGACCTTTATTTTCAGGACATTATCAACCTAGAGAACCTTATCAAGATTTTTATTATGACTTAACCACCCCATCCGTAAGAAAATGGCAAGCAGAAATCGCCAAAGCACACGGCATATATGGTTTTTGTTATTACCATTACTGGTTTAAAGGAAAAAGGCTATTGGAGAGACCGTTTAATGAGGTACTTCAAATGAAGGAACCCAATTTTCCATTTTGCCTTTCTTGGGCAAATGAACCGTGGACAAAAACTTGGGATGGTCTGGATAGTCACATATTAATGCCTCAAAACTATGGAGAATTATCGGATTGGAAAGAACACTTTGAGTATTTATTACAAGCTTTCCAAGATGAGAGATATATCCGTATAGATGATAAGCCACTATTCATTATTTATCGTCCTGGGCATATCCCAAATTGTGAGCAAATGCTGAATTACTGGAATACACTCGCACAAGAAAATGGTTTGAAAGGTATATACTTTGTAGAAACGTTAAACAGCTTTCCACTTCCTAATATAAATAGATTCAATGCTAGCATTCAATTCGAACCTTTTTATACAATTGCTCATGATAGCTCTTCAGACATAAATAAGATAATATATGAATCTGGTAAACAAATAAACGCTTGGGATTATGATAAAGTGTGGATGTATATACTAAAGCGATCTCCTACAGAGAAAAAAACATTTCCCGGTGCGTTTGTTGACTGGGACAACACAGCACGCCGTAAGGACTTAAATAGCAGCATTTTTGTAGGTTCTACTCCTGAGAAGTTCACAATATACTTAAGCAAGCAAATTCACCGTACGTTCTCCCTTTATAATAGTGAGTTTTTATTTATTAATGCGTGGAATGAATGGGCAGAAGGTACTTACTTAGAACCGGATAAAAAACATGGATTCGCCTATTTAGAAGGAGTTAAACAGGCAATTAACAGAGGTATGAAAACATACAAAAAAGACGAGTCATTCTGACTCGTCTTACAGTTGCTTGGCGACGTCCTACTCTCACAGGGACAAGGTCCCAAC
>NZ_JBYTED010000016.1:0-5918 GCF_058792175.1 Bacillus sp. EB106-02-03-XG38
GCGGAAGTAGTTCAGTGGTAGAATACAACCTTGCCAAGGTTGGGGTCGCGGGTTCGAATCCCGTCTTCCGCTCCAATAAAATTTCATATGGCGGCATAGCCAAGTGGTAAGGCAGAGGTCTGCAAAACCTTTATCACCGGTTCAAATCCGGTTGCCGCCTTTTCTTTTGTGCCGATGTGGCGGAATTGGCAGACGCGCACGACTCAAAATCGTGTTCCTTCGGGAGTGTCGGTTCGACCCCGACCATCGGTATCAAGAACGGCGTAAAAAACTCTATACTAATTGTATAGAGTTTTTTTGTGTTTTCATGACACGACGAAAAGACAGATGCTCTGAGTAAGGTGTCAGAACAGTTCACTTCACTTGTATTTACGTTGATTTCACAAGCTAACTATAAAGAGAATTTACAATTAAATGATGAATGTCAAACAGAAGAAGTTGAGAAAGAAATAGTTACCCTTCATCAACAGGTAAGGGGTTATGTAATGGCATTTATCAACTTTGAAGTGAAAACACTAAAAGGATAAAAACGAATATGCATTTTTATCCTTTTAGTTCTATTTTTCTATAAAGCGTCAGCTGAATATTGTATATACAATATTCCCTTCAAGCATTCTAGAGCGAATTTCTCCACCCCGGTGACATGAAGTTAAATCCGACAGCGCCAGTAGATATTAGTACATTATCAACGGTTAAGTTTGTAATTTCTAAAAACCTCTTTTTAAACTCTTCTTTGTTGTATTTGTACATAGTTGAGTGGCACGCCCACATGTGCGTTGAAGTACTCAACCAGTCCCCTAATTCCTTTAATTCAGGAAACGATTCAAATTGAATTGGTGCATCTAATTTCATGAATCTCACTTGATAGATAGTTGGGTTTAGCTTTTCTCCTATCCATTTAAGACCGTGTTCTTTTTTCTCATTTGAATGTGTCATAATTCTCCCCCATCTTCTCTTCAAATTTTTCCCTGTTTTTATTATACAGCAATAGAAAGTAATTATAGGGATATTATGGAAATCATTATCGACGATATAAAAAACTCTAACAGAAATGTTAAAGTTTTTTTGTTAAATTGTGCTATGGGCTTCTAAAATTCGTAATAAATGTAGAAATTCATGTATAATATAACTTGTCGATAGAACAAAATGATAGTGATTTATATTATGTCTGTAATATGAATCAAAAATGAACTTTTTATATTTCTTTTAAAAATGTGTTGAATACACATTATATTTCATATTAATATTTTTATGTAGATTTAAAAACGGGAAAGAGAGTGGAAAGTATGGGTCGTAAATGGAATAATATTAAGGATAAAAAAGCATCAAAAGATGCAAATACAAGCCGTATATACGCGAAATTTGGACGTGAAATTTATGTGGCGGCAAAACAAGGCGAGCCAGATCCAGAATCAAACCAGGCGCTTAGAGTTGTATTAGAACGCGCGAAAACATACAATGTGCCAAGAACAATTATTGATCGTGCAGTTGAAAAAGCAAAAGGCGGTTCAGAAGAAAATTATGACGAGCTTCGTTATGAAGGATTCGGACCAAATGGATCTATGGTAATTGTAGATACACTTACAAATAACGTAAACCGTACTGCAGCAGATGTACGAGCTGCATTTAGCAAAAACAGTGGTAACATGGGTGTAAACGGTTCTGTAGCTTACATGTTTGATGCGACAGCTGTTATCGGTCTTGAAGGTAAAACATCAGATGAAGTTCTTGAAATTTTAATGGAAGCAGATGTAGATGCACGTGACATTCTTGAAGAAGAAGATGCTGTTATCGTGTATGCTGAACCTGATCAATTCCATGCAGTACAATCTGCACTTAAAGATGCTGGTGTTGAAGAATTCACAGTTGCAGAATTAACAATGCTTGCACAAAGTGATGTAGAACTTCCTGAAGATGCTCAAGTACAATTTGAAAAAATGGTTGATGCATTAGAAGATTTAGAAGATGTGCAACAAGTTTACCACAACGTAGACTTAGGAGAATAATACGATAGAAGCCCCTTTTCGTTTAACGGATAGGGGCTTTTTTATGAAGTTAATTAAGGTGATGAATTCGTAAAGGTATTTTGTTATAGACAGGGAATATGCTTATAGGGATATGTGAAATATGTATTATTGCTAGGAGGCTTAATATGGAACATAAAACACCAAAGCATATTGTTGCTGTAGCAGGTTATTTAACAAATGAAAAAGACGAGGTGTTATTAGCTAAAGTACATTGGAGATCGGATACGTGGGAGTTGCCGGGAGGGCAGGTGGAAGAAGGGGAAGCGCTCGATCAAGCAGTTTGTAGGGAAATGCTTGAGGAAACAGGATTAACTGTGAAGCCTATCGGTATTACAGGAGTTTATTATAATGCTTCCATGCACATCCTAGCTGTCGTTTTTAAAGTCACATATGTGAGCGGTGAAATACAAATTCAGCCTGAAGAAATACAAGAGGCTAAATTTGTTGCTTTAAATGAAGAGAACATAGATGAGTACATAACGCGTCCTCATATGAAATCGAGAACGCTTGATGCGATGAGAGCAACACATTGCATTCCGTATGAAACGTGGGAAGTGCAGCCGTATAATTTAATAGGCAGATTGTAAAGAAAAGAGTAGCCGATTTGAGATCCAATCAAATCACTACTCTTTTTTGTATACTGTTTAAGAAAAAGGTCAAAATAATAATAGTGCTAGTATTGATTTTTAGAACATTTGTTCCGTATAATGTATGATATGTTATGCACATTTAGATTACTAGATACTTACAAATATATATATTTGTAGATGATATAATAGAAATAGGTTGCTTTAATAGAGATGCCTTAAGGATTACTCTGTTATTGGTTTGGCTCAATCTATATTCAATATTTCAGATGAATAGTACATGAAAAAGGACTGTGATACAATACTTTTTTACCCCATTATTTGCCGGGTAGCCCGATTGGTGCGGCCTGATTAAAGTTTCATTTTATACCTTACAATGATGTAAGGTACGTGTAAGAGAAATCGATGGGATATTTTTTTACAACAAGGTATTCTTAAAGTAAGAATTATACGCTATGTGGAAAAGAGGTGTTCAAGATGAAAGAACGAGTATTATCTAGGGTGAACTATCACCAAAAAGTTGCATTAAATCCAATGACTAAGTTTTTTTATAAAGCCATTATTTTATTATTATTGTTAAGTTTTACATTATTATTCATTGGAAATGTAATGATCGAGAAAAGTGATATTAGTAAATTACATGTACCAGCTAAATTAGAGGTGCCAGAATCATTAACACATGCATTTATTGCGACAGAGGATAAAAGGTTTTATCATCATAACGGTTTAGATTATATAGCGATTGTCAGAGCGTCTGTTGAAAATATAAAAGCTGGTGGTGTTGTGCAAGGCGGAAGCACAATTACACAACAGTTATCCAAAAATGCTTTTTTAACGAATGAACGTACTTTTTCTCGTAAGTGGAAAGAGATTTTCTATACGAAAAAGATTGAACGTACATTTACGAAGGATGAAATTTTAAAATTGTATGTAAGCAATATTTATTACGGAGAAGGAGCATGGGGAATTGAAAAAGCAGCCAATCTTTACTTCGGTAAGAAGGTGAGCCAATTAACGTTGGCTGAAAGTGCAATGATGGCTGCTGTAGTAAAGGCACCTGCTTATTACTCTCCTGCACAAAATTACGATAAAGCAGTTGAGAGACGGAATGTAGTTTTGAGATTGATGGAGAAAGAAGGCTATATCAATCATGATGAGTATGTGCAAGCGGTTAGTGAGAAATTAGTTATTCGTCATGATATAAAAACAGAACAGTCGATGTTAAATAATGCGCGTGAAAAAGCAGTAAGCTAAAGGAGGTTCCTACATAGGAGCTTCTTTTTTTGAATAAATTGTGACAAATTGTGACACAATATCGTCACAATTGTTGTGTTTTTGTAATTTATGTGAGCGTGTTCATTGCGTGACATATGAAAGTATTGATATTATGTGTATTGTGTACAATGCTGTATACAGAATATGAATTTAAAGAGGAATGTATATGAAATCGAACAAACTCATGGCTCTTGGTATAGTTTTTTCTATCGCAGTATTGATTGTAATCGGAACAATTGCGTATAGCATCATAAATGACAAAAAGGATAAAGGGAATGAGATGTTTGCTTATTCCACACAACAATCTTTAGGGAAAGATGATGCACCAGTTAAGGTAGTTGAATTTGGAGACTTCAAATGTCCTGCTTGTCGTACTTGGGATGTAACAGTATTACCACGATTAAAAGAAGAGTATATTGATAAAGGTAAAGTGCAGTTATATTTTATTAACTTCCCGTTTATTGGAAAAGACTCTGATTTAGGCGCAGCGGCTGGTGAAGCAATTTATAAACAAGATCAAGATTCATTCTGGACTTTCTATGATGAGATTTATCAAAGTCAAAAGAAAGACACGGAAGAATGGATTACAGAAGAATTACTTCTTAACATTGTGAAAGAGAAGCTTCCGAAAGTTGATGTAGAACAATTTAAGAAAGATTTACACAGTAAAGAAATAAAAGAAAAAGTACGTAAAGATTCAGATCGTGCTCAAAAATTAAAAGTTCAAGGTGCTCCTTCAGTATATGTAAACGGAAATCTTGCAAACCCTGATTTCGATAGTATGAAGAAGGCGATTGATAAAGAATTGAAAAAGTGATGAGCTACTCATCACTTTTTCGACTTTTTTCGATAAAATTCTTGCTTCCGTTTTTTTAACATGCTATACTACTTTACATAAGTTATTCTAATATCTTATATTTATTTCATATTTGCGGGTGTAGTTTAGTGGTAAAACAAGAGCCTTCCAAGCTCTGGTCGAGAGTTCGATTCTCTTCACCCGCTCCAAATTTTATTAAATGTTTTTCTATAAATTGTGATCAACGCAGTGTTTCGTTTCTAAGATAAACGAGGCATTGCGTTTTTTAATGTTTGAAAAAGATAATTGTATGCGAAAATAGAAGTAGAGAATAGTATTCCAAAAGTGAATTGCTAACTAATATAGACGTTACATAAAGGGTGAGTTCATCTGAGGAGAAAGAAACAGTAAACAAAAATGTGCGTATATAGTAAAAAGTAATTATGAAACAATATAAACCAAAAGAATTTTCAGAAATGCTTAATGTCTCTGTTAAGACATTATAAAGGTGGGACAATCAAGGTGTGTTACCTGCTTACCGAAACCCAAAAGGAAGAAGATATTATACAGAAGAACAGTATAAGGAATATATGGGTATTCAAGAAGAACTTGTTCAGGATTTAATATCTATCGTTCATGTATTTAGCTGTAGAATATATGGATTGAGAAAATACAAAAAGAAAATGTCGGAGGATGAAGACTTATGAAAAGAGCATATTTAATAGAAATCAAACCGACAACTGAACAAGTTAGTAAAATCCGTCAAACTATTGGGGTGTGTCGATATGTATATAACCTGTATATTTCTAAAAATAAAGAGGCATATGAGTCGGAGGGGAAATTTCTTAGTGGCTATGACTTTTCCAAATGGCTAAACAACATTCATACAAAAGAGTGTGATCAGTGGATTAAAGAAGTGTCGAGCAAAGCGGTAAAACAAGCGATTATGAATGGAGATAAAGCTTTTAAGCGATTTTTTAAAGGTTTATCTCAGTTTCCACGATATAAAAAAAAGAGGAAGCAAGATGTGAAGTGCTACTTTCCGAAAAACAACAAAACAGATTGGACAGTAGAAAGACATAGAGTAAAAATCCCCACAATTGGTTGGACAAGGTTAAAAGAATATGGGTATATCCCTAAAAATGCAACTGTAAAGAGTGGCACAGTATATCAAAGAGCAGGAAGATATTTTGTATCTGTACTTTGCGAATTGGAAGAAATGGCAACAAAGTT
>NZ_JBYTED010000017.1:0-3882 GCF_058792175.1 Bacillus sp. EB106-02-03-XG38
TGGGACCTTGTCCCTGTGAGAGTAGGACGTCGCCAAGCAACTGTAAGACGAGTCAGAATGACTCGTCTTTTTTGTGTGTAATGAAATAATCTTGTAATTAATATCGGTTCTATGAGTACGTTTATCTAGCAAGAAACACCTTTATTTTATTATGATTTCACATCTAAACAGCATATTTCCAGAAAAATATGGCCAAGTTTGTTGACTGTCCATTTGTTAACGAGAATATACACGAGATATTGCCCTCTGTAGCCTACTTATACCTTCGTTTATTTCTTTATTTGTTAAATGTCCATATCCTATAATAATACGATTATGATGTTGCCCTTTTTTTATGGCGTGTTCTTCCACGGGATATACTTTCACTCCGAGTTGTTCGATTTCCTTGAGTAACTCTTTTGTGAATTGAACATGATTGAATTCAACAATCATGTGTAATCCTGTAGAATAGCCGGAAATATTGATCCCATTTGAGAATGCTAATTTTAATTGTTGGATAAGGAAGTTTCTTCGATTTTTATAGATTTTTTTCATCTTCATAATATGCCGTTCCAAATAATCTTCGGCAATAAATTTAGCAAGAACAAGTTGATTTAAAGAAGGTGTATGTAGATCTGAAAACCATTTTACCTGGCGACATTTTTCAATCAGGTGTGAGGGAAGAACTAAGTATCCTAGCCTAAGGGCTGGTGATAAAATTTTACTGAATGAACCTATATATATGACGCGCTCGGGATCCAATCCTTGTAATGAACTTACAGATGAGCCTTCATATCGAAATTCACTGTCATAATCATCTTCAATGAGATAACAATCTGTTTTTCTTGAGTAGTTAATCAATTGAACTCGTCGTTGAATCGGTAACACTCCTCCTAAAGGAAACTGATGAGAAGGAGTAGTGAAGATGAATTTTGGTTTTTTATTTGTAGGCAGCAAGGATGTATCCATCCCATTATCATCAACTCGTATAGGGTAAAGGGAGGCTCCTGAATTTTTAAAAATTGTTTGAATGTCATTTGTGATGGGATCTTCTATTAGTACTTCGTCGCCTGTTGACAAAAGTAATTTAGAAACAAGTGTTAAAGCTTGAGTTGCCCCCGAAGTAATCACTAATTGTTCTGGATGACAAAACACTCCTCTTGTTTTTAGTAAATAGCGTGATAAAACCTTCCTTAATTCAGGACGCCCTTCGGGAATATCGTATCCAAACGTAGAAGGCGATGTTTCATTCCATATGGTGTGCGACAATTTTGCCCATCCCTTACGTGGAAATAAGTCTAATGCTGGTATCCCTGAACGAAAGTTAATGATGTTACTGTCTTTGTTGGTTTCTTCACACCAAGAGAAAGAATCAATTAAAGTTGATTTTTTACGTTGTTCTAAATAAGCCCCTTCGGCAATAAATGTCCCGGCTCCCTGTCGGGCGACTAAAAAACCTTCGGAAAATAATTGATCATAAGCTTCTAAAATTACATTCCTAGATATGCTTAACTCAGAAGATAATTCCCGTGTTGATGGTAATTTTTCTCCGGGTTGTAGTTCTCCATTTAATATTCGTTCACGTATTTGGTGATAAACCTGTCGAATTAAACTTATATCTAATGATCGATCAATAGGTATCCAAAGCATATAAGTACTCCCTTCATCAAAAATGGTACCATAAAAGTTTAGCTAAAATGGTACTAATACGAACCATTTTAGCATGCTATAGTTGGATCAAATAGTTCTAAAGGAGATGAAAATGTGATGACTAAATCAGAATTACAAGTAGCTCAGGCATTTAAATCGATTGCACGAAATGAACATATAAAATCCTATGTACAACAATCCACCGAACTCTACGCGCTATTATTACAAGCCGCCAAACGCTTTGTCACCGGAGAAACGAGACAGGAGGGGATTGTAATAGCAAATAAACTAATTACAAAAGGTTATCATACTTCACTAGAATACATAGGGGAAAATACTCTAGATATAAAGGAATGTTATAAAGTAAAAAATGAGTTTTTGAATCTTATTGAGGATGTGGGTGCTCTACCGGTAAAACAAACAGTATCACTCGATTTATCGCATATTGGATTATCTATAGACCCAGAAATATCTTACCTTCATTTAATGGAGCTGGCAGAAAAGGCGAAAGTACATGGAACTACCCTTATGATAAGTATGGAAGAATCATCTAAAGCAACTGATATTCTTTCTATTTATAAAAAAACAACTGAGCAATATTCTAATGTAGGGATAACGATTCAGGCACATTTATATCGCTCGAACAATGATATTCAAGGACTCCTACATTATCCGGGGAAAATAAGAGTTGTGAAAGGTGCTTATCAAGAAGCCTCAGATATTGCTATGCCGAGGTCAACTGATTTAAATCAGCAGTATCTTCAGATTGTGGAACAACTAGTCGAAAATAATCACCCTGTATCTATAGCTACACATGATGAAATCCTTATTAAAGAGATGGAGCGACGTCAATATTTTAGTCAATCTAATGTAGAAATAGAAATGCTATATGGAATTCGTTCGGATATGTTAAGTGATTTGAAAAACAAGGGACGTAACGCTCGAGTATATTTGACTTACGGGAAAGAGTGGTACTTGTATTTATGTCACCGAATAGCTGAACATCCAGAAAATCTATATCATACGGTGATAGATATGATACATTCACCTTCAGCACAGCGGAGTAGTGGATATTGAATAGACATTTTATCTTACATGTAGTTATTGTGAGGGAATTCAATTGTAGCGAGGAAGTTAAATGATTTTGGTTGTGGCTTGAAAATAAGAGCTGGATTTTTCTTAGTGTAGAAATTCCGGCTCTTTTTATCTCGCTTTAATGGGCAGTAAGACCCCTCACCTCAAAATTCAGCGAAAGAAAAGAATTTAGGTGGGGGTCGGGCTGCCCATTAAAGTCCGATTGGTGAGGACTAATAATCAGTGGGGGATGAAGAAAACCCCACTGATTAAAGTTTCACTTTATATTGCGATCTTAGGTTTGTAGCTAGAAATATATGAATTTGTAATTCTGTATGTATTTCAAAATGAAGGATAGATAGAATAGAAAAAATAAAATTACATGCTATAGGTATAGGATAAACATACTTAATTGTTATAAAAAGGTGATATAAGTCAAAAAAGAACACTCGTTCTCTTTCTTGTGTTAGGTACACTCGATCAATTGTGGTACGTATTTTTAACCCGGTATATATGCTAAAAAAGAAATTCTATTAATCGGTTTGGATCTCGAATGTAGTTTAGTTGCATACTTTAAATCTCTATTAAAAGGATATAAAGGTTCTTCCCACTAGGCTGATCCTAAAGATGAAAGATATATAAGGCGGATACTTTAGTACGCAGTTTAGTTAGTAAGTATATTTATATATATTTACGAGTAAACAGATAAGTGAGGACTACTTCATATAAGGGGAATTCTATAATTAGAATAGTTTATAAGTTTATTATGAATTTCTGTATTGTTGTTATTATAAGAATACGTATATCCTTAATTGTTTCTCATAGAGGGGATAATTTTAAAATTACATATTAGTATTCATTACAATGGTTTGTTTCACTGAGTAGAAACTTCCATGTAAATTAAGTCTACAGGTAACAAGCTAGCTTGGCTATATTTTGGAAGAGGAAATTAAAGAGATGTAGAAGATATTTTTCTGGTAATGCAATCTTTATAGATTCTTCTCTAGGCTATAGAGTGTAAAAATATTAACTTAAATATATTTAGGAAAAGGTATTGACGATTAGTATATAGAGGTGTAATATAGAACAAGTCGCCGATGAAATTAACGTCGAAAGCGGCAAACGAAATAAAAAACTTAGTTGACATTGAAAGATGAAGATGTTAACATAAGGAAGTCG
>NZ_JBYTED010000018.1:0-2986 GCF_058792175.1 Bacillus sp. EB106-02-03-XG38
GTATGTTCTTTGAAAACTAGATAACAGTGTAGCTCATATTTTTTAATTTTTAGTTTGGTTAAGTTAGAAAGGGCGCACGGTGGATGCCTTGACACTAGGAGTCGATGAAGGACGGGACTAACGCCGATATGCTTCGGGGAGCTGTAAGTAAGCTTTGATCCGAAGATTTCCGAATGGGGAAACCCACCATACGTAATGGTATGGTATCCTTATCTGAATACATAGGGTAAGGAAGACAGACCCAGGGAACTGAAACATCTAAGTACCTGGAGGAAGAGAAAGCAAATGCGATTTCCTGAGTAGCGGCGAGCGAAACGGAACATAGCCCAAACCAAGAGGCTTGCCTCTTGGGGTTGTAGGACATTCTATACGGAGTTACAAAGGAACGAGGTAGACGAAGCGACCTGGAAAGGTCCGTCGTAGAGGGTAACAACCCCGTAGTCGAAACTTCGTTCTCTCTTGAATGTATCCTGAGTACGGCGGAACACGTGAAATTCCGTCGGAATCTGGGAGGACCATCTCCCAAGGCTAAATACTCCCTAGTGATCGATAGTGAACCAGTACCGTGAGGGAAAGGTGAAAAGCACCCCGGAAGGGGAGTGAAAGAGATCCTGAAACCGTGTGCCTACAAATAGTCAGAGCCCGTTAATGGGTGATGGCGTGCCTTTTGTAGAATGAACCGGCGAGTTACGATCCCGTGCGAGGTTAAGCTGAAGAGGCGGAGCCGCAGCGAAAGCGAGTCTGAATAGGGCGTTTAGTACGTGGTCGTAGACCCGAAACCAGGTGATCTACCCATGTCCAGGGTGAAGTTCAGGTAACACTGAATGGAGGCCCGAACCCACGCACGTTGAAAAGTGCGGGGATGAGGTGTGGGTAGCGGAGAAATTCCAATCGAACCTGGAGATAGCTGGTTCTCCCCGAAATAGCTTTAGGGCTAGCCTTAAGTGTAAGAGTCTTGGAGGTAGAGCACTGATTGGACTAGGGGTCCTCATCGGATTACCGAATTCAGTCAAACTCCGAATGCCAATGACTTATCCTTAGGAGTCAGACTGCGAGTGATAAGATCCGTAGTCAAAAGGGAAACAGCCCAGACCGCCAGCTAAGGTCCCAAAGTGTGTATTAAGTGGAAAAGGATGTGGAGTTGCTTAGACAACTAGGATGTTGGCTTAGAAGCAGCCACCATTTAAAGAGTGCGTAATAGCTCACTAGTCGAGTGACTCTGCGCCGAAAATGTACCGGGGCTAAATACACCACCGAAGCTGCGGATTGATACCAATGGTATCAGTGGTAGGGGAGCGTTCTAAGGACAGTGAAGTCAGACCGTAAGGACTGGTGGAGTGCTTAGAAGTGAGAATGCCGGTATGAGTAGCGAAAGACGGGTGAGAATCCCGTCCACCGAATGCCTAAGGTTTCCTGAGGAAGGCTCGTCCGCTCAGGGTTAGTCAGGACCTAAGCCGAGGCCGACAGGCGTAGGCGATGGACAACAGGTTGATATTCCTGTACCACCTCTTTATCGTTTGAGCAATGGAGGGACGCAGAAGGATAGAAGAAGCGTGCGATTGGTTGTGCACGTCCAAGCAGTTAGGCTGATAAGTAGGCAAATCCGCTTATCGTGAAGGCTGAGCTGTGATGGGGAAGCTCCTTATGGAGCGAAGTCTTTGATTCCCCGCTGCCAAGAAAAGCTTCTAGCGAGATAAAAGGTGCCTGTACCGCAAACCGACACAGGTAGGCGAGGAGAGAATCCTAAGGTGTGCGAGAGAACTCTGGTTAAGGAACTCGGCAAAATGACCCCGTAACTTCGGGAGAAGGGGTGCTTTCTTAACGGAAAGCCGCAGTGAATAGGCCCAAGCGACTGTTTAGCAAAAACACAGCTCTCTGCGAAGCCGTAAGGCGAAGTATAGGGGGTGACACCTGCCCGGTGCTGGAAGGTTAAGGAGAGGGGTTAGCGTAAGCGAAGCTCTGAACTGAAGCCCCAGTAAACGGCGGCCGTAACTATAACGGTCCTAAGGTAGCGAAATTCCTTGTCGGGTAAGTTCCGACCCGCACGAAAGGTGTAACGATTTGGGCACTGTCTCAACCAGAGACTCGGTGAAATTATAGTACCTGTGAAGATGCAGGTTACCCGCGACAGGACGGAAAGACCCCGTGGAGCTTTACTGTAGCCTGATATTGAATTTTGGTACATTTTGTACAGGATAGGCGGGAGCCTTTGAAACCGGAGCGCTAGCTTCGGTGGAGGCGCTGGTGGGATACCGCCCTGAATGTATTGAAATTCTAACCTACGGGTCTTATCGACCCGGGAGACAGTGTCAGGTGGGCAGTTTGACTGGGGCGGTCGCCTCCTAAAGTGTAACGGAGGCGCCCAAAGGTTCCCTCAGAATGGTTGGAAATCATTCGTAGAGTGCAAAGGCATAAGGGAGCTTGACTGCGAGACCTACAAGTCGAGCAGGGACGAAAGTCGGGCTTAGTGATCCGGTGGTTCCGCATGGAAGGGCCATCGCTCAACGGATAAAAGCTACCCCGGGGATAACAGGCTTATCTCCCCCAAGAGTCCACATCGACGGGGAGGTTTGGCACCTCGATGTCGGCTCATCGCATCCTGGGGCTGTAGTCGGTCCCAAGGGTTGGGCTGTTCGCCCATTAAAGCGGTACGCGAGCTGGGTTCAGAACGTCGTGAGACAGTTCGGTCCCTATCCGTCGTGGGCGTAGGAAATTTGAGAGGAGCTGTCCTTAGTACGAGAGGACCGGGATGGACGCACCGCTGGTGTACCAGTTGTTCTGCCAAGGGCATAGCTGGGTAGCTATGTGCGGAAGGGATAAGTGCTGAAAGCATCTAAGCATGAAGCCCCCCTCAAGATGAGATTTCCCATAGCGTAAGCTAGTAAGATCCCTGAAAGATGATCAGGTTGATAGGTTCGAGGTGGAAGCATGGTGACATGTGGAGCTGACGAATACTAATAGATCGAGGACTTAACCATATAATATG
>NZ_JBYTED010000019.1:0-2426 GCF_058792175.1 Bacillus sp. EB106-02-03-XG38
GCTCATTTGCGACTTCCTTATGTTAACATCTTCATCTTTCAATGTCAACTAAGTTTTTTATTTCGTTTGCCGCTTTCTGTGTTATTGCATCGGCGACTTGTTCTATATTACACCTCTATACTCTAATCGTCAACATGTTTTTATAAAAAACTTCATTTTTTATAAATCCTATTTACATTATCTATTTATATACCTCTTCTATAAGAATAGATAAGCAACCCATAAAATACTCTATGGGTTGCTATTCCATTATAAAAACTATTGTTCTTTTGAAGGTACTGAACAACTTTCATCCGTACAAGACATATCGCTTCCACCTTCTGAAGAAAGCTCTTGTAACTTAGGTGTTGGATTCTCTTCTTCCCACACTTGCTGAAGTGCACCAACAAAAGTTTCAAGTGGTTGTGCACCTGAAATAGCATACTTTTGATTAATAATAAAATAAGGTACTCCTGAAATTTGATATCGCTGGGCAATTGCTTCATCAATTCTAACATCATTTGCATATGCACTTTTATCATGAATAACACGTAAAGCTTCTTGTTTATCTAAACCTGAAGCTTCAGCAATAGTAGCAAGCGTATCTACATCACTTAAATTTCTCGATTCTGTGAAATATGCAAAAAGGAGATTTTCCGTAATCTCTTTTTCTTTCCCTTGATCCTTTGCAAACTTCGCAAGACGATGTGCATCAAAAGTGTTCGTCGGCTTCATCTCATCAAAGTTAAAACTTAAACCCATACTCGCTGCATGATTTCCTAGTTGTACGTTATTACGCTTAGCTTCTTCAATACTAATCCCATACTTTGATGCGAGTACTTCATTAATACTTGTTCCAGAATAGATTGGAGCATTTTGGTCTAATTCAAAACTTTTAAACTCAACTTCAACGTCCTTCTTATGCGGAAATTGCTCTAAAGCCATTTCTAATCTACGTTTCCCAATGTAGCAAAACGGGCATACGAAATCTGACCATACTTCAATTTTCATAGAAACACCTCATTAACATATAGTTTTCAATCATTGTAGCACTGAGATTAAGGAATTCAAAAGTTTTTGCTCTATCCCCTTCATATAGTAGATACCTGATTAATAAAAAAACGATAATCAAAAGAATAAACTATTATCCCTCTGATTATCGTATATAAACATGAAACAACTTTACGCCGGAATATACTTCCCTACGAATTTCCATACCGTATTCCAATATTTATTTGAATCTATCTTCTCAGCTTCTCCATGTCCAGCACCTGGAACAATTAATTTCTCTTTTTCTACTTTTGCAGCATTGTATAATTCATCTAACATTTCATAAGGAACAAATGTATCGGCATCCCCATGAATAAATAGCATCGGTGTTTTACTTTTCGCTACTTGTTTTACAGCTGAAGCTTCTTCTAAATCATATCCAGCTCTTAATTTTGTAATTGTATTTGCCGCGTTCATAACAGGAAACTTTGGCAAGTGGAATAAATCTTTTAGTTGATAAGTAAATTCATCAATAACAGTTGAGTATCCACAATCTTCAATAATAACTTTCACATTAGAAGGTAACTCTTCACCTGAAGTCATCATTACAGTTGCCCCGCCCATTGAAACACCAAAGAGTGCTATTTCAGCATTAGGGTCTTTCTTTATAATTTGTTGAATCCAAATCAAAATATCTTTACGATCGTGCCAGCCCATCCCTATATAATCGCCTTCACTATTTCCGTGCCCACGAAGATCTGGCGCTATGACGTTATAGCCTTGTTCATAAAAATTTCGGATATATTTCGTCATTTTCGATGCCCTGCTATCATATCCATGAACTACAATTGCCCATTTATGGCTAGATTGTTCATTCATATATTCATAACCTGTTAATTTCAACTTATCGAAAGAATTTATGTTTCGTGTATTAGGTTTATGATTGGATACAAAGCTCGCATCCTTTTCTTCATTTGTAGCGAACACACCTCCCGATGCATTCACTGTTTCTACTAAATGAGGATTATCCTCTAAAAATTCCTTCTTTTGTTTCGCATTCAACGCATAATTATAAAAATAATTCCCGACTAACATATAAGTAATTGCTAGAAGGACTAAAACTACTATAGTAATTACACCTATCTTTTTCATATTATCTCCTTTTTAAAATTATATCTTCTTATATTCAAGTACTCAAAAAACAACTGCACTATTTTAACATACCGACAGATCGCTTCTACAAAAAATAAAATAGAAAATCTTAAACTACAGATCAAAAATAATGAAAGAAAATGAATATGAGGGGATCAAAAGAATAAGGATTACTTACTTGAGGCTGATTAGAAGTTAGAAACACAAAAAAGACGAGTCATTCTGACCCGTCTTACAGTTGCTTGGCGACGTCCTACTCTCACAGGGACAAGGTCCCAACTACCATCGGCGCTAGAGAGCTTAAC
>NZ_JBYTED010000020.1:0-1639 GCF_058792175.1 Bacillus sp. EB106-02-03-XG38
GAACACGGAAGTTAAGCTCTCTAGCGCCGATGGTAGTTGGGACCTTGTCCCTGTGAGAGTAGGACGTCGCCAAGCAAAAACCTAAGTCGATTCGACTTAGGTTTTTTTGTGTTTATTTTTATTTAGTAATCTTAAAGAGGGGCAAAAAATGAAATAGAGATTGTTTTAGATGAATTTTGGACGATGATCGAGTAAAGGGATATAAAGTAATGCATTTGGATACTAGATGAAGGTAAGAATTACCTTTTATATGAAAGCGGTATGTGGAAAATAGTTATTCAGTTGTTTTTTACATACGTTTTTTTATTTTCAAAGGATTTCACATAAGAAAAAATCTATAATTAAGATAGTTAACATATATTTTTGATGGGTGTGGGGGATTATGAAAGAAATATGCATGTTATTAGTTGCTGTTATGCTATGGGGGACAGCCATTGCACCAACAAAGTGGGCGCTAGAATCTATTCAACCATTTACTTTGTTATTTATTCGCCTTTTCTTTGCTGGTGGGATCTGTTTACTATTCTCATTTAAAGAATTAAAAAGATCGGTTGTACATAAACAAGTACCATGGAAAAGGATGAGTTTACTATCTTTTACAGGTGTAGCTGGTTACTTTATGTTCACATCCTACGGTATTTCTTTAACAAGTGGATTGCATGTTAGTATTATTGATGCTGCTTTACCTTTAGTTACAATTCTTTTTTCAGCGTTCTTTTTGAAAGAAAAAATTCAGTTTAATTATTGGATCGGTATTGTACTCGGGGCTGTTGGAGTACTTCTTATTACAATCCCATCTAGCAATGGAGATCAAAAGGTATCTTTAATAGGAGATACTCTTATTTTATTAAGTACTTTCTTATTTGCTTTCTATACAGTATTGCTGAAAAGGCCAAAACAAGAACAGTATCTATCAAACAATGTTTTTACAACATTAACTTTAATTATTGGAGCTGTTATTCTGTTACCATTTGCAATGGCGGAAACTTTTTATTACGGTTTTCCGAAGATTGAAACATGGAATGCTAGACTAAGTGTAATATATCTTGTTATTGGGGCAACAATTTTAGCGTATTGGTTTTGGAATAGAGCATTAGAGACAGTCTCGGCATCAGTAAGTGGATTATATTTAAATGCCTTACCGTTAATAAGTATTGTTGCTTCCATTGTTCTATTAAATGAATCTTTAACATGGAGAATAGTAATAGGTGGTAGCTTAGTTTTATTTGGAGTGATATGGGCAGATAAACGTAAGTTAATTGATTTATTTATGTTAGGCGATCGAAAAGTTAAAGAGAATGAAAAATGTTGAGTTTATAAGAGTATGTACATACTGTTTAATGAAAAGGATGTCTTGTGTAATAGGGTGTCCTTTTCTTTATTTCGTTGAAATAGAAACAGCGGAAACGAATAATGAAAATACCTTTGAAATTATTTTTATTATTAATTGAATAAAAGGTGTTGACGATTAGAGTATAGAGGTGTAATATAGAACAAGTCGCCGATGACATTAACGTCGAAAGCGACAAACGAAATGAAAAACTTAGTTGACATTAACTAACGAAGATGTTAACATAAGGAAGTCGCAAATGAGCGACCAAGTAGTTCTTTGAAAACTGAACGAAACAAACAACGTGAA
>NZ_JBYTED010000022.1:0-513 GCF_058792175.1 Bacillus sp. EB106-02-03-XG38
TCTTTAGCACGTAAATTTGAAAATCTAAAAAAGAGAGGTGAAAAATCTGTTACTAATAAAAGAGTGAATATAGATAAAAATGTTCTTAGAGTGCAAAAGTTGCATGCTCGATTAGCGAATATTCGAATAGAGTATGTAAAGTCTATTGTAACGAATGTGGTGAAAACCAAGCCAACGTTTATTACAGTGGAAGATTTGAATGTGAAAGGTATGATGAAGAATAAACATTTATCTAAAACAATTGCCAAGCAGTTTTTTTTTGCTTTTAAAACGTGGCTTTTGACGAAATGTGAGGAATATGGAATTGAATTACGTCAAGTAGACCGGTTTTATCCATCGTCAAAGTTATGCTCATGTTGCAGTCAAAAGAAAGCGGATTTAAAGCTACCTGACCGAGTATATACATGTGAATGTGGCAATGTAATGGATAGAGATTTGAACGCAGCGATCAACCTTTTACAAGCAAAAAAATATACAATACTAACGTAAATAGATTGTATATATGTACGGTGG